>JBEEKM010000009.1:0-48743 GCA_041168645.1 Bacteroidota bacterium | reverse complement strand
TGCCAATAAACGGGATGCAGAAAAAGCAAAAAACTAAAATTTGTAAAGCCTTCATTCTGAACAAATATCGAGAAAATTCTGCAGAATTCTTTTTCCTTGCGGCGTCATTATAGATTCTGGGTGAAATTGAACGCCAAAGACTTTTAATGCAGGTAACTCTATGGCCATTGGTACGCCATTCATTGAGTGGGCGGTGATCCAATCTTCTGGGCACTTAACCATCCAAGAATGATAAAGCCCCACTTCAAATTGAGTCGGTAAATTTTTAAAAAGCAAACTATTACTTTGCGTCTGAATTAGTTCCGAAACTCCGTGTTTCACTTGCTGTTGATTTTCAAGTGAGCCACCCAAATGCTCCACCAGGGCTTGCATGCCCAGACAAACGCCAAGAATGGGGATTTTTCCAATATTTTCAGTCAGAATATCAGACAATCCTTGCTTTTCCTTTGGAAGCCCAGGACCAGGAGACAAAACAATGGCATTGAGTTCCAAAAAATCTTGCGCAACAAGTTCGTCATAGCGCTTGGTCATTAGTTCCACTTCAAGAGCCTCCAAATAATGGGCAAGATTGAAGGTAAATGAGTCATAAAAATCAATCAAAAGAACCCTCACCTAGCTTGTTTTTTGTTACTTTGCAAAAGTAGTAAAACCTTGTTTCTAAATGTCATCATTGAAAAAAGCCATACAAATTCCAAACGCACCTGCTCCGGTTGGCCCTTACAGTCAGGCCATCCTCATGGATCGGCAACTTTATATCAGCGGCCAAATTCCATTAAATCCTCAGACCGGGCAGCTCGAAATGGAAAATATCGAAAGTGCTACTTCTCGGGTTTTACAAAACATTGATGCTTTGTTAAACGAGGCTGGCTTCACAAAAGATGATGTTGTAAAAGTGAGCATCTTCATGAAAAATCTTGAAGAATTTCAAGCCATGAATACCGTTTACGCAGCCTATTTTACCGGTGTAGCTCCTGCCAGAGAAACCGTTCAAGTGAGCCGCCTTCCACTCGATGTTTCCATTGAAATTTCTTGTATCGCTTACAAATGATCGAGAACAGAACACTAGACCTCAGTATTGTCATTGTCAATTACAATGTTTCCAATTTTTTGGAACAGTGCTTAAATAGTGTTTACGCCGCTCTAAAAAATATTCCTGCAGAAGTTTTTGTGGTTGACAACAACAGTGTTGATGGCTCGCAAGAAATGCTGCAATTTAAATTTCCGCAAGTTCAGCTCATTGCCAACAAAGTTAATGTTGGTTTTTCCAAAGCAAACAACCAAGCTATCCTTGAAAGTAAGGGTAAATATGTGCTTTTACTGAACCCAGATACCGTTGTTCAGGAAGATACTTTTGAAAAGTGTTTTCAATACATGGAGCAAAATAAAGAGGTCGGTGCCTTAGGTGTCAGGATGCTCGATGGCAGAGGACGATTTTTGCCCGAATCAAAAAGAGGCCTACCTACTCCTGAGGTTTCTTTTTACAAGATTTTTGGGCTTTCTCGTATTTTTCCAAAATCAAAATTCTTCAACCGTTATAGCCTTGGGTATCTCGATGAACTCGAAAATCATGAGGTAGATGTCTTGTGCGGTGCCTTTATGTTCATGCGAGCGGAGGCACTCAGCCAGGTGGGCTTGCTCGACGAAGCTTTTTTCATGTACGGTGAAGACATCGATTTATCGTATCGCATCCAACAAGGTGGCTATAAGGTGGTCTACTTTGCCGAAACAAAAATCATTCATTACAAAGGCGAGAGCACGAAAAAAGGTTCCTTGAACTACGTTTTTGTTTTCTACAATGCCATGATCATCTTTGCGCAAAAGCACTTTTCGAAGCGCTACGCCAAGATTTTTTCTGCTACCATTCATGTCGCAATATACCTCCGGGCCGGGCTTTCGTTACTGAAAAGAATTGTGAGTAAAAGTGCTGCGCCAGCTTTTGATTTTGTAAGCAATCTTGTCTTACTCATTTGGCTAGCTACACAATGGAAAGTCAAACATATTGAATTCCCAGATTGGTTGGTGCAATGGCTCGTGCCTGCTTACCTTGGTTGTTGGATTTTCAGCGCTTGGTTACTCGGACTCTACGACAAAGGCACACCTGCCAAACGCATCTGGAAAAGTACCTTTTTTGCCACTTTAGCCATCCTAGCTTTCTATGCACTTTTACCAAAGGAATGGCAATTTTCAAGACTCTTTATTTTGCTCGGAGCAGCGTGCTTTATTGGTATTTTTTATTTCAGCAGAGCCCTTTTAACGCTCATAAAAAAAGGAAAAATAGACTTCAATGCCTTTCCAAAAAAACGTTTTGGAATTTTGAGTGGTAAAGCAGAATTTGAACGGATTAAAAACTTGCTTGAACAGACATACCCGCACATTGAAAGCATTCATCACATTGAAGTAGCGACCCAAACAGCAACTGGGCAAATTCAGAATAGTCAACTCGATGAAATGCTTGAAATCCATCGCTTGAATGAACTTATTTTTTCAGCAAAAGATCTAAGCAGCATGCAAATCATTAGTAGCATGGTTGCCACCTCTGCTGCCCAACTCGAGTACAAAATTGCCCAACCAGACACCAGTTATCTGATTGGTAGTAATTCAATTGATACGGCCGGTGACTACTACACGCTGCACTTTGATGCGTTAGAACAAGCTACCAACAAAAGAATCAAGCGCATTTTCGACCTATTCATCGGGCTCTTTTTACTCATTTTAAGTCCGATTTTGTGTTGGATTTTCAAACAACGTCAGCAATTTTTCAGGAATATTTTTGGTGTGTTGAATGCGCAATATACACTAGTGGGTCTTCAAGTTGATCAACTCAATCGTAAATACCAGAAGAAAAGTATTGTTAGACCATACTACTGGAAGCTTGATAATCAGCCAGAAGCAAATTTGCGCTACACTAAAAACTACAGTGCACAAACAGACTTTAAGTCAATCCTGAAAAACTATCGCTTACTCGATCAGCAAGCTTCCTAATTTTGATCAAAATTGCTTAATTTTGCAACTCATCAACGACATCAATTAACAGAAAATGGCAGAAATAGAAATTCGTCTTCCTAAAATGGGTGAAAGTGTCACCGAAGCAACCATCACTAATTGGCTCAAAAACATCGGCGATGCTGTTGCCATTGACGAACCATTAGTTGAAGTAGCTACCGACAAAGTAGACAACGAACTCCCTTCAGAAGCTGCGGGTACACTCATCAAAATTTTATTTGAAAAAGACCAAGTAGCTCAGGTTGGCGATGTCATTGCCATACTTTCCACAGACGGTGCTGGCGCCTCTAGCGCACCAGCTGCTGCCCCGAGCAACAACACTGCTCCTGCCCCAACTCAGGCAGCGGCTGCACCAGCAAGCACGCTTGAAGCACAAGCTCCGGCTGCAATCAAAAGCAATGACGGTCGTTTTTATTCGCCATTGGTCAGAACAATTGCCCAAAAAGAAAATATTAGTGCTGCTGAACTCGCTCAAATTGCTGGTTCAGGCCAGGAAGGACGCGTTACTAAAAAAGACGTACTTGCGTTTTTAGATTCACGTCAGGCTCCTGCAGCACAAACAACCCCTAACACAACGCCAGCGGCAAGCACTTCTCCAGCAGCAGCTGTTTCGTCTGCAGGTATTCAAATTAAAGAGCCTGTAGTCATTGCAAATGCTGGTGACGAAATCATAGAAATGGACCGCATGCGCAAGCTCATTGCTGAGCACATGGTGATGTCTGTACATGTTTCACCACACGTTACTTCATATGTTGAGGCTGACGTCACAACCATTGTTAAATGGCGTGACCGCATCAAAAACGACTTCAAAAAACGCGAAGGAGAAAACTTCACCTTCACCCCTATTTTCATTGAAGCTGTTGCCAAAGCCATCAAAGACTTCCCCATGATCAACGTTTCGGTTTCCGGAACCAACATCATCAAGCGCAAAGACATCAACATCGGTATGGCTGCAGCCTTGCCAAGCGGAAACCTCATTGTTCCCGTGATCAAGAATGCAGACCGCATGAATTTGGTGGGTCTTGCCAAAACAGTCAATGAATTGGCTAACAATGCCCGCAACAACAAATTAAAGCCAGAAGATATCCAAGGCGGAACCTACACCGTTACCAACGTCGGTACATTCGGAAACGTCATGGGAACACCAATTATCAACCAACCACAGGTTGCTATTTTGGCGCTTGGTGCCATTCGTAAAGTGGCAGCGGTTATTGAAACCCCAGATGGTGACTTCATTGGCATTCGTCACAAAATGTTCTTGTCGCATTCCTATGACCACCGCGTTGTAGATGGTGCACTTGGTGGGCAATTTGTCAGACGTGTAGCCGATTACCTCGAGGCTTTCGACTCAGAAACTACGCTTTAAGATGCCCTTACAGCTCATTCGACCGCTTTGTGTTTTTGACCTAGAAACAACTGGGCTCCAAATTACCAAAGACCGAATTGTACAAATTGCCATCATCAAAATGCTGCCTGATGGACAAAGCGTTACCTTCAATGAATTAGTCAATCCGGAGCAAGACATCCCTGATGAAATTGCTGCTATCCACGGCATCACCAATGAAATGGTGGCAAATGCGCCTACCTTCAAAGAATTAGCGCCTCAAATCATCGAATTCATCGGTGAATCCGACCTCGCTGGTTACAATTCAAACAAGTTTGATATTCCTGTATTTTCTGAAGAATTATTGAGAACCGGAATTGATTTTGATTTAGGTGCCAGACACTTCGTCGACGTGCAAAACATCTTTCATAAAATGGAGCAGCGCACGCTAGCTGCTGCTTATCAATTTTATTGTGGCAAGACCATTGAAAATGCACACAATGCGCTTTACGACACACTTGCCACATTAGAAGTCTTGCAAGCGCAAACAGAACGCTACCAAGACCTCAGCAACGATATTGCTGGCCTTGCCAAATTCTCTACCATCGGCGATAACCAAAGAGCTGATTATGCAGGTAGACTTTGCTACAACGAACAGAACATGCTCTGTTATAATTTTGGCAAACACAAAGGAAAAACCATTGAGCGCGTACTTAAAGAAGAACCCGGCTATTACGGCTGGATGCTCGAGGCAGATTTCCCATTACACACTAAGCAATTATTGCGTCAAGAAGTTGAAAGACTCAAAGACGCACAGCTTGGAACCAACCTTGAAGACAAACTTGAATTATTGAAAAATAAATTCAAAAAGCCATGAAAATCATTTGCATCGGTAGAAACTATGCCGACCACGCCAAAGAAATGAATGCGGCACTTCCTACCGTTCCCCTCTTTTTTCTGAAGCCCGATACTGCCTTGTTACGCGAAGCAGAATTTTACCACCCGAACTTCACCAAAGATTTACATTTCGAATGTGAACTCGTCATTAAAATTGACAAGGTAGGCAAACACATTGATGCTGCTTTTGCACACAAATATTACTCTCAATTTACTTTAGGTATCGATTTCACAGCACGTGACCTCCAACAGCAGTGCAAAGAAAAAGGTTTGCCCTGGGAACCTGCTAAAGGCTTCGACCACAGTGCGCCTTTATCATCGATATGGCTCAATGTCAAAGACTACGATTTTCAAAATCTAGAATTTCGTTTCTATCAGAATGAAACGCTCAGACAAATCGGTTCACCGAAAGATTTTATTTTCCAAATTGATGCGCTCATTGCTTATGTTTCTCAGTTTATCACACTGAAAACAGGAGACCTCTTATTTACCGGAACCCCTGCAGGTGTGGGCCCCGTTCAGATCGGCGATCAATTAAGAGCAGAACTCAATGGGCAAACCCTACTTGAGTTAGCCATCAAATAAAGGATTCATCGCTTTTTACTGCTTGACCATTTTAAGTACTTGCCCATCTGAAAAAGAGAGGAAGTAAATGCCCGTTTTCAATTGGGGCAACGCTACAGTTTGCAGGCCTTGATGAAACTCGAATTCAGCTAAAAGCAGACCATTTAAATCATACAATCCGGCCCGGAGTTCATGAGCGCCATCTATTTGGACTGAAAAACTATTAGAAAACGGATTTGGATACACCCGAATACCAATCTGTTGGTGGTCCTGTAGGCCTAAATCTGAACCTGGTTGATCTTCAAGATAAAAGAGCCCGCCAAGATCTTGCCCAACAATTAAGTCTAGATGTGCATCGTTATCTAAATTGCCAACACTAGCTGACGCATAAGCCCCAATTTGCACTGATAAACCTACGAGGTCTGCTGTGATTTCATGATAAGCGCCTAAAATATTATTACTGATGCTGTCAAAAAAATGAATGCGGCCATCTTGAGCCCCAACAAGTAAATAAGTGGTGTCTTGCCATTTAAAGAACCAGGCATTTGAAAAACCATCAGGGCCATTAACTGCTACATTGATAGATCCGAGCGCTGAACTTTGCAAAGTAAACAATGGATTAGTTGTGCTGCCGGTGTTTTCATAATAAATGAGCCCTCCACCCTTGTAACCGATGATCAGGTCTTGTTTTCCGTCTTCGTTTAAGTCAAATAATTGAGGACTGGCAAACATTGGCACCTGAATACTGCTTCCAGATGCATCTGTTAATATGGAAGTTTGTAAGGTAAATGATGGTGTGGATCCTGCCGTAGTATTGAGATACAAGGCCAACTGACCGTTGTCTCGGCCAATGATGAGTTCGGGTTTACCGTCGTTGTTGAGGTCCCCAACGCTAGGCATGAAGTTAAGGCCAAGACCTGAATTGGCTAAATCTAGAAAGTTGTTATCAACTAAAATGAAAGCAGGCGCGCTTGCTGTTCCGATATTTTGATAATAAGCTATCCTGGACTCCTTGTTGAGTACCGGCTTGTAAGCATGAAAATTCCCGACTAATAAATCGAGTAAGCCATCTTGATTGAGGTCAGCGAGTACAGGTCTTGAACCTGCTCCGTGTTCAATCATGTCACCTTGTAACCAATCGTTATCTTGAAAAGCAAAAACTGGACCCTGATTACTACTCAGGTTTTTGTAAAACCAAACACTGTTTTCATTTTCAGAAACGTTGTTGGCATTCGGTGATACAAGTAGGTCTTTCTTGGCATCACCATCTATATCTAGGTAATAAGCTGCTGGAAAGAGCTGTACATTGGCAGGTGTCGTATTACTCGGAAAATTGTAATCTGCACTGAGCATGTCAGAATTTTGATTGGGGGCACTTCCGCCGTTGATCAGTTTAATTAAATTGCCGTATGCAACATCACCTAAAACTAAATCTAGAACACCAGAATTATCTAGATCTAGGGCCAGCACAGTTGAGCCTGCGTGTGCTTTATTGGTATTATTTTCTCCGAGTTGAGGCCCAACCACATTTCCTCCATTGCAATATGAACTGGTATCATTTAAAAATAAAGCGTTACTAGTAACATCTTCGCGGTAACCACCCCAACACCGGTTCTTCAGTTTGAAAATCAAAGAATCTGAATGTCCATACAATTCTTGACTCTGGTTTTGATGGTATTGTAAATATTCGCCGCTAATATGGTAAGTCAAAATATCCATATCTCCGTCACCCTCGACATCTACCAAAGCTGGGATATCCGCCCCGCTGATATACAAATTCAAATTCGGGCCCTCATAGTTTGAGACTAAATATGGACTATACGCCTGCCAGACTAAACCTTGAGCCGGTGTGCCTATATTCCGGTATGCCTGAATGCCACCAATGGCATAACAAAATAGGTCTTTGCGACCATCTTGATCGTAATCGTAGGTAGTTACCCGATATCTTAAATTGGGCGGAAAGAAAAGCTGTGCTCTTAGATCAACTTCGTAATGAGGTAAACCATTTTGCAAACTGAATTTGAAGACACGCAATTGGTCTGAACTGCGGTCAAATACAAGAAGGTCATCATCGCCATCGAAGTCGTAGTCTAGGCTTGAGAATTGCGGTGAATTGAGCCCACCTGCCCAAGGTGACTTTAGGCTAATGCCATCCACCGTGACAGGAACGGAGTGATCAAAATTGAATTGAAATTGACCCCAAAGCGTCAGGTTGCATAAACAAAAAAGAAGCGCCCATTTCATATCTTAAAATTACGCTATTTCAAGCTATTTAGTCCAAACATGAATTCTTTTATCGTCGCCAGCACTAATGAATTTATCTTGGTAAACCTGAACTGCATTGATTGAGTGCAGATGAGCCCTGCCTGAAACTTCAATTTTTTGAATGATCTGCTGCGTGGTTGCATCCCAAATTTTAATGGACTTATCTCTTGAAACACTTACGTAGGCATTTTCTTTATGAAGCAAAGCCAAACCATAAATTGTTCCCTTGTGAGCAGGATAGGCCTTTAATAAAGTTCCATCTAAGCGCCAACGACGGATATGCGCATCTTTTCCACCACTAAGCAATGATTGATCAAGTAAAAAACACAATGCTGTACAGCCGTCTTGATGCGCTGGCCATTCATTGATTAAATTGTAAAACTCGGTGTCAAAAACCTTGATGCTGCCATCTGCACAAGCCAATACTAAAAATTGGGCATCATGGCTAAGTACAAGACTGCGTATCTTGCCGCAAGCTAAGGGCATTTGTAACACGAGCTTCCAGGAAGTATCCCAAATAAATACATTTCCATCGGCGTCGGTAGAATAACGATGACCATTTGTTGGGTGTTCAGCCAATGAAAAAATAGCGCTAGTATGCGCTTTGAGGTGGCGCACTTCTTGCTTTTTCGAGACATCGATTACGTGAATACTGCCATCGTCTAGGCCAATAATGAGTTCGTCATTGAGGATAGACTTCAAAACACTAAAAGCAGGGCGTTCGGTCTTTACCACAAAGTGATCTTGAACCCCTTCCAATAAATTCCAGCGCACCACCAGTTTGTCTGAGGCAGCTGAATAAAGGAAGTCTGAGTCAAGACTTAAAGCGTAAATTGGGCCATTATGACCTAATAATTGATATTGAGAATGAAAAAGATCTGATGAATTATTCTTGTTCATCTTCAAACTCATCTGACTCATCGTTTACTTGTTTGAGACGATCAGCATAGGATTTTGGTAAGAAGTCAAAGAAAGTATCGCCACGTAAACCTAAGCGAAGACATTCTAACGGAATGACATCGTTTGGTGCGATATTCCCGAGGTTGACCTCAGCGCCGAACAATTTGATAAACCAAACTTGTTGATTTTTTTGAGGAGCCTCCCACAAAATATCTTCTGGCTTCACGTTAGCGATGATGCGGTTGATCAGCATGGTGTGTGCAGTGCCATTCGGTCTGAATACACCCACATTTCCTGCTTCTCTTCCTTCAGCAATGACTTTCCAACTACCTGCATCTAGTTCAGCTTTCATGAGACGTACCCATTTGGCAGGTGAAATCAGGATACCTGAATCTTTGGAGCCTACTTCAGAGAGTACGGTACGTGTTTGAGACATTTCATGAATCAATTTGCACTTTTCATCGTGCGGTATGATGATCGAGCCATCTGAAATTTCGGCAAGATCAAGGTTGTATTTATCGAGTAAGCGCATGTAATCTTTGAACATACCGCGTGCATAAAATGCTTCAAATAATGTACCACCAAAATAAGGTCTGAGACCAGCTTCGCGGTACATTTTGATTTTTTCTTCAAGATTTTGAGTGACAAAAGCGGTGCCAAAGCCAAACTTTACAAGATCGGTTAGGTGTGCCGATGCCTCAATGAAGTGTTCGGTCTCGCGCAAACCAAGACCTTTATCCATCATCATGGTGACCCCTTTTTCGCGTGGTTTTTCACTACGTTTCGGGATAAAAGTTAATTTAAAATTCATAGATCATCTGTTAAGTGTAGGAAATCGCTATCGTCTAGCAATTTCGGATTAATTTCAAATATATTTTTTGCTTGTGCTGATGATTGATTAAGACAGTTGAGGTACATAAATTTAGCTTCGTGTACCTGACCCGTTTGCCATTTGAGATTGATCAAATGCAATTGAGCTTGAATGTGTTGAGGGTGTTTATCTAGAAATTCTAAGATAAAGTGTTGTGCGGTGCTCAGTGAACTCGAACTGAGAAAAGCCATGTAATCATTGAGCGCTTCTTCGTCAGTTGGGCCTAATTCAAGGCTTTTGAGATAATGGTAATTGGCTTCTTCTGTAGCTTCAATTTTCTCATAGGCTCCGGCAAGTACATGGTAGATACCAGCATTTTCAGGATCGTAGTCTAGCGCTTTTTGAATCAGGACAATGCCCTCTTTGGTTGAACCGAGTAAATCTTCTACAATACCAAGACCTAACCAGGCTTCAGGAAGCATCGGCTCTAAGGCAATACTCTTTTTGTAGTAGTGCTTGGATAAATCAAGTTCATTGAGCTGCTCATAGGCTTCACCAATATAACAAAGTGCCATGGCGTCGTCGCCGTCGTGTTTCATACAGAGATCAAAATGCTCAATAGCTTTGTGGTATTTTTCTAAAGAAAGATAGGCATTCCCTAAATTGAAATGTGCAGGCCCGAATTCTTCATTAATGAGAATGGCGTAATCATAGGCCCAAACAGCCCGATCGAAATCTTCAATTTTGCTGTAGGCATTCCCTAAGTTATACCAAGCAGTACTTGAATAAGGCTGCTCATCGATGAATTTAAGATAGGCATCAATGGAGGCTTGTGTAGCGCCTAAGGCATCATAGCAGCGGCCCAATTCATAAAGCGCCGCCTCGTTATTCTTGTTAGTTTTCAATGCGCGATGCAGTACATCAATAGCGTCTTGATATTGCTGCAAGCGTTCGTATTCTATGGCAATGTCTAGGTAGATGTAATCGTGTTCAGCAGGATCTGAGTATTCAAGGGCTTTCTCGAAGTACTTGATGGCTAATTTGTGCTCGCGTTGTTGCGCATGAATAGAGGCACGAGTCAGGAATAATTCTGCACTAAACAATTCTTGACGCTCGAGTTGTTGTACAAGATCGAGGGCTTCTTGGAGTAAGCCGATACCACCAAGTGCTTGGGCTTTTCTTAAGCGAAACAAAGGATTGTAAGCAAATTGATAGATGCCAAATTCAGCTGCAATTTTTGCTTTGTTGTATTGACCTTGAATGAGATAATGATCGATAATACCTTCTAGGCGGTCGCTGTCAATAAAACGCAGAGAGTTGCCTTTTAAGTGCTCCTCAAAGTGTTCTATATCTTCATTTAAACTGCTGTCGTTGTATTCCTCGTCTTCGTCGTCAAACATAAGCCTTCATTCTATTGAATAAAATTAAGGCTATTGCTTGCCAAACTCAAGTTTGAGCTGCTGCACTTATCAACAAAAACAGAGAATGTTGAAAAGTTATGTACTTAGTGTTCTCCGCAGTGTACTACATATGTGTTACCCAAAGAATCTGTATACGTACCTAACTCTTCTAAATTCTTGAGTTCATCTCCACAATACGTACCCATTTCAACTTCGCCCAATGCGCCGTCATAATGACATTCTGCACATTTATTTTTGGCGCACGAAACTGTCAATAATGCCAAAAATGAAAGACTTAAAACTACTTTTTTCATAACTTTTTATTATTTTATTTGTGATTGAACCTGGTATTTCAAACTTAAATAGATATGCCTTCCAGGTCCAGGCATGCCTATATTTTTGAGTCTTGATAAATGATCGATGTAATTTGAATTTGTTAGATTTCTGACTCCTGTTTGCAGGGTCCAAGAACCATTTTTTTCATAATGAAAGCGCATATTCACATTGAGTATTTGATAGGCTTCACTCGGAGTCTCCTGATAAGCAACCCTATTTTGAGCAGCAATCCATTGATGGCTCAGACTCAACTCAACTTTTTTTAGCGGTCTATTAAAAGTCCATTGGTATTTGAGTTCATTTTGCAAGCGTGTCGGCGGTAATAAGGAAACAGCGCTGTCTTGAGTACTTGTAAGGTTGACATACGAAAAGTTACCCTCCCAATGAAGGTCGTGCAGCCAATGTGGGTGATAATGCGCACTGAGGTCAAGGCCATACAGACGACCTAGATCCAGTTGTTCATAGGTAAAAACAGGAATGCCATCGATGCTTGTTCCGTTAGGTTGCAAATAAATATAATCTTTAACCCAAGCATGGAACGGATTAATGGTAATACTGCCGTGCTGGGAACTTAAAGCGGTAGACCAATCGATTTGCAAACTCCGCTCTGGACTTAAGGTACTATCTCCAATTTCATAGCGCAAAGCACCGTGATGAAAGCCATCGGCCAAAAGTTCGCTTAGGTGCGGTGCCCGAAAAGCACTCGAAACATTGAGCTGGTTACTCCAAGATCCTTTTGGTTGCCATGACCAACCCATTGATAGATTCGGGCTCATGTAGCTCTTTTTAAGTGGATTTGCTGACATGGTTTGAATCAAACGGAGATCCTGTCTTAAACCAAATTGCAGCAAATGTTGCTTAGAGAGCTCTAACTTGTAGAGTCCAAAAATTCCTTGATCAAAAGTTAGGGCATTTGGCAAAAGCTCATCTTCAGCAATTGGCGCATTTATATTGAATTGCAACATACCTGCAACTCCAAGTATAAGTTGTTGTGCCGACCATTTTTTAGTCCATTTAGCTTGATAAACAGAATTATATAAATCCATCTCCATGAATGGCTTGGTGACCTTTTCATCGTATTCTACGAGTCGATTCAGGGTTTGCCCCACCAAGAAATGAAACTCGTTACGAGCCCAGAAGCGCTTGAACTCATAACTTGCTAACTGATTTGTAAAAAACTGTGCAGGTAAAGAATAACGCCTTCCTTGAGTTGCTACTTGAAAACTTAATGGCGTGGCTAAAGAATCATGGGTGTGCCCGGGAATACCTGTCACCGTATTATTGAAGGCGTATCTGAACTGATGTGTCTGATTTTCTTTGAACCAAGAGTATGAACCTTTTAAAACCAACTCATGAAAACGTGAATTCTTAGCATAGAGGCCATTGGGCAATTGAAAATCGGCATGATTGGCATAGCTTCCTGCCAACAAAAAACGCTTGTTTCCTTGACTTCTTTTATAGGTTAAATTTGTTTGAGAACCATTGGTATTTTGATTCCATTTTTGTTGCACATCCAGTGTTTGCTGATTGATCCTGGCATAAGGTTCATCCACCAAATAGATGACACCGCCAAGTGCATCAGCACCATATAAAACAGAAGCCGGACCTTTGATGAGTTCGGCTGAACCCAGTGCTAATTCCCCGATACCCAAACCGTGGTCTCCACCCCATTGCTGGCCTTCTAGTCGAAGCCCGTTTATCAGGGTAACTACGCGCATGCCTTGCATGCCGCGTATAACTGGTTTGGCAATACCATTGCCTAAAGTACTGGCATAAACACCCGGTATTTTAGTAAGCAATTCAGAGATGTTCATCCCTCCGGAAAGTTGTAAATCGGCAATACTGCGCACCTCGATAGGCACAGTACTTTTGTTGCGCAACGAAATAGTTTGTCCACTTACGGTAATTTCTTCGGTGGTCATGTGTCCTAAGCGCAGTTCAAATTGCAAGCTGGACCCTTGCCCTATGATCAAGGTATCTAAAACTTTGTAATCAGGATGACGCAACCGGAGTACCTGAGGATCAGACCATGCAATTGGTAATGTAAAATTGCCAAGCTCGTTTGTTTTGACCTGTATTTGAAAAGTAGGTAAAGAAACAGTAACCTCAGAAACTGGTTGTTTAGTTTGTGCATCAAGGACTTTGCCTTGTACACATTGTTGGGAAAAGTACGGCAAACATAGGCATGTACTTATCCAAAAGAAAAATGTTTTCATTGGGAATCAGAGCGGATAAATGAGTAATTAAAGTGTCTAAACTTTAAACTAACGGAGGCGCTCTGAGTTGAAATAGTGTTTTGCTTTCTAGCGATATTAGTAAACACTGTAATTGCCCGTGAACAAACGGCTTTTGTTTAAAAACAAAAAATGAAAAGTCCGACGGACGGGTGAAGACACTCAAGGATAAATCGCAGATCGCACATTTTTCGTCAAGGGTTTGATCAGAAGTCAATGCAGACTCTTTTTCATGCACTGTATGAGCACAGTGATGCCACCAATGTTTTGGTGTTAAAACTGCAGTGAAACAGACGAGAAGAAAAATACTGATTGCTTTCACACAACTAAATTACGAAATACTGTTATCAGGCCGTATTAAAAATACTTATCTACAACAAAGATTCAATGATCATATCCATGGAATAACCTTCCGCTTCAGCACGGTAATTTCTGACCAAGCGATGACGTAGAATGGCTTTAGCAACTGCTTTTACATCTTCAATATCTGGAGAATATTTTCCATTGAGTGCTGCATGACACTTGGCACCAATGATCAAATTTTGTGAAGCTCTTGGGCCCGCACCCCAGGTAATGAAATTTTTGGTGAGTTCTGGAGCAAGTGCATTGTTGTGACGCGTTTTAGCAACAAGCGTAACGGCATATTCGAGGACATTTTCTGCAACAGGAATGCGGCGTATGAGGTCTTGATAAGCCAAGATTTGAGATTCGGTGAGTACGTTTTTTAAACTTACCTTGCGATCTCCTGTGCTTGATTTTACAATTTCAAGTTCTTCTTGATAACTGGGGTAATCGACCCAAATATTAAACATAAAGCGGTCGAGCTGCGCTTCTGGCAAGGGATAGGTTCCTTCTTGTTCAATTGGGTTTTGGGTTGCGAGCACAAAAAACGGCGCTGGTAAACTATAGGTGTTTCCGGCGGCGGTTACTGAGCGCTCTTGCATGGCCTCAAGTAAAGCAGCCTGCGTTTTTGGCGGTGTTCTGTTGATCTCATCGGCCAAAATTAAATTGGAGAAAATTGGGCCTTTGATGAATTTGAATTGTTTGGTTTCGTCGAGGATTTCCGAACCCACAATATCTGAGGGCATGAGATCTGGGGTAAACTGAATGCGATTGAACGACAAACCCAAAGTTTGTGCAATGGTATTGACTAGTAACGTTTTCGCTAATCCTGGCACACCTACTAATAAGCAGTGTGCGCGGGAAAAAATGGCAATAAGGACTTGGTCAACCACTTCATCTTGACCAATAATTACTTGATGGATTTCCTTTTTTAGGGCTTGGTAATCGAGTACCAGCTGATCAATGAGTTCTTTGTCTGTCATGGGTTTAAGGTGTGGTTTGCCAATTAACTCTGAAATCGCAATTTTGATAGGCCGCGTCTATTCGAACGTAAGCATTTGGAATCTTGGTTTGCACCCATTCATCGAGTGTTTTTTGTTTTTTGTCGTTCTCGGCGGCTAACTTTATGAGCGCGTAATCTTGCTCAAGATTAGCTTGGTGTGCCGGAACTCTGTTTTGGAGGCGAACGATACGTATACCTTGTTTGCGCTCGAATAAATCCATGTACAAAGATGGTTGTGAAATGCCGCCGCTCTCTAGGGCATCAGTGAGCAAATAAATTTGCTGGTCAATTTCATTGAGTTGCTCCATGTCCCAATAGATATCCATGGTATACGGATTGGTGAGCACCCCTTTGTTTTGTTTGGTGCCTTCGTCGTTAGAAAAACGAATTACGGCTTCGTCCCAAGTGATTTCATTGCGATTGAGCATTTGATAGCAAGTGTCCATTCTAGCTGCCGCGATGGAAATGCTCTTGGAACTGTATTCAGGCATAATGAGGATATGCTGACAAGTGTAATCATCGCCCTTTCTAGAGATTAATTTGATGATATGATAACCATACATCGTCTCGACGATTTCTGACACCTCGCCTGGCTTGAGGTCGAATACGGTGGCTTCAAACTGCGGAACCATCATACCTTTAGATGCTTGAATTTTACCTCCTTGACTAGCACTTCCTGGGTCCATTGACTTGAGCCTAGCCATCATGTCAAAAGATTTTGAACCTGCAACAATTTGTTTACGAATGTCAACCAATTGGTCATAGGCCAATTTTTTGTCATCCTTGGTAAGTTCAGGGAACTGAACGATTTGTTGAAAGCTCAACTTCATGTTGATATAAGGTATGCTGTCTTTAGGTAGGGTTTGATAAAAAGCTGCTACCTCTTTTGGTGTAACCGAGATATCACCGGTTATCTTGCGCTCCATTTCCTGAGCAAGCATTTTGTTGCGAATAATGGTACGGAACTCTTCTTTAATTGCAATTGTTGACTTGCCATAAAAAGCCTCGAGGTTTGCACGCCCACCCATTTTGTTTTCCATGATACGCAAGCGGTTCTCCATTTCAGCATCAACTTGTTCATCTGAAATTTCAAGGCTATCGATCTGGGCTTGGTTGACTAATAATTCTTCAATTAAAAGTTGTTCGAGAATTTGACAAGATTTACCTGCTTGTTCTCTTTCCTTTTCATTGAGCTGTAAACGCTGGGTTTCTAGGTCCGATAAAAGAATGATGTGGTCGCCAACTTGGGCAACAATTTGATTGACCACTTTAGGTTGACCATAAACATGAGTTAGGGTCAAAAAGAGGCTTACAGCAAAAAGAAGAGTCTTGATCATTGGTTTTTTCCGAGTTGGTAAAGTACGTCAGTGTTAATGACGATTTGATGCTTAGAACGTAACGCATCTAACCACTTTTTCTCTAAATAAACTTGATAATCTGAAGTTGCCAAGCCTTTAGCTTCAGTAAATTCCTTAGGAGCTGGCGGCATGATTTCAGCAACTTTAACGACATACCACTTACCTTCATAAGAATATACCGGATTCAGACCAAGGGTCCAGTTGCGGTTATTGAGATAAGCTGTTTGCTTCAACTCAAATTTGTTCATGCGCACTTTCAGGTTCAGTTCGGAGTCTTTGTTAATGACCTCAATAACATTTTTAGAAGTAATGGTGTCTGACTTCAGTAACATGCCATAGACTTGAACTGCGATGTGCTCGTCTTTACATTCATAAACAGTTGCATTGATGCGTTCTGACCAGCTATATTTATTTCTGTTTTCATTGAAAAAGGTGCGCAAACCAGCCGTATCTTTCACCGCCTTATTCCAAACCTGATCTTGCATGATTTCATAAAGAATGATACCGTCATGGTACTCTTGAACAAGTGCCTTGAATGCAGGGTATTTAGCTGGCAACAAAGACTCTTCGTAAGCAAGAATGGCTGCTTTTTCCCATTGTGTATAAAGTTGTTTCACGACAACTGACGCCTCGTCTTTGCGAACGGATCTGAAGTTCTTTTCAACGTATTGGGCAAATTCTTTTTGTTTGAATTTTTGACCACCAAGGACAAAAAGCGTTTTATTAGACTTCAACTCTGTAGCCTTCCATTTTCCGACATAATAGTTGGAGTCAAGGTTATTGACAAACCACTCAAGACCTTTAGCAGACTTATCTTGGTAATTGTATTGGGTTTTGAGTTTTTGAACAAAAGAATCTTGGGTCACTTTGGAGCGTTCGTCTTTATTGACTTTGGCTTGCAATTCACGACGGATCACGTCGAAAGATTTAACTGGAGACCACTCAAGCAATTTAATGATATGGTAACCATATTGCGTTTTAACAGGCTTAGAGAATTGTCCTACTTCTTTGAGTGCAAAAGCTGCGTCTTCGAACTCGAGAACCATACGCTGACTTGTACCTGAGCCAAAAGTTGGCAATTCACCCGCTTTTTTAGTGCTATTGGCATCTTCAGAATATGCGTTGACCATTTTATCCCATGCAGCGCCTGCAACAAGGCTGTCATAAATTTCGTTGATTTTCTTTTCTGCATTTTGACGCGTCTCGGTGCTTGCTTCTCGACCTGTTGCAATCATGATGTGGGCCACCTTAATAGTACCACGAGCAGGGCGCTTGTCAGTCACTTTTAAGATGTGATAGCCAAAGCGCGTTCTGAAGGGTGCAGAAACCTGACCAACAGGTGTGTTGTAAGCTTTTTCTTCGAAAGGATAAACCATCTGAAAAGCAGTGAAATAACCGAGATCGCCACCGTTATTGACAACAGAAGGATCTTCAGAACCGTTTTTAGATTTAGCAACAGAAGCGAAGTCTTCGCCTTTTTCGATTCTTGCTTTTAAGCCGAGTAAGCGATTATAAGCCTCTAAAGTGTCTTTTGGACTGGCGTTAGGGTCTAGTTTGATTAAAATATGTGAACATCTGACCTCATTAGCTGTACGATTATAGGCCTCAGTGACCATCGTTTGATTTTGCACTGAATCAATGAGGTAAGGGAGTGCCAATTGTTTTTTGTAACCTTCAAGTTCTTTTTTCAAGCGCGGAATGGTATCGTAGCCCAATGCCTCCGCCTCAGCGACTTTAAGTTTAAATACTTGAAAAAGTTCCATGTAGCGGTCCAAAGAATCTTTATCGAAACTTGGGTTAGGATTGTTTTTGGTGTAAATCTGGAGAAACTCAGTTTGTGTTACTGGCTTTCCGTCAATTGACATGACTACTGGATCCTTTTGAGCTGAGACTGTTAGGCTTAGGCAGCTAAGAACTGTAATTAAAATAAGTTGCTTCATCTTTTGAAAATTCTCGATTTAAATTATTTAAAATTACTTAATGCTATAATTAGGCGCTTCACGAGTAATTGTTACATCGTGTGGGTGCGATTCACGGACACCTGCAGACGTAATACGCACGAAGCGTGCTCCTTTTAGTTTTTCAATGTTGGCAGCACCACAATAACCCATTCCGGCTCTGAGCCCGCCAATTAACTGAAACATCACTTCAATGAGTTTGCCACGATAAGGCACTCTACCAGAAATACCTTCTGGCACTAATTTCTTGATGTCGTCTTCGGCGTCTTGGAAATAACGGTCTTTACTGCCTTTTTGCATGGCCTCTAATGAACCCATCCCTCTGTAAGACTTGAATTTACGACCTTCATAAATGATGGTTTCTCCGGGAGATTCTTCAACACCTGCAAACATAGAGCCGAGCATCACGATATCAGCTCCTGCTGCAATGGCTTTAACGATATCACCCGTGTAACGGATTCCACCATCTGCAATAACTGGTACGCCAGTTCCTTCTAAGGCTTTTGCCACTTCATTGACAGCCGTCAATTGCGGAACCCCTACTCCGGCAATGACACGAGTGGTACAAATAGAACCCGGGCCAATTCCGACTTTAACAGCATCGGCACCTGCTTCAGCTAAATATTTTGCAGCTTCAGCCGTAGCAATGTTACCGACCACAACCTCAAGTTGCGGGTAAACCGCTTTTACAGCCTTTAGTTGATCCACAACACCTTTGGTGTGTCCGTGAGCAGTATCAATGACGATTGCATCGACTCCGGCTTCAACGAGCGCTTTGACGCGGTCCATGGTGTCATAGGTAACACCAACAGCAGCAGCTACGCGCAAGCGCCCCAACTGGTCTTTACAAGAGCTTGGGTGTTCTTTTACTTTAATGATGTCGCGATAAGTGATTAAACCAATAAGGCGGTTGTGCTCATCAACGACAGGTAGTTTTTCAATGCGGTTTTGTTGCAAAATAACCTCTGCGGTAGAAAGGTCAGTACCATCACCAGTGGTAATGATATTTTCAGAGGTCATGATTTCGGTGACGGGTCTGTCTAGATTTTTTTCAAAACGGAGGTCGCGGTTGGTTAAAATGCCTTTGAGCGTTTTATCTGCGCTGACAACCGGAATACCACCGATGCTATATTCTCTCATGAGCGCTAAGGCATCTTTAACGAGTGCATCTTCAGCAAGCGTAATTGGGTCGATGATCATTCCGCTTTCTGATCTTTTGACCTTGCGCACTTCCATGGCCTGCGCTTCGATGCTCATGTTCTTGTGGATCACGCCTATGCCTCCTTGTTGGGCAATAGAAATAGCCAATGCGGATTCAGTAACGGTATCCATGGCAGCTGAAACGATTGGCGTGTTGACCAAAATGTTTCGGGTAAACTTACTCTTTAAAGAGACGTCACGCGGAAGGACTTCAGAATAGGCTGGAGCCAATAAGACGTCGTCGTAGGTTAAACCTTCAGTTATTTGGGAAAGATTCGAGAGAGACATGAACTTATTTTTTAATAAATTCCTGCAAATTTAACAATAAAATTTCCCATTTTGTTAGCAATTGGTTACCAAATGCGCTTCCATTCGTCATGATATTCGTAAATTTATACTGTGAAAAGACTTTTATTACTCATCGGACTCCTATTTTTGGTTAAAGCGCTTGATTTTCATGCGCAAGAAAATCAACTCATCCAACTTTCTGGCGTAGTGGTCACAGAAGAAGCTTTTGAACTTCCCTACACAACCGTTTACAACAAAACTTTACGAAAGGGGCTCATCTCAGATAGCTATGGTTTTTTCTCAATTGTCTGCCAAAAAGGCGACACCATCTTGTTTTCAAGAAAAGGCTATTCAACAAGTCCTTTTGTTGTCCCAGATTCACTTTCAGAAAACCGTTACAGCATCATCCACATGCTCACGCGCGACACCCTAGAAATACCCGAAATCAGGGTTTATCCGTGGCCAAACAAAGAAGCTTTTGCCCAACATTTCGTCAACATGAATCCTTATGAAGATGACGTGCGCAGGGCACAAAGAGAACTCAGTGGTGAGTCCTTAGCCTTTGTTGCGGCTCGTCTTGATGCCGATCCTTCTTTAGCCTACGGCACCATGACCAAACAACAAAACACTAAAATTTACACCAATGGTCAGCTGCCACAAAACAACCTCCTCAATCCTTACGCTTGGTCAAAACTGATCAAAGACTGGCAAGACGGCAAGCTAGTAAGGCAATAACTACAGATTGAAGTGCTTTTCTGCTTCAATCGCAATGTATTCTCCAATTGCTAAAGACGCAGTGGCTGCCGGTGAAGGTGCATTCAACACATGTATAGAATTGCCATGATATTCAATTCTGAAGTCATCACGGGTATCACCATCTTCAGCCAACAACAAAGCTCTAACTCCTGAGCGCCCCGGATGAATGTCATCCATGGTTAAAGACGGAATCATGCGTTGTAAAGTTTTCAAGAATAGCTTTTTAGAGAAGGCTCTGCGGTATTCGTTGATGCCGAAAGACATGTTATTGAAAAACAGCTTCCAAGTACCCTTATAGGTTAAGGCATCATAGGTGTCCCTTAAAGAGAAATCTGTTTTGCCATAACCTTCTCGTTTGAAAGTAAAGACCGCATTGGGTCCACATTCTATTTCACCATTGGTCATGCGTGTAAAGTGAACGCCTAGAAAAGGGAAATCTGGGTTAGGAACCGGATAAATGAGGTTCTTGACTTTGTGTTTTGCCTCTGGAGTTAATTCATAGTAGTCTCCGCGAAAACCAACCACTTGTTCCTTCAGATCAACACCATCTTTGCGCGCCAAGCGATCTGCTTGTAAACCTGCACAAAAAACTAAGTAGCGCGCCTCAAACTTACCTTTATTGGTGAAAATCTGAGATGTATCCTCGCTTTTTTCTATGCCCTGAACTTCACACCCTAAATGCATCGCACTTTGTGGATTTGCTGCTAAAGCAAGTTCAGCCATTTTTTCTGTTGCGCCTCTAAAATCTATGATTCCGGTAACTGGTACCCAAATACCACCAATACTTTTGACATGCGGTTCTATTTCATTGACTTGAGCGGCACTAATTTTTTCAATGCCCTCAATGCCATTTTCTAGGCCGGTATTGAAAATTTTATCCATGTGTGGCAATTCTTTTTCATCGGTCGCTACGACTACTTTTCCACAAACATCATGCGCTATGCCGTATTCTTTTGCAAAGGCAACTAATTCTTTGCGCCCTTGAATACAATTTCTGGCTTTTAATGAACCTGGTTTGTAGTACAAACCAGAGTGAATCACACCAGAGTTGTTTCCGGTCTGGTGATCTGCTAATACTTTTTCCTTTTCAAAAAGGACGATACTGAGGTTAGGGAATTTCTTTTGAAGCTTGTAAAAGGTAGCCGCGCCAACAATTCCTCCGCCAATAATTGCAATATCGTATTTCATAGCCATTGATTTTTGATGCAAATTTAAGGATTTTGTACTTTTGCGCTGATGAATCAATACCAGCGCGTTGCTTTTTATACTTTAGGTTGTAAACTTAATTTCTCAGAAACATCTACAATTAGTAGATTGTTCGAGGATGGCGGCTTTGCAAAAGTTGATTTTGAGGAGAACCCTGATGTATTTGTCATTAATACATGCTCGGTAACTGAAAACGCCGACAAAAAATGCAAACAATTGGTCAAACGCGCCAAGAAAATCTCTCCTGAATCCATGGTGATTATTTTGGGGTGTTATGCGCAGCTCAAACCGGAAGAAATTGCCCAAATGCCTGGTGTCGACCTCGTTTTAGGAGCCAATGAGAAATTCAACGTCCTAGAGCACCTTGAGCAAAAGCGTTCGGAAATCGAGCAAAATAACGCAACCGCAGATGCGCTTGAAAAAGCAACGATTGTTCACGATAACATCAAGCATACACATGAGTTTATTCCTTCCCATTCTTATGGTGATCGCACCCGCTCGTTCTTAAAAGTTCAAGATGGCTGTGACTACTTCTGTACCTTTTGCACCATACCATTAGCACGCGGAAAAAGCAGAAATGCAAGCATCGCCCAAACCATTATTGAGGCTAAAAAAATTGCCGCTACAGAAGTCAAAGAAGTCGTTCTAACAGGTGTCAATATAGGTGACTTCGGGCAAGGCAGCGAAGAAAACTTCTTTGAACTCACAAAGGCACTCGACAAAATTGAGGGTATTGATCGCTTCAGAATTTCTTCAATCGAACCCAACCTGCTTTCCAATGAAATCATTGATTTCTGCCTCACAAGCGCCACCCGTTTTGCACCACACTTTCATATTCCGTTGCAGAGCGGCTCTGATGAAATCTTAGAAAAAATGCGCCGCAAATACCGCAGCGAACTTTTTGCTAACCGTATTGCGCAAATCAAAGCAATCAATCCGGACGCTTGTATTGGGGTTGATGTCATTGTTGGTTTCCCAGGTGAAACCGATGACAACTTCCTTGAAACCATGCATTTCTTAAAAGACCTCGATATTTCTTACTTACACGTCTTTACTTATTCCGAACGCGCTAACACCGGTGCTCCAAAACTCGGCACCAAAGTTCCGATGGAGGTCAGAAGAGAGCGTAGCAAGCAATTGCATTTGTTGTCGGACCGCAAGAAGCAAGCCTTTTACCAAACGCAAATTGGCAAAACAAAAAAGGTGCTTTTTGAGCAAGAAGAAAACGAAGGTTTTCTCTACGGATTTACAGAAAATTATGTCAAAGTCAAGACGCCTTTCGCGGCTGAACTTGTCAATCAAATTGTCGATATTCAAATTACAGAAATTGACCGCGATGGCCTCGCAAAATGCCTGATTTTAGCTAACTTTGCAGAGATTTAACAGCATGAAGACAACTTACATTACCCGACGCGAAACCTTTAACGCAGCACACAAACTTTGGCGTGAAGAATGGTCCGAAGAAAAAAACTGGGAGGTTTTTGGCAAATGTTCCAATCACAACTGGCACGGCCATAACTTTGAACTTTGGGTAACTGTCAAAGGCACCCCCGACCCTGAAACTGGTTTCATCATGAACCTAAAGTTGCTCAGCCAACTCGTTAAAATTCATGTCATTGAAGCCCTCGATCACAAAAATCTCAATCTTGATGTTCCGTTTTTAGAAGGCATTATGGCCTCCACTGAAAACATGGCCATTGCCATTTGGGACATTCTTGCACCACTCGTTTTGGAAAACGGCGGAGAACTCGCTAAAATCAAACTGCTCGAAACAGAAAATAACTATGTAGAATACTACGGCGGAAAGGAACCTTTCTAAGTAATTCTCGTTTGTTAGTTTTAAAACACCTCAATTGGAAAATTCTAAACTCCAGGATCTCTACAAAAGCGTCATTGAACAACTTGGTGAAAACCCAGCACGTGAAGGGCTCTTAAAAACCCCAGAACGCGTGGCCAAAGCCATGAAATTCTTGACCAACGGCTACGATCAAGACCCAGATGCCATTATTGAATCAGCTATATTTCACGAAGAATATTCAGAAATGGTCTTGGTGAAAGATATCGAGGTTTATTCGATGTGCGAACACCACATGTTGCCATTTTTTGGAAAAGCGCATATTGCCTACATCCCGGACGGTAAAATTGTCGGTCTCAGTAAAATCCCACGTGTTGTCGATGCCTATTCTAGAAGACTACAAGTTCAAGAAAGACTTACTATAGAAATCAGAGACTGCATTCAAAGAACACTATCCCCAAAAGGTGTTGCAGTTGTCATTGAGTGTGCACATATGTGCATGCAAATGCGTGGCGTTCAAAAACAAAATTCTGTGACCACAACTAGTGCCTTCACCGGACTTTTTATGAACAACGACGCAACAAGAAGAGAATTTATTAATTTAGTACAAGCTAAAATTCATTAACCATGGAAGAATTCAACTATCAACAAGAAGGCTCTCTAAGCCAAGATTACGCTAGAAGTTTCATCAAAAGCGTATACACTTATATGTTTGCTGCACTGAGCATATCAGGTGTCGTATCTTACTTTATCGGAAGCAACGCACCTTTAATGGCTTCATTGTTTTTAACCGCAACAGGTGGCGTATCTATTTTCTTTTATGTTGTCTTGTTTTCACCATTGCTCATTTCATTTGCAATGGCAGGTGGCATCAATAAGTTTTCGATGCAGACGCTGCTCATTTTATTTGTGGCCTATGCTGTTTTACTGGGTATGAGTTTGTCCGTATTATTCATGGCCTACTCTACAGCAACCCTTGGCACTACTTTCTTGCTCACAGCAGGCTCGTTTGGCTTTATGGCTTTCTTGGGTTATACCACCAAAACTGATCTCACCAAATTTGGAAGCTTACTTTATATGTTACTTTTTGGCGTTATCATCGCGAGTTTAATCAATATGTTCGTGAGTAGCGAAGGTTTTGACTATGTCATTTCTTTAGTTTGTGTATTCATCTTTACTGGCCTAGTTGCCTATGAAATGCAAATGATCAAAAACATGGCTTACCAAGCACAAATGGACGGAACCATGCGTCAAAAATTAGCCTTATTTGCTGGTTTTCAACTCTATCTAACATTCGTCAATTTATTCTTGTCTTTGCTAAGATTACTTGGTAACAGAAACTAAAGAAACCATACTTCACTAAAAAGACCCAACATTGGGTCTTTTTTTTTGGACAAGCGGGCGTCTGAATCAAAACAATCGTTATTTTTGACCCATAAATTTTAAGTTATGTCAGACAATTTCTTTGAAGGATCTACTGCAGCTGTTGGTACCCTTGTTACCATTGCCCTACTTGGCATCATCGTTTCGATCCTTATCTGGGGTTAATACTTAAAAAATGATCCATGCCGTTTAACACCTTATTTTCATGGTGGATCGGTCGGCGTATGGATCGCATCAACGACTTTCGGGACCACCCTATTGTCAATCAAGAGCGCACCCTTTCCTTTCTTCTGCTTGAAGGTGCACAAACCGCTTACGGAAAAAAATACAATTTTCAGCAACTCGATCACTACGCTCAATTCAGCACTAGCGTACCACTTTCCGACTACGGTCTGCTCAAGCCATATATAGACCGCGCTATCGAAGGAGAATGTGATTTATTATGGCCCGGACAAACCAAATGGTTCGCTAAATCATCAGGTACAACTGCTGATCGGATCAAAATTTTACCCATAACAGAGAGCTCCCTATTAGAAAACCACTATGCTGGTGGCAAAGATCTCCTGGCCCAATACTATCATAATTTTGAAGATCGAAAACTCTACAATGCCAAACATTTAATTGTCGGAGGAACCGGAAAAATTGAGCAGCATAGCGATGGAGTATTTATCGGTGATTTATCTGCTATAATCATCAATAACCTCCCGATCTGGACCGAACTCAGACGCACCCCAAAAAAAGAAATTGCATTACTAGAGAACTGGGAAGAAAAATTAGAGCGCATGGCTGCATCTGTATGCAAAGAAAACATTTGCATCATTGCAGGTGTGCCGAGCTGGACCTTGCTCTTGTTACAAAAAGTACTCGTGCATGCCAAAGCCAATACCATTCATGAAGTTTGGCCAAATCTTGAACTTTATATTCATGGAGGCATGTCTTTTACCCCTTACAAAAGTGCCTTTGAAAAAATTATTGGAAAGCCCGATATGAATTATGTCGAGAATTATAATGCTTCTGAAGGATATTTTGGCTTGCAAGATCAAAAAGACAACAAAGACCTCTTGCTTTTGACCAATTCTGAAGTTTTCTATGAATTTATTCCAATGGACAGCTTCGAAGGGCTTGAATCAAAAAAGGTGCTTCCTTTAGAAGAGGTGCAAATCGATACAGACTACGCATTGGTTATTTCAACCTCTGCTGGTCTATGGCGTTACGTCATTGGTGATACCGTTCGTTTTACGCAAACCGAACCCTATCGTTTTGTGGTCAGTGGCCGGACGGCTCATTATATCAATGCTTTTGGAGAAAAATTAATCATTGAGCACGCAGATAAGGCCCTTAGTGCAACTTGCAAAGCGCATCAGGTACAAATCAGAGAATATACAGTAGCGCCAGATTTCAGTAGTGCTACAGAAGTTGGGGCACATCATTGGCTAATCGAATTTGAAAATAACCCGACAGATTCAGCTGCTTTTATGCAAACGCTTGATGAACAACTCAAAAAAGAAAATGCCGATTACGATGCTAAGCGCAAAGGCAATATCAATATCGGATTCCCGTTACTAAGCCTTGCTGCACCTGGAACTTTTCATCAGTGGTTAAAAAATAAAGGTAAATTAGGGGGGCAACACAAAGTCCCACGTTTGCAAAACGATGACACTTTACTCAAAGAAATAATGCGACAAGCATGAAATGGAGCAAGCTCTTCTTAATCCTCTTTTCACTCAGCATGTATACCCATGCACAGGTGTGGCAGCTTGAAAAGGAACTCAACTTGATCAATCCAAGCCAGGAGTGGGTCTTGGATGAATGGGGACAGCTCTATCAGTGGAAGGAAAACAGCTTGAGTGTGCGCAACGAGCAAACGGGCCAACTCTTTCAAGAATCGTTCAAATATTTTGGTCAAATCAGTGGGGTATACCCACTCAATGGACTTCGGAGTTTGATTTTCTCTGAAGAGCAGCAAATGATAGGTATCTTGGACAACACGCTTCAGTTAAAAGGCTCGAGTATCAATCTTACCGAGCAAGGTTTTGAATTTGTTACAGCTATTGCCGCGAGCGCAAGACCTGATTTCATTTGGCTTTTTGATCAGTATCGCGAACGCCTTATTTTATTTAATATCAATACAGCAAAGGCTGTTCAGATTATAGATAATTGTTTTGGTGGCAGCAAAGACCTACAACTTGTTGGTTTTTTTGAATACCAACAAAACCTCATTTGCCATTTGAGCGATGGACGCTTTTTTGAGTTTGATCGCAACCTTACCTTAGTTAAAAAATTGACACTAGCACCAAACCTTCACCTTTTTGGGTATCAAAATGAACTTTGGCAACAAGAACAAAATCGAATCGAAAAATTAGGTCCGAGCATCCATTCAAGTCCAATTGAACTGCCCACAACAAACTATCAAGAGCTTCAAGTTTTACAAGACCGCTTTTATTTTCAACAAGGGCAAAAAATCAGTGTTTATCGGCTGAAATTGTAGGCTTGACTTTTTGACGTTTCAATTGAATTGTCGTACTTTAGTCCTTTAAAAAAATTGACTATGCACGTTGCAATTGCAGGAAACATTGGCTCGGGTAAAACCACACTAACCAACTTACTTTCAAAACATTATGGTTGGGACACCCATTTTGAAGACGTGGATCAAAATCCATATCTCAATGACTTTTACCACGATATGCAACGCTGGTCTTTTAACCTCCAGATTTATTACTTGAATAGTCGTTTTACACAAATTCAAGAAATCAAAGAATCGACCAATACAGTCATCCAAGACCGCACCATTTACGAAGACGCTTTCATCTTTGCTCCCAACCTGCATTCGATGGGCCTCATGACTACCCGTGACTTCGAAAATTACTTTTCGCTTTTTAACCTCATGGATTCTTTCGTGTCTGCCCCTGACCTCCTGATTTACCTCAGAGCAAGCGTTCCTACACTTGTCAATCAGATTCAGCAACGCGGCCGCGACTACGAAGAAAGCATCCGCCTTGACTACCTCAAGCGCCTCAATGAGCGCTATGAAGCCTGGATTTCAACCTACGACAAAGGGCAATTGCTCATCATCGACGTCGACAACAACCGTTTTCCAGAAAACCAAGAAGACCTCGGTAAGATCATTAATGCTATTGACGCTGAAATCAATGGCCTCTTCTAAAAAAATTGTTGTCACTGGCGCAGCCGGTTTTATTGCCAGCTATTTAGCCCAAGAACTCAATGCAGCCGGTTTTGATCAACTCATCCTTGTCGATGACTTTTCAATTGAAAGTAAAAAAGCTAATTGGCAAACATTGCAATTTGCAGCATGTATTGACCGCGAAGATTTTCTTTCTTGGTTCGAAGCGCATAGTTCAGAAATTGAATTGGTGTATCACTTAGGTGCCCGCACCGATACCACCGAAAAAAGTCAAGAAATATTAACACACCTGAACCTAGCGTATAGCCAGCAAATCTGGAGAATTTGTAGTACAGCTCAAATTCCTTTGGTTTATGCGAGCAGTGCCGCCACTTACGGCCTCGGTGAATTTGGATACAACGATGAGCACAGCATTTGTAGCCAATTAAAACCCTTGAATCTTTACGGCATTTCTAAAAATGACTTCGATATTTGGGCTTTGGAACAAACAAGCTGCCCTCCTCATTGGTATGGGCTCAAGTTCTTTAATGTTTACGGCCCTAAAGAGTATCACAAAGGTCGCATGGCCAGTGTAGTTTTTCATACCTACCAACAAATCAAGGCCAATGGCCAAATGAAACTCTTTAAATCCCATCACCCAGACTACAAAGACGGTGAGCAACTCCGAGATTTCGTTTATGTCAAAGATGTCGCAAAAGTGTGTCAGTTTTTAGCCGAAAAGTTGCCAACCAATGGTATTTACAACCTAGGCTCCGGAAAAGCCAGAACATTCTATGATCTTGCCCGCCTCACCTTCGAAGCACTTGGCCTTAAACCACAAATTAGTTTTATTGATACGCCACTTGACATTCGCGATAAATACCAATATTTTACGGAAGCCAATATGTCGAAGTTATTAAGTGCTGGTTATACAGGTGGTTTTCACACCTTAGAGGAAGGCGTTTTTGACTACGTTCAAGAACACTTAAGTAAAGAACTTAAAGATTAGCTTGAGGCTCTTACTCGTCATTAAAGAGGAGAAGAAAGAGAAAGAGAAAGAGAAAGAGAAAGAGAAAGAGAAAGAAAGAACAAACAACTTCACTTTAAAAAGTACTCCATAAAAAAAGCCCCGCAAATTGCGGGGCTTTTTTATATCTTAAAGATCAACGATTACTCGCTAACTACTTCAAATTTAAAGCTTTGCTTCACACCTTTGTAAAGGTTCGCTTCTGCTTCGAAAGAACCCACCTCGCGGATAGGCTCGTCTTTGATTTTCAAAGATTTGCGATCGATATCAAAACCAGCTTCGCGAAGTGCTTCAGCTAATTGAACCGTGTTAACAGAACCAAAGATTTTACCGTTTTCACCAGCTTTAGTAGCGATGCTAACAGATACGTCCGCTAATTTAGCAGCAACTGCTTGTGCTTCAGCCAACATTTTTGATTCTTTGTGTGATTTTTGACGCATCACTTCTTCGTGTGCTTTTTTAGCACTAGCGGTTGCCAATACAGCGTATCCTTGTGGAATAAGGAAATTACGACCGTAACCTGGCTTCACAGTTACTACCTCATTGGCGTAACCGAGTTTATCTACATTTTTCTTTAGAATAACTTCCATGATTTCTCAATTTTGTCGTTCAACAATGACTTATTTCAACATATCACCAACATAAGGCAAGATAGCAAGGTGACGTGCACGCTTGATGGCCTTGTTGACACGTTTTTGATACTTTTGGGAAGTACCAGTGATACGACGTGGTAAAATTTTACCTTGTTCGTTAACCAATTTCAATAAGAAATTAGCGTCTTTGTAATCGATGAACTTGATTCCGCTTTTTTTGAAGCGGCAGTATTTCTCCTTTTTAATATCGATGTTAATCGGAGTTAGATAACGGATATCGTTTGACATAGCTCGTTCTTTAATAGGTTTGACAATAATTAGGCAGTTGCTCCAGCTTTAGCACGACGCTTATCAGCGTAGGCAAGGTGATCAGCATCCATTTTTACAGTTAAGAATCGGAGAACGCGCTCGTCACGCTTCATCATCAATTCGTAATCTGCAACAACGTTGCCTTCAGCTTGAAATTCAACTAGATAGTAAAATCCGGTTGATTTTTTCTGGATTGGGTAGGCCATTTTGCGCAAACCCCAGCTCTCCGAATGCTTGATTTTTCCACCTTTTGCGGTAATCTCGCCTTCGAATTTCTGCACTGCTTCCTTTGCCTGCTCATCAGACAAAACGGGAGTTAAAATGAAAACAGTTTCGTAAGAATTCATAAGGTTAAACTTTAATTTATACTATAATTGGGGTGCAAAGATACACAGAAACTATTGAAATGCAAGGATTTCTTGAAGAATCCTATTTGACTTGCTGTTGTTTCAATAAAGCGTTGTAGTCTTTGAGTAGCGAATTCTCGGCCTTTACCTTTTCTAACTCAGCCTCCAGAACTTGAAAAGTTGGACTCAGTTGTTTGAAAAAATCATACGCTAGCACTTCTGAAATGATTTGAAGCAAACTCGTATCTATTGTTTTTCGATTGAAAATAGAGTACGCATTTTCACGTGATTTATTGATCCTACTCGCAAATTCAGTAACTGTCATTCCTCGTTTTTCAATCACTCCACGAATTTGCGCACCAATATGTTGCTCCATTTTACAAACATCCGAAGACCCTCTTAAGCAGAGTTACTAAATTCGTTGTTATATTTTCACAATTATGTTGGTAATTGTACAATTTACAATTTCCCTCAATTAATCCCATTTGAAGGTGCTTTTTGAATCAAGTCAGGCTTTTTCGTAATTTTAGCACATGCCTTTTTTCACCAAAGATTACTTATTATTCTTTCAAGAGCTTGCCGCTAATAACCATAAAGAGTGGTTTGATGAAAATCGCAAGCGCTATGAACGCAGCGTGAAAGAACCATTTAAAGCGTTTACACAGCACCTCATCGATGAGCTTGCTAAGAAAGAACCTGCGTTTAAAGAACTCAAGGCCAGCGATTGCATTTTCAGGATCAACCGCGACATTCGTTTTTCGAAAGACAAAACACCGTATAAAACCATGTGTTCGGCAGTCATTTCTCCTCAGGGCAAAAAAAGTAGCTCCATACATGGTATCTATTTTGAATTGGGGCCCGAACATGTGAGGGCCTACGGTGGAGTCTATGAAATAGAAAAAGAAGATCTGCTTGCATTAAGAGAAGGGATCGCAGACAACCTCGCTGAATTTCGAAAACTATATGCCAATAAAGAATTTAAGGCTGTATTTGGAGAAATTCACGGTGAAAAAAACAAGAAATTAGACAAACACCTTCAAGAAGCTGCACAACAAGAAGCCTTCATTTTCAATAAACAGTTTTACTTTTACAGCACTTTTGAGCCGCAAACTTTACTGAATCCAGACCTCGATCAAGTACTTTTGCACTGCTACCACGTTGGCAGACCACTCGAATTATTTTTTAATCAATTTATACAACGCACATGAGAAATTTAGCGCTCATTATTCTTTGTTTCGTACTAACGACACAGCTTCATGCTCAAAAAAAGACCTTTGACCTCAAAGAATCTGTACTCAAGCAAAGAGCCCTCTCTCCTACTCGCTTAAACAATTTCCAATGGGTTCCAGAAACCGACCAATACACGATTTGTTCTGCCGATTGGAAAAGCATTCAACTGAGTGCTGTTTCTTCGGAAAAATCTACTGAATTGCTTACAATCGATGCCCTCAACCAAGCGCTCGGAACCAAATTTGCGCATTTTGCCTACAGCTCATGGGTATCCAAAGATGTCCTTCAAGTTTCAGATGGCGGCAGTGTATTTGCACTCTATAACGTTGTTACCAAAACTGGAACGACACATACAGTTGCTGAAAACGGAGACAACGCGCATTTTCATGCTGCAAGTAAACGCTTGGCCTTCACCATCGATAACAATCTTTACATACAAGAATCTGCCAAGTTTTTCAGCCCAATTACCAAAAACAAAGACAAAAACATCGTCTCAGGGCAAACCTATGCACGCAGTGAGTTTGGCATTTCTGAAGGGATTTTCTGGTCAAACTCTGGTGCTTTACTTGCCTTTTATCAAAAAGATGAAAGCGCAGTTCATGACTACCCATTACTCGATGTGAATCAAGTACCAGGAGCCGTTCGTTTTATTAAATACCCAATGGCGGGGCAAGCTTCTGAAAAGCCTAAGGTGGGTATCTACAACGTTAAAACCAAGAAGACAGTATTTATTAGCCCACGTTCAGGCGCCGATTCTTATTTAACAAATGTCACTTTTACACCGAGTGAAAAATACATCATGGTCGCAGAGGTCAACCGCGATCAAAACCATATGTGGTTGAACTTGTATGACGTCAAGGGCACTTTCATCCGAACACTTTTAGAAGAAGCCAACGACAAATGGGTTGAACCCGAACACCCTGCCTTCTTTCCTTCAAATACCTCTGATCATTTTGTTTGGATCTCGGAAAAAAATGGTTTTAACAACCTTTATTACTTTGATATTAAAGGAACAATCATCAAGACACTCACCGCCAATAAATTCGTTTGTAAGTCTATTTTAGCAGCTAATGAAGATGGTTCTAAAATTTACTATGCAGCAACTGGTCCTAACCCTTGTAATACTTTAGTTTATGAAGTGGACTTACAAGGAAACAACCGTTTATTGACCACACAGGAAGGAACACACCGCTTTGCATTGGCTCCGAAAGGCGCTTATTATTACGATGCTTTTGGAAGCCTAGAAGTAGCTAACAAAGAGCAAATCATGACGCTCAATGGCAAAGTTGCCAAGCCGTTACACAACGCCGTAGATGCGCTCATGGACTACGAAATCGGAACTACGGAAATAGGGACACTCAAGGCTACTGATGGTTCTGCACTTTACTACCGCATGATCAGACCAAGCAATTTTGACCCTTCCAAAAAATATCCTGTATTGGTTTATGTCTATGGCGGGCCTCATGCACAAATGGTGACCAACAGCTGGTTGGCAGGAGCCAATTTGTGGATGCACTGGCTAGCCAACCAAGGCTATATTGTATTTACCTTAGATAACAGAGGTTCAGGCGAGCGTGGCTTTGAGTTTGAAAGCCAAATTCATCGCCAACTAGGTACTGTTGAAATGGAAGACCAACTTACAGGTGTCAATTACCTGAAATCTTTGAGTTACATTGACGGCAACCGCATGGCTGTACACGGCTGGTCTTTTGGTGGCTTCATGACCACCTCTTTAATGTTGCGCCAAGCAGGCATCTTTAATGTAGGCGTTGCTGGTGGCCCTGTGATCGATTGGAAACTATATGAAGTGATGTATGGCGAGCGCTACATGGACCGCCCAGAGCAAAACCCTGACGGTTATAAAAACAATGCGCTAACCAACCATACCAAAAATTTAAAAGGAAAGCTCTTATTGATTCATGGCACCGTTGACGACGTTGTGGTCATGCAACACAACGAAGTCTTACTAAAGTCTTTCATCGAAAATGGCGTACAAGCCGATTACTTCGTTTACCCAATGCACCCACATAATGTGAGCGGTAAAGACCGCGCGCATTTAATGGAAAAGATCTTGCTTTACATTATTGAAAACAATAAATAAGGATTTTATAGCAATAAAAAAGGCGGTCAATGACCGCCTTTTTTATTGCTCAAGCTTTTAAGAAATAGAGCTTAAGTAAGACTTACAATTTAGACTTCAAACTCATCCAACCCCCTCCGTTGTGAACGGTGTAGCCAGCGGACTTGAGCAAACTTTTGGCACTACCACTGCGCATGCCAGAGGCACAACAAGTAATGATTACTTTGTTTTTAGGTATTTTATTGAAGCTCGATTGAATTGCTTGTAATGGAATATTGACAGCACCTTTAATATGGCCTCCATTAAATTCTGCTGGACTTCGCACATCGATGATCATGGCACCTTCTTTAACAAGTGTTTTAAAATCTACACTTGTTCCACCAAATAATTTTTTGAGAAGAGACATCTGATTAATTTTGAGTCATTTGATAATTGACGTCCAACCAAGAACCACCGTTTTCGCAATCAACTCCAATCGATTGGAAATAATGTGTGGCTTGACCTGAACGGTTACCTGAAGCACAACAGAAAATAATTGGGGCCTGCATTGACTTAATTTCGTCAATGTGCTCGGTTATTTCTTGAAGAGGAATATTAATAGAACCTGCAACGTGTCCACCTGCAAATTCTGCACGCGTGCGCACATCAATGATTGTTTTTGACATCTTTTTTATTTTTTGGGTTAATGAATTCAAATAGAAATTGAAAAACGATACCACCTAACAACAAGCCCATAAAGATTGTTGCATATGGAGTACTTCTCAGAGCACAACCAGTTGTACAAGGAAAAGCAAGAAAATAGACATACCCACCTATCGCGCCAAGCACATAACCTAGATATGTAAAATACTTTTCAGAATGTAATATTGTTTTCATTTCAGGTACAAAATTAAGATAAGCTTATTTTTTGAAGTGTAGCGTAAGTTACAAATCTAGTTTCAATTGAAATAGACTACCTTTGACAAAATATTTGCATGAAACAAGTTTCTTTACAGGCCATTGAAAAGGCCATTGGGGTTGTAGATAACCTCACCGATGATCAACTCGAAAACATCACCGAATTATATGCCTCAGCGCAAGAAGCGCTTTTGGGTTACGTCATGACTGCCCCTGAGGAGTATAAAAATGAGGATCTCGAAGGCTTACTGATTTATTATTTCTGCCTGGTTTTAGAGGCTTTCAAACAAGAAGGAATCGAACTTAGAGCGGTAACTGAAGCCGATATCGATGAATTAGAAGAACCTTATTTCGATATGCTTGATCAGTATTTTGAATCAGAAGACGAAGAAATCATTGAGTCTTTCTGTGATCAACCACAATTGGCTCAGTTTATGGCCATGGAGGTTTCTGAAGACGATGAGGATGGCTCCGCACTTTCTGAAGAGACTGCTACACAACTTTTTATCGTTTGTTTAGCCATGATTTCTCTTTTGAATAGAGCAATTGTTGCTTAATATCAAAGGAATTCTTTATTTTTGCATGGGGTAAGTCTTTTACGACCAGCTCCCTCTTAATCCTCCAGGACAGGAATGTAGCAAAGGTATGAGGTTGTAGCGGTGCGATAAGAGTAGCTTACCCCATCTTTTTTTGCTGCCCCATGAAGATTTCAGCATCCATTTACTCTGACGCCTCTCGACCTTTAGAAGCCGTTATTGCTGATCTTGCAGCCCATCAAGTAGACCTTCTGCACATTGACTGCAATGACAACCTCGAGGTGTTTAAAGACATTCAACAAATCCGTCAGTTGTGTGACTTACCTCTAGATCTACATATCATCACACCCGATCCAGAGAAGTTCTATCCATATTTGATCGAAAACCCGGTTGAATACGTCACTTTTCAGGTAGAAGACCTTCAATGCAAACTTGAAATCCCGAAAAATATCAGTGGTAAAAAGGGTTTGGCTTTAATTACCCCTACCCCAATTACGGCTTTTGACGACTACGCTCATTTTGATTTCATTTTAATTATGGCCACCATTCCGGGGCAATCTGGAGGAGTTTTTGATCGCCAAAATTTTGAAAAAATCAGAACTTTCAGAAAGCGCTACCCCAATAAATCTATACATGTAGATGGCGGCGTCAACCCTGAAGTCTCGTTTATTTTAAGACAAATGGGTGTCAGCACTGCCGTTTCAGGATCATACCTTTTCAAAGAAGCCAGTGTGGGCAATGCCCTTATGAACCTCACACAAAGAAGTATCGGCTCTAGTTTTAAAGTCGCTGATTTCATGATCCCGCTCACCGAAACACCAAAGTTCATTTTAGAAGATTGCACCCTTCAAAGTGCTTTACAAACCGTGGAAGATGGTCAAATGGGTGTGGCCATGGCGCTTGACGCAACTGGGAAAATGCTAGGGCTGCTATCTAGTGCTGACATTCGCAAAGCGCTCTTGAAACAACTTTCAACTACTCAAAATAGTTCAGATCCTCATGCGCTACATGTACCTGCCATGATCAATCAGCACCCCATTTGCATTCAAGAAGACGCTACCGTTCTTGAATTATTGCAACTCATTAAAAACAGTCCTTTTGCCGTGCTCTATTTGCCGGTCATTGATCATACAAACGCACTCAAAGGACTTGTTCAATTCTCAAACCTGATCAAATCAGAATTATGATTTTAGAAATCAAAACAAAATCGAGCCACTTGGCTGCTGAATTAGCGCGTCAAGCCCACGCTTTTCATATCGATTATTTGGGCAAAACATACCTCATCACAGGAAGTGGTCTGAAAGAAGTACCTGACAATTTAGAGGCGCACACTGAACAACACTGGGTATTTGGCAATGATATTCAGTTGGCTTCAAAAAAATTCCAAGCCGAAAAACGCGAAGTTTCTTTTGGTAAAGTAAGTATCGGCGGACAAACCAACAATACCATTTTAATTGGTGGGCCTTGCTCTGTAGAATCAGAAGAACAAATCAGAAGTTCAGCAGAATTACTGGTATCAATGGGGCTCACAACACTCAGAGGTGGTTGTTATAAACCAAGAACCAGCCCCTATTCTTTTCAAGGGCTTGGTCTCGAGGGCTTAGAATTATTAGCAAAAATGCGACAAGAATACGGCTTAAGTGTGATCACTGAAGCCCGCGACGCAACGCACATTGACGAAATTATTGAACACACTGACATCATTCAAGTTGGTGCCAAAGCCATGTACGATCAAGGAATTTTGCGTGCTTGTTCTAAAATTAAGAAACCCGTTTTGATCAAAAGAGGTTTCGGTACCACTTTGCAAGAATTTGTACAGGCGGCCGAATTTGTGCTTTCCGGCGGTAATGAAAATGTGGTGCTTTGTGAACGCGGTATCCGCACCTTTGAAACAGGGACGCGTTTTACTCTTGACCTTTGTGGGGTAGCTTGGTTGCAAGAACATTGCAATTTACCAATCGTACTCGACCCTTCACACGCGATGGGTTACGCCTATGGCGTGAATCCGTTGGCCCGTGCTTGTGTTGCAATGGGCATTGATGGCTTGCTCATTGAGGCGCACCCGAATCCAAAGGTGGCTAAATCTGACGCTTCTCAGCAACTCAACTATCACGAATTCCAGACCTTAAGAGATGACCTGCAGAAAGTAGCTCAAAGTGTTGGTTATCAAATTGTTTAACTATGTTACTTGAATTAAATATCAAAGGGTTGTGCCAGAAACACGGCATCAAGTTTGACGATTTTTTAGCAGACCTGGACGTAGATCATGTCCAAGAATTGTCGCTATACGACCTTGAGGCTATTTGCGAAGAATACGAACTGGACCTCCAAGCCCTCCTTTTCAAACCGCTGTTTCAGCGCTCAGTTTTGGATGCCAAAATCAAAGACATTAAAATGCTGATCCTCGATGTCGATGGTGTATTGACCGATGGTGGCATGTATGTCAGCGAAAAAGGCGATCAAATGAAGCGCTACCACACTCAAGATGGTTTGGCTTTGCTCAATTTAAGCAAAGCAGGTCAGCTGCAACTCGGTATCATTTCCTCTGGTTTCACTGAACACATGGTTCAGGACCGCGCCAAACTACTAGGCATCAATCACGTTTATGTTGGGCAAGAACCCAAGTTAGCCATACTCGAAAAATGGTGTACTGAGCTTGGGCTGAAAATCAACGAAGTTGCCTTTATTGGCGACGACATCAATGATCTTAAAGTAATGGAAGCTGTTGGTTTGGCTGTTGCGCCTGCTTCAGCTGTGCCGTCTATTAAAAGCATTGCAGATATCATCTTGACACGCAAAGGCGGTGACGCTTGTGTACGAGAATTTATTGATCATTACCTTTCTTAAACAAAGTATGTCCATCATCAACATCGGCATTATTCGCGAAGGCAAAACACCACCTGATTTCAGGGTACCACTTAGCCCAGAACAATGCAAACAACTGCAAGACACTTACCCTCAGGTTAAAGTTACGGTACAAACCAGCCCTATTCGCTGTTTTGCAGACCAAGCATATTTAGACCAAGGCCTAGCTGTTCAAGAAGACCTCAGCCATTGCGATATCTTACTCGGTGTCAAAGAAGTCCCTAAAGAGCAATTGATCCCAAATAAAACTTATTTATTTTTCTCGCATACCATTAAGAAGCAGCCGTATAACCGAGCACTTTTGCAAGAAATTTTAAACAAGCAAATTCGCTTAGTTGACTACGAAGTACTGAAGGACGCTCAAAACAAACGCATCACTGGCTTTGGACGCTATGCGGGAATCGTAGGTGCCTATAATGGCTTTTTAACGTACGGACTTCAAACTAAAAGTTTTGAATTAAAACCGGCACACCTTTGCCATGATCGTAAGGAGGTAGAAAGCGAATTAAAAAAAGTAAAACTCCCTTCAAATTTCCGTTGTGTTTTGACTGGCTTTGGTAAAGTAGGACACGGCGCACGCGAAATCATTTCTTTACTTCCCATCAAAGAGGTGAGTGCTGAATCGTTTTTAAATGATACGCATCTAGAGCCTGTTTTTACGCATCTAGATACCCACCAATATTTTGCCCGCAAAGCAGATAATGGCTTTGATAAAGCGGATTTTTACGCAAATCCTGAAAATTACAAAAGCAATTTTGCAGCCTTCGCGCAAATTGCCGACATGTACATTCCGTGTCATTTTTGGTCTGCAAAATCGCCTTTGATTTTAACCCAAGACATGCTGCGTTCAGCGCAAAACCGCATCAAGTTGGTTGCCGATATTTCTTGTGATATTGCAGGGCCCATTGCCTGCACCATTCGCCCAAGTAAAATAGGTAACTCCTACTACGGCTATGACCCACAAACTGGTCTTGAGGTGCCGTTTGACCAAGCGGGTGCAATTGCCGTGATGGCCGTTGACAACTTACCTTGCGAATTGCCAAAAGATGCCTCAATAGACTTCGGAAAGCAATTACTCAACAATGTTTTTCCGGCCTTGCTGGGCGAGGACCCAGATCAAATCATTTATCGTGCGTCTGAAACCACAGTAGATGGTCAGTTAAACAAACCCTTTTTGTATTTGCAAGATTACCTTAATGAAAGTCATTAATGCCGAACTTTTTTGACCAACATATTCAAAATATCCAAGATTGGGAAATAGGTACTTATGAAAACTGTGAGTTTTCTGGACTAGATTTCAAGCAAACACCAATCAAAGGCGCCAAATTTATTGAATGTCGCTTCAAGGACTGCGATTTATCAAACATCAGCGTTTCGGGCTGCTCTTTTCAAGCCGTTGCTTTCGAAAAATGCAAATTGCAAGGCGTTCAATTTGAGGCAGCAAATCCTTTTGGCTATGAATGCGTGTTCAAAAGCTGTTTACTCAGACACGCTACTTTTTATCAGGTCAATTTACAACAAAGTTCGTTTCAAGACTGCGACCTCACCGAGGTTGACTTTACAGAAATAAAGGCCCAAGGGACCCCATTTATAAATTGTGAACTCGTAGGCGCTATTTTTGAAAATGCCGATCTTCGCAAAGCAAATTTTGATCAATCGGTGAATTTATTGCTTGATCCGGAGCAAAATCAAGTGAAAGGACTGCAAATTAACAGCGCTTTACTTACAGGATTACTCACGAAATATCAGCTAACAATCAAAGGCTAAAGATATTTCTCTAATTTTGATCTATGTTGGAAAAAGGGAATAAACGCATCATAACAGGTTGGGTATTTTACGACTGGGCCAACTCTGTCTATCCATTAATCATTAGTTCGGCTATTTTTCCGATCTTGTTTGAAACGCAAACGAGTGTTAAAAACGACGCCGGCAAAACGATCTATGACACCGTCTCCTTCTTTGGCAGAGAATTTCACAACACCGAATTCTATGCTTATGTCATTTGCCTCTCTTACATCATTGTGGCTTTGATGTCGCCGTTGCTTTCAGGTATTGCAGATGCAGGTGGCAAGCGCAAACTCTTCATGCAATTTTTCTGCTACTTAGGTGCAGCTGCAAGTGGTTTATTATATTTCTTCAATGCGCCACCCGATGGCACACCTGGGCAAACGCCTTTTATCATTAATTGGAGTATTTTACCACTCTTTTTTGGTTCCATTGGTTTTTGGGCAAGTTTGGTTTACTACAACGCCTATTTACCAGATATTGCCGAACCCGCAGATCACGACAAAGTTTCAGCTCGCGGCTATTCGATGGGCTACCTCGGCAGCTCTACACTCCTGATCATCATTTTGGTGCTGACCGTCTTTACCAAAGTTATTCCGATCAAATGGGCATTTCCATTAGTGAGCCTATGGTGGATCAGTTTTGCGACTTTCTCGTTTTCAAGACTGCCTAAAACCCTTGCTACTCGAAAAGAACAAAAAAACCTGATTTCTCAAGGCTACAAAGAAGTGTTTCAGGTTTGGAAACAGATCCGCCTGAACAAAACCTTAAAAGGATATTTAGGTTCGTATTTCATGTTTAATATGGCCGTTCAAACCATCATGGTCATGGCGGTTGCATTTGCCAACAAAGAAGTCATTGGCATCAAACAACAGGACCTCATTATTTCAATTCTAATCATTCAGTTCATCGGAATAGCAGGCGCCTACCTGATGTCTTTTGTATCCAAGAAAATTGGCAACTTCAAGGCACTCGGAATTTCAATTACAATTTGGATTTTACTCTGTATTTACGTGTATCAATTTGTTTGGTATCCATGGCAATTTTATATTGCTGCTGCATGCGTTGGCTTAGTCATGGGGGGCATTCAGTCGCTTTCTAGATCTACCTATTCTAAATTATTGCCAGAAACCAAAGACCTTACCTCCTACTTTAGCTTTTATGACCTCGCTGAAAAAATTGGCTTGGCCATTGGTACACTTACGTTCGGTATCATTGAAGGCATGATGGATATCAGAACTTCCATTCTTGCCCTTGTGGTGTTCTTTGTACTTGGGCTTATATTACTGATCCGAATTCCGAAACAAAATACAACGCATGAGACAAGCAATTGAGGCTGCATGGGAAAACCGTGCTTTATTACAAGAACCAGCAACTATTTCTGCTATTGAAAAAGTAATTGAAGAACTTGACCGCGGACTACTCCGCGTTGCCGAGCCTTTAGAAGACGGAACCTGGCAAGTGAATGAATGGGTCAAAAAAGCAGTTGTCATGTATTTTCCAATTCGTCAGATGGAAACAATAGAAGTGGGGCCTTTTGAATTTCACGATAAAATGGCACTCAAACGCAATTACAAAGAACTCGGGGTTCGCGTGGTTCCTCATGCGGTTGCCCGTTATGGCGCTTATATTGCACCAGGGGTGATCATGATGCCTTCTTATGTCAATATCGGAGCATACGTAGATAGCAACACCATGGTGGATACTTGGGCTACCGTAGGAAGCTGCGCTCAGATTGGCAAAGACGTTCACCTCAGCGGTGGTGTTGGAATTGGCGGTGTTCTGGAACCTTTACAAGCTGCACCTGTCATTATTGAAGATGGTGCTTTCATTGGTTCACGATGTATTGTCGTTGAAGGCGTACGCGTTGGAAAAGAAGCGGTATTAGGCGCCAATGTTGTGCTTACAAAATCAACTAAAATCATTGATGTGAGCGGCCCAGAACCTATCGAACACCACGGATATGTCCCAGAAAGATCTGTGGTGATTCCGGGATCTTACACAAAAAACTTTCCTGCCGGGGACTTCCAAGTTCCGTGCGCACTCATCATTGGCAAGCGCAAAGCTTCAACGGACCTCAAAACTTCACTCAACGACGCACTCCGCGAACACAATGTCGCTGTTTAACAATTACCTGAATAAATCGCTCAAATGCAACTTTGGAATACACTCGATCGCGCCACACTAGAAAAGCACTTACAAGCTATCGGACACCAGTACATCACTATTTCATTTTATCAATACGCACATCTTACGGATCCACAGGCTTTTCGCAATCAATTATATTTATCCTGGAAAAAGCTAGATATCGTAGGCCGCACATATGTGGCCAAGGAAGGAATTAATGCTCAAATTGCTGTGCCTAAAGCAAATTTAGGACAGTTCAGAGAAGAGCTTTATCAAATTGACTTCTTGAATGGAATCCGGCTCAATTTTGCTGTGGATGATGCCGAAGCTGATTTCTCGTTTTTGAAACTCAAAATAAAGGTACGCAGTAAAATTCTGGCCGATGGCCTGAGCGACGACACCTTTGATGTCACTGACAAAGGTGTCCACTTAGACGCTGCCGCATTCAATCAGCTCACTGATGATCCTAATACGCTTTTAATCGACTTTCGCAATCATTATGAATGGGAAGTTGGTCATTTCAAAGGAGCCGTACTTCCCGATGTGGATACCTTCAGAGAGTCTTTGCCTTTTATTGAAGAAACTGTTTTGAAAGGCAACGAAGACAAAAATATCGTGATGTACTGCACAGGCGGTGTGCGCTGTGAAAAAGCCTCAGCTTGGTTCAAGCACCGCGGATTCAAAAATGTACATCAACTTGAAGGTGGTATCATTAAATACGCCAATGATTGCAATGAAAAAGGGCTAGAAAATAAATTCATTGGAAAAAACTTTGTCTTTGACGAACGTCGTGCAGAAAGAATTACACCTGACATCATTGCTGTTTGTCATCAATGTGGCTCGCCTGCAGATACGCACACAAATTGCGCCAACGAGGCTTGTCATTTATTGTTCATTCAATGTGACAACTGTAAAAGCCAGATGCAGAATTGCTGTAGTACCCCTTGTCAAGAAATCATTCAATTACCGATTGAACAACAAAAGGAACTGCGAAAAGGCAAGAACAAGAGCAACCTCATCTTCAAGAAAGGTCGTTCAGCCGCTCTACCATTTCAGGAAAAGAAAGAGAAACCTCAAGCACTTGTTGAACAAGTCCTAAAAAACCAAGCACCATGACTTTATTTATCAACTGGAGTGTAGATTCCCAACTGATCGAAGGTTGGCGAACGCCTAACCTTTACGGCTTGCTCTTTGTATCGGGTATTGTGATGGGATATTTTGTCATTCGCAAAATGTTCAAGGCCGAACAAATTGCTGACAAAACCCTTGATAGCCTGGTTACTTATATGGTCTTGGCTACAATCATTGGTGCGCGTTTAGGCCATGTCTTTTTTTACGGACCCTATTGGGACCAAGTTGTAAAGGGCCGCTTAGAACGCGGTTATTTTTCGCACCCCGGCGATATTATTAAAATATGGGAGGGTGGTCTGGCCAGTCACGGCGCAGCAATTGCCATACTAATCGCCTTATTTATTTTCTCAAAAAAGGTTTCTCAAAAACCTTACATCTGGATCCTCGACCGCATCGCTGCACCAATTGCCATAGCGGGTACTTTTATCCGTCTCGGAAATTTGGTCAATCATGAAATGGTAGGTTACATTACCGATGTGCCTTGGGCCTTTCAGTTTCAGTACTACTTCAATGAAGACACGGGCTTTTACGACCCCTCACCGCGCCATCCTGCACAGCTTTATGAGGCCATTTGTTATTTCATCTCGTTTTGGTTACTCCTCTACTTATACTGGAAACTTAAAAAATGGCAACAGCCAGGTTTTGTTTTCGGTAGTTTTTTAATCCTGATTTTTGGCTCGCGCATCATTTGTGAGTGCTTCAAACTAGGGCAAACTGCCAGAGACTACACGCTTCCGCTTAATACAGGGCAAATGCTCAGTATTCCGCTAGTAATTGCTGGCGTTTATTTAGTTTATCGTGCGCTCAAAACTGAAACGCACGCACAAACAAAATGACTTAGTGTAAATTTGACATTTTGAACATTGTTTGTGAATGATTTGTATATTTGTGACCGATAAAAACAAGAAAATATGTGCGCTAAAGCCGTAAAAAGTTCTACTAAACCTAAGTTTTCAAAAGAAACATACGTTAAATGGTACAAGGACATGCTTTTGATCCGAAAATTTGAAGAAAAAACGGGTCAACTTTATATCCAACAAAAATTTGGTGGTTTTTGTCACCTCTACATTGGCCAAGAGGCGATTGTTGTAGGTACAGCAAGTGCTTGTCACAAAGACGACAAACACATGACTGCTTACCGCGACCACGCACATCCGATTGCTTTAGGCACTGATCCACGCGTATTAATGGCTGAGCTTTATGGACGCACCACAGGTTGCTCAAAAGGTAAGGGTGGCTCCATGCACTTCTTTGACAAAAGCGTCAATTTCATGGGTGGCCACGGAATCGTGGGTGCACAAATCGGAATGGGAGCTGGCGTTGCATTTGCTGAAATGTACAAAGGCACTAAAAATGTTGCTTTTGTCTCTATGGGTGATGGTGCCGTTCGTCAAGGTATGCTCCATGAAACTTTTAACATGGCCATGAACTGGAAAATTCCAGTTATTTTCATCATCGAAAATAACAATTACGCCATGGGTACGTCTGTTGAGCGCACCACCAACGTAACTGATCTTTCTCAAATTGGTTTGTCTTACGGCATGCCTTCAAAAATTGTCAATGGTATGCGCCCTGAGTCTGTGCACGAAGCCATTGAAGAAGCTGCTGACCGCGCACGCCGTGGTGAAGGACCTACCCTACTCGACATCAGAACTTATCGCTACAAAGGACACTCGATGTCAGATCCGCAAAAATACCGCACCAAAGATGAAGTAGCTGAATGGATGGAACAAGATCCAATCGAGCACTGCTTGCGCATTATTCAAGAAAATAAATGGCTCTCGGCTAAAGAACTTGAAGAAATTGACCTTTGGGTAAAAACTGAAGTAGAAGAATCTGTGACTTTCGCAGAAAACTCTCCTTATCCTGAAGCACACGAACTTTATGAGGACGTGTATGTTCAAACTGATTATCCTTACATCAAAGAATACTAAAAAAATAAAGAAACATGGCTGAAGTAGTTTACATGCCGAAGTTGAGCGACACCATGACAGAAGGTGTTGTTGCTGCCTGGACAAAAAAAGTTGGTGACACCGTTAAAGCGGGTGAAGTTCTTGCTGAAATTGAGACAGACAAGGCAACCATGGAATTTGAATCATTCTTTGATGGTGTTTTACTGCATATCGGTGTTGAAACCGGAAAAGCGGCACCAGTAAATAGCGTTTTGGCCATTATTGGTCAGGCTGGTGAAGACATCAGTGCAGCACTTGCTAATGCAGCTGCCGGAGCTCCGGGTGCTACGACAAGTACACCAGAACCAGAACCAACTCCTGCACCAGCTCCAGAAGTAGCTAGCGCTCCAGCACCGGTTGCAGCTCCCGTAACTGCACCAACGCCAGCTCCAGTTGTGGCAACTAATAATACCTCTGATCGTGTATTTGCTTCCCCATTAGCTAAAAAATTAGCTTCTGAGCGCGGAATTGATATTCAAGCCGTTGCCGGTACTGGTGAAAATGGCCGCATCGTAAAACGCGACGTCGATCATTATGTTCCTTACACACCAGCTAGTAAACCTGCTGCAGCAGTAAGTAACACAGGTCAAGTTTCTTACTACGACGAACCCATCTCACAAATGCGCAAAACGATTGCTCGTCGTTTGGCTGAAAGTAAATTTACAGCACCACACTTCTACCTCACCCTTGACATCGATATGTCAAATGCTATTGCTACAAGAAAATCTTTGAATAGCCTCGATGGCGTGAAGGTTTCTTTCAATGACATGGTAATCAAGGCGGTGGCAATGGCCTTGCGTCAACACCCAACAGTAAACAGCGCCTGGATGGGCGATTTCATTCGACGCAATGAGCACGTCAATATTGGTGTAGCTGTTGCCGTAGATGAAGGTTTATTAGTACCGGTTGTACGTTTTGCAGACAACAAAGGCCTCACGCAAATTTCTGCTGAAGTCCGCGAATTTGCTCAAAAAGCCAAAGACAAAAAATTACAACCTTCAGATTGGGAAGGCAATACCTTTACCATTTCTAATCTAGGGATGTTTGGTATTGAATCTTTCACAGCAATCGTGAATCCGCCAGACTCTTGTATTTTGGCGATTGGCGGTATCAAAGAAGTTCCGGTCGTTAAAAATGGCCAAGTTGTTCCGGGTTCAGTGATGAAAGTAACACTTTCTTGTGACCACCGTGTTGTTGATGGCGCTTCCGGAGCATCCTTCCTACAAACTTTTAAGACATACATGGAGCAGCCTGCTGCTATGTTACTCTAAGCGAATATTTACCTGACTAACGACGTACCTGCTATAAATCTTTATGTATAGCGTGTACGTCGTTGTGGTTTTCTTCAATTTGATCTTTAATCATTTGAATAGATTTGGTCAAAATAATGAGTTCAGGTGAACTATTTTGACGCAACCAAAACCAACTTTCTTTCTCGTGCTCCACAGCCATTGCGATATGATACAACACCATGTAATCATATTGCTTGAGCCATTTTTGTGCTTTTTCATCGCCCTCCGCCGCTGCAATCATGGCTAAAAGATGTGGGTAACCATTTTTCATGAGCCACTGACGTGCAGGATCTTGTAAACGAATGGCATGCGCAGCCATGAAAAGCTCTGGGTAGCCATTTTCTTGCAGCCAAGTCTGTAATTCTTTATTGCCTTCAACTGCTTTAGCAAAAGCCAAGATGACCAGAGATGGATAGGTTAATTGTGCTAGACTCATGTTTCGCTTTTCTAATCAATTAAGCAAAGAACCACAGGGCAACGGCTATTGCCGTGAGTACACAAATAAGATCAACAAGAAGCATTACACCTAAGGTATAGCGCGTATTGCGTACGTTAATGGCGCCAAAATAGACAGCAATGACATAAAATGTAGTTTCGGCTGAGCATTGAAATATCGCAGACAAGCGCCCTGCTAAACTATCAGGGCCAAACTGATTCATGGCATCCAGCATAAAACCTCTGGACCCTGAACTACTAAAAGGCCTAAGAAGGGCAACTGGCAAAGAATCCGTAATTTCCTTACCGACACCGGCATATTGAAACAAATTAGAAATCCCGGCAGCGATGAGCTCAAACAAGCCCGAATTTCGAAACACAGAAATGGCAACGAGCATCCCTAACACGTATGGGAAAATTTTGACACCGGTGTCTAGACCTCCTCTTGCGCCTTCCACAAAAGCATCAAAAACTGTTGTGTCTTTAGCCTTGAATTGGGCTTCGTTCTTAAATGCAAAAATGAGTGTCAAGACAATGATGCCAAACAACAAAATTCCTGAGAAGTTATTGGTAAAGTAGTTCTTCTCAACGAGGTCCAAGGAACCCACATAAAAAAGCAAACCTAATATAGCACCAACAACACCCATCAAAACGCCTAACAATAACCCACTCTTAAAAGAAATGCGTTGACGCAAGCCCACAATAAAGAAAGCCGCTAGCGTTCCTACAAATGAAGTGATGATACAAGGTAACATGACATCGGCAGGATTAGCTGCATTGGCTGCGGCACGGTAACCAATAATTGAGGTCGGTATTAAGGTGAGACCTGCTGCGTGAAGACTCAAGAACATGATTTGCGCATCTGAGGCTTTTTCTTTCTCAGGATTGAGTTCTTGTAAGCTTTCCATCGCCTTTAAACCGAAGGGCGTGGCAGCTGAATCTAGGCCCAAGAAATTCGCTGAGAAATTCATGGTCATGTAGGTAATGGACGGATGCCCTGCCGGGACGCTTGGAAATACTTTTTGAAAGAAAGGACTGAGTCTTCTGGCTAATTTTTCTGTAGCACCTGAATCTATTAGGAGTTGCATGATGCCTGCAAAAAAGGCTAAGTAGGCCATGAGTGGCAAAATGAGATCAAACAAACTCGCTTTTGCAGTTACGAGTAAGCCGTCTGATTTTTGAACACCTGAATAAATCAGTACGGTTTTCTCCTTTAAAACATAGCTTGTATCTTGATCATTTGGATTTACACCCTTAACATAAGTATTGTTATCAGCCCTTGCCATGCTTTCAACGACGTGTTGTGGGAGCTTCCATTTGTAAGTTTCTCCAATGAGAATTGGATCATCTTTTTTACCATTCAGAACGTAATCTATGCTATAGAACTGTCCGGAAAAAACTGAAAACAAAACAAATAAAATAGAGCTGATGAAAATAACCAGCCAAAAACGACTTAATACCATATAACGAAATTGCACAATTTCTAGCAAAGCCCGACAACTCCCAACAAAAAGTATTAACATGTGTTATTGAATTGAGCACTGAAGTCGTGCTTTCTTTGCATAAAAAATCAAGCATGAAAACGGTTTACCATTCAGCAGCATCTAGAGGTCACGCCAATCACGGCTGGCTCGATGCGAAACACTCTTTTAGTTTTGCCTCTTGGTACAACCCAGAACGCATCCATTTTGGCATGCTGCGGGTTTTAAATGACGACATCGTAGCGCCGGGCATGGGTTTCGGAAAACACCCCCACGACAACATGGAAATTATCACTATTCCGCTAAGTGGCGCAATCAAACACCAAGATAGCATGGGTTTTAGTGAGATCATTCAAGCTGGTGAGGTGCAAGTGATGTCGGCAGGCACTGGCATTTACCATAGCGAGTTCAATCCAAACCACGATCAAGCACTCAACTTATTTCAAATTTGGATTTTCCCCGATAAAAAACAAGTAGAGCCACGTTATGCACAAAGACCATTTGAACTCGGG
>JBEEKM010000008.1:0-50897 GCA_041168645.1 Bacteroidota bacterium | reverse complement strand
TTTATAATCCAGACCTGATTACAAACAATCACCGTTTATTGCACTCAGACATGGTGGGCGAACTCAAAAACCCAGCCTGGCAACAAATTTTATCCAGAAGAAATACCGTAAACGGCACAGTTGATGACCCCAACATGATGAATGTCAAGCATTTTGGTGGTAATGCAGCTGATTTTTACCGTCAATACTAAGCCATGGCTCAAGCACTGGTCATCCTCAATTATAACGGACTGAGTCCTTTAGAAAAGTACTTACCAAGTGTCCTGGACTACAGTCCAAACTGGGATATTTATGTTGCCGACAACGCCAGCACAGATGGTTCTTTAGACTTTCTCAAGGCAAAGTTTCCACAAGTTAAGCGCATTGAACTGCTTCAAAATTTTGGTTTTGCAGCGGGCTACAACGAAGCACTCAAAACCCTAGAGGGTCAATATGACTTCTACTTCATTTTAAATAGCGATGTGCGCCTCAGCCCAAACTGGGACACTCCCCTCCTTGAATTTTTAGCAGCGCACCCAGAAACTGCTGCTGTTCAGCCCAAAGTTTTAGCCGATCGCCAACCCACGCATTTTGAACATGCGGGTGCTGCTGGTGGTTATCTAGATACCTTTTATTTTCCATTTTGCCGCGGGCGCATGATGCATATTTGCGAACCTGATCAACAGCAATATGAAGGCCCACAACAAGTGACTTGGACTTCAGGAGCAGCTATGCTGATCAGGGCCCATGATTTTCATTTAGTTGGTGGTTTTGACGCGCATTTTTTTGCGCACATGGAAGAAATCGACCTTTGCTTGCGTTTGGCAAAAGAAGGTAAAAGCTTTTATTGCATCCCGGCAGCTGTTGTTTGGCATTATGGGGGTGCCACCCTCGACTACGACAACCCAAGAAAACTCTATCTCAATTTTAGAAATAGCCTCTGGATGCTCGTCAAGAATCAGCAACGTTTCATGTTGCTACTGCTCTTCTTTCGGATGCTTCTAGATGGTATTGCTGCTATTCAATTCTTATTCAAAGGCAAACCTGCACTAACATGGCAAATATTTTTAGCGCACATGGCGCTTTACCGTCATTTTGGCCGCAATTACCGCTTGCGCAAAAAGAGCAAATTCAAGGTATTCAAATACCATGGCCTGATTATCTGGGATTTTTACGGTAAACAAATCAAGGCCTTTAGCCAACTCAATAAAAGAAAATTTCATTCATGAATAAATTGCTTTTCAGCTGCCTTATTTTAGGCTTTCAACAGTTAGTTTTTGCTCAAATTGGCAACCTGCAAACGGCCTCGGACAAGGCCCAGCAAAAAATAGCCCCTTCTCATTCCATAGCGCCTTCAAAAACGACACTACCACCAACAATGCTCGTGAATCCTTTGATTGGAACAGGCGGACACGGCCACACCTTTCCTGGTGTTTGCGCCCCATTTGGCATGATGCAACTGAGCCCTGACACGCGTTACGACGGTTGGGATGGCTGCGGTGGTTATCATTATACAGATTCTATCATCTATGGTTTTAGCCATACGCATTTAAGTGGTACTGGAGTGCCAGATTATGCTGACATGCTGATTGTACCACAAAGTGGACAAGCCAAGTGGAAAGGTAAATTTGAAGATCCGAATGGCTATGGCTCTAGTTTTAAACATCAAGACGAAGTGGCCCGACTAGGCTATTATGAAGTACTGCTCCAAGACGAAAACATTACCGCTAAGCTTTCTTGTTTGGAACGTTCGGGTATTCATGAGTATACCTTTTTGAACGCCAATGAAAAAAAGTACATCTTAATCGACCTCAATTACCGCGATAAACTACTGAAAGGAGCTTTCCATATCATTGACAAACAGCACGTAAGCGGCTACAGAGTTTCAGAAGCCTGGGCCAACGAACAACATTTTTATTTTTATCTGAGTAGCTCCATCCCCTTTATTTCATCAACACTAAAAGAAGTAAATGGCGAACTCAAACTCTTATTAGAATTCCCGAAAGACACCCAAGTATTAACCCTTACGGTTGGGATGTCAAATGTAGATGAGGCAGGTGCGAAATCTAATTTACAGGCTGAAATTCCACATTTTTCTATCCAGCAGGTTTATAATCAAAATGTACAGAAATGGAATCAGGAATTGGGTAAAATTCAAATACAAAGCTCGGATAACCAAGTTGCAGTCAACTTTTATTCAGCCTTGTATCACAGCATGGTTGCTCCCAACCTCATGAGCGATGTCGACGGCCGCTACCGTGGAAGGGATCAAAAAATTCACCAACTCCAAGACCTCAAGGATCAACAATACACAGTCTTTTCTTTGTGGGATACCTATCGTGCCAATCATCCTTTGTTTACAATTATCGATCAAAAAAGAACCGGTGCTTTTGTGCGCACCTTCCTCAGACAATACGAACAGGGCGGTGACCTCCCTGTTTGGGAACTTGCGGGCTGCGAAACAGAATGTATGATCGGCTACCACAGCGTAAGTGTTATTTCAGACGCCTACCTCAAAGGAATCCGCGACTTCGATGCCAAATTAGCGCTCAAAGCCATGGTCTCAACCGCCAAAGCAGATGAATTTGGAAAAATAGCCTATGCTAAAAACGGTTTAATCAGTTCTGCCGATGAACCTGAGTCGGTTTCTCGAACCCTTGAATATGCCTACGATGATTTTTGCATCTCTGAAATGGCCAAAGCAATGGGCGTCAAAGAATTGGCTGCTGAATTTGAAAAGCGCAGTTACCATTTCATCAACCTCTATGACCCCAATTCCAAATTCATGCGTGCGCGCAGGGGTGCACAATGGTACGGCCCATTTGACCCTTCAGAAGTCAATTTTAACTACACAGAAGCCAACTCTTGGCAATATTCTTTGTATGCGCCTCAACACATCGAACTCTTGACCCAACTGCTTGGCGGGCCAGATTCTCTTGAAACATGGCTTGACCGCCTTTTTACAACAGACATGAAGTTATCAGGCCGTGAACAAGCTGATATCACTGGCCTCATTGGCCAATATGCACATGGCAATGAACCTTCGCATCATATGGCCTATTTGTACAACTTCACAAATGCACCCTATAAAACGCAGTTTTATGTGGACCGTATTTTAAAAGAAATGTACCAAAATGCCCCTGATGGCTTGGCAGGCAATGAAGATTGCGGACAAATGAGTGCTTGGTATGTGCTCAGCACACTTGGGCTTTATCCAATTGCACCCGGAAAACCCGTTTACCAAATCGGGAGACCCAATATCAATAGTGCGAACATTCGTCTAGAAAACGGAAAGAGCATACAAATCAAATGCAATAATCAGAGCGCCACTAATTGCTACGTGCAAGCGGTACTTTGGAACGGCCAAAGCCTTACTGATCTGCAAATTAGTCACGAACAACTGATGCAAGGCGGTCTTTTACAATTTGAAATGGGTGCCAGCCCTCAAAAACCAGCAGTCAAGAAAAACACGAATGCTGTACAATTACCCGAGATGATCACGCCTGTTCCTTTTATTAAGACTGAACAACGCGTCTTTGACGATTCATTATTGATTGAAATTGGGAGCGCTCAACTACACAGTGAAAAAAATACAATTGTGTACTATTTTCAAATGAACAGCGATGAATGGAAAGTCTATCAAAAACCATTTTACATTAAGGAAAATACGAGCATCAGTATCAAGGCGAGCACACAAGCTGCAAACGTTAAGAATTTAAGCAATTTCACAAGCCCAACGGTTACCGCGAACTTCATTAAAAAAAATCCGGATATCCAGTTTGAATTACAAAGCAAATATTCCAATCAGTATGCAGCCTCTGGGCCTGCTGCGCTTATTGACGGCCTACGCGGTGGCAATGAATTTAGAACCGGAGATTATCAAGGATTTTATCAGCAAGATATAGTTGGACTCATAACCTTCAAAGATGCCCGTAGTATTTCAGAAGTAGGTGTGTCTTATATCCGAGATCACAAATCTTGGATTTTTGCCCCAAGTGCCATTCAAGTTGAAGCGAGCCTTGATGGCAAAACCTATTTTGTTGTGGCACAAAAGACGCTTCCTGCTACAACAGCCACTGACAAAAGCCCATTTAAATCTGAAGTAATCATTCAGTTAGATAATGATAAAAATCTAAAATACAAGTATTTAAAATATACAATAAGCAATCCTGGGAAATTGCCTTCATGGCATTTAGGTGCAGGAAATCCAACTTGGTTATTTGTAGATGAGCTCCTATTCCGTTGATCCAAAAAAGATAGATCTTGATGAGTTCAAACGATAGGTCGTTAAAAAACGAAAAGTAATCAGACGAAAGGTAACAAACCTTTCACTACCTGATAATAGGCGTCTTTGGCGCCAAATTTTCGGTAAAATTGCGCAATACTTTCTTGGTTGGAGCCAATGAAATCTAAGGAGTGATGTGTTGTTGTGCTTTTCTCTAGAACAGCATCCAAAACAAAAACAAGTGCTCCAATTTCCTTTCCCTCAGAATTGAGGGTTCCCTTCATAAAGTACAGCTTGTTATTCCAGTTATAAAACAAAGCCACCGCTACCAAACACCCTTGCTCAAAGGCACCGTAGCAAATAGCAGCATCTTTCTCTTGGGCAACTGCAAATAAATGGGACAAGCGTTGCCAAGCAGCTGCGTTTAAATTCCCTAAGTTCTCACCTTTTTGAGCTGTGAAAAAATCCTGAAAAACCTGATAGCTAATCGTTTCAAGCTTGAGGTTTGTTGCTTTTTTCAAAACGCGCTTGATGTTCGCTGAATAAGCAGACCGAATGGCATCAATACCCTGCTCCCATTTTAAGATTTGGTAAGCACCCTTATTGGAATCTTCGAGAACAGAACCTGCGAGATTCAAATGCAAAAGACCTTTTCTTTGAAGAAAGCGTAGCACATCCTTTTTTTGATCTTCATGGAGCAATTTGAGTTCACGCATGAACAAAGGTTGTAAATAGGCAGTTACCCCAAATTTTTTAGAAAAGGGAAGTCTTAAAAGTACATTACCCTGAGCATCTTGCAAATAAGCCCAATGATCATGAAGGGCATCCTGTACCCAAATCTGATCAAAAAAACCAAAATCTGGGCGCAAGGCAACTTCTTGCTCATACTTGCGTTTCAATGAAGTGGTTTCTGCTACAATTCTCATGGCTTCACGAAGTTAAGCGAAAGCCTCAGATGACCGGCACAATACTTGTAACATTTTTATGTAACTTCGTTGAAAATTTTATTTAATTCGTTCTTATGAAAAAGTTTTTTCTACTGTCTATTGGTTTTATGTTCACTGCTCTTTCTTTTGCGCAAGCCCCTGCGAAAAGCACTAATAATGAACAGCAGAGCCCTGAACAGCGCGCTAAATTCCTCACTGAGAAAATGGCCACTGAACTCCAATTAACTGAAGCTCAAAAAGAACAAGTCTATACCATCAACCTCGGTATCGCTCAGAAAAACGATGGCATTCTTACTAGTAATTTTACCGAAGAACAAAAAAAGGAAATCCTTCGCTCTAATCAGGAAGCAAGAATTGAAATGCTTAAAAATGTTTTGACTGCAGCACAGTTCGAAGCGCTTAGAAAAGAAATGAAAGAACAAAGACAAGAAAGAATGCAAGAAGGTGGCAAAGCACACCAAGACAAGCACGAATAACCTAACTTAGCACTCAAAATAAACCCATCATAGAAAAGACGCACAAACAGCGTCTTTTTTTTTGCTCCTTATTTTTTGGCATCTTTGCACCCATGACATTTGAAGAACTCAATTTAAAAAAACCAATCCGAAATGCCTTAACTGATTTAGGCTATCAAACACCTACTACCATACAGGCAGCAAGTTTTAATGTCATGATGTCTGGTAGAGACACCATTGGTATTGCCCAAACAGGAACAGGCAAAACCCTAGCCTACCTCTTGCCCTGTTTATGTATGTGGAAATTCTCCAAAGATCCGCATCCACAAATCTTAATCATTGTCCCGACGCGTGAACTCGTCACGCAAGTAGTCAGTGAAGTAGAAAAACTAACTCCTTATATGAATGTTGCCGTTGGCGGCGTTTATGGAGGCACCAACATGAATACACAAGTGGCAATGGTCTTACAGGGCTTAGATGTCCTTGTAGGTACCCCAGGTCGCATAATTGACTTAGCAGCAAGTGGTTCTTTACAACTGAAGGATATTAAAAAAGTTGTAATCGACGAAGTTGATGAAACGCTCAGTTTAGGTTTCAGACCACAGCTCTTGCGTATTTTTGAATTTTTGCCTGCAAAAAGACAAACCATGGTGTTTTCAGCGACGCTTTCTGAAGAGGTTGCTGACTTTCTTGACGCCCAGCTCTTGAACCCTGCTCGGATTGAAGCTGCACGCGCAGGCGCTCCGCTTGATAAAATTGACCAGCATCTTTTTGAAGTTCCAAATTTCTTGTCAAAGGTTGCTTTACTCAAGCACCTATTGCAAAATAGTACGGACACTGACAAAATACTCATATTTGTCAGTTCGCGCGCTTTAGCTGACCTCCTCCACGATACAATTACCGAGGACTACCCTACTGAACTCGGGATCATCCATTCCAATAAAGCACAAAACTTCCGTTTCCAAACCGTACAGCAGTTTCAAAATGGAGAAATCAAGATCCTGATTGCCACCGACTTGATTGCTCGCGGTATCGATGTAACAGATGTCACGCAAGTCATCAATTTTGACCTTCCTGAAAATACGGAAAACTACATTCACCGGATTGGACGAACCGGACGAGCTGATAAAAATGGACTTGCCATTACTTTTGTCTCTGAAAAAGACGCGGCTACAATGGTGGCTATTGAGACGCTGATGCAAAAGAAACTTGTTTATACGGCTGTTCCTGAGGATATTTTGTTCACGGAAGAAATTTTGGAGTTCGAAAAACCAAAGTTGGCCATACCAGGAAAGTTAATCAAACTGCCAAAACGCGATAACTTAGGCGCATCTTTCCACGAGAAAAAGGCGAAAAACAAAAAAGTGAACGTGCGCTACAATCACAAAAAAGCGATGCAAGAGAAGTATGGCAAACCCAAGAAAAAACGTTAAAAAAAAGAACCCCTACTCAATGCAGGGGTTCTTTCAAATATAGCCACAAGGATTCTTTTCTTTACTTCACTATTTTAAGTGTCTGTTTGAATTGGGCCTGCTCAATTTGAACGAGATACAAACCACTCGACCAAGCTTGTGTCGGAACAATTAGTTTGCCTAAGGGCAGGTCTTGATTCAAAAGTACGCGGCCATTGATATCCAAGATTTGAAGTTTAGCACCATTTTCTTGATTATCGATGAAAAGCTCGTCTTGGAATGGGTTTGGATAGACCTGAACCAGCAAATTTTGTTCGAGTACACCAACATCACATGTATTCACTGCCAATGGTGATGGGGTTACTTGTGCAAAGTTTAAACCTGCATCGGGGCAACGTGCGTAAGAAACATCAGGGCTTTGCGCACCAAAAGTAACTTGATCATAAACGGAAAGTCCCAATGACAGCGCAACGTATTCACCGGCGCTGCTCAATTTAAAATTACTATGCAAACCACTTTCATTGACGTCGTTGTCTGCCCAAACTAATAAATAACCGTTTGCAGGAATAATAGTTCCGGCCGGAAAAGGCCATTCCATCAAATTCATAGGGTCATCGGATAAATAAAAGCCTGCTAAATCAATCGGAGCACTCGTTGTATTGACAAGTTCTACCCAGTCTTCTGCCTGACCATTTGGATCCAGGTTAGTAGTTGAATTAGACGCAAGGACTTCATTGATCAGGATTGCACCAACATTTGGCGCAGGAAAACTAACTGCAAGTGTATGGTATTCGTGCTCGGCACGGGCAGGAGAAAACAAGCCTGCATTGTTGTTATCGGCATAAATATAATATTCAATAATAAGACCATTGACCGGGAAATTAGCGCCGTAAAGGTGATCACCTGCAAGACCGTCATTGTGAGCGCCGTCGTCATACATTTGAATTCTATTAAATTTCAAAGTATGATCCGTTCGGTATCCTAAATAAACAGCTGTTTCATTGGAAACCTGAGCGGTAATGGTAATTGTAGAACCATAAATTGGATTTGCGGTGCTACTGCCATGGTTTAAGATACCAGGAGCACCTAAAAGATATGCTGCATTGGTACTAAAAAACTGTGCGCGTGCATCCATTAAAGCTTTGATACCTGGAATGCTTTGACCACCACCAGGCCCACCGCCTCCTGTAACCGCCGTAGTGAGACCATTGAGAAACTGCGTGTAGGTATAGAACTTATAAGGATCAGCCTGAATAGAAGAATCAGCAAGGGTCATGAGGTTATTGGCCCAAGTTTCATATTGCCCGCTAGCAAACATCTCTTGAACCATGGTACGTACATGCGCCATGTACATGCGCTTATACAAAGGATTCGCCATGATTTGTTTAATCAAGGGATGATTGACTGAGGTGGCATTTGAGAATGGATCTAAGCTAGAAGGAGTAAACGCCCCACCACCAGTACCACCTGGAAAACCTCCAAAACTCATGTTGACATCCCAAACTGTTGGCACGAAACGACCGTTTTTATCCCAACTCAGGTAATAATTTTGACGAAAAGCCCCACTGTAAGAATCTAGATTGACCAAAACATTGTTAAAAGCGAGCATCCAAATAGCGCGATCGATGTCCAGTGTATTTTCAATATTTTGAAAATCATTGTTGAGGGTATTACAAAGCGCGACCAAACGATTCCAGCCAAAATTCGTTTGTAGTTCATAACCATTGGCATATAAACTGCTGTCAGCACCTAGATATTTGAGGTCTGGGCTTACGCCTCCACCACCTGGACCTGCACCTCCTTGCGGATTACACTTAAAATAGGTGTCATTGGCTTGATAATAATGTGCGAGGTTGAAATCGTCGTTGATGGTTTGATTATTGGTATAAACTCCACGGTACTGCCCATTGATATAAACCCTAGCAAAGTTAGAGCCCGGGCAATCCATGTAATTTTCTAAAATTTGGTAAGACAAAATCTCACGAATCATGGAAGGATCTTTATAGCAATTAGAAAGTTTGATATCCTTGATACCGTTGTAATCTTGATTGCCCTTGATGGTATTCAATTCAATGTGCAATGGGTTTTTCTGATTTGTGGGATTGTAAGAACTGTTCCCTTTATAACGAATGCCACAAGAATCAAAACTTTGACCATTTATTCTTACTGAGTCGGCATAGATATAGGTTTCTGCGGCTTCATTGGCATCGAGTTGCGCATCCCAGTTAGCAAACGAAAAGAAAATTTCAATGACTTGAATGGTGTCACGGTTGTAAAAATTCTGTGAAAAAGAGCAAAATGGAAGTAATATAAAACCAAACAAAAGGGTAATTAGTGGTTTTCTCATCATAAAATAATTTAAATCAAGACGCTGCCTGATTCCAATTGGTTGTAAAAATATATCTTTGAAATATGAAATTACCATTACTAAGTCTCCTGAGCATCGGCTTGCTCTTTAATAGCTGCGCTCAAACACCAAAAAAGGAAACATCAAAACCTGAACCTGTCCGCATTCAAACTGATTTTAAACTGCAAGATTTTCTTCAAGACAACAAAGACCTTGACGCAGCCGTCGAAAAAGTTTTTGCGAGTCTCGATGATACGGCCATTGTTGCACAACTCATTATGCCTGCTGTAGGTCGTTTAGGACAAGAAAAAACCACCATTGATCAACACATTAAAGAGCGCATCATTGGAGGTGTTCTGATGCTCAACGGTACCAAAGAGGGTTTTACTTCCTGGATACAAGATTTTGAAAAACAGAATAAAACCTACGGCAACTTGCCTTTTTTATATAGCGCTGATGCCGAACCAAGTCTTGTGAATCGCAAAATTGCGGGCTCAACGCTTGTGAAGAAGGCCAATGAAATGAAATCTATTGATGAAGTTAGAGCTTGTGCGAAGACCATTTCAAAAGACCTCAATGACATCGGAATCAATTACAACTTCTCACCGGTTGTAGATATGTCGCCAAATGCAACTGTTGGTTTTAGAAGTTTTGGAGCAGTTCCTGCCAATATTATTCCGTGGTCTGGTGCTTTCATTGAAGAAACACAACAACAAAACATCATTGCTACAGCCAAGCACTTCCCTGGCCATGGTCTGGTTTCAGGAGATACGCACAAATCATTGCAAATGATTGATGGCGAACTCAAAGAAATACAAAACTACCCGCCAATTATTGCGCAAGGTGTGCTTTCAATCATGGTTGCACATATTGCAGTTCAAAACAATGCTAAATATCAAACAAACGGTTTACCTGCCACTTGTTCTAAAACAATCGTTACCGATTTGCTCAAAAATGAAATGGGCTTTAAAGGCTTGGTTGTTACAGATGCCATGAACATGGGTGGTGTTGTTGCTGTACCCGAGTGTGCTTACAAGGCGGTAGCTGCTGGCTGCGATATCGTGTTAATGCCTGTTGATGCTAAAAAAGCGCATGCAGAGATTTTAGCGCATTACCGCAAAGACCCCGCTTTCAAAGCACAAGTTGATGCCGCAGCAAAAAAAGTCATTCGCATGAAAATTGCCATGGGTCTACTTAAATAAGTAGCCATTATTGGGGTAATAAAAAATTAACTAATTGTGATTTGATCTATTACTTAAGCAATGTAAAGATCAATAAGACCCTCAGGAGCTTTGATAAAAAGCTCCTTTTTTTTGCGGTCTACTTTTTCAATGAGACCCTCAAAAATTGGAATAAGGATTTCTGTACCGTTATAATCGAGTTGCAAAAGTGGATTAGCAGTCATGTCAATGACATCTTGCACTAAACCGATGGCGCCTTTCTCAGCGTCAAAAACCTTGTAACCAATAACCTCGTGGTCATAAAATGAGCTTTGATCAAGCTCTGGGAGAATTTCTAAAGGCAGATAAGCCTTCTTTTTAAGCAACCTTTTGGCCGCTTCCTCTGTTTCTACACCTTCAAATTTAACAGCTGCAAAACCCTTGTTTTTGAGTTTAAAACCCTCGATAAAGAAAGGAGTGAGTTGACCATTGATGTCGAGAAACAAAGCATCTAGACCCTGATAGGAACTCGGGTCAGAAACGTCTAAAAACAGCGAAACTTCACCTTTGAATCCGTGAAGTTTCGCGATAAGACCTAAATAATAGCAATCTTGAATTTGCATATGCTTATTCAGCAGCAGCTTCTTCTGATGCTTCTTCAGCAGCAGGAGCTTCTTCAGCTACAACCTCTTCAGTTGCTGGTGCTTCTTCAGCCACAACCTCTTCAGTTGCTGGTGCTTCTTCAGCCACAACCTCTTCAGTTGCTGGTGCTTCTTCAGCCACAACCTCTTCAGTTGCTGGTGCTTCTTCAGCAACCTCTTCTACTACTGGTGCATTTTTAGCTTCTACAGCAGCAGCTTTTGCAGCGTTTGTAGCAGCTTCAGCAGCTAAGCGATCAGCTTTTGCTTTTTCAGCGCTTTTTGCTAAACCAGTAATTTTGTTGTCAATTTTTGCTTCTTTGTCAGCCAACCACTTGTTGAAACGCTCTTCTACTTGCTCAGCAGTTAATGCACCTTTTTTCACGCCGTTAAGCAAGTGATTTTTGTACAAAACTCCTTTGTAAGATAGAATAGCACGAGCAGTATCAGACATCTCAGCACCATTTTGAACCCAAGTAAGTGTTGCGTCGAAGTTGATGTCGATCACAGCAGGATTAGCAGTTGGGTTATAAGTTCCGAGTTTTTCGATGAATTTACCATCGCGTTTTGCACGGCTATCTGCAGCTACCAAATGAAAAAATGGTTTACCTTTTTTACCGTGTCTTTGAAGACGAATGCGTGTTGCCATTGTACTTTACTGTTTAGGGTACGAAACCCAGATTAATAAATTAGTTAATTAAGGGTGCAAAGATACACATAATCTCTGAATCTAGCAAAGATTACTTTCCTTGAGCTTTGAATACGATAATCACGGTATAAAACATGATTTTGATATCTAAAACAAGACTGCGGTTTTTTAGATAAATCAAATCAAATTTCATGCGTTGTAACATTTGATCTACGTTCTCTGCATAGCCAAATTTGACCTGCCCCCAGGAAGTGATGCCTGGCCTCACTCTCGTTAAATGGGTATACTGCGGTTCGACTTGAACAATCTGATCAATATAAAATTGTCTTTCAGGCCTTGGGCCTACCAATGACATTTGACCAAGTAGTACATTGACAAACTGCGGGAATTCATCGAGCCTTGTTTTCCTCATGAAGCGCCCGATGGGTGTAATGCGCGGATCTCCTTCACTTGATAATTGCGGACCTGACTTTTCAGAGTCAATGTACATTGTGCGAAATTTTATGATTTTGAAATTCTTTCCATTCAAACCGACGCGATCTTGCAAGAAAAAGATTGGCCCAGGCGAAGACAGGCGCACCGCAATGGCAGAAAAAATGAAAAAAGGAATGAGTGCAATGAGTGCAATAAAAGAAAGAACGATGTCCATAAGACGTTTGATGGCCCTTTGCCAATAAGGCATGACATCCGGATTGATTTCTATGAGTAAGGCACCGTATATATTGGTCATTTCGACAGAGCCTGCCAAAATGGTGTACATGTCAGGTAGGACTTTAATTCGAATTTTCCCGTTGTCGATGCGGGCAATGATGTCTTTAAGTCTATCGTGGTCTGAGCTTTCAACGGCAATAATCACTTCTTCTACTTGCTGTGATTCAAGTACTTGTTCAATCTCTGGTGTTTTACCCAAATGAGGCAAGAGCCCGGTAAGCAAGTTATCGCGACCGTTCACTTGTATAAACCCTACAAAATAATTGATCATGTTCGGACTTGCCGTGAGCTCATGATAAATTTCCAGCGCCTTTTCATTACCACCGACAATCAAGGTCCTGAAGCCATGACCAGCTGCGCGGATATAACTGATTAAAACTGTTGTAAATAAGATTCTGGAAAAAGCCAGCAAGGTAAAATGGATGGCAAACAGCCAGGTGGTAAGTTGATAGTAACTTTGGTAGGTCTGAATTTGATCGTCAAGTAGTAGGGTGAAGAATAAAACAATAGTACCAAAGAATGTGGCGCCCAAACTCATGAGCAATACTTTCATTCGAAAGAGCCTGCGCACGTCATGATAGGTGCCTTGCAACAGGTAAAAACCAAGCCAAAATAAGGGCAACAAAAACGTACCTAATAAAAAATTTTGGTCGGGATGAAAAGCATGCTGTTCAATAAAGACTTGCCTGAGGTAAAAGAAAAGCGCCCACGCAAATGCTGCACTGAAATAATCAATGCTCACCAAACATGCTATCCAAAAGCGATCTTTCACGGAAAATAAACCACTTTAATATTGTCTATTAGAATCAGGTTATTGGCAACCGAGTCGTTGTAAAATGCCTTAAATGCTTGCACATAATTGGTATTATTCGGTCCATAGCCTATGACTTCATTGAGTTCTAAGTATATCTTTTTCCAAACCAACGGTTTTCCTTTAGGTGGATTGATCATTGTAATCATCGGATTCTCGGTCGTTCCATTCGCATTCACAAAAAGCAAGTAATGCGTGAAATCAATTGAATTGCAATAATCCATTTCAAGAATGGCTTGTCTTCCTTTGGGTATGGTTAGTTGTTGATCTTGATTGGTGTAGGCTATCCAAATAGAATCTTGTGGCGACAGCAACACCCTTCCATAATAGTTACCATTAAACCACTTCAAAGAATCATTAGCCAAATTCAAATTTGCTGAGGACGTATTTGGGTCGTCGGTTAATTTGATGTTGATGTCTTCAAAATCTTCAATCCAAAAACTCACATTGTCTTTATAATGGGTTACCGGATTAATTGTTAAGGTCTGATTTTGAACCAAGGTTGCCGTAATATCGTACGGAACCATTTGGTCATTCTTCATTTTATTTGCTTGGAATCCGTTGATGCGAATTGTTGGGTACAAACGGATATTACACGGGCCTGATTTAAGAATTGGAATTTTAAACGGGACTTGAAAAACACCGATTAGTTTATCATCGACATACACCCAAGCATCAGTGATTTTGTGGGTGAGCACCCCTTCTTCTCCATTTAAGGAAGGATTCGCCTCTAGTGTCCATTCGTTGACTTCTAACCAGGATGGATCCGGATTGTTTTTAACACAAGCACTCAGGAGCAAGACAAAGGGCAAGAGGTAGCGAAGAGCCATGGCAGATGAACGATGAAAACTCATTTTTATTTTAAAAAGTGACAAAAATAGCAATAAAAAAAGCCATTAATCTGAGACTAATGGCTTTAAGCTGATATAGTTTGCAAACTTATTTTTTAACCGTCTCGATGATTGCTTTGAAAGCATCTGGGTGGTTCATGGCTAAATCAGCAAGAACTTTGCGATTTAATTCAATCCCACTTTTGTGAACGGCTCCCATGAACTGTGAATAGCTCATACCGTGTTGGCGTGCGCCAGCATTGATACGGGTAATCCAGAGTGAACGGAAATTTCTTTTCTTTTGCTTGCGTCCTGAGTAAGCATAAACTAAACCTTTTTCAATGGCGTTTTTAGCTACTGTCCAGACATTTTTACGACGACCAAAGTAACCTTTGGCCAATTTCATCAAGTTCTTTCTGCGAGCTCTTGATGCAACGTGATTTACTGATCTTGGCATATTTTTTAAATTTTTTGGCGGGGAGTGCTTCTCATGAAGACTTAGGGACTCGGAGCCGGGTTCTACAATTTAATAACCGTTAAGTGACTATTTCATGCACAATTGCAACTTAACATTCGAGAGGTCTGCATCGTGTACCAAACCTGCATGCGTAAGATTGCGCTTACGTTTTGTAGCCTTTTTGGTAAGGATGTGACTCTTGAACGCGTGCTTGCGCTTGATTTTGCCACTTCCAGTGATAGTGAATCGCTTCTTTGCACTGGATTTTGTTTTCATTTTAGGCATTTGACTTCCTTTTTTGTGTGTTAAACTTATATATCAGCTTCTTATTTCTTTTTCGGGTTGATCATTAAGATCATTTTTTTACCTTCTAGTTTTGGTAGCTGTTCTACCGCACCTAAATCGGCAAGTTCTTGGGCAAACTTGAGCAATAAAATCTCTCCTCTGTCTTTGAACACAATGGTACGTCCTTTGAAGAAAACGTAGGCTTTTACTTTACTGCCTTCTTCGAGGAACTTTTTGGCATGAGCCAATTTGAAAGCGAAATCGTGATCATCGGTATTGGGTCCGAAACGGATTTCTTTGAGGATCACTTTACTTTGCTTCGCTTTTAATTCTTTTTGCTTGCGCTTTTGGTTGTAAATGAACTTTTTATAGTCCATGATTTTACAAACAGGCGGATTGGCATTTGGAGAAATCTCAACGAGGTCAAGTTCTTGTTCTTCAGCGAGTGCAATTGCCTTGGCAACGCTCATCACTTGAGGTTCTTCACCATCATTCACAAGGCGAATTTCAGACGCAAAAATCTTATCATTGATGCGGTGCTGTGCTGCCTCTTCTCTTTTTACAAACGGTTTTGAGTTTCTTCTCATTCAGTATTTCAGTTCAACTTAAGCCAATTCCGCGGCAATTGCTTCCTGGATCAAAGCCGCAAAGTTGTCCAGGTTCATGCTGCCGTGGTCCCCGACGCCGCGCTGTCTGACTGAGACTGCTTCGGTTTCGGCTTCCTTTTCGCCAACAATAAGCATAAAAGGTACTTTTTTCAATTCCGCATCGCGAATTTTCTTTCCGATTTTCTCGTTGCGGTCGTCAATAAGTCCGCGAATATCGGAATTATTTAGGAATTCTAAAACTTTTTCTGCGTAGTCGTTGTATTTCTCGGAGATCGGCAACACTATAAATTGTTCGGTTGACAACCATAAAGGGAAATCGCCGGCACAGTGCTCAAGAAGTACAGCAACGAATCTTTCCATAGAACCAAAAGGCGCACGGTGAATCATGACCGGGCGATGTTTTTGGTTATCGGCACCGATATATTCTAATTCGAAGCGCTCTGGCAAGTTGTAGTCTACTTGGATGGTACCGAGCTGCCACTCACGGCCCAAGGCATCTTGCACCATGAAATCGAGTTTAGGGCCATAAAAGGCGGCTTCACCATATTCGACAACTGTTGGCAATTCTTTTTCAGCAGCGGCATCGATGATGGCTTGCTCTGCTTTCTGCCAATTTTCATCAGAACCGATGTATTTAGAACGATTCTCTTTGTCGCGGAGAGAAATTTGCGCTTTGTAGTTTTCAAACTTGAGGGTTTTCAATACATAAAGCACGATGTCGATGACATTTTTAAATTCTTCTTTTACTTGATCTTGGGTACAGAAGATATGGGCGTCATCTTGGGTAAAGCCTCTTACACGTGTAAGACCGTGGAGCTCTCCTGATTGTTCATAACGATAAACGGTACCGAACTCGGCGAAGCGAGCCGGTAAGTCTTTGTAGGATCTTGGTTTACTTTTGAATATTTCGCAGTGATGCGGACAATTCATTGGTTTTAAGTAGAACTCTTCATTTGGATCTGGAGTACGAATGGGCTGAAAAGAATCGGCACCGTATTTTTCGTAGTGACCTGAAGTGACATATAGTTCTTTGTTCCCGATATGCGGAGTAATTACTTGTTGGTAACCCGCTTTTCTTTGGGCTTTTTTCAAGAAATTTTCCAAGCGCTCACGCAAAGCTGCTCCTTTAGGCAACCAAAGTGGCAAGCCCTGCCCTACTTTCTGGCTAAAGGTAAAAAGCTCGAGTTCTTTACCTAATTTACGGTGGTCACGACGCTTGGCTTCTTCTACTTTTTCAAGGTATTCAGTGAGCTCGGCTTGTTTGGGAAAAGTGATGCCGTAGATACGGGTAAGTTGTTTGTTTTTTTCATCGCCACGCCAGTAAGCACCTGCAATTGCGGTAAGTTTCACAGCTTTGATAAAGCCTGTATCTGGGATGTGCGGGCCACGACAGAGGTCAGTGAAATTGCCTTGCGTGTAAAAAGTGATGGTGCCATCTTGCAATTCAGAAAGCAACTCTAGTTTGTAAGGATCTTGCTTTTCTTGGAAATAGGCGATGGCTTCGGCCTTAGAAATTTCTTGACGAATGAAAGGATTTTTTTGGCGCGCCAACTCTTTCATTTTTTCTTCGATTTTCTCGAGATCTTTTTCTGAGATACTGTGATCCATGAGGTCTACGTCGTAGTAGAAACCATTGGTAACTGGTGGGCCAATGGCCAACTTGATGCCAGGATAATAAAACTCTAGCGCCTCTGCCATGAGGTGGGCCGACGAGTGCCACATGGTTGACTTTCCTTCGAGGTCATTCCAGGTGAGCAACTGCAGGCTACAAGATTGCTGTAATGGCAAAGTAGCATCTTGAACGGTATCATTTACTTTGGCAGCAAGTACATTTCTTGCTAAACCTTCTGAAATAGATTGGGCAATTTGTAATGCAGTTGTTCCGGCGTCATACTTACGAACGTTGCCATCCGGAAAAGAAACATCGATGGTCATAGTATAAATAATTGAAGTGCAAAGATACGTAGAAACTACGGAACGGGAAAGTTTTGGCGTCCGTCTATTTACGGAGTTGAAGGGCTTTTTGCAAATCTTCTTGAATAGAACGCAAACCCGCTCCGATACTAGCGTGATCAAGCTGGATGTCCGGAAGTTCTTTGGAAATATAGGAAACAAAGCGCCAAATTTCTAGAACCTCAGCAACAGGGACATCATAGGGGGCATAAAATGGATTGGTTGAAACCAAGGTAAATACTTGCTTTTCTTTGAGGTGATTGTGGAGGTATTTGAAAACAATGCCATCGTCTTTGGTAACGATGACGCAGGGAATGGAAGAAGGCAAACCCAACCAATCTTGGACAAACTCACCAACTACGTAGGAGCCGTGAACAACCGGCGGCATGGAGTCTCCGGCAATTGGAAAAGCTCTGTATTTGCGATCTTTTGATAAAAAAGGGAGACGCAAAGTGGGTAATTCTTGTAAATAGCTTGGATCAGCGTAACCAGAGGTATAGCCCGCTCTTACTTTTTCAGGGATGAGTTCAATGGTATCTTCGTTGTCTTCATTGACTACGGTAGTGAGCACGCGCAGGTTTTGCCCACTCGCACCTTGCTTCCAGACGCCACACAGCGTGTCGTATTCTGCTTGTGAGAGCTTGGAAAGATCTGTTGTTAAGATGGCTTCAAGAGGGAGCTTTTCTTGTTGAGCGAGTAGTAATAAAGTTTCTAAGTTTGGCTGAGCCACCTCGTTTTCATAACCGCTGTAGGTTGAACGATTGAGCTTAAGCTTTTGCGCCATTTCTTCTTGAGAAAGACCACACCTTTTACGGATGTTTTTGAGGTTTTGAGCGATATACATGATCCACAATGTTTGACTCAAAGATAGCAATATTATTTAATATCTCGTCAATAAAATGCTTAATATTTAGTCAAGTGGATTTTTTGCAAAACAAACAAGCTTATTGCGCTTCAAAGCGATATTTTATATAGCCTTTAGCTGCTGAACTTCCGTCGGTAAACCGCGACATCTTGGCATATTTGAGTGCCTGCTCGATCATGCATGAGCTCGCATTTGAACTTTTAGCAGCGATATATTGCGCACTTGACACCCTACCAGAGCCCGCAACTTCAATTTCAATATAGACAGTCCCCGCAGCATTGAAACCGCAGGTGTAGCCCGGATTTCTGACATACCAAGTGTTGTGCTCATAAGCCGAGCGCCCAGTGACACTGAAATCAACCATGACGGCTCCGGCATACTGATTAGGGCTACCCGATGCTGAGCTCGGATTGGTGCTTTGTGGCTGCCCCTGTTGTTTGAGTTGTTGAATTCGGGCTTGGCTTTGCTGCCTAATTTGTGCCCGGGTGGCTTCACCACCTGTTTCTGCAAATACTTGAGCTTCGTAATCTCGGGCGCTCTGCTCTGGATTGGCTTGCCCTTGCCCTGCTACTTGCGTGGACCAATCTTGCTCAGAAGCAGGCCTCGAATCATTGAGATCACGAGCGATACTTCTCATTTCTTGCGCTTGTTGCAGGTTCATCTCTTCGCGCATTTCGATTTTTTCTGCTTCGTCAAGTTGTTCGAGCTGAACCTCATAGAGTTCCTCCCCTTGAATGAGGTCTTCCTTCACTACAGTTGATAACTCCAAGTAAACGAAAACACCCATATAGACACTCGCAACCACAACTAGCGCCTTTAAATAATGCTCCGATTTCAACTGCCAACTCATGGTTTTCTGGTAATAAATTGTCGACTGTTTTCGGAAAAATAAAGCAATTTTTGATCTTGAACAAGCACCAAAGTTTGCGAATCAAAACGACTAATTCTTTGATAACTCGGCGCTAAAACCTCCTTACCTTTTAAATCGAGTAAGCCATCTTTACCTGCCAAACTGACCAGAATATACTTATTTTCAAAAGGTTTAATTCCTTCAAAAGCGAGAGGAACTTGAAAACCATTAGCAGGATCATAAACCCCAAGCAAAGCATTTTGCTCAATTAAAAATCCTAAACCTGTTACAAAGCGAATGGCGCTGTATTCAAAATTCAAAATGGTTTTTCCCTGGTTATCAATGATGCCATATTTACCTTTTTTCTTGGCGATAGCGTAAATTCCTGTAAATGGGGCGATATCTTCAAGGGAAGCAGGTAAGAGCTCTTTATTATTCAATTTGAGACCCTTTTTCCCATTTTTAGTAAACACCTGTGGTAGCGAATTTGAAACAAGCGTTTGGCTATTTAACTGTTGTTCACTCGAAATTTGTTGATCTAGTGAGTCAGCCACTAAGCCGCTCAGGTATTGCGCTACCTCTTCATATACCATCGGAACACTGCTCAATTGTTGTGCTGCGTTATTTAGTAGGTAAAATCCGGTAGTATCTTCTAATAAATATTGCCCATTATCTAGCCGCTGTATGTCATTGTATTTAAAAGAAATAGCGGTCTTTCCTTGCTGATTAAGTAAACCATAACGACCTTGCTGCTGTGCAATAAAAAATTGGTCGTGTGGCTCTAATATCTCTTCGTAAACCAAATCAACAACAGGCTCATTGCGCTTATTGATAAGGCCGTATTTTCCTAGTTTAGAGACAATTGCAAGACCATCATAAAAGGGGCTCGCATCTTCATACTGACAGTTGATGAGCAACTGTCCTTCTTGGTTTATGTAACCGAACTTTTCGTTTTCAAGCCACGGATAAAACACCATAAATAGTAAAGCACCATCTTGCTTTAAAGCTTCAAAATCTGGGTAATCCGGATATGCTACCTTAAACGACTCCAATCGCGCCACACTATATTCTTGCATGTACAAACGATAGACCTGCTTCCATGCCTCTTGGACTTGCGGAGCTTGCGGATAGGTTCTTACAAAATGTTCGAAAGCTTCTAGTGTGCCTTGTTGCTCAATAATTTTATATAATCGTTGCCAGGCCTCCATCACATGAGGATTTTCCGGAAAACCCTTTATAAAATCAATGAGCGCAGCCTCTGAACCTGCTTGGGTTTTTTCAAAGTAAAGCAGATTATTGTACCGATTCTGAGCCTCAGGCACCTGGATCGCATTTGGGTATTGAACAACAAATACCAACATAGCATTTGCAGATCCGTCCTTCAGCGCTAAATCATAAGCAACTGCATTGCGTTGTAAAATTGCAGTTTGGTAGAGTCCTTGGAAATCTATTTTGCTTGAAAATCGATCTTGAGACTCCGAATCTTGAAAAAATGTTTGGTAGCGTAAGATATAGCGCTCATAGGCCTCAACACTTGGCGCGGCGTCGCAAGACTTCAATTCAAGAGTAGCTAATTCATAGAAACGTCGGGCTATGGTGAGATCTGAAATTGCCCATTGCTCGGCTAATTTGAGTTTCAATTTAGGTTCAGCAAGTTCCCAACCATTATCAAATATTTCTAAATAATAAAAAGCACTGTCAGCATTGAGTGAAAACGCGCTCTGGTAATAAGTGGCTAAACCATAGTAGGCAGCTAAAGGATGTTTATTGAGGTCTTGCTTAAATAGTGAAAGGGCTGTCCCGAAGTTATTTTGAGCCAGCGCGTCCATTCCTTTAAAGCTCTTTTGCTGCGCAAAAAAACTGGTGCTTTTATAAAGCACTAAAAAGATAATGAGCAAACCTTTGCGCATTTTCATTAATAGAGGGTCGCTTTTAAATTTTTCGGGATTTCGCAAACTGGAATTGGTAACATTTTGTGCAAGTTTGCCCGATTCAATTTGCGGTAGATTTCTAGCACTTCCTTTTGGCGAGATGCCAATTTGGTTTCATCTCCGTTGAATTCCATGGCCCATTCGAGCTCTGGGTAGCTCGCACCTATTTGATCTTCATCAGAGCGGCCATCTTCCCACAAGCCATCGGTTGGTTTGGCATCGAGAATAGATTGTACTACGCCTAAATGCTTGGCCAACTTGAAAACCTCGGTTTTATATAGATCTGCAATCGGACTGAGATCTACGCCGCCATCGCCGTATTTGGTGTAGAATCCGACGCCGAAATCTTCTACTTTGTTACCAGTGCCGGCTACTAAACAACCATTTGCTTGCGCAATTGCGTAAAGCGTGGTCATGCGGAGGCGAGCACGGGTATTGGCCAAGGCTAAATGATTCTGAGCAGCGTCAAGACCGAGTGTCGATTCTAAAACACCAAAACTGTGGGTGAGATCAATTTGTAGCAAACTGACATTTGAATGTGCTTTTTGCAAGGCTTGCATTTGCTCAAGACCCCTATTCAGCTCGGCTTCCGTTTGCCTGATCGGCATATTGATGAGGATTGTTTTAGAACCAGTCAGGGCACATAAACTTGCCGTGAGTGCTGAATCAATACCACCCGATACCCCAACTACAAAACCTTGCGCTTTAGCTGTGTCTTGATAGTTTTTCAACCAATGTATGATATGCTCAGCGAGTGCGTGCATTTTAAAACAACAAGGTTAATTTGAGATTTGCTTGATTCATGGTAGCCTGGTTGCGAAAATATATATCTGTGGAATTGGCACGTGTAAATAACGTGTAATTCTGTTCTTTGGCTGTGAGGTGTAAAGGCATGAACCCGTATTGATATCCTAGTTCAATAAGCAAGCAAGTGGAACCCGAAAAATTCCATTCGGCACCCATGCTGATGAACAGCCCCGCATTGTAGAAAAACAAATCGTTTTTGGCGATCATCCCTGTGTTCTCTTTATAATCACCAATTTCATTGGTACTCGCAGACGTAAAACCTTTGTCATCGACAGTATTAGTTAGCAAAAAGCGATTTTGTAGACCAAACTTCACAACGCCGCGGTAATCACCGATAAAATCGGTGCGAAAAGCCATTCCTATAGGTAATCCAAGATAGAGCGGTTTGTAGGTGCGCTCTGTGAGTCGGTAAAATTGATCCGTGGAAACCGATTGGTCTTTGGTTTTGATATATTGATCTGTATAACGATAGAAAACATCAGTGCCAGTGACCTTGTAATTGAAACGCTCGAGGTTAAATTCAAGCCCCCCTAGAAAGGCAATGTTTTGAGATTCTTTGGTGGCTTTCATGAAATTGATACCAACAGACGTACTGAGCCCGGGTTGTGCTTCTAGTAGCGAAGTACCCATCTTTAGAAAATTACCACCTACCGAAGCAGTGATACCACCTTGCAGTTTTTTCTCAGCAACTGCTTGACCGAATGAATACTGCGCGAAACCTGCGAATAAGCAGCAAAAAAGCACGTGTTGAAGCTGGTTTGATTTCATGTTGTCTGATAAATGTTAATTTTGAACAAAAATAATAATATTCATGATACGTGGCCTTGGTCTAGTTGCTTTACTCTGCTTACTTTTCGCTTGCCGACAAGACCCTTACGAAGTCGATACCGAACAAGTTACAATTGAGTTTAAAGCTTTGAATCTCGATTCAACTTTGCGCGCCCAACCTATCCAAAAATTAAGCCAATTCATTACTTCCTTGCGCAAACAAGATCGCGAAGCCCTGGAGTTTTGTTTGCCCTATGCTTTACAAATCCCTCTCAAGCCTGATTCAGCCTTACAGCGCGCATTTCAAGCCAACATCAATATTCCTTTTAACAGACAGGCCTATACTGCGCTTGATACACTACAAAATTGGAGAAACACGGTTTTTTCTGAACTAAATTCAGCCTTTAAAAGACTCAAGATCTTGGCTCCTGCTTTACCTAGACCCAAACAGGTTTATTTCGCTTACACGCAATTTGCAGCAAGTGCCTATTGTTCTGATCAAACAATTGTGATTGGTCAGGAACGTTACTTGGGGCCACAACACCCTGTCATTCAAATGCTACCCGAACAACAGTTTTATCAATGGATTAAAAACGGTTTAGCGCCGCAATATGCGGCTACTGATGCCATTTTAGTTTGGTTAAGCACACAAATCATCAAACAAACCGATGAAAATTTTGCCAGTGAAATGATCCGTTGGGGCAAGCTTATTGCTATTCTAGACATCCTACTAACCGAACAAATCACCGCGACCAAACTCAGATACAGTCAATCCTCATATGATTGGGCTGTGGCCTCAGAAGCGAAATTTTGGGAATATCTTGTTGAGCAACAATTACTCTTTAAAACAGACCAAGAGCTCAATATGAACTTATTGAATGAGGGGCCCTACTCTATTGGCTTACCACAAGAAAGCCCTGACCGCATGGGCCGTTTTTTAGGTTATCAAATTGTCAAGCAATATCTGGATGCTGAACAACCCAGCATTCAGGAATTGATCCATATTCCTTACAATCAAATATTACAAAAATACCAAGTACCAAAATGAGCGAGCAAATCTCCAAAACATCAGAAATAAGTATCCAAGTTGGTCTGAATGAAAACTTACTACCATTGCGCATGCTTTGGTCTGCTTCTGACGGACAAATCAAAGATGCTGAAGCCGCAGCTTTCTTACTCTCTATTTGGGACCCAAAGGAGAAAAACACCATGAAAATTGACCTCTGGACCAAAGACATGACCATTGAGGAAATGAAACAGTTTTTTCACCAGACGCTGCTAACCTTGGCTGACACTTTTGAACGCGCTACCGGTGAGCACCTTATTTCAGAAGACCTCAGAGATTACTGCTATCATTTCGCAGATAAAATGAACATCTTGCCCGAATAATGAAATCCGTTATTCGAAAAATGGGAGCTCAATTTGGAGACCCCATCAACTATTTTGTAAAGATTGATGAGCAGCAAATTGAGCTCAACTCATTGATTGGCCAACACATTCAACTTCAGTTTACAGGGCAAATTTTTTGTCAAGAATGCAACAAGAAAATCAATAAATCTTTTGGCGAAGGATTTTGCTTCAATTGTTTTTCAACAGCAGGTTCTGCCAGCCCTTGCATTATCAGACCAGAACTTTGTCAAGCACATTTAGGCCTAGGACGAGACCCAGAATTTGAACAAAGAAACCACAACCAACCCCATGTGGTTTACCTAGCCCTTACCCAGCATGTCAAAGTAGGCATCACACGCAAAACGCAAGTACCAACCCGCTGGATTGATCAAGGTGCGCAACAAGCCATCATTTTAGCAGAAACTCCGAACCGCTATTTGGCAGGAGTTTTAGAAGTCGCGTTGAAAGCACATTACAGCGACAAAACCAATTGGCAACTCATGTTGCGCAATGTGCAAGCCACAGACCAACCCGACCTCAGCGCTGAAAAATGGGAACTTGAAGAGCTCCTTCCTCAAGACCTTACCCAATACTGGACCGATGACGAAGAAATCTGGAACCTCAACTACCCAGTTACGCAGTATCCAGAAAAAGTTCAAGCGCTTTCTTTTGACAAAACTCCAGAAATAAACGGTGTTTTAACAGGAATCAGGGGGCAGTATTTGTACTTAGATCAAATAAATGTTCTAAACTTGCGCAAACACACCGGCTACGAAGTCATATGGCAGCTTTAATTCGCAGTATTTTAGATCTATTCTACCCGCTATTTCGTCGATTTTTCAATCGTCAAACCTATTATTATGCCGCTTGCGGCGGGGGAAATTTGGTGTTAAGCTGGGTCCTTTTCTTTGTTTTTTACCAATACTTATTTGCCAAACGCATTTTTCAGTTTGACCTTGGCTCACTGCACTATATCATATCGGCTTATACTTTGAGCTCAATGCTTTGTTTTGTAACTGCATTTCTCATTGGTTTTTTGCTCAATAAATTCGTTGTTTTTACTGATAGCAGCCTCAATACCGGAAGTCAGTTTTTGCGATACAGCATGAGCGCTGTTTTGACCTGGATTGGAAATTATTTATTACTAAAAACGTTCATTGAAGGCTTTGGCCTTTATCCGTCTATTGCCAATGTGCTTTCTAGTGCCGCCATGGTTGTGGTGGCCTACCTCATTCAACGCAATTTCACCTTTAAATAATTATTGGCAAATCAGGGTATCTATCCAAGGTGAATAGGCCGCCCAAATTCCTAGTGCCCCACCTGAAATATTGGTTGGAACATTGGTTGGAACTGCAAACGGACTACCACCAGAATACATTTGATTGTACTTCTTCTCGAAATAATTAAATTCTTTTTGGCCTATTTTGGATAGCTTAACAACAACCGTGTCTCCTAATTTATAAAATCCACGGTACGGATTATTTGCAGTTGTATCCTGAAAACTCATGGGATTTTCATAGCCAAATTCAAATGTAAGACCGTTAAAGAACTTATCGTTGAAAAACGGATTAAAGGTCTTGGAGTAAGTGGCATCGCTGCTGTATTTCACTTCCCAACAGTATGCATCTGTGGTATTTGCTGGATCAGAGAGTTTAGCCCAAGAAAATCCGCGGTCTGAAAAATTCCCTTCAGGCTTCCAATATAAAGAATCAAGTGCTACAGGCTCAGCAATTCTTGAACTTGAGGTGTAGGTTTTACCGTTGTGCAGAATTTGTAAGGTATAGGTTTTACCAACTTCACCAACCATATTCAAAGAAATATAGGCACACAAATGCAGGCTACTCAATTGCGCAGCCGGAATTCCAAAAATACCAGCAGCCACATCTTCTAGTCCTGGAGGCAGGTCATCGGTGCAAATTTTAGTGAGCGTATCTGTGTTAGTACCATCGGAAAGCACTACCAAAGCATCGTCTACAAAACTATTGAGATAAGATTCAAAATTTGTGGTTGAATAGACATTGCTCGTTTTTGAAAGCAAAACAATAGCTGGCAGGCCTGTTTCAATGCGACCATCGACAACTAATTGTTCTTTGTAACCCGGCAAATCAATTTGCACTTCTTTGGTACACGCTGCCGATAAAAGCAGCATAAACATTAAGAAACCGGTATATTTTAAAATTCGAAATTCCATGTGACACTTGGGATTATAGGAAATAAAGAGACTTGTTTGATCTTGAGAGAGAAATCACCAGACATGAAATCACCATCGTTATCTACGTATAAAAAGAAGGGATTCATGCGGTTGTAAACATTGTAAATAGAAAAAGACCAATTGCTTTGGTAAGCTTTTTTGATTTGTATGTCTAGACCTGAAGTAGGATCTGTTTTGGTTTTGAATTTTTTACCATAAAGCGTTGCACTGATATCCAAACGGTGATAAGGTGCCATTCTGGTAGAATTTCTTGGGCCGTATTGGAAGAGTAAATTTTGATCTTGAACGTACCAACTTGCAGGCAAAGTAAGTGTGTTGCCTGAGGCATAAATGAAACACGCACTAAAAATCCAACGCTCATTGAGTTTGTAGGTACCGACAAGTGTGAGGTCATGACGGCGGTCATATTTAGCTGGGTAAACAGCACCTTCGTTGATTTCAGCAAAGCGTCTTTCGGTTTTAGCCCATGTGTAACCAATCCAACCGGTGAAATCACCTTGCGTTTTCTTGAAGAAAAATTCTGCACCGTAGGCCCAACCCTCTCCATAAACCAACAGATTATCAGTGTTGTCATTGATGTTGTCTCCAGGCAAAGCACCCTCCTTGAATTCAATTAAGTTCTTCATGCCTTTGTAGTAAAGCTCCACAGAGGCTTCGTAGCGATCTTTGTCAAAGTTCTTGAAATATCCAATTGACGTTTGGAAGCCCTGCTCGGGCTTAGCAAGATCAGTGGTAGGGAACCAAATATCTGTAGGTAAAGAAACAGCACTTAGGGTAACTAAATGCACGTATTGGTAATTATAGGCATAGCCCGCTTTGATGGAGCTGTTGTCAGGCAATAAGTAGCGCAACGCAACGCGTGGTTCAAGACCTTGGTAAAAGGCAATGACATCATTGCGGTCATAACGAATGGTAGTGTCAAAGGTAGAAATGCCATCTCCTTTGATATAGCGATCAAAAGGCCCGACATGTGCAAAAGAGCTGTAACGCAAACCAACATTGAGGCGCCAAGCATCGTTGATATCAAATTCATCGAGGGCGTAAATGCCTGTTTCATGAGAATAAAGATGTTGAATGGTGCCTGTGTTAAAGGTAATGGTGTCATCTTGAGCAGAGAGCCCCTGAGGCGTGAAATCATGATAAATATAGGCTGCCCCCCATTTGATGCGGTGCTTCGGATTGGGGAAATAGGAAAAATCGACCTTTGCTGTGTAGTCTTTAATTCCTGAAGTTAAGGCCACTCTGAATTCATCTTGTGTAGAGGCAAATTGAAATTTGTAGTCTGAATAAGTAAGGGTGGTGTTCATGAAAAGCTTGCTGGTAAATAAGTGATTCCAGCGCAAGGCTGCTATACCGTTACCCCAAGGCATTTCTACTTTGAAACCACCATTTTGATCTTTGAAGGAAAAAATATCTTTACCGTAGTAAGCACTTAAGTAAATGCGATCTTTTGAAGATAACTTGTAGTTGAGTTTGGCATTTACATCATAGAAGAAATAACCAGAGCCAGCAAACGGAGAAGAATCTGGAATGGCAGCCTTCATGATGAGGTCGATATAGGTTCGACGACCAGAAATGATGAAAGATCCTTTGTCTTTTTTGATGGGGCCTTCAACGGTTAAACGTGAGGATATAGCACCAATGCCGCCCTTGACCTTGATTTGCTTTAGGTTCCCTTCGTTCATGTTCACCTCAAGTACCGAAGACAAGCGCCCGCCAAAGTTGGCTGGCATTCCTCCTTTGATCAAGTTCACACTATTGATGGCATCTGCATTGAAAACTGAGAAGAAACCAAAAAGATGCGAGGCATTATAAACGACACCTTCGTCGAGTAAAACCAAGTTTTGATCAGGGCCACCTCCTCTTACATAAAAACCCTGACCACCTTCTGAAACTGAAGATACACCGGGAAGTAATTGTAAAGTTTTGACGACGTCAACCTCTCCCATAAATGCAGGAAGCGTTTTTACCTGATCCATTTTGAGTTCCATCTGGCCCAATTTTGTGGAGGTCACGTTGTCTGAACGCTTACCAGTGACACGAATGTCTTTGGTTTCTTGAACAGCCATATCTAGCTCAACGTTGCGGGTCTGATTTTCAGAAAGCGCGATAGAAAGAACTTGTGTCTGAAAGCCATCGGCACGAAATTCAATGGTATAGTTGCCTGCTGGAATGGTAAGGCTGTAAAAGCCATAAGAGTTGACAACAGCACCTGTTTTGAGCTCTTGCACAAATACTTTTGCATAAGAAAGCGCTTCGCCATTTCTGACGTCAGTGATATAACCGCTGAGTGTAGGTTTTTTTTGTGCAAAAGCACCAAAAGATGTAAGTAGCATTAAAGCTAGGAGAGAACGGAGCATAAATAAATAATCTGAGTACGATAGAGTGCGACAAAGGTAACGCTTAAAGAACAAAAAAATGCAGCAAATGTTTGTGCCGAATAGTTGTTAATTTTGACGCAATGGAACCACAAGTATTTTATTTACCAAAGCATCGCCTTGGCCCCCTTATAGGCCTTGGCGTTCATGCAACATTTACTTGTGAGGAATCATTCAATATTTCTGATTTTCAAGCTTTCATAGAGGCACAGCAAGGTCAGTATATTTTCGGAACCATCAGCTACGATTACAAAAATATGCTTGAAGTGCTGGCATCTAACAACCCGGATGAATGCAGCTATCCGCTTCTCAATTTTTGGGTGCCAAAATCTGTTTATATTTTGGAAGAAACGCCAAGACACTTAGCCGGTGAAAACGAATCGAATGACCAAGAAGAAGCGCAGCGCTTTTTGAAAAAGCTGCAAGATCCTACAGTTTCATTTCAAGCAGATTTCAAAGAAAGAACAACCAAAGACGCTTATTTTGAACAATTTAACAAAATAAAAAACGCACTCCAGCAAGGCGATATTTACGAACTCAATTATTGCCAAGAGTTTTATGCCCAACAAGTTGCCATTGAACAACCTGTGCCACTTTTCTCTAAGTTAGAACAACTCACGCAAGCTCCACATGCCGCTTATATCCAGACGCCAAATCATTTTGTACTTTGCGCAAGCCCAGAAAGGTTTCTTGAAAAAAAAGGTGACCTACTGCGCTCTGAACCAATCAAAGGAACCGCACCGCGTCATCCAGATGCACTAACTGACAAGGCGTTGGCTACAAAGCTTAAAAATGATCCGAAAGAACGCGCTGAAAACATCATGATTGTCGACCTCGTAAGAAACGACCTGTCTCAATTAGCGCAAAAAGATACGGTTAACGTTGATGAACTCTGCGAGATCTACAGTTTTGCTACTGTACATCAAATGATTTCAAAAATAAGTTGTGTGCTCAAGCCAAACACCAGCTTTACCGATGTTTTAAAATACACTTTTCCGATGGGCAGCATGACGGGCGCACCGAAAATCTCTGCGATGCAACACATCGAAGCTCTTGAAGATTTCAAGCGCGGACTCTATTCTGGAAGTATTGGCTTGATTGAACCCAACGGAGACTTCGATTTCAACGTCGTCATTCGGAGCTTGATTTACAACCGAAATACAAAATACCTTTCTTGTGCTGTCGGAAGTGCCGTAACCATTGAAGCTGAGGCCGAAAAAGAATACCAAGAATGCTTGCTGAAGGCCAATAAGTTGATTTATGGGCTCCAATCTTGATCAAATGCAACTTGCGCTGAAAACACAACTTCAGCATTTGAATGCCTCTACCTATTTAGTTGCTGTAAGCGGTGGCCTTGACTCTATGCTTTTACTAACCATTTTAAAATCTTTAAAAGCACCCATTTGCGCTTTGCATGTCAATTACAGACTGCGTGGAGAAGACAGTGACCTCGATGCCCAATTAGTTGAAGATTTCTGCCAACAACAGCAAATCAAGCTACACAAATATTGCGTTTCAGATTCAGAACAAAAAGCACTCAAAGCCGCTAATTTGCAAGCCAAAGCGCGTGAAATACGCTATGCTTTTTTTAACGAAATCAGACAGCAGTATCCGAATAGTGTAGTTTGTACGGCCCAACATGCCGACGACCAAATTGAAACCTTTTGGTTGCAACTAAACCGTGGCGCCGGTATGAAAGGCCTCGCCGGCATGCAAGTTTTATCGAATCAGGTTTTCAGACCTTTTTTAAAGTGGCACAAACAGGATATAATGCGTGCTGCAGAAGAACTTGACCTCAAATGGAGAGAAGATGAGAGTAACAATAGTTTGGTCTACCGTCGTAACTTATGGCGCAAGCAACTTTTACCTGAATTAGAAAAGCAAATTCCAAATCTCAAGAACTCAACACTGCTCATTCAAAAATATTTCGGTAATGAAGTAGCAGCCCAAACTCAAGCACTAAATGCTTATCAAAAGCAATTCAAATTAAGTAAAAGAATAAGTTTAAAAGAATTATCTGAAATGTCTGTATTTCAGCTTATTGAATTGTTTAAACTATTTGAAGTACCTAGCCATATTATCCAGCGGATACCCGAATTGTTTACAGCAGTAAATGGCAAAGCGCTTGAATGGACATCTGAAAATCAAAAACAGGCTAAGCTGGTTTTTTACGAACAAAGAATATGGCTATTTCTCCCTGAAACACAATTGGATTGCCCTTTTGAATTGGAAATTGAAAACAGCTCACCAGCTGAAACTCCAGTTCATTTTGATTTACAAACCATTTATTTAGACGCCCAAAAGATTGTTGGCTCACTAAATTTTCAAGCCCTAAGAAAAGAAGACACCTTATTTCCAAAAGGCATGAATGGAAAAAAGTCTGCATTTGAAATCCTAAAAGAAAATAAGATTCCGGCAGATTTACGCAGTTCCTATTTCGGACTTTTTGACCAAGAAAAATTGATCTTGATTCCCGAAATGAAACTAGATAAAAGAGCGCTTGCTGGCGAACACACCAAGCAAGTTCTGAAAGTCAGCATCAAGAAAAAGCTTTAAATTTGACCATGAGCGCACTGCCACCAGACTTCATTGAACGCATTCAAAACGATGCTTTTTATCCCGAAAAGCTACTCGAAGCTTTGGAAACACAGGCACCTACCTCTGTTAGAATTCACCCTAGAAGAGCAAACTCACTCCATTTAGCAAAAAGCGTGGCCTGGAATAGCGAAGGATTTTATTTGGCACAACGACCAAGCTTTACTTATGACCCGTTGTTTCATGCCGGGGCTTACTACCCACAAGAAGCAGGCTCTATGTATTTGCGCCAAGCACTTGAAGCACTGAGCTTACCAGAAAATCCTGTTGTACTTGACCTCAGCGCAGCACCCGGTGGAAAAAGTACTTTGACTGCAAGTTTCTTAGATCAAAAAGGACTGCTCATTGCCAATGAAATCAATCGTTCAAGAGCTTATATTTTAGCCGAGAATTTAAGCAAATGGGGGTATTCCAATACTTTTGTTTGCAATCATAAACCTGAAGAACTCAAAGCCCTCAGTGGTAAAATTGATGTGCTGCTAGTCGACGCACCCTGTTCAGGAGAAGGGATGTTTCGCAAAGACCTAGCAGCTCGTAACGAATGGACTACTGCCGCTGCGGCCCATTGTGCACTTCGGCAAGAGCAAATCCTTGAAGAAACTTGGTCTCTACTCAAAGAAAACGGCTATTTAATTTATTCGACTTGTACTTTTAACCCCGAAGAAAATGAAATCTTACTTCAAAAATTAGTTGCCGAAGACTTTGAAGCAGTTTCAGTGAATCTTCCTCAATTTGAAGGCATGCAAGCAGACCGCTTTGAAATGGGACACTACTTCTTCCCTGGCCAAACAGAAAGCGAAGGCTTCTATATTGCTGTGTTTCAAAAAAAAGGCGGAAATTCAAATCCAAGAAGAAAAGATAAAGGCAAGTCAAAAACGGCACAAACAATTAAAACGACTGCTCTTACTACCGAGCTTCCCCTCCAACAAAATATTCCCCACACCTTTTGGACTGAAAGCGATGAATTGCAAGCCACCACACCTTTTGCATTTGATTTTTACCAGCATATAAGCTCCCTAAATTGGCTCAAAAAAGGCCTACACCTTGCCCAACAGTTTAAAAAATCTTGGGCGCCTGCCTATGATGTCGTCTATAGCCTTGATTTAAAATGGGACTTACCCGTTCTCGATGTTGAACACGAGCAAGCCTTGCAAATTCTTCACGGAGAAAGCCAGACTTGCAGCAAAGAGGCCGGACACTATTTTGTTCGCTTTCAGGGGCAAAATATTGCAATGGTTAAACAATTGGGCCAACGATTTAACAACTTACACCCCACTGAATGGCGCATACGTCATTTACCAAAGAAATAAGCATGGAACTCGCAACTGCTCACGACAAACTCCTCAAGTACATTACAGATCGCGTTCAGATATCTGAAGCCGAAGCCCAAATCATCAAAGACAAATTTCACTTGCGAAAGCTCGCCAAGAAAGACTATTTTGTCAGTGTGGGCAGCACAAATTTTCAGCAAGGTTTTGTTGCCGGTGGAACTTTACGCGTTTTTTACACCGATCCAAAAGGCAATGAACATGTGATGTATTTTGCATTTGCTGATTGGTGGGTTGGCGACCTCGCTGGTTTTCATTTCAATGAAGCAGCTACGTTAAGTGTTCAAGCCTTGGAAGAGAGTTATATCTTAGAAGTTTCGAAATCCGATATTGAAGAAATGTATTTTCAGGTGCCTGCTCTAGAGAGACTTTTTAGGATTATGGCCCAAAGAACACTGGCCGTACTTCAGAAACGCTTTCTTATGACCATATCTTCTCATGCCGAAGAACGCTACAAAGAACTCTTGCAAAGACACCCCGGAATTGAACAACTTGTTGCTCAACATCAAATTGCTTCTTATTTAGGCATCTTACCTGAGAGTTTGAGTAGAATGAAGAAAAAACTTTACGTATCTTCGCCAAACAAAAAATAAATCATGAAACAACTGAAAAGAATTTCTCTTGCCATCGCTTTATTCGTTGGTATTTTCGTCCGAGCAGACGAAGGCATGTGGTTTTTAATGTTCATCGATCGTTTGAACCACCGCGACATGCAAAAAATGGGTCTTCAACTTACCGCTGAAGAAATCTACAGCATCAACAATTCAAGTTTGAAAGATGCCGTTGTACAATTCAATGGCGGCTGTACAGCAGAACTCATTTCTAAAGACGGCTTATTATTAACAAACCACCACTGTGGTTACGATGCCATTGCCGAATTATCTACCCCAGAGCACGACTACCTCACCAACGGTTTCTGGGCTGCAGATCGTAGTCAAGAACTCAAGCCGAAGTCTTTGTACGTTCGTTTCTTCGTGCGCATGGATGATTGTAGCAAACGTGTTCTTTCTAAAGTATCTAAGAACATGACTGAAGCGGAACGCGAAAAAGCCATCCGTGAAGAAATTGCCCTCATTGAAAAAGAAAATAGCGAAGGCGGAAAGTATGTTGTAAACGTTCGTTCTTTCTTCCAAGGCAATGAATTCTACTACTTTGTTTACCAAGACTTCAAAGATGTTCGTTTAGTAGGAACCCCTCCAAACAGCATCGGAAAATTTGGTGGCGACACCGACAACTGGGAATGGCCACGCCATACTGGAGACTTCTCTATGTTCCGTGTCTATGCAGACGCTAACGGAAATCCTGCTGATTTTTCAACCACAAACGTTCCTTTACACCCAAAACATCACTTACCAGTGAACATGAAAGGGGTTAAAGAAGGTGACTTCGCCATGATTCTTGGTTACCCAGGTCGTACGAACCGTTGGTTACCTGCAGGTGGCATTGATCAAAATGTCAAGTATGCTTACCCTGCATGGGTAGAAGCATCTAAAACTGCCATGGATGCCATGAAAGTTTACATGGATAAAGACCAAGCAGTAAACTTGAACTACGCTTCTAAATATGCAAGAATTGCCAATTATTGGAAAAACCGCCAAGGCATGATTGACGCCTTAACGAAGTTTCAGACCGCAGCATCTAAAGCGAAAAACGAAGCTAAATTTGATGCTTGGGCCAATCTTCCAAAAAACAAAGAAACTTACGGAGATGTCATTAAAAACATCAATGCTTTCTATGCGGCTACCAATGACAAGGCGCGTCACGACAACTACCTTCAAATTTTATTTAGAGGTTCTGAGTACGCAGCTATTTCAAGAGGTTTAGGTGCCCAAATGATGGCTTACGCCAAAGCGAATGCCACTGAGCGTGCAGCCATGAAAAATGACTTAAAAGCTGCCATTGACGAATTCTTTGCCAATTCTTACGCACCTGCAGAAATCGACATCCTTATTAAAGGCCTAGATCTTTATGCAGCAAAAGCTAACTATGAACTTGAGCCAAGTATCCAAGCTATGTATGCCGATGGTTCAGTTGAAACAGAGATCCGTGCTATGTTTGCTGTCTCTTTGTTTGCAGCTAAAAACAGAATGTATGCTTTCTTAGAAATCCCGAATGCTGGCATGATTGAAAACGATCCTTTCTTTGCGTTATCAAACAATATCATCAAGCACCTCAACAAGCGTTCTGACGAACTTACTCGCCTCACAGACGAATACAACAAAGCTTACCGTTTGCTCGTTGCAGGTTTGCGCGAGTCTGGTCTCAGCACCATTCTTTATCCAGATGCGAACAGTACTTTGCGTTTAACCTACGGAAAAGTGAGTGCTTTGCCTGCCGACAAAAGAAATGATGCAAAATCAAACTACTACACTACGCTTCAAGGTACGATCAATAAGTACAAGCCAAATGACCAAGAGTTTGATTTGCCACAACGCCTCATTGAACTCAATGCCAAAAAAGACTTTGGCCCATATGCTGATAAAGCAGGCTATATGCCAGTGAACTTCTTAACTAACAATGACATCACTGGTGGTAACTCTGGTTCACCTGTCTTGAATGGTAAAGGAGAACTCATTGGTTTGGCTTTTGACGGCAACATCGAAGCCATGGCCGGAGACGTCATCTTTGACAACAAACTTCAAAAAACCATTAACGTTGACATTCGTTACGTCTTGTTTATCATCGATAAATATGCGGGTGCAAAACACCTTGTAGACGAAATGACAATCGTTAAATAAAGCATTTACTTGTTGGTGCTTCCAACCAACTTGTAGATAAAAGGGCCTCTTCGGAGGCCTTTTTTATTGAGTGATACTCAACGCAGCACCGCTTCCAATTGAGCTAGGTCAAAGCCTTGATTCAAAAGATAGGCCCCTGGGCTTTTCAAAGCGGCATAACGCCACTGCTCATCTTGATTTTTCTTGTCTTGATTTAAAAAAGGTGCTAAAGCTGTTGCTTCAAGAGCAACTTTAGGCAGCACCATAAAATACGTATTGACAAAAGCACTTAATTCTTGGGCAAAAGCTTGATCGAGTAAGCCTTGTGCATAAGCAATTTGAGCTTCGTACACCAAGCCCCAAGCAACAGCAACTCCATGAGCAATTGGCTCACTTTCAATGCAGCGTGCTTCAAATGCGTGCCCAAGTGTATGCCCGAGATTTAATACTTGTCTGACTCCAGTTTCAAGCGGATCTTGCTCTACAATATTTATTTTGACTTGTATCAACTCCCACAAAAGTTCAGTGGGTAGTACTTGCTTGTTTTCTATGAAAAGTGCAGCTTCCTTTTTAAACTGCGCCCAAAGAGCTGGGCCACCTATTAAGCTGTGCTTCAGCGCCTCTCCTAGACCCGATATATATTCTGGCCATGGCAAGGTGTGCAAAAACCCTGGGTCGATGTAAATGTGTTCAGGTTGCGCAATACTGCCAATGAGGTTTTTGTAGCCCTTGAAATCGATACCATTTTTACCTCCGATGGCAGCATCAATCATGGCGAGCAAAGATGTAGGAATCAAGATGCAATGGAGACCTCGCTTATATGTACTGGCTACAAAAGCACCTAAATCTGAAACCACTCCTCCGCCTAAGCAAATGAGCAAGTCTTTTTTTGTCACTTCGTAGTCTGTGAGTAGCTCCCATAGTTGGACCGCATATTCAATAGACTTCGTTTCTTCGCCCGGGGGAAGCACAATAACTTCAGCGTGGGAAAGTTCCTCAAAACTTGTGAGCAAATAGTCTAGACAATGTTGTTGCGTATTTTCATCAACGAGAATCAGGATCTTTTGAGCGGCAAATTTTTGCAATTTTTCAGGGAAGCTACTTTCGGTAAGAGACCCAAAATCGAGTTGGATAGAAGTTCCTTGAAAACGTTGATTCGCCATAGTGTAAAAATAAATAAAGTTCGGGGAATGCAACGAGAACAAAAACCAAGTATTTTTGAAACATGATATCTTTCGACAATACTGAAATCGCATTTCGATCCAAAAACAAAAAAGATCTACAACGCGCTTATCTGCTTTTCAAAATCATTGGCTGGCCGCGTTTGGTCAAATTAGCCAAAGTTGCCACCCCGATTGCGCTGCAAATCAAACTCCCAATTGAAGGCCTGATCAAACAAACCATTTTCAAACAATTTTGCGGTGGTGAAAGCATTTCTGATTGTGAAATAGCTATCCAAAATCTCGGCAAATTCAAAGTTGGAACGATCCTAGATTACTCAGTTGAAGGAAAAACCCAAGATGAAGACTTTGAGGCAACAGCCGATATCATCATTGACACCATCATCAGAGCTACCAAAGATGCAAACATCCCTTTTGCAGTCTTCAAAATGACCGGCATCGCCCGTCATGACCTCATAGAACTCGCTTCAGAAAGAATCAGGGCACAAAGAAAAGGGCAAGAACTAGACATATTAACGGCTACTCAAGAACAAGAATTTGCTGCCATCCACAAGCGCCTTGATCGCATTTGTAAAGCAGCTCATGACCACGATGTTTCTCTATTTATTGATGCAGAAGAAACCTGGATTCAGACAGCCATAGATCAATGGACATTTGATATGATGCTCAAGTACAACAAAGAGTCAGATATCGTTTTCAATACGGTGCAGATGTACCGCCATGATCGCCTCGAGTATTTAAAAACAGAATTAGAAAAAGCTAAAGCCGCCAACATCACTTACGGCGTAAAACTAGTGCGAGGGGCCTACATGGAAAAAGAAAGAGCCAGAGCCATTGAATTGGGCTACCCCTCTCCTATTCAGCCCGATAAAGCTGCAACCGACCGCGACTACAACGCTGCCCTGCGTCTCATCATTGAAAACCAGGATGTCTTTACGGTTTGCGCCGGCACCCACAATGAAGACAGCGCTTTACTCCTGACGCAATTCATGCAAGAAGCAGGCATCGAAAATGGATCTACCCGATTTTACTTTGCGCAATTGCTCGGGATGTCAGACCACATCTCATACAATCTTGCTGACGCCGGCTATATGGTGGCTAAATACGTGCCTTTTGGGCCAGTAAAAGAGGTGCTACCTTACTTATTACGCCGTGCAGATGAAAATACGTCTGTAGCTGGGCAAACAAGTCGAGAACTCAGTTTATTGATCAAGGAGAAAGCCAGGAGAGCCCGAGCAAACAGTTAGTACTTTAAAAGCATGGTGCGCTGCCCCAAAGTAGTCAAGAAATATATTCCGGCAGGATATTTTTGAAGGTCTAGTAAATAAGTTGCTTGCATGTCAAACTTTTCCAAAACCCGACCCTGATTGTCTGTTAAAGTCAACTCAATAGGGGCTTCATACAAAGAAGTAATACTGACCATTGCAGCTGTAGGATTCGGATAAACGCCAAGGTTTACAGTTCCCTGATTGATGTCATCAAGACCAACTAACTGATTCAAGGTGAACACCGTATCGGTTTGTATTTCACCTCCACCTAAAATATCAATTTTCAAAATAAAAATATTCGAGCCACCGTTGAGCGCATTAAAGTTATCAACCACATTGGCATTGGTTCCGACGGCAATATAGCCTCCATCTTGGGTTGCTCTAATTTGATTAATTTGATCCAAACCTTCATTTATAACTACAGTTCCTGCCATTGAAGCCATCCAATAACCAAAATAAGGATCTACATAGCCAAAAATAAGATCGTAAGTATCTTGAAAGGTACTGCTGTTCATTATTTGAAAACCAAAGACAGATAAATTTTGCTGTGCAATATACTGCGCTTGGCAAATCCGATTGTTTTCAATATTTGTCGGGTTGTCAAGATGCGTGATTTCTTGCAGCATCACACCAGCGGTAGTTATGGTTCCGGAAAAATTATCGTAATTACTTGATGACACACGGTGTGAGCCCGCGAACATGATACCATCAGGGGTAATGGTTAGGTCTGAAACTTGATAAGCGCCGGAAAAATGTCCAAAAATTTGCTGCCAAAGTATATTGCCATTGGCATGTACGACCGCAATAAATGCCTTGTTCATGGATGAATCTGCTACATACCATTCACCTCCAATAGCGTAGGTGGTATCTGATAAGCGTTGTATGGCAAAAGCGCGGTCATCTCCGGTTGTACCGAAAGATTTGGTCCAGAGTGTATCGCCGTTTTTATCGAGACTCATAACCAAAACATCTGCAGACCCTCCGAAAACAGCCTGACGCTCTCCAACCAATACCATTCCTGTATCAATACTTTGTGCACCATCATGGATGCGTTCCCAACTCGGGCTTTCATAGGTTTTAATCCATTGTTGATTACCCGATAAATCGGTATAAATAAGCATTGGGTCAAATGAACCACCCGACCAAGAATTGGACATGCCCGCCATGTAATAACCCATACCAGGACGGTGAAAAATGCGTTTTACTTCCTCGGTTTCTTGTGCGCCGTAGGCCTGACTCCATTGGTAATTCCCTTGTTGGTCAAGTTTAAGTAAGTAGCCTTGTGCAGTTTGTTCAAAGCTGCCTGAACTTCCGGCTACTACAAAACTAGAATCTGGCAAAACCAAGATATCTTCTCCTTTATCAAAACCGTTACCCGCATAGAGCTTATAAAAGCGCTGCTGCCCTTGCGCAACTGTGGCAAGGCATAAAAATAGAAAGACTAGATATCGCATTTGACTTGCAAATAAATGGATGCTCCTTTTCGAAAAGCTAAATTATCGGTGCGGAGGAAAATTTGATACTTGGAAAAGGTCAAAGCGCTATAAGTTTGTGCTCTTAAACCACCAAAACCACCATAGGCCGCCCCGATACCGGTTTGCCATTTTTTGGTGATAAAAAAGTGAGCCCCGGCAAAAAATAGAGGCGTGTAAGTTTGGCGCAGCATAAAATGTGTGCCGTAATAGGCTTGAACGCGAATGCTGCTGTCATTATTGACAAGCTTGGCTAGTTGAATACTTGCAGGAAGCAGTGTCCAAGATTTGATATTGCTGCGCTGAAAATTGAGATCAGCAAGCGCAGCATCAATTGTTTGTGAGAATTGAAATTGCTGCAACCCATCTAAATCGTAAGCACCGTAAGCATAGGATCCATTCAGTTGCAGTTGCTCAAGCGGTGTTAATTGATAAGCTAAACCTAAATTTTGAATTTTGAGTTGAAACACCAATGGGTCTTGTTCTGTCTCTGACTCAAAGCGATAATCTAGATCAAGGGCCAAACCAAGTGCCGAAAGCGCTTTAGTGGAATAGCGGGCATTGGCAGCTACATTTAAAAAGATGGAGTCTTGAATGGGGTCTTGAAACCAAGTAGCCTGATCGATATTGGCTGCTACTTGATTGTGAACACCGACTAAATTGAGTTGGACGGCACTTTGACTTTCTGGATGAAATGCACCTAGCCCAACTTTTGAAAAACTGATACTTTGAAACTTTGTAGTTGAAAAATCTAAAGTGTCTCCTATAAAAGGAGCTCCTCCCATGAAAATAAAACCAAATGCTGCTTTCGAAAATTGTATACCCGTATAGTTTTCAAGTCCTACTCCAAATTGCCAATTCCAAGCCGATCCGCACTTTTTAGAATCTTGACTCAATGCCTTGTTGCTTTTATACTGCAAATTGGCATGTATTTGAAAACCAAAACTATTGCGATTTGACAACGACGCATAGGTCTGGGACAACAAACCAGAATCGAGATAGCCACCATAGAAAAACGCATTGGGAATGCGCCCTGGCAAGGAAGAACTATTATAGGCACCATTAGACTCGAGCACTAACTGTTGCTGTGCTTGGGTCAACTGAGCAACTAAGAACAAACTAAACAAACAAAACCAGTACTTCATGGGCGCATGCTTGTTTGAAGTTGTAAATTAAGTTTAAAGGCCAAAAACGCATGTGCCTGAACAGCTTGCATGATAGTTAAACCAGTATTGGGGTCAAGGGTTGAACAACTTGCTTGTACAACAACCTTATCTAGGCTATTGAGATCTTTAATCATTACTTCAGGCAAAGGAATGCTCAGTTTAGATGTTTTTTTCATTAATCCATCTGAGGGGTCAATTTGGCCAAGTGTGCAAGCCGAAATTTGTGCAGTAGCCAAAACTGAATAGGCAATTTGTCCATCTTTTAGAAAGTACAGAGTTAGATCCGTAGCAAAAGGGAAAGCATTGGTGGCTTCAAGTAAAATGGCGCCAGAACTGACATGTGTTTTGTTTAAATCTTGTTGAAGCGCTAAATCAAAGGTATCTTGCAGGGTCAGTTGATCTGCGTTGAATTGTAATGGCATACTAGCGGCAACCTTGACTTTTAAGCGGCTATTTGGAAACGCTTCGTCATGGCCAGCAGAGGTGTTTCCCCAAGGATTTAATTGGAGTTCATAGGCGGCATTTTGCGTAGCCCCTAAATTTTCGAGATAGTTTTCGATGTTACTATTATTGGCATCAAAATGCAATTGCAGTGAGCTGGGTTGCAAACCTGACCAAGATCCTAAGGCAGAAGACAAATAGAAACTTGGCCCGATAGATGGCGCTTGTAAATTTACACTTTGCCCTTGCGTATTGGTTGCTTGCAGAGATGACAACTTCCCTCTTAAAGCCACTTTAAAACCATTTTCAATCGTGACATCCAAAGCCAATTGAGGCAAATCTAGGGTACCTGCAACTAGCTGGTTTAAATAAGGTAAATGAAAAGTCTGTAGCTCGTTGAGAATTGTCGAGCCAAAATAACCTTTGGCGTAATCGAACTTGAGGTCTTGGAAACTCGCTTCATACTTAAACAGCTGATTGGAATAAATGGAGACCGTTGGGCCGTTCGGATCGGTTTTGAGCGTGAGCTTTGATTGTAATTTGTTGAATTCAAGCCCTTGTTGTCCTCCTAAATCGATTTCGTACTGGCTTAAATCTATCGTTTCAATAGCGGTGGTTGGGTTTTGAACAGTTCCGGCCGCCACTTCAAAATTTTGAAAGAAGGGCTGCCCGTTGAGGCTCACACCTGGAAGTTCAATTTGATAAAGAACAGCTGTATTCAAAGGGTTTTGAACCTTTAGCTTGACCGTTCCTGTTTTCACACGAACCTTCTTCAATTGAATATCTTGTAGGTCGAGCTCATGCGTTTTGACGCTGTTAACAAAAGTAAAACCAGGTGTCACATTATTGATGGCAAACACCGACTGAAATTGCTGGCTGATTGTCGTGTCGGGAATTTTAATTAAGTCTTCGAGGCCGAGATCAAGAATGGTTCTTGAAAGCGCTACATTGATTTGAGTACCGTTGATACTTAGGGTAGAATCATTGTAAAAATTACTTAAATCAAGGGTATCTTTAAGAACTGGAAGTTCCCAATTGGTGTGCCAAGAGGTTGCTTCTTTTTTACAAGCACTTAACAGTAAAAGCAATAAAATGAGCGCTTGAATTTTCATTTTAGACATTTTCGATGACAGCTGCGTAACCTTGTCCTACGCCAATACACATGGTCACTAAGGCATAACGCTTATTTGTAGCACGTAGTTGCCTTGCTGCTGTAAGTAATAAGCGTGCTCCGGACATCCCGAGTGGATGACCTAAAGAGATGGCTCCGCCGTTCGGATTGATTCTTGGATCGCGGTCATCGAGGCCTAAAGCTCTGGAGCAAGCTAATACTTGGGCTGCAAAGGCTTCATTGATCTCAATCACATCCATTTGATCGAGGCTTAAGCCCGCTCTTTCTAATGCTTTTTGACTTGCCGGAACTGGGCCAATTCCCATGATATTTGGTGCCACGCCTGCCACTGCGGCAGAAAGTATTTTTGCCAGAGGTTTGAAGCCATTTTGAGCCACACCTGTTTCATTGGCCAAGAGTAAAGCTGCAGCTCCGTCATTGAGACCAGAGGCATTTCCAGCAGTAACGCTTCCCTCTTTTTTAAATGCTGGTTTTAATTTCTCGAGCGTTTCAATAGTTGTATTGGCGCGTGCAAATTCGTCCTTATCGAAAATGATGGCCTCCCCTCTTTTTTGCGGGATTTCAAGCGGAACAATCTCGTCATGGTAAAAGCCAGCAGCCTGAGCAGCTGCTGTTTTTTGCTGACTCCAGGCCGCAAAAGCATCTTGATCTGCCCTTGATATTTGGTATTTATCTGCTAAGTTTTCAGCGGTCATGCCCATGCTATCAACTCCATAGAGTGCTTCCATTTTCGGATTGATAAAGCGCCAACCAAAGGAAGAATCATACATCTGAGCATCGCGACCAAAGGCGCTGCTTGTTTTCGAAATCACCCAAGGGCCGCGGGTCATGTGCTCGACACCTCCTGCAATGTACAGATTACCTTCGCCAAGGCGCAAAGCTCGGGTGGCATTAATAGCCGCTGCCATGCCAGAAGCGCATAAACGATTGACAGTTTCACCTGGTACTTCTATAGGAAGGCCTGCCAACAAACTTGCCATTCTGGCTACATTGCGGTTATCTTCTCCGGCCTGATTGGCACAACCTAACAACACATCTTCAATGCCCTTTGCATCGAGTTTAGGATGGCGCGCCATTAAGGCGGCTAATACTTGAGCGGCTAAATCGTCGGCGCGTAAAGGAGCTAAACTTCCGCCAAAATTACCGATAGCACTGCGCACACCATCGATGAGGTAAACTTCTTGAGACATCTGATTCATTTTCTATTCAAAGATAAAATTAAAAAAGACCGGCGGCAAGAATTCAGCAATTTTACTTATGTTCGCAGTCATGGAAACGCCATCTTTTTCAAATGTATATCAACAGCCTTCAGCGGCTGATCTCGCCTATTTTGAACAGCTACTTCCTGAACGCTGCCTCAGTAAGCAAGAAGACCTTTCCGACTACAGCCATGACCACACGGAAGATTTAGTCTACTACCCGGGCTTGGTACTCATTCCAATCAGTACAGAAGAAGTTGCTCAAATTATGCGTTACTGTAATGAGCAGCGAATCGCGGTAACAGCAGCAGGTGCCAGAACAGGTTTAAGCGGGGGCTGCCTACCCATTTATGGCGGCGTTTTGTTATCGACAGAAAAACTCAACCAAATCATTGAAATCGATGAAAAAAATGCACAGGTCATTACGCAACCTGGCGTAATTACAGAAGTACTTCAAAATGCAGTCCGCGAAAAAGGGCTCTTTTATCCACCTGATCCTGCGAGCAAAGGTTCTTGCTTTATTGGCGGGAACATTTCAGAAAACTCTGGCGGCCCAAAAGCAGTCAAATATGGCGTCACCAAAGACTACGTTTTAAATTTAGAAATCGTTTTGGCCGACGGCACTATTATGTGGACCGGCGCCAACGTTTTGAAAAATGCAACGGGCTACAACCTCACGCAGCTCATTGTGGGTTCCGAGGGAACCCTAGCTATTGTTACAAAAATTGTTCTTAAACTCATCCCACACCCTACTCATGACCTCCTCATGCTCGTGCCCTTTTTTGATGCACAGCAAGCTTGTGAAGCAGTAGCGGCTATTTTTCAGGTAGGCATTACACCCAGTGGCCTTGAGTTCATGGAGCAAAATGCCTTGCGCTGGTCTCAATCTTTCTCTGGCGATTACACCATTGAGGTGAAAGATGAACACGCAGCACATCTGCTGATCGAAGTAGATGGTTTTGATCCAGAACAACTCATGAAAGAATGTGAAGGCATCTTGGCAGTCCTAGATCAATTTCAGACCGACGAAATCTTGTTTGCAGAATCTGATGCGCAGAAAACAGCGCTTTGGAGCTTGCGCAGAAAAGTGGGCGAAGCGGTAAAGGTTCAGTCTGTTTACAAAGAAGAAGATACCGTAGTGCCACGCTACCAACTACCCAATTTATTGGCAACTGTAAAAGCAATTGGTCAAAAATATGGCTTTGAATCGGTTTGCTACGGTCACGCCGGCGATGGCAACCTACATGTGAACATCATCAAAGGAGAGCTCAGTGAAGAATTCTGGAATCATGAATTAGAAACCGCAATTAGAGAGCTCTTTACTGAAGTAATCAAAATGGGAGGCACGATTTCGGGCGAACACGGCATTGGCTTGGTTCAAAAGCCCTACATGGACCTCGCATTCAGTGAAACCGGGCTTGAACTTATGAGGGGTATCAAAAAAATATTTGACCCCAATAGCATTCTAAACCCAGGAAAAATTTTCTAAAAGCGTTTATTGATTGATCCAGCGCAGGTTACGGCCATATAAAAATACCCATAGCGAACCGTAGAGCACCCCAACAATGGTGAGAATTGTTGGAATTTGCTGCATGGAATTGAAAAAATACGGCAAAAGCACCAAGCCAAGGCTATAAACGATATAAAAGTGAAAACCTAAACGCTTGCGCTGAAACATCAAGATAACACCAGTTAACCCGAGCAGCAAAAAGATAAACTGAATGGAATTGTAAGTATGAAAATGTGCAAACATATTCATGGTAACCGTTTCCATTTGATCTACGATATAAATGAAATCTGAGCCATTAGCTGCCTCTAATTGATCGCGCATTTTGGCAAAATCGAGTTGAGCTTCTTTGATCATGCTAGCATCTGGTTTAGCTCCTAAAATTGCACTCAAAGTACCCATGGTACTAATACCTATATTGATACTAGACATAATTACTAAAACCAACAGAAAAACTGGTCTTTTAGGTGTTTCTTGATTGCTTTCGATGTCAGTCATTGTAGATCATTTGTTGGATAAATTGGTATGCCGCATGCATGTCTGTTGCCAAAATTCTATCCGATTCTAGACTTGGAACAACCGCACGGAAATTGCTAAATAATTCTTCTAGCCACACAGAACTTTGCAGTGGGCGTCTGAACTCTAGACCCTGTGCCGCATGAATGAGTTCAATGGCTAAAATTTTCTGGCAGTTATCTAGTACGCGATAAAGTTTGGTTGCCGCATTGGCTCCCATACTGACGTGATCTTCTTGGCCATTACTACTATCTATCGTGTCAATGCTTGCTGGCGTGCACAATTGCTTGTTTTGACTCACAATAGATGCACTGGTATATTGGGTAATCATGAGCCCTGAATTGAGCCCTGGATTTTTGACAAGGAAAGGTGGCAAATCGCGTGTTCCGGAAATCAGTTTGTAGGTTCTGCGTTCAGAAATACTGCCGAGTTCAGCCATTGCAATAGCCATGAAATCAAGAATCAGGGCCAATGGCTGCCCGTGAAAATTACCTGCTGAAACAACCTCATCGTCTTCAAAGAAGATCGTTGGGTTATCGGTTACTGCTGAAATTTCACGTTCTATGACCTTTGCTGCATGCTGCAAAGTATCAAGGGTTGCACCGTGTACTTGCGGGATACAGCGAAACGAATAAGGATCTTGAACATGCGCTTTAGGTTGTGCGATGATCTGGCTCCCGGTTAAAGTTTCTCTGAACCAAGCTGCCACTCGAATTTGACCTTCTTGATTACGAATCTCGTTGACATTGGCTGAGAAAGGTTCTTTACGGCCATCATAAGCTTCAAGAGACAATGCTGCTACTTGGTTAAAGCCATCAAATAAGCGGAATGCTTTGTCAATGGCATAACTTGCGTAGGCTGACATAAATTGTGTACCATTAAGTAATGCCAAGCCTTCTTTTGATTGCAAAACAAGTGGCGATAGATTAAACTTTTTATTTAATTCAGAAGACTTAATTAATTGATTTTCATAATAAACCTCACCTTCACCAATTAGTGGTAAAGACAAATGGGCCAAAGGTGCTAAATCTCCAGAAGCACCTAAACTACCTTGTTGAAATACCCTTGGAAAAATGCGGTTATTGTAGAAAAAGAGCAATCTTTCAATCGTTTCAAGGCGAACACCTGAAGCACCTTTAGACAAACCAAGTACTTTGAGTAGCAGCATGCGCTTGACTATCTCTTGAGGTACTTCTTCGCCGATACCACAAGCATGTGAGCAAACTAGGTTGCGCTGCAGTTCTTCAAGATCTTCTTTTCCTACGGCTGTATTGCACAAAGAACCAAAACCCGTATTGACACCATAAATGAGGTGATCGGTTTGGGCCATTTTCTGATCGATATAGGCCCTACAATTATTAATGCCTTCTTTGAGTTGCTCGCTTAAAACCAAAGTTTCATTGCTGCGTAGTATTTCCTCGAATGCTTCGAGGCTTAAATAGTTGGAGCTAAGTTCAATAGCCATTAGATTGGTACTTTAGGCGTTTTTAATTTGTTGGGCGAAATCTTTGGCAAAGTAAGTCAGGATAGCATCCGCCCCTGCCCTGCGCATACTGATCAGCATTTCATGAACTGCTCTGTCATAATTGAGCCATCCATTTTTGGCAGCTGCATATACCATAGCGCATTCGCCGCTCACGTTGTAGGCTGTTACGGGAATTGGGAAATTCTCCTTGAGCAAAGAAATGATGTCGAGATAACACAACGCTGGCTTGACCATCAGCATATCGGCGCCTTCGTCAAAATCAAGTTGTGCTTCTAGCAAGGCCTCGCGCTTATTTGCTGGGTTCATTTGATAGGTGAGCTTATCACCTGATTTTGGCGCTGAATTGAGCGCGTCGCGGAAAGGCCCATAAAATGCACTCGCGTATTTAGCCGTGTAGGACATAATAGAGACGTCTGTGTAACCCTCTGCATCGAGTTCGCTGCGCAAATAACCCACACGACCATCCATCATGTCTGAAGGGCCAATGATATCTACGCCAGCCTGCGCTTGAGCCAAAGCCATTTTGGCTAAAATTGGTAAAGTTTCGTCATTGATGATTTGACCATCTCTGACCAAACCGTCATGGCCATCTGAAGAATATGGGTCCATGGCAACGTCAGACATCACAACCGCTTCTGGAAAACGTTGTTTGATGGCACTGATAGCCTGCAAGTAAAAATTATCTGAGGCCCAGCTGTAAGAAGCCATTTTGTCTTTGAGCGCTTCGTCAACCGCAGGGAAAATATCAAAGGATTTGACACCGAGTTCCATGCAAGCCTCAATTTCAGGAAGCAAAGTATCTAGAGACCAACGAAAATTATTAGGCAAGGAAGTAACCTCCTCTTTGATGCCTTTGCCATCTTTTAAAAAGATCGGATAAATCAGGTGAGCCGCAGTCAATTGCGTCTCTTCAACCATCTGACGAATTGTTGCGCTTTTGCGATTGCGCCTCGGACGAATATTCATAGGATTACATTAACATTCCACCACACACATGCAAAGTTTGCCCGGTGATGTAAGCTGACATTTCAGAAGCCAAGAAAACCGTAGCATTCGCTACATCGATAGGTTGACCTCCTCTTTTTAATGGAATGCTATTTCTCCAAGATTCTACTACTTGTTGATCGAGCACTTCGGTCATTTCAGTTTCAATAAAACCTGGTGCAATGGCATTACAACGGATATTGCGCGAACCAAGCTCTGCTGCGATAGATTTAGTAAAGCCAATGAGACCAGCTTTTGAAGCTGCATAATTAGACTGGCCAGCATTTCCTTTGACACCTACAACAGAACTCATGTTGATGATGGAGCCCGATCTGGCTTTTAACATTGGCTTTTGAACCGCTTTTGTTAAATTGAAAGCTGATTTAAGATTGGTATTGATGACCTCATCCCATTGCTCTTCAGTCATGCGTAATAGAAGTGTATCGCGGGTAATACCGGCATTATTTACAAGTACATCGACAGTGCCGAATGCTTCAACTACTTGATCAACCAAGGTTTGTGCTTGATCAAAATTAGAGGCGTCAGACTTGAATCCTTTGGCAACACCTCCATTTGCGCTGAGTTCAGCTTCAAGTGCACGTGCTTTCTCTTCAGATGATAAATAAGTAAAGGCAACTTTAGCGCCTTGTTTAACGCATTCTTCGGCAATTGCTTTTCCAATTCCGCGGGAAGCACCGGTAATTAAAACGACTTTATTGTCTAGTAAACCCATGTTTGAAATTTTATTTCAAAGATAAGGTTCTTCTGCAAATAGCAACGGAATTTGAGGGCCGATCTATGGTTTGAGCACCAAAAAGACCTGATTTCTGATCAATCGGAGGTCCTTGCGACTAATTGATGAGCGCTTAAATGTGGTGTCGCAGAGTGCGCTTCCGTAATGAGGCGTGATTTCAACCCTGCCTTTGCGAATGTAAGGAAAGACCTCTTCAATTTTAGGCGGACTGCAATAAGGAGCTTGACGTTTTTTGAGCGCAACCTGAATTTCTTGTATGACGCTTGGCGATCCTTCTAAGTCTAGCTTGTAAATGGTATCGTTGAGCAAGGTATATAAATGCGTTATGGTGGTACTTCGTTTTCCTTGACTCATGGCGCAGTCAAGCACTATTTCTTGCTGCATGCTCAGGACATTTTTCGTAGCCCAAAGCGTTTGATATCGGATATTTGCACTGCGCTGACCAACGCAAAAAACACCTGCCGTATCGGATATAAGCAGTTGCTGAAGTAGCTTTGAAAAGGGATGCGCACCAAAATTTGGGTATTTAATTTGAATGGGCCCTGCGTCTAATTGCTGACTTTTATAAGGGAGTGCTTTCTGTTGAGCACTTTGCTCGAGTACATCAAACTGACTTGTGCGGGCTGTGTTTTCATGTCCACAAGTAAGCAACAAGCTACTGAGTACAAATAGGGAAAGCAGTTTTATTGTCATAGAATTAAAGTGCCATATAAATCGTAATGATCTGCGCTGTCAATGATAACACGCGAAAAATCACCCAAACGAACATATCCGGCAGATTTTTTCACGAGCACTTCGTTGTCTACCTCAGGTGAGTCAAATTCAGAACGACCAATAAAATAATCGCCTTCAACGCGGTCAAACAAGACTTTAAACTCTTTACCCACCTTTAATTGATTCAATTCATAGGAAATGCCACTTTGCAATTCCATGATTTGATCAGCGCGTTCTTTTTTGAGCTTAGCGGGCACATCGTCAATGAACTGATAGGCATGGGTATTTTCTTCATGTGAGTAAGTGAATATCCCGAGTCGGTCAAAACGCGTACGCTCCACGAAGTCATACATTTCTTGAAAATCTTCAGCGGTTTCACCCGGGTAACCAGCAATGAGCGTAGTTCTTAAGGCCAAACCAGGAACTTTCGCCCTAATTTGAGCCACCAATTCTTCGGTTTTTTCACGGGTGATGCCACGACGCATCGCTTGCAATATTTTTGTAGAACCGTGCTGCAAAGGCATGTCGAGGTACTTACAAATGTTATCGCGCTCAGCCATGACATCAAGTACATCCATCGGAAAACCAGAAGGATACGCATAATGTAAACGGATCCAGTCCAGGCCTTCAATATCTGACAGGCGTTTCAGCAGGTCTGAAAGTGCGCGTTTTTTGTAAAGGTCTAAACCGTAATAAGTGAGGTCTTGGGCAATAAGCATGATTTCTTTTACACCTTTAGCGACCAAGCCTTTCGCTTGTAAAACAAGGTCTTCAATTGGCGTAGAAAGGTGCTTACCTCTCATCAATGGAATGGCGCAGAACGAACAAGGGCGATCACAACCCTCGGCTATTTTAAAATAAGCATAATGGCTTGGAGTAGTCAGGATGCGCTCCCCGACTAATTCGTGTTTGTAGTCGGCTTTGAGGGTTTTGAGCAAGCGCGGTAACTCACGGGTACCAAAATAGGCATCTACTTCAGGGATTTCTTTTTCTAAATCCTCGCGGTAGCGCTCAGACAAACAGCCCGTCACATACACTTTTTCAACGAGTCCTTCTTGCTTTGCTTCTGCATAGCGCAAAATAGTATCGATAGACTCTTGCTTGGCATTGTCGATAAAGCCACATGTATTGATAATGACAATTTCAGAGTCGTCTTGTTGGGCTTCGTGTTCAACCTCAAACTGATTGGCCTTCAATTGAGCCATCATGAGTTCTGAATCAAAAGTATTTTTAGAGCAACCCAATGTAATGACATTGACTTTGTTCTTTTTGAGCGTTTTTGTTTTCATTCACTGCAAAAATAAGGCTCTTTGCGCAAATGGTCGTACTTTTGAATGTTCAATACGCCATCCTCATGAAATATATTCAACTGAGTTTGCTATTGCTGCTTGTTTTCAGTTGCAGCCTCAGCAAAAAAAGTACAATTACGCTCACTTACCCAAGTAAAAATCCTAATTCAATGCAACACGGAATCGCAAAAATTGACGCAGCTGGCTTTGAAAAAGAGGCCGCACCGCTTACTATTGATTCTTTGCAAATTGAAGGGGCTACTTTGCGCCTTTACTATACAAGTAGTACGTCTCTTGAAAATTTTGAATTAGTAGGCAGCCCAAATATTGCTAAATCTTTTCCGCCAATAAGATCATGTAAAATCTTAGCGAGCAACAAAGCATCAAAAAACAATGGCAAGCAACTTGAGCTCGGCGTTGTGGAGTTTGACATCAAACCATTGGCTAACAAAATGATCGCTGAATCACCGATATATTTACA
>JBEEKM010000007.1:0-50942 GCA_041168645.1 Bacteroidota bacterium | reverse complement strand
AAAATGCTGTCCGCGTTGTAGGCAGAAAACAAGGCGAGGTCTTAAACGAAATGGCAGTATTGTCGGCACAGCAGTTCAGCGTTGAAGAAACAAATCGTTATCCAGGCTCGAGAATGGACCCAGCGCGCATGGCCTCTAACTTTGCTGGTGTCAATGGCGCCGATGATTCTCGAAATGACATTGTTGTTCGTGGCAACTCACCACTTGGCGTTATTTATCGTGTGGAGGGCATTGATATTCCGAACCCAAATCACTTTGCCATTTCAGGTACTTCTGGAGGCCCAGTTTCGTTATTAAACAATAAAATCTTAGGTAATTCTGACTTCTTCATGAGTGCCTTTCCAGCAGAATATGGAAATAGTCTTTCAGGTGTTTTTGACCTTAAATTGAGAAATGGAAACAACAACCAACATGAATTCACTGGGCAGTTTGGTTTGTTAGGAACCGAATTTTTGGCTGAGGGCCCTTTAAGTAAAAATAGCAAGTCAAGTTATCTTGTCATGGGTCGTTATTCAACCCTTACCATTTTCCAAAAGCTCAATATCAATTTAGGTACAGACGCGATTCCAAAATACTATGATGGCGCCTTTAAATTCAATTGGATTTTGAAGAATGGAGGCCAACTTGCCCTATTTGGAATGGGAGGAAGTTCTGACATCGCCATTAAAATATCTGATTTCAAAGAATACACTGAAGATCTTTACGGTGAAGGTGACCGCGATCAATATTTTGGTACTAGCATGATCACCTCTGGCTTGAATTATAAAAAGAGCATCAATGAAAAGACTTTTATTTCTTCAACTTTAGCTTACAGTCAAGAAAATCAAAATACGCGACATGAGTATTTAAAAGGCAGAAAGATGAATCCTGCTGACTCAACTATTTCTTATGATGAGAAGTACTACATGATGGGCTATGGTTTCCAAGTACAAAAACTAAGTGGTTATACGGCTGTCAATCACAAATTCAACAAACAACATCTGATCAAAGCAGGTTTGAGTTTTGATTTAATCTCCATGGATTTTCAAGATTCTTGTTTGTACAACTTAGATAGTCTTGCCTTAGGTTTTGAAACCCGTTGGAATTATCAAGGTATGGCAGCGCTTATTCAGCCATTTGTTCAATGGAAATGGCGCGTTTCAGACAACATGGATGTCACCGCAGGAATCCATGCTCAATATTTTACCTTAACCAATAGTATTAGCCCATTCGAACCGCGTTTGGGATGGAAATACAAAATGGATAACGGACAAGCAGTTTTTGCTGGGGGCGGTCTTCACAGTATGATTCAGCCTTACTATACTTACGCTTATAAAGTTTTACCTGGTCAAGCAATGGGTCCTAATTCAAACATGAAAATGGATTTCTCCAGAAGTGCGCACTCGGGCATTGGCTATGAGAAATCGTTTAACAAAGGATTCAATATTAAAACAGAAGCCTATTATCAATATTTGTATAACATACCTGTGACAGTTGCACCTTCTTCTTTCTCGATGATCAATGTAGGTAGTGGTTTCTCTCGTTTGTTTGTAGACGAGCTTCAAAATACTGGTGATGGTTACAATTATGGATTGGAGCTTACCGTACAGAAATATTTTGACAAAACCTTCTTCTTTTTATTCTCCGGAACAGTTTATAATTCACAATACAGAGGAAGTGACATGGTTTGGCGCAATACGTCATACAACGGGAATTATGTCGTCAATTTATTAGGTGGTAAAGAATTTAAAGTGGGCGAACGCAGTGTTATTGGTATCGGCGGAAAGGTAACTGCTGCTGGTGGTAAGCGTTATGGTTTAGTTGATGTTCAGACATCTACTGATATGAAAGAAATCATCTTCCAAGATTCTATGTTTAATGACTTACAATTCCGCGATTATTTTCGTGCGGATCTTAAAATCTCATGGCGTAAAAATGCCGATCGCGTAACACACGAGTTCGGTTTGGATTTGGTAAATATCCTTGGTACCAGAAACTTATTGACCTTGGCTTATCGTCCACCACTTACACCTGCTGATTTTACTGCGCAACAAAACGGAACTTTCTTGCCATACTCTGAAAAAACTCAGTTAGGCTTCTTCCCGATTTTCTATTATAAAATCGACTTCAAAGCGGCAAAAAGATAGGCTGCACAACGCAAATTCCTTTTAACTTTGCATTTCAATTGAAGCGCAATGAAAGGAATCTTAAGTTACCAATTAGTAGACCCTCAACTACCAAATTCTGAGGAGGGTTGGTTTATTGAAAATGAGCACGGAGCTTATAAAATAAACGACATTTCTATTAAAAAAATAGTGAGTGGACGCTATGCGGTATCTGAAGGATCTGAAGTTTTATTTGAGCTTGAGCCCAACTGCAAAGTGAGTGATCAAACAACTGTCAAGCATGCTGTTGTTGCCAAGTTGCATTTAGAAGAAGAAAACCCGACTAAAATCTTTTTAATTGATATCGACGGAACCATCTGTGACGACATCAAAAACGAAGAGAGTCATTTGTATCCAGGCGCCAAATTATTCCCAAATGCTTTGGAAGTCATTAACAAATGGTACAATGAAGGGCATATCATCACCTTTTTTACGGCCCGTGAAGCCAAAGACCGCGAGGTTACCGAACTTTGGCTGAAAGAAAACGGATTTCTTTACCATGGCCTTGTGATGGATAAACCGCGTATCAAAGACGGCCAAGAATATGTCTGGATTGACAACCGTAAAGTGCGCGCCGTTACTTATATGGGCACGTGGTCTGAACTTACCGAAGTCGATGCAAAAATTAAGGTTTTTGCTTAAGCCTATTTTCTTTTGAAAGCCAAAGAGCTTGCATTACTCCTAGACAAACAAGCTTACTCCGAGAGTAGCAGTATTTTGCATTTTTACACGCAAGATAAAGGCTACCAAACCTTTATTTTTAAAGGTGGTCTTAAAAAGAAAAAAGCGCTCAACCAGCTGGGGCTTTACGAACTCACGTATTTCAAAAGACCAGAATCTGACCTTGGCATCATCAATCAACTTGATTTTGCGTGGTCTGCTTTTCAAATGTATCAGCATCCTCAGAAAGTTTTATTGGTATTTTTCGTAGCAGACATCCTGAAACAAACGCTGCGTCATCAAGGCCCAGATCCATTGCTATTTGACTTTTTAAGAGCACAAATTATTGGCTTAGAAACCAATAACAATGACAAATATTTCCCAACCTCTTTTTTGGCTCAGTACCTTATGATCATGGGCTATGCGCCACTTCTAGAGCACGATGATCCCAAACATTTTGATTTAAAAAGGGGAGTTTTTGATACTGCGCAATTAGAATCCATTGACTGCATCGATGATCCGGGTTTGGTTGCTTTTTTAAAAGCCCAATTTTGGCCTACTGCTGAGCCGCAATTTCAGAAAGAACACCTCAAAGCAGGTTTACAGATTTTAGTTCGGTACGCGGGCATGCATATTCCGGGGTTTCATTTAGATAAAACCTTGGAAATTCTACACGAAACGCTTTATAGTTAGCGTTTTCTAGCGAAAAAGTCTTTGAGTAATTGGCTGCATTCAGCCTCCATAATGCCGTTTTCAACTAAAGTAGCCGGATGATACAACTGTGCACCAGTGGCGCTGGCTCCTCGTTTTAAATCGCGGGCAGCAAATACAATTTTGTCTATTTGTGACCAATATAAAGCGCCAGCACACATGCAGCAAGGTTCGAGCGTCACGTACAACGTACATTCTTTAAGGTACTTAGCCCCAAGGTATTGCGCAGCTGCTGTAATGGCTTGAATTTCTGCGTGGGCTGTAACATCGGTAAGTTGTTCCGTTAGATTATGCCCGCGGGCAATAATTTGATTTTTACAGACAATAACAGCACCTACAGGAACTTCATCGGCATCAAAAGCCTTTTGCGCTTCCAAATAGGCTTGTTTCATAAAATATTCATCGTTGAACGGACTCAGCATGGCACAAGATTACAAACTTTCTAGTAATTTTCCGACATGAATTTAATGGACCTCTTTTTATTTGCTCCGCTCGTTTATGGGGCCTATAAAGGTTACAAACGCGGGCTAATTATGTCCTTGTTTATGTTATTGGCAATTGTCGTGGGCTTATATGCAGCATTTCAACTCAATGATGTTTGCGTAGATTTCGGGGTAAAAACACTCAAATGGGAGAAAACCACGTTGGTACCAATTTGTTTCGTGGTTCTATTTTTGGGCATTGGTGCTGGTGTGTATTTTGGTGGTAAACTTTTAGAAACAGCTCTGAAAGTGGTCAAATTATCAATACTTAACAACCTAGCGGGTGCCTTACTCGGGATTCTTCAATGGATATTTTTAATTGCCACGCTGTTATTATTCGTTCTTTCATTAGACAGAAAGCAGTCACTCATCTCTGCGCATAAAAGAAAAGAATCTTTAGCGATTCCATTTTACACCAAGTTTTTACAGCTTGGTTTGCCAAGAGCCTCTGAAGCTTACTTATTCAAATCTTATTTAGAACAAGTCCCTGCATTAACAGATTCAAGCTCAATATTAGGCCATGAAAGTCATTAGTTCACTCGTTTTTATATTTCTGTTTCAGGTACTGAACGCCCAAACAGCAGTGCTTTCGGGAATCAAGTCAAACAGCTTTGATTTGCTTCAAGACCGCAAGGAAAAGACCATTAAGTCGGGCACTTATTTTGGTTTACAAAGTGGCCGTTTTTATGTGCTTGAATATGGTTGGGAGCGCCAACGCAAAGTCAAACAAGGCTTTTTAAATCACAATACAACTGCCTTGCATCATGGTTTGAATGTCACGTATGATTTTTCCAGACTGAATCCTGTTGTAGGCTATGATCTAGGTTTTTGGCGTCGCACCGGAAATTTTGACCTTACTTATGGCCTCAATGCAGCCATCCGAACTGACTTGCGTCAGGTAAGGTTTGGAGTATGCCCTACGGTTGGTATTAAAGTGTGGCAATTGCATGTTCAAACAGGGATGTATTTATTAGCGCCGTTTTTTGCCTTTAATGACAACACCTTCAATTCCAATACTTTCTTTATTTCTGCCCGTTTTTTACTTGTTCAGGATAAAAAGGAACGGCCAGCCAGCCCACCCAAAGGCGCCTAATTTTTTTAAACGGGTAGTTTTCAGTAAATTTCGTTGAATTTACTTTGAAATGAAACAACTTTATACCCTGCTATTCTGCTTAATTTTATGTGCATTTGCTTGGTCACAAGCTCCTGTGGTCAGCATCACAGCAAGTAGTACTCAAGTTTGCGCGGGTAGTACACTCACGCTTACCGCCAACACCAGTATTCCAAGTTCGACTTTTTTGTGGTCAACCGGTGCCACTTCCAGTGCCATTTTTGTAAGCCCCAATTCCAATACTACATATTCTTGTATTATCACTGCAAACGGGCTTTCGAGTACGGCAAGCCAGGCCATTTCGGTGCTTGCAAACCCCACGGCCAATGCGGGTACTGATTTCACTAAAACATGTGTGAGCAATGCCAACGGTGCTTTTATCGGCATGACAGCCCAACCTGGCGTTACCTACAATTGGTCTCCGACTACAGCCTTAAGTTCAGGCACTGCTGCCAATCCAACCGCGAATCCAACGGCTACCACCACTTATACTTTAACGGCCACAAACACGCAGTCAGGCTGTGTAGCTACAGATGCGGTTGTTGTATCGGTTAACCAGACATTACCAACTGCTGATGCAGGTCTCGATGGCGAAAAGACTTGCGCACAAAACAGCACAGGCGTTCAAATTGGTGCGCTTCCACAAAGTGGCCAAACCTACAGCTGGACGCCAAGCACTGGCCTCAGTGCTACGGGTGTTGCTAACCCAATCGCCAACCCAAGCTCTACCACAAACTATACACTTACAGTAACCAATGTTGCCAATGGTTGTACGGCCACTGATCAAGTTTTAGTGAGTGTCAATACTACTTTACCGACAGCCAATGCCGGCCTTGATTTTACCAAAACATGTGTTACTAACAGCAATGGTTTGGCCATTGGGCAGGTAACGGCAAGTGGTGTTACCTATAGTTGGTCACCAAGCACTGGCCTGAGTTCTGCAACGGTGTCAAACCCTACGGCGAACCCAAGTGCAACGACAACCTATACGCTCACGGCTATCCAAGTAAGTAGTGGTTGTACGGCTACCGATCAAGTGTTAGTAACCGTGAATCAGCAAGTACCAGTAGCAAACGCAGGTGTAGATTTACTGAAAACGTGCACGCAAAATACGGCAGGCGCAACACTAGGAAGCGCCGCACTTACAGGGTGCTCTTACAGCTGGAGCCCAAGTACGGGCCTCAGCAGTGCCAGCACCAGCACGCCTTTTGCGAACCCCGCCCAAACCACAACCTACACGGTTACGGTAACCCAAGCGTCATCAGGCTGTACGTCTACAGACCAAATGACTTTTGATGTCAATGTGGCTACGCCAACAGCAAATGCAGGTGTGGATTTCAATAAAACATGCTTGCAAAATACCAATGGTCTGCAAATCGGCAGCACGGCAGTGGCAGGTTACACCTACAATTGGTTCCCGACACTTGGTTTATCGAGCTCAACAATATCAAACCCGATTGCCAACCCCACACAAAGCACCTCATATTTACTCACGGTCACTGACCAAGTATCTGGCTGTACGGCCACCGATCAAGTTGCGGTAACTGTTAACACCACCGCACCCACGGCCAATGCGGGTACTGATTTCACTAAAACATGTGTGAGCAATGCCAACGGTGCTTTTATCGGCATGACAGCCCAACCTGGCGTTACCTACAATTGGTCTCCGACTACAGCCTTAAGTTCAGGCACTGCTGCCAATCCAACCGCGAATCCAACGGCTACCACCACTTATACTTTAACGGCCACAAACACGCAGTCAGGCTGTGTAGCTACAGATGCGGTTGTTGTATCGGTTAACCAGACATTACCAACTGCTGATGCAGGTCTCGATGGCGAAAAGACTTGCGCACAAAACAGCACAGGCGTTCAAATTGGTGCGCTTCCACAAAGTGGCCAAACCTACAGCTGGACGCCAAGCACTGGCCTCAGTGCTACGGGTGTTGCTAACCCAATCGCCAACCCAAGCTCTACCACAAACTATACACTTACAGTAACCAATGTTGCCAATGGTTGTACGGCCACTGATCAAGTTTTAGTGAGTGTCAATACTACTTTACCGACAGCCAATGCCGGCCTTGATTTTACCAAAACATGTGTTACTAACAGCAATGGTTTGGCCATTGGGCAGGTAACGGCAAGTGGTGTTACCTATAGTTGGTCACCAAGCACTGGCCTGAGTTCTGCAACGGTGTCAAACCCTACGGCGAACCCAAGTGCAACGACAACCTATACGCTCACGGCTATCCAAGTAAGTAGTGGTTGTACGGCTACCGATCAAGTGTTAGTAACCGTGAATCAGCAAGTACCAGTAGCAAACGCAGGTGTAGATTTACTGAAAACGTGCACGCAAAATACGGCAGGCGCAACACTAGGAAGCGCCGCACTTACAGGGTGCTCTTACAGCTGGAGCCCAAGTACGGGCCTCAGCAGTGCCAGCACCAGCACGCCTTTTGCGAACCCCGCCCAAACCACAACCTACACGGTTACGGTAACCCAAGCGTCATCAGGCTGTACGTCTACAGACCAAATGACTTTTGATGTCAATGTGGCTACGCCAACAGCAAATGCAGGTGTGGATTTCAATAAAACATGCTTGCAAAATACCAATGGTCTGCAAATCGGCAGCACGGCAGTGGCAGGTTACACCTACAATTGGTTCCCGACACTTGGTTTATCGAGCTCAACAATATCAAACCCGATTGCCAACCCCACACAAAGCACCTCATATTTACTCACGGTCACTGACCAAGTATCTGGCTGTACGGCCACCGATCAAGTTGCGGTAACTGTTAACACCACCGCACCCACGGCCAATGCGGGTGCAGACTTTACAAAAACGTGTGTGAATAATACAGCAGGACTATTAATTGGTGCAGGAACCACAGCGGGGAACACTTACAGTTGGTCTCCGAGTACGGGTTTATCGAGCCCAACAATTTCAAACCCGCTTGCAAATCCAAGTGTAACAACTACTTACACACTTACTGTAAATAATCCAGCTACGGGTTGTTCGGCAACGGATGTTGTAATTGTTACAGTAAATCAAACACCACCACTTGCTGCAGCAGGCCCTGACTTCCTAAAAAATTGCTATCAGAATTTGACTGGAAGTGTGATCGGAATGACGCCCGTTACAGGAAATTCATATCAATGGAGCCCTATTGCAGGTCTCAATTTTGCCACAGCGGCTAATCCTGTTGCCAATCCAGCCATAACAACTACTTATACACTTACAGTAACCAATGTTGCCAATGGTTGTGTGGCTACAGATCAAATCATTGTAACGGTTGATATTGCGGCGCCAAGTGCCAATGCAGGAAACGATTTTTCAATTAATTGTTTTGGAAATTCAGTTGGTGCTTCTATTGGGATGAACCCAGCTCCTGGCATGACTTATTCTTGGACACCAGTTGCAGGCCTAAGCACTACAGCAACAGCAAACACTTGGGCCAATCCTAGCCAAACCACAACGTATACGCTTACTGCTTTAAATCCCGTAAATGGTTGTTCTACTACAGACCAAGTATTAGTATCTGTGAATTTAACCACACCTATTGCCAATGCAGGCCCAGATAAACTCAAAAACTGCACCATCAATACAACAGGTGCACAAATCGGAACTCTTGCCCAAGCGCAAACGAATTATAGTTGGTCTCCAACAACTGCTCTTTCTACGCCAAATGCTGCTCAAACTTGGGCCAATCCGTCTCAGTCTATGTGGTACGTGCTTACGGCTACAAATTGGGCAAGCGGTTGTACCGATATCGATTCTGTTTATTTTGAAGTCAATGTGGTTCAACCTATTATAGAAGCTGGGCTCAACCAAAGTGTTTGCCTAGGAGACTCCATTTTGGTGTCTGCAACTTATCCGACTGGAACGCAGATGAGTTGGAACAATGGCATTCAAAATAATCAATATTTCATCCCTACAATTTCACAGTATTATACGCTCACGGTTATTGCTACCAATGGTTGTCAGAGTCAAGATTCGCTTTTTGTTCAGGTAAATCCTTTGCCAGCTATCTATGCAGGCCAAGATATTGAGGTTTGTGCGGGGCAAACGGTTACTTTAGCGGGTAGTTTCGGCACCATCTATTATTGGTCTGGTGGCATTCAAAATGGTGTGTCATTCATCCCTACTACTAGCGGTGCGTATTCCGTTACTGGCCTTGACATCAATGGTTGCCAAAATACTGATCTTGTTTTGGTTACAGTTCATGCCAATCCAGTTGTTAGCGCAGGTGTGGATCCAGCGATTTGCTTGGGTGATTCCGTTTTGTTGTCAGCCACTGGCGCCTTGAATTATTCATGGTCAAACGGAATGGCAAATGGAAGCTATATCACACCAAATTTCACGACACTTTTAGAAGTCACCGGCACCAATCAGTTTGGTTGTACGGGTTCAGACTTATTTGAAATTACAGTGAATCAACCAACTTTTTCTACCTTAAATGTAGTTTTCCAAGGTCCTTATACCTTAAATGGAATTACTTACAACCAGAGTGGTACATACACGCAAGTAATTCCGAATGCGGCAGGTTGCGACAGTACCATTACGCTCAATTATGAATTGGTAGATGTGGGTATTGAAGATATTGCACTTCAAACCATTGAAGCTTATCCAAATCCGTTCAATGACCAAATCAGGATGACCTACGATGAAAATTTAGTTGGCGAAGCACTATTTGTCTTAGACCTCAGCGGCAGAGTGCTTGAGCAATATGAGTTGCGTGCTGATCTGAAAATGCAGCTCGAGTTAGGCGCGTTTCCAACGGGTACTTATTTACTAAGCACCCGGAAATCACTACCGATAAGAATCGTTAAATTATAAATCGAACTTGATGCCTTGCGCTAAAGGCAAAGAGTCAGAGTAATTGATGGTATTGGTCTGACGACGCATGTAAACTTTCCATGCATCTGAACCAGACTCGCGGCCACCACCTGTTTCTTTTTCACCACCAAAAGCGCCACCAATTTCGGCCCCAGATGTTCCGATATTGACATTGGCAATTCCGCAGTCTGAACCAGACGCAGATAAGAATGCTTCAGATTCTTTGAGGTCATTGGTCATGATTGCTGAAGACAAGCCTTGCGGCACTCCGTTTTGAAGCGCAATGGCATTTTCAACACCACCGCTGTATTTCATGATGTATAAAATAGGAGCAAAAGTTTCGTGCTGAACGATAGCAAAATGATTTTCAGCTTCGATGATGCATGGTTTTACATAGCAACCCGATTCATAACCTTCGCCAGTTAGCACTCCACCTTCAACAATAACTTTTCCACCTTCTTTTTGAGCAGCATCAATAGCTGTTAGGTAATTGTTTACCGCATCTTGATCAATTAGTGGGCCCACGTGGTTGTTCTGATCAAGTGGATTACCGATACGCAATTGCTTATAAGCAGCCGAAAGGGCATCGCGTACTTTATCAAAAACACTTTCGTGGATGATCAAACGGCGAGTTGAAGTACAGCGTTGACCTGCTGTTCCGACAGCACCGAATACAGCACCTGGCACCACCATTTTGAGGTCAGCACTTGGTGTAATGATAATGGCGTTGTTGCCCCCTAATTCTAATAAAGAACGACCTAAACGCTGACCAACAGCAGCACCAACAGATTTACCCATGCGAGTAGAACCTGTAGCAGAAACCAAAGGAACGCGTGGGTCATTGGCCATGAGTTTGCCAATTTCGCCATCGCCGATCACTAAACCAGAAACACCCTCAGGTACGTCATTGGCTGCAAAAACTTCTTGTGCAATGCGCTGACAAGCAATGGCTGTAAGTGGTGTTTTTTCGGATGGTTTCCAAACACAAACATCACCACAAACCCATGCTAGAGCTGTATTCCAGTTCCAAACAGCAACTGGGAAGTTAAATGCGGAAATGATACCAACAATCCCGAGCGGATGGTATTGCTCGTACATGCGGTGATTTGGGCGCTCAGAGTGCATGGTTAAACCATACAATTGGCGAGAAAGACCTACTGCAAAATCACAGATGTCAATCATTTCTTGAACTTCGCCCAGACCTTCTTGTAAGGATTTCCCCATTTCATAAGAAACGAGTTTACCTAGTGGTTCTTTATAAAAACGAATGCGCTCGGCTAGTTGTCTGACAACTTCACCGCGTTTTGGCGCAGGTACTTTTCTCCATTCTACAAAAGCAGCTTGTGCTTTTTCAATAACCTGATTGTATTGATCAGGTGTAGCCATATTGACACGGGCAATAACTTGCGCATCTACTGGTGAAACAGAAGCAATTTGAGCACCTGTTGAAGTAAGCCAATTGGCACCTGTAGAAGCACCTTGGTTATTTTCTTGGATCCCTAATTGACCCAGAATTTCTTTAATTTCAGCTTGAAGAGACATATTTGGTTGATTTGCAGACAAAGGTAGGGAATTTTTATTGTGTAACTTTGTAACATGAATGACCTTTCTACCGATCCAATTTGTGCCTTAGCCACTGCTAGTGGAATGGGAGCAATCGCAGTCATTCGCGTATCAGGCAAGGGTTCAAAAGCATTGGTGTCAAAAGCCTTTTCAAAAGACCTCACCGCGCTTCCTACTCATACCGTTCATTTGGGTTGGATGCTGGGCGCTAATGGCGATCGTCTGGACGAAGTGTTGGCCACACTTTTTGACCATGGTAAAAGTTTTACCGGAGAAGAAAGCGTAGAATTGGCTTGTCATGGCTCTACATTTATTCAACAATTATTATTACAGCGACTTGCCGAATTGGGCTGTCGCCTTGCCGAACCCGGAGAATTCACGAAGCGCGCTTTTCTCAATGGCCGTCTAGACCTTTCTCAGGCAGAAGCCGTTGCCGATTTAATCGCAGCGCAATCCAAGCAAGCACATCAAGTAGCCTTGCAACAATTGCGTGGTCGTTTTTCTTCTGAACTACAACAACTCCGAGAGCAACTCATTCAATTTGCAGCACTCATCGAACTCGAACTCGATTTCGGTGAAGAAGATGTAGAATTTGCCGACCGCACAGCACTCAAACTTCTTGTTGCCGAAGTTTTGAAAATGGTGCGTCGTTTGGCTGCCTCTTTCGAACTCGGAAATGCCATCAAAAACGGGGTGCCTGTAGCTATAGTAGGCGCACCCAATACAGGTAAAAGCACACTGTTAAACCAACTTTTGGGCGAAGACCGCGCCATTGTTTCAGACATTGCTGGCACCACGCGCGATGTCATTGAAGAGGTGCTCAATATTGAAGGCATTCAATTTAGGCTCATCGACACAGCGGGCATCCGCGAAACCACTGAAACTATCGAAGCCTTGGGTATCGAGCGTTCACAGCAAAAAATTGAACAAGCAAAAATTGTCTTGTGCCTCACCGATGCAAGCAATAGCGAAAATTTCACCGAGACAACTGCTTGGGTTAAGTCTTTAAAAACTTTGCATCCCGACAAGCATATTCTTTTGGTTCAGAACAAAGCAGACCTAAAAACTGCTAATCTAAACGAAGCATCAAATGTTTTTGATTTACAAATGAGCGCCCTCACAGGAAACGGTGTTGCTGAACTCAAGGCCAAACTTGTTGCGCTTGTACTTGGTGACTACAGTATCCAAGACGAAACCATCGTTTCTAACGCGCGCCACCACGCCGCCTTGTTACAAACAGCTGCCGCTCTCGAACGCGCTCAAGAAGGCCTTTACGGTCACACCACTGCAGACTTCATCGCCATGGACATCCGCGAAGCCATGCGTCAGTTGGGCCACATCACCGGCCAAATCGACGTCGACACCGACATCCTCGGCGCCATCTTCAGTAAGTTCTGTATCGGCAAGTAATTTCCCTACCTTCGTATCTAAATTTTTAACCCTATGAAACTGCGTTTACTCGTTTTATTTTGTGTAGCTATTTTGGGCCTCAAGCCAGTGCTGGCTGAAGAAGGCATGTTGATTCCGTCTTTGATTGCGGCTTTTGAAAACGACATGAAGGCCAAAGGCATGAAGCTCAGTGCAGCGGATATTTATAGTGTGAATAGCACCAGCCTGAAAGATGCTATTTTTCAGTTTGGAGGTGGGTGTACGGCAGAGCTAGTTTCTGATAAAGGCTTACTATTGACCAACCACCATTGTGGCTATGGCCAGATTCAGGCGCATAGTTCTTTGGAACACGATTATTTGAAAAATGGTTTTTGGGCTAAGAATTTAGCAGAAGAATTGCCAAACCCTGGTTTAACGGCAACGCGCATTGTCCGCATAGAAGATGTGACAGCAGCAGTGTTGGCAGGTGCAAGTTCTAAAGCAGATCAAGCTACAATAGCGGCAAACATCAAGAAATTGGTGGCGGCTGCAATCGCAGGAACCCACTTTGAGGCAGAAATCAAGGCGTTTAATTATGGCAATGACTATTATATGATGGTCAAAGAAACGTTTACCGATGTGCGTTTTGTAGGCACCCCGCCGAATTCTATCGGTAAGTTTGGTGGCGACACAGACAACTGGGTTTGGCCACGACATACGGGTGATTTTTCTGTATTTAGAATTTATGCGGGTAAAGACAACAAGCCGGCAGCATTTTCCAAAGACAACCAACCCTACAAACCTTTACATTATTTACCAATTTCATTCAAGGACCGCAAAGAAGGAGACTTCACGATGGTATACGGCTTTCCGGGCACCACTGAACAGCATGTGGTTTCTGAATACTTGAAATTTATCATTGAACAAGAGCGCCCAGCGCGCATCGAAATGCGCAATCATTCGCTAGCCGCCATAGATGCAGGTATGAAAGCAACTGACCTCACCCGTATCCAGTATTCAGCAAAGCAAGCCAGTATTGCCAATGCCTGGAAAAAATGGATTGGCCAAGTGGAAGGCTTGAAAAACTTGAATGCCGTTCAGGTCAAACTCGATTACGAAGCGCGTTATTTAGCCAAAGCGGCTACGCAGCCGGCTTGGGGTAAGTATGCCGAAGCACTCAATAAGCTGAATGCCATGATGGCGGAAGGCACCAAAACAGAGTACAAATATGCTATTGGGGTTGAGTATTTTTCTGTGGGCCCAGAGTATTTCAAAATGGTTCGAGGCCTTGAAGACTTATTAGCGAATTATGCAAAGTATGAAGCTAATAAGGAGTTGGCGGCTGTTATTGCTAAAATTCAAACAAGTGCCGATGGCTTTTTCAAAAATTATAATTCAGCTGTAGATCGTCAGATCTTTTTAGACCTTACCAAGCTTTACCTGCAATACAGTGGACAACAATTAACAGGTAAAACGGTAGAGGAGCTCACTGAAGAAATTTATACGAAATCAATTTATACAGATGCAGCCCGTATAAAGGCATTTTTGGATGGTTTTGGCGCAAAATCAGTGAAAAAACTGCAAAAAGACCCTGGTTTTGTTCATTTTTATCAGTTTTTCACTCCTTTTAGAAATGAAATAGTACCAGCCTACAAGAATTTTCAGATCGATGTCAATCAATGGATGCAAATCTATGTCGAAGGTAAATACACCATGTTCCCAACAGATAAACACTGGCCAGATGCCAACTCTACTTTGCGTATAACATACGGCCAGCTCGAAGGATCAGCCCCGACAGACGGCATGCGCTACACCGAGCACACCACCCTCGATGGCATCATTACGAAATACAACACCGGAAACCCAGATTTTGAGTTATTACCGCGCATGCTAGAATTGCACGCCGCTAAAAACTACGGGCCTTATGCGCAGGGCGATGACCTTTGGGTTTGTTTTACTGGCTCGAATCATACGACCGGCGGCAATTCGGGCTCTCCGGTACTCGATGAAAACGGCTACCTCATGGGCCTCAATTTTGACCGCAGTTGGGAGAGCACCATGAGCGATTATTTATTCGATCCAAACCGTTGTAGAAACATTGTGGTGGATATCCGCTACGTACTTTGGGTCATGGATATTTACTCAGGCGCCAAACACTTGGTCGATGAGATGACCTTAATGAAAGAATAAATCTATATTTGCTTTTTATTTTGAACCCTATTGCCCTTCCTCGAATGAAGAATTTCTTATTATTCCTGCTTTTCGGATTCACTTTCACCTTTTCCGGACTCGCCAACAAAGATCTAGCTATTCCTGTTTCTCAAAAAATCGAAGGATTTCTAGTCGATTACAAAACCAAAGCTGAGGTGGAAGAGGTAGAGGTTCAACTTACTTCTTTGGTAACAGGTAAAGTGTATACCTCAGAAACCGACGAAAATGGAAAGTTTACCTTCAGAAATGTCCCTATCGGTAAATCTAAATTAAGTCTCATCGACAAAGATTACCGCGCAACTACATTAAAAGTATTTGAAACCAATGCCAAAGAGCACTTGGTACACTACACATTCAGCAAAACACAGCCCTTTACTGCTCAATTAAAAGTTTCTTGGTTATTTAACTGGGGTGATCGCGAAATTACCGTAAACGGTAAAAAAATTGTCAAGGAGCATTATTGGTCTCACATGACAGCTCGCGTTGTTTTGATCATTTACGGTTTATGCTTGGTCTTGATTTTCTTCTACAGTGTCATTCAATTGAGTTTGGCTATTGCTTATGTGCGCAACAGAAAGAAGCAACAAGCCCGTGTTACACCTCCTTTTGATTTGGCAAATGCACCAAAAGTAACGGTCCAATTGCCGATGTTCAACGAAATGTATGTGGCAGAGCGCATCATTGAAACTTGTGCTGAAATTGACTACCCACGCGATAAATTTCAGATTCAGATCCTCGATGACTCCACAGATGAAACCAAAGAGATCATCGCCAAGAAATGTGCTGAGGTTGCAGCCAGAGGCATTAACATCCAACACGTGCACCGCGTAGACCGAACAGGTTACAAAGCGGGGGCCCTTGATGCAGCCATGGATAAGGTAGAAGGCGAGTTCATTGCCATCTTTGATGCCGATTTTGTACCGAGCAAAGACTTTTTATTGCGCACCATTCCTTATTTCACAGAAAATATCGGTGTGGTTCAAACGCGTTGGGGACACCTCAACAAAGATTACTCTTTACTTACCGAACTTCAAGCATTTGGTCTTAACGGACACTTTGCCATTGAGCAAGGAGGTCGCAATGCCAGTGGACACTACATCAATTTCAACGGAACTGCAGGTGTTTGGCGTCGTGCAACTATTGATGACGCTGGGGGTTGGGAACACGACACCATTACCGAAGACCTCGACTTAAGTTACCGCGCTCAAATGAAGGGCTGGCAATTTGTTTACCTCGAAGAAGTAGAGTCTCCGGCTGAACTACCAATCACGATGTCAGCACTCAAGAGTCAGCAACACCGTTGGATGAAAGGTGGCGCCGAAGTTTTCATTAAAATGTGGAAGCGTCTAGCTACTACCAGAGGTTTGAAATTTTCAGATCGCGTTCACGGTTTGGCGCATTTGTTCAATTCAAGTGTATTTTTCTTTATCCTGATTTTGTCTTTATTGAGTTTGGCAGTGTTGCACATCAAAGATTCTTTCTCTGACCTCAATATTTACATCAAGTACGGAATGTACTTCTTCTCGAGTACCATTTTCTTGGGCTTCTATTACTGGAATTCATTCCGCGACAAGAAAGGCAACTTCTTTGGTGATCTTGTTCGCTTTTTAGCGCGTTTTGTCCAATTCTTGACCGTTTCTATGGCTTTGGGTCTTAGCAATGCGGTAGCGGTTATCGAAGGTTATTTAGGCATCAAGAGTTCGTTTGTACGCACTCCTAAGTTTAACGTGGCTAAAAAGGATGAATTCAAAGGAAATAAGTACGACAAAAAGAGCCTGTCCATCATCAATATTTTGGAAGGGATCTTTATGGTAACCTTTGGCTTTACAGCTGTGAATAGGGCTTTATACGGAGATTTAGGAATGGTGCCATTCCATTTAATGTTAGCGATTGGTTACGGAATCATTTTCTTTAATACGCTTAAAGAAAACCGAGCGCCACAGGGCTAATTATTCTTTTACAATACTAAGACTTTCGAGCCTTGGTTCGTATTTTCCGCTTCTAAACTGAAAAGTACTTCGGAAACTATTTCCCTTACAAACATATGAACCAATAGTGGTTCCGTTGCCATCTATGGACTTGCTGTTTTTGTACCGGAACACAAAAGTACCTTTAGGGAATTTTTGAAAAAAGCTATTAAGAATCATTTCTGCTTGTGCTAACGGAAAAGCACCCTCAGTGCCAGGGAGTTGCAGTACAATTTTATCTTTGCCTAAACTAATGATAGAATGTGAATCGTTGGATTCCATTCCTTTCTGAATCACAGAGTAAGGAATATCACTACTGAGGCCAATAGCAATAAGTAATCCGGCGAATAAATTGTAAATTACATTCATGCCACAAACTTAACAAAAATGATGCCGCAAATTTCTCTAAATTTGTAGCAATTACTAGCCAAATGAAAGCACAGCAAGACCAACTCGTCATATACAATAGCCTTAAAGGTGAAAAAGAAGTGTTCAAGCCTCTAGTTGAGGGTCATATTGGCATGTATGTTTGTGGCCCCACGTTGTACAGCGAGCCACATATGGGCAATATGCGCACCTTCATCAATTTTGACCTCATTTACCGTTATCTATTGCATTTGGGTTTTTCTGTGAAGTATGTCCGAAATATTACCGATGCAGGCCACATTACCAATTCAGCAGGTCAAGAGGTTGACAGCATTGGCGAAGCTGCAAAAGCCGCACAAATGCAATCTTTAGAGATTGTCTATAAATATGCAGTTAAGTTTCAAGAATTGCAGCGCATTTATAATTTGTTGCCTCCAAGTATTGAACCAACTGCTACCCAGCACATCCAAGAGCAAATTGAAATCATTGAGCAAATTTTGGCAAACGGCTATGCCTATGAAGTCAATGGCTCGGTCTATTTTGATACACGTCGTTATATGCAAGATTACCATTACGGTATCTTGAGCGGCAGAAAGGTTGACGAACTTGAAAACGAGACGCGTGCCTTGAATGCCCAAGATGAAAAACGCTTCTTTGCCGATTTCGCATTATGGAAACGCGCAAACCCCAACGACATGCAAATTTGGCGTTCGCCTTGGGGTAACGGAAATCCGGGTTGGCATATTGAGTGTACAGCCATGAGCACCAAGTATTTAGGTAAGCAGTTCGACATCCATGGCGGTGGCATGGACCTCAAGTTTCCGCATCACGAAGATGAAATTGCTCAAAGCTGCGGTTCTTTTGGTTGCAACCCTGCGCGTTACTGGATGCATGCCAACATGCTCAATGTCAATGGTCAAAAGATGTCTAAGTCTTTTGGTAATTACTTTTTACCGAAGCAAATTCTAGATGGCACAACGGGGCTCTTCGAAAAATCATATACTGCTAATGTGGTACGCTTCTTTATGATGCAAGCACACTACCGTAGCAACCTAGATTTTACGCAAGAGGCCTTAAACGCGGCCGAAAAAGGCTTGTCTAAACTGACAGATGCACTTGCAACCCTTTCACGCTTGCAAGGTGCCGAAAAGTCTTCTTTTGATGTGGAGGCATTAGTAGCTTCGTTCTACAAAGCCATGAACGACGACTTCAATGCGCCAATTCTCGTTGCCAATCTTTTTGAAGCCACGCGCCTGATCAATTTGGTAAACGATGGCAAAGAACAAATATCAGTGACAGATCTCGCTTTACTCAAAGAGAAAATGGCGGCCTTCGTTTTTGATGTTTTGGGTCTGCAACAAGAAAACAGCAATTCAGAAACACGCTTGGCGCCAGTTATGGACCTCGTACTCGATTTGCGTCAGCAGGCCAGAACCAATAAAGACTGGACAACCTCAGATCAAATCAGGGATGGATTGGCTAAAGCCGGAATTGTCGTGAAAGATGGTAAGGAAGGTACTACTTGGAGCTAAACGCTGGTCAGTCTAATTTTTAGCACTTTGGATATTGGCTTCAATGCCATTCCAGAGTTGAAAACGTTTTTCTAGTGCTAAAATTGAAACGGCTTGTGCTTCTTGCCACTTGGTAGTATCTGATCCACAAATTTCTTCCATCATTTTCAATGAAATTGGCCCGTGGTCATCGCCGTCTACTTCAATATGGCGCTCAAGGTAATAAAGCAATTTGTCAATGTTGCTTTGCCCTTGCCCTTGCATTTCGCGCAGGATTTCTATAAACATATCTGGTATGAGGTCTTCACGGCCAAATGTAAACAATGCTGCAATTTTGTGGAGTTGCCCTGAATCAATGACTTCAAAGGTAAAGCGCACAAAATCACGGGTTTCTTCATTGATTTCTAGTTGGTAGAGCGATTCATCTAGTGTTTTTCCGTAAGAAAGCCATTCGGTAAGTTGATGGATCGGCATGGTTTGGGCACCAATTTGTTGCATGGCCTCAAGGTACATTTCGAAATGGCTCAGGACTTTCCCATCTTTATCTTGGTCTGATTCTTCTCCGAGAACAATTTCATTTATGAAACGACGCGTGGTTGGCGAACCTTTTGGTGACCATGGAACTTCAACACAAGTGAGCTCGCGTTGCAAGGCTTTCAGGAGACTCATGAAATCCCAGACGGCAAAAATGTGTTGTTCCATGAAGAGTTGGAAATCTTCAATGCGCTCAATTTGGGCATACATCGAATGCGCCAAAAGACGTTCTCTTGCTGGTTGAATTGCTGCTTGCAATTGTTCAGTTTGTGTGCTCATGATTTCAGAACAAATAAAAAATCAATTAGTTGAGCTTAATGCCAAGTTCTTTTAATTGTGCGTCATTTAAGGGTGATGGCGCATCAATCATGGTGTCACGGCCTGAATTATTTTTTGGGAAAGCAATGTAGTCACGGATAGATTCTGAGCCTCCCATGGTTGCCACCAAACGATCGAGTCCAAAGGCCAAACCACCGTGTGGAGGCGCACCATATTCAAATGCCGACATCAAGAAACCAAATTGGGCTTGTGCCTCTTCTTTGGTAAAACCAAGAAGATCAAACATGCGTGATTGTAGGTCGCGGTCATGAATACGAATAGAACCACCGCCAAGCTCAACGCCATTCATGGCGAGGTCATAGGCATTGGCACGCACCTTTCCAGGATCGGTGTCAATGAGGTGCATATCTTCTGGTTTAGGGGAAGTGAAGGGGTGGTGCATGGCATGATAGCGTCCGCTTTCTTCGTCCCACTCCAATAAAGGAAAATCAAGGACCCAAAGTGGCTTGAATTCATTCGGGTTACGCAAACCTAGTTCTGTACCTAAATGTAAGCGCAACTCATTGAGTTGTTTGCGTGTTTTGGCGAGGTCTCCGGAAAGTAAAAGCAAAAGGTCTCCTGGCTTGGCACCTGCGAGGTTGGCCATTGCTTTGAGATCTTCTTCTGTATAGAATTTATCAACGCTTGATTTAAAGCTGCCGTCTGTGTTACACTTGATATAAACCAAGCCTTTAGCGCCAATTTGCGGACGTTTTACCCATTCTGTGAGTTCGTCGAGTTGTTTGCGGGTATATTCGGAACAACCTTCTACATTGATTGCTAAAACGGCCTCGGCGCTATTGAAGACGACGAAATCTTTGCTTTGTGCAAGCGCTGTGAGATCTACGAATTCCATCCCAAAACGAATATCTGGTTTGTCAGAGCCATAGCGCTCCATGGCTTCTGCGTAGGTCATGCGTGGGAAAGCCCCTTCAAACTTGACACCGCGAACGTTTTCAAAAAGGTGCTTGATGAGCCCTTCAAACATGTTGAGGATGTCGTTTTGTTCGACAAAGGCCATCTCGCAGTCGATTTGGGTAAACTCTGGCTGACGATCTGCGCGAAGGTCTTCGTCACGGAAGCACTTGACAATTTGATAGTAGCGGTCAAAGCCACTCACCATGAGCAATTGCTTAAATGTTTGCGGTGATTGCGGCAAAGCATAAAACTGACCTTCGTTCATGCGGCTAGGCACCACGAAGTCACGCGCGCCTTCTGGCGTAGACTTGATAAGAACCGGAGTTTCGACATCTAAAAAGTCTTTGGAGTCGAGGTATTTGCGGGTTTCAAGAGCTACTTGATTACGCAAACGCAATTTTTGCTGAACAGGGCCTCTTCTTAGGTCGAGGTAACGGTATTGCATGCGCAGTTCGTCGCCGCCGTCTGTTTCGTCTTCGATGGTAAATGGCGGAAGTTTAGCCGCATTGAGTATGGTAAGTTTACCGACAAGAATTTCGACCTCACCGGTTGGCATATTTTTATTCTTGCTGCTGCGCTCAATGACTTGCCCTTCAATTTGGATCACGAATTCACGACCCAATTTTCTGGCTTGCTCACAAAGAGCTGCATTAGACTCCATGTTGAAAGCCAATTGGGTGATGCCATAGCGGTCACGGAGGTCCAGGAAAGTCATGCCACCGAGGTCTCGGGAGCGCTGAACCCAGCCAGCTAAAGTTACGTTGGTTCCGACATGTTCTAATCTGAGTTCTCCGCAGGTGTGTGAGCGATACATAGCTTTGTTTTTGAAGCAACAAAGGTAAGCAATCTCGGTTAAAACCCGTCTCGCTTGAGGTAGGAAGTATCGATCAATGCATCAAAAAATGCAAGCAATTGTTTTTTCTCTTTCGAACTCAGTAGAAAGGGCTGAATTCTTGGGTCTTGAAGCGAATGTTTGGTTCCGCCTTTTTGATAATGGGCAAGTACGTCAGCAAGGCTGTTTAAGCTGCCGTCATGCATGTAGGGGAAGGTGAGCGGAAGATTTCTCAGGGAAGGAATCTTGAACTTACCGATGTCTGTTGAATCGTGATGGATTCGGAAGCGACCCTGATCTGTTTTGCCTTCATAACTTGCATAAAGGCCGTTGTTGGCGGCTTCGTAGGTCGTAAAATAAGGTGCCGGATGACACTGTATACAATAGAGCTTTTCTGAAAAGAGTTTCCAACCTGCTTTTTGTGCCGCTGTAAGCGCTCTGTCATCACCTTTCATGTAACGGTCAAAAGGGGCATTCATCGAGAGTAAACTTCTTTCAAATGCGGCAATGCTTCGGGTCAAGACCCAGGCATCAAATTCTCGGTTGTAAATGCTTTTGGCAGCGGCTTGGTATTCAGGGATTTTGCGAAGTTGCCCGATGAGCACCTTCATGTTATGACCCATTTCAACGGCCTCTTGAATAGGAACAATTACCTGAAGTTCTAATGACTCGAGGTGTGCATCAAACATCGCCGTTTTTAAAAATGCTGCATTGAGAATACTGGGTGCATTGCGCTCGCTGAGCTGCCCTTTGATGCCTTTGCTTTTTGGTAAGTTGTCTGTAAAAGCCTTGTTTGGATCATGGCAACTTGCACAAGAAATACTGCCATCCAAAGACAAGCGCTTGTCAAAAAAAAGTTGTCTGCCTAGGGCAATTTTGGCAAGGCTTTGAGGATTATCTGAAGGCGTAGGAACAACGATACTTGCATTGAGGTCTTGACTTGAGCCACAGCGAAGGATGCCGAACCCGAGCAAAATAATTGTGACGCAAATACCAAATGCCTTTGTCATTAGAAATACAAACGCTGTGTCTGTGAGCCTGTTGAGCTGCTGATTTTCAATAAATAAATGCCATGTAGGAAGGCCGCACTATTCATTTCGAATTGGGCTTGCTGCAGTTCTTTGCTCAGTAAAATTTTGCCCTGCGCATCGGAAATTTCTAAATGTGTAGGCTTGTTAACTTCCAACCCAGTAATTTGTAGTAAGCCGTTGTTATTGAGAATTTTAATTTGACTTTGTGCTATATTTTCAATGCTTGCTTCGGCATCTAGCGCAAAGACGTTTTGGGTGTTGACATTTTGCATCACGGTCATGTTTAGCCCCGTTTCTTCGTGCAGAATGCCTACACTTGCTAGCGTAATGTTATTGAGCCAACGATCAACGTGGCAATTGAGGTGCAGGTCAATTTGGTTGCCTAAATTGGTTTGAATCACGGGCATCCCGACCAATTGTTGGTTGTTGTTACCGAGGTTATGTAGTTCAAAATAACTATTTGGAACGTTATCGTTGTTGGAGTCAGCTTTGCCCCCAACGATCATGTGCATGTAGCCAAAAGACCAACCCCAATACATAGAGGGCATTTGGAAACTGAGTGGGTGCGTTTCGGGGTAAGTCGAAATGTCTTGCGCCAAAGCCCCGGCTTGTGTATTATAGCGTTTTGGAACCCCTACTGTAAAACCGATAGAGTCAATTTGATTGACATTTAAGTACCCTAAATAAAGGGCAAAATTTGTGGGAGTGACCAACCAAATATCTGTGGCAAGGTGCGTAATTTGTCCGTTATCGTGAAATAATTTGACGTCAGAGATGTAATAATTGAAGTGTTCAAGTTCAACCACAACGCCGTCATTGCCCGTGTAGTTCTGCAGCAATTGAAAGTCTTGATTCTGAAACTTAGGCTGCAAGTTGAGGAAGATGTTTTTCTGGGCGAAAATTAAATTTACACAGCAAAGTAAAACAAACAGAACTAGACTTTTTTTCATAGCGGCTTTCTGAAAATGTATAAAATTTCGCTTTCCATTAAGCGAAAACGAGCAATTTGTTCAGCGGAATAATGCTGATGAAAATCGAAAATATCTGTATGAAAACCAACCGCTTCTGGGTAACTCGGATAGTCTTTACCAAATAAACGGACGTGGTCTTTTTGCCAAAAATGTTTTTCGCGCTCAGCTGGGCTGGTAATGCTTGGATCTTCGTAAGTGTGTTCACGGTTGAAATCTTGCGGCACTTGCATAATGGCCCAACCACCTGGTTTTAAGACTCTAAATAGTTCTGACATACACTGCTTCGGATCATCGACGTGCTCCATGACATGATTACAAAATACGACATCAAAGCGCTCATTTTCTAGAGGGATTTGGTGTAAATCGAAATGCAAGTCAGCAATGGGAGACACGAGGTCTGCAGTGAGGTAATCTAGGTTTTTTTGAGCTTTAAAACGGTCAATAAAACATTGTTCTGGGGCCATGTGGAGTACGGCCAAGCGCTCTTGGGTAAAAAACGACGAGTGGTTTTTGAGATAAAGCCACATTAAGCGATGGCGTTCTAGTGTGAGGTCATAGGGGCAAAGTACGTTTTCGCGGTGTGCCACTTCAGATCCATAAGACAAAAACTTAGAAAAAGATTTTTCACAAACTGGGCAACTGACAGCCTCTCCTTTATATAAAACGGGAGCAACTAAACGAAAAAGATAGCTCAGCCGAATAAGCAAAGGCCTCGGGAGCTTATTAAGGAGATATTTGTAGAGTTTCTTCACGTACCAAAGTTAAACTTTTCAAAAGAGAATATCGCTACTTTTGTAGCAAATCACGCTATGAAAATCAAGCCATTATTCCTCTTTTTCTGCATCCTCATGAATTTAGATTTCCTTGCTCAAGAACCTGTTGCTCCTCAAATTGATCACAAACTCGAGCAACACGGCCACCAAAGGAATGATCCATACTACTGGATGCGCAACCGTGACACTGAGCCAGTTCTCAGTTATTTAAAAGCTGAAAACACTTATGCAGAGGCCTATTTCAAGGCGCTCGATCCGTTAGTAAATAGCTTACTCAACGAATTTGAAGCACGCATTGACCCCAATGAAACAAGTGCTCCTTATGTGATTAATGGCTATCAATATCAATCTCGAAATGTAGAGGGCCAAGATTACCAGCAAATTTACCGCTATGAATTGGACGGAAAAGCAGTCTTGTTTTTTGACGAAAACCTCCGAGCCAAAGACAAACCCTTCTATGAATTAGCTGCTTGGGCGCCATCTCCAAATAACCAAATTTTAGCCGTTAGTGAGGATTTTGTTGGTCGCAGAAAGTACGAGATTCGATTTAGAGCAAACGGAAAATTCCTAAAAGATGTCTTGACAGAAACGAGTGGAAGTGTCGTTTGGGCAAATGACAACAAAACAGTTTACTACACCAAAAAAGATCCAGAAACACTCAGAGAATATTTGGTATATCGTCATCAAATCGGCACGTCGCAAAGCGCTGATGAGCTTATTTTTGAGGAAAAAGATGACAAATTCAGTGTTGGCATCGGCAAAAGCCTCACCAATGCTTTTGTATTGATTTATAGCTACAGCTCAACAACTTCTGAAATTCAATTGATTGATGCCAATATAGCGAAGGCTGCTCCAAAAGTTTTTTTAGCCAGAAAAGCAGGTCATTTATACGAAGTGGAGCACCATGAAAACGGGTTTTATATTCTGAGCAATGACCAGGCAGTTAACAACCGTATATTGTTTTCAAAAGACATCCCAACAGATCTTGCTTCGTGTCAGGAGGTCATCAAACACAACCCGAAAGTTTTAATTGAGGGGCTTACCGTTTTTAAAAGGCAGTTACTCATCGAGGAACGCGACAACGGGCTTTTGAAATTGAAACTAAAAAATGTTGCTGATGGTCAAGAAAAGTACATCGATGTAGACGGAGAAACCTATTATTTGGGCTTGGCTACCAACGATGATTACGCCGCTTCAAAAATCTATTATGTGTTCAACTCCATGACCACGCCATCAAGGGTCTACACTTATGATTTACAGACTGGTAAGCGTGAAATATTCTTTGAAAAGAAACTCAGAGACACTCAGTTTAGTCCTGAAAATTATGAGTCTAAGCGTATTTGGGCCACAGCCAATGACGGCACTCAAATACCGGTTAGCATCGTTTACAAAAAAGGCACTAACTTATCAAAAGCGCCACTTTTACTTTATGGCTATGGTTCTTATGGCTACACCATTCCAGATATTTTTAGCCCGACACGCTTGTCATTACTAGACCGAGGTTTTGTATTTGCAACTGCTCACATCCGTGGCTGTAAATACCTCGGAGAAGAATGGTATCAGGACGGAAAATTCGACAAAAAGATAAATACGTTTACCGATTTTATCAATGCTGCCGAATATCTTGGTCATATGGGTTACTGCGACCCATCAAAAATTTATGCCAACGGTGGCAGCGCTGGTGGCTTACTTATGGGCGCAATTACAAACATGGCACCGTACCTATTCAAAGGAATTGTTTCCGAAGTGCCATTTGTCGATGTCGTGACAACCATGCTTGACGAAAGCATTCCGCTCACCACAGGTGAATACGAAGAGTGGGGAAATCCGAAAGATCCTTATTACTATTATTACTTACTAAAATATTCTCCTTACGACAATTTGCATCGGATGGCTTATCCGGCTATGTATGTAACCTCAGGGTATCACGATTCTCAGGTGCAATATTGGGAACCTGCAAAATATGTTGCTAAACTCAGAACACTACGCACCAATCAGGCACCACTAATCTTTGAATGCAATATGGATGCCGGTCATGGTGGGGGTTCAGGCCGTACTATCGAGCGTTTAGAACGCGCTAAAGTATTTGCATTTATTTTAGGATTGGAAGGTATTGAAAAATAAGTTGGTCCTTATTTTCTTGTTTTGTTCGCAGGTACTTTTTGCGCAGCCTCATGCCATTGAGTCATTTCGAGAGCGCCCCATTATGTATGCAGATATTGGGTATAACGCTAATCCCTTCTCCTTGAATGGAAAGTTTGACCAGCAGGTCAATGAGTTGTCTTATAAAAACAATTTTAGCCCCTTTTTAGGTTTGGGCTTTGCCTATAAATGGTTTCATTTAAGGGTGGGCTTCCCTATTATTGGCAACATCAGGTCTGCAAGCAAATTTGGTCAAACGACACAATATAATTTTGCCTATGACCTTACCTTCAAAAGGGTTTGGTATGACTTTGAATTCAAATCTACATTTGGTTATGCTTTAAAAGATGCCAATGACTGGGACAGCACTTTATCAGTCTCTCAGCCGCACCTCATTATGCCAAAAGTGCGTTCAATGAATGTCATGATGAACGGTTGGTATTTTCATAATCCAGATTTTCAAATGAATGGTTTGCTTGGAAAGAGGGCACATTACACTCAAGAAATCTTGACTTGGTATCTAAAAGGAACGGTAAATTATTTTGGTTCAGCGAATAAAATTGGGCCCCTAATGCCAACTCAGGTACAAGACCCATTGATTTCTATGATGAATTTGAACAGATTGCAAGCCTTTGACTTTGGTGTAGTTCCGGGCCTTGCGTATGTCAATCGGAAAAATAATTGGCAATTGGGTGGCTGGTTTGGTTTGGGCCCTGTCCTTCAAATTAAAGGTTTTGAAACCCCAAGCTACTCTAAATTATTACTGGGTCTAGCCCCGCGCTTTGATTTCAGACTCATGGGCGGCTATTCTTCTGATGAGCGCTTCTTTTTCTTGGTAACAGACTTTGACAACAAGAGTATTCGCTATGAGGCGTTCAATTATAGACAACTTTATTACGCCATCAAATTTGTTGCAGGATATCGCTTTCCTGCACAAAAAAAGGAGAAAAAGTAGTATTTATTGCGGCTTGAAACGAATTGTTTGCGCACCAACTTTTAGCTCTATTTCTAATTCTTTCGGGGCATTGATTAATTCAATTTTAAATTTACTTTGATCAGTAACCGTCATGCGATTGTCATCTTTAGCTTCTTTTTCAATAGTCAATCCTTGTAAAAATTCAGGATGCTGTTCGCTGCCAATCCAAGCGCTTACTTCAAGCGAACTGACGCCATTAGTTTGTACTTCATAGCTATGCCAATTGAGTGGAATGAAGGTCACAAAACCCTGTTCTTGTTCAAGCTTTTTTTTCGGATAAATCAATGATACTTGCTTTTTAATGGCTGTTTGAGCTCCCTTTAAATTGGCTACTTCGAGCTCTGGAAAACTGGCCTTTATCAGTGGCAGTTGTGCATCGAGCTGCCATACACGCAGGTAATCTACTGTAAAGGTTGCGGGAAATTTAGTTTGCGCATCGGGGCCCGGGTTAAAAGCAAAGCCATCTCGGGCAACGGCTAAGTTGAGCACGATATTCATAGGAGTCTCAAAGTCGCCATCAAAATGAGAAACCGGAACTCCATTGACAAAGTAAGTGAGCGAGTTAGGCAACCAAATACCTGAATATATAACAGGCTGACCTACTAATTGATTTTTCATCCGAACCCAACCACCCCAGTCTTTTTTGAGGCCAAAGGCATTTTTAACGTAATCTTTTCGGTTGGGTAAATGGACATCGACATGGATGTCATGGCTGCGTTCCCCTTTCATTTCCATGAAGTCAATTTCATCTTTTTGATTTTGTCCGTAGAGCCAAAATGCAGGCCACAAACCTTTGCCTTCCGGTACAATGGCTCTGCACTCAAAATAACCATAACGAAATGTTTCCTTACTCCAGAGGCAAGAGGTCAAATAATCGAGATAAACCGAGTCATTCTTAACATCAATTTGTAATTCTTTGGCCTGTGCCTGATTGATCATCCAATTTTCGACCTGAACTTTCTTATTGACCTCCACGGCCTTGAGCTCCAAGTTCCCGTCGTTGACAGAGATCATTTCGGGTACTGCCCATTGCTTTTGATCGAGCAAGAGACCTCCCCACGGATAGCGCATATGCCAGCGATTTTCATCTATGCTTTTTGAGCTGAATTCTTCACCAAACTGATAATGCCAGCGAATAACCGTATCGGTTTTAAATTGGAAGAGTGCTGGTTGTAATTGGGCGTGTGAAAAAAAGTTAACCAGAAAGATGATGGGGAGTAGTCTTTTCATATCCAATTGATTCTTTAAAAAATGAAAGAATTTATTCTTAAAATTAAATCATCAAATCATCAAATCATCAAATCATCAAATCATCAAATCATCAAATCATCAAATCAATACTTGATAAAAATATTTTTCGCTTCGGTGAAAAAGCGCAAGGCTTCCCAACCTCCTTCACGACCAACGCCTGAGGCTTTGACGCCACCAAATGGGGTGCGAAGGTCACGGACTAACCATGCGTTTACCCAAACAATGCCAGCCTGAACTGAATCGGCCACGCGGTGCGCGCGCTTGAGGTCAGAGGTCCAGACAGTAGCAGCTAAACCATATTGAGTAGAGTTAGCCATTTTAAGTACTTCTTCTTCGGTATCAAACGGCGTAATTGTGACCACCGGCCCAAAAATTTCTTCTTGGTTGGTGCGGCAAGTATAGTGCAAGCCTTCAATAATTGTAGGTTCAATGTAGTAGCCTTCTGCGTGTTCGCCGTCTAAAATTTTACGCTTTCCTCCAAATAAGATGGTACCACCTTCTTCTTTAGCCAGCTCAATATAACTCAGGATTTTTTCCATGTGTGGTTTGGAAACCACGGCGCCCATTTTTGCTTCAGGGTCTGTTGGGAAGGAGACTTTGTTTTTGGCCATAGCCGCGACAAAGGCCTCTTTGAATTGTTCGTAGATGGGTCTTTCGATAAAAATTCTGGAGCCACACAAACAAATCTGACCTTGATTGGCAAACGAAGAGCGGATGGTGGTGCTTAGGGCTTCCTTGAAGTCACAGTCTGCAAAAATGATGTTCGGATTTTTCCCGCCAAGTTCTAAAGAGAGTTTCTTGAACATAGGCCCGGCTGTGCGAGCGATGTATTCACCTGTTTTGGTGCCTCCTGTGAATGAAATGGCTTTGATTTTCGGGTGCTTGACAATGGCGTCACCTACTTTGGGGCCAGTACCGTGCAAAATATTGAGAACGCCGTCTGGCATGCCTGCCTCTTTGGCAATTTTACCGAGCATGTAAGCAGTATAAGGCGTTACCTCAGAAGGCTTCGCAATGACACAGTTTCCGGCAGCTAAGGCAGGAGCAATTTTCCATGAAAAGAGATACAAAGGCAAGTTCCAAGGAGAAATACAGCCCACTACACCAATTGGTTTTCTTGTGGTGTAGTTGAAACCAACCCCTTCCATTTGATGAGATTCTGAAGCAAAATGCTCAATAGCCGTTGCAAAGAAATGAAAGTTTGAGACCGCACGTGGAATATCGACATGTTTGGCCAAACTCAGGGGCTTACCGTTGTCTTTGGACTCAGCAGCTACAAAAGCATCCATGTTGGCCTCAATGCCTTCGGAAAGTTTTTTTAGAATTTTTCCGCGTTCTTCGATGCCCATATTTGACCAAAGTGGAAAAGCATTGCTTGCTGCTTCAACGGCTAATTCTACATCGGCAGCATCTGAATCTGGTATCAGTGAATAAACTTTTCCGGTAGCCGGTTCAAAGTTGTCGATATACTTTCCACTAAGAGGTGCAAGGTAGGCACCATTAATAAAATTGCTGAGTTTTTCCATCGTAATACAAATGTAAGCATATCTAATGAGAGGTTTTGATACCTTTGTGACATGAAAATCAGTGAAGCACAAGCTACAGTTGATCATTGGATCCAAACGTTGGGTGTGCGTTATTTTAATGAACTCACCAATACCGCTATTTTAATGGAAGAGGTCGGTGAGTTAGCGCGCATTATGGCCAGACGCTATGGCGAGCAATCAGAAAAAGAATCCGACAAAGACAAGGACCTCGGCGACGAAATGGCTGACATATTATTTGTCTTGTGCTGCTTAGCCAATCAGACAGGAATCGATTTAGAAAAAGCGCTGGTTGACAATCTTGCAAAAAAAACAAAACGCGATGCCGAAAGGCATCTGAATAATCCCAAACTTAAAGATGGCCCAAATCAATAGCGTAATTAAAGCACTCGGAACAACTCATTCTTTACTTGTCAATGCGCTTGCACCACAATATGAGCATGAGTTATGGCCACTTATAACCACTCACGTTCCTCAGCCAGAGGAAGGCTCTCCGCGCGCCATTATTTTGTGTAAAGACGACCAGCAAGCACGTGCCATTCACGCTCAGTTTATTCCATTGGCTAAACCTCTAGACCTCACGGTAGACCTTATCGTTGAAAAAGGAAACAAATTGCAGCAACGCAATGACCTTTTTGATGGCACTGAAATCATTGTAGGTACCACTAGAAGAATGGCTGAGCTTTATTTTCAGAATGGGTTTAATATTAAAAAACTCAAGTTGTTTGTCATTCTTGAGCTTGATTTACACATGCGTCAAGGTCACAAAGGTTATATTGTCCGCATGACAGAAAGCTTACCAAAATGTAAGGTCATCTTTTTTAGTGCCAATGCCGATGAAGAGCGCACACTTGGTTACCTCGACGAATTTTATCCGAACATTCAGCAGCTTGAGTTGTCTGAAGAAGCATGAGATCCGAACAACAGCTCCTTGCCCTAAGACCTTCTGTAGAAAAAGCCGATCAAGAATCAAATCCGATCGAGCAGTTTCAAAATGAGGTCTTGCGCCCCATTCTTAAATTTCAACACGAACTTTGGCTGCAAGAATGGCAGCAAAACCAGTTGTTTATAAAAGTTAAATTGAGCAGCAAAGAAGCCGAGCGCCGACAGTTCTTAACGCAAATTTTCTCTAAAAACCCGGCTATAGTTCAGCGTTATATTGGAATGATAGCAGGATTTTTCCTACTTGAAGAGTATGCTTTTTATACAGCGAATAGAAATGTGATCGATAAAAGAATCAAAGAGTTGCTCTTGACACGCTTGTTATCTTACTAAACCATATCGAAAGCGGCAATAAATACAGGTTCTTTCGGCTCAAAGTCACCCCTAAAAACAACATCCACTTCAGCTACCCCAATCAGTTGGTGCAGTAAGCCCCAATTGATTTTTTGCTGCGCTTTTAGATAAAGCTCATCGCGGGTATCGTTCCACCAAAGCATCGAATGCAAGTGCTCTTTGGCCAACATGCCTTCAAATAATCGGTCTACATCTTTGATATCCCCTGACGGATTACAGACCACCTCGGGCACTAAAAAAGAATGTTCTTCTGGTTGAATAAGCCGATTGAGCAGTGGTAAATAAGGCAACAGTTGAACTTGTAGCCCACCTAATTTACCTGGTAGTCTTTGAATTTCCCAACGCACTTTTTCAAATTTAGCCATAGCTAATAGCTTCCCGTCGTCGTCTCGAAGGCAGGCTATTTCTCCATTTTCAAAATAGTAAGTTAAATAGGCTGTGTAATGCTGATAGGTTTGCTCAATGAGAGAGAGATGTTCTGAATTTATTTTTTCAATGCTGAGGTTTTGCTGCTTTTTTGGGAATAGTCTGCTGTAAGATTGTGTGGCGAGTTTTGCTTTGGTTTTAAAGCCAAAAGTTTCGCTCATCCATTTGCTGCGTACATTTTTTGTATCGATATAAGCGTAACAATAGTTTTGTGTCCCGCCGTAATTGGTTTCGAGGTCCTGAAAAACTTCTTCAATTTGCACCTTTAATACCGACTTCGGATTCATGCGGGCTTTTCCTTTTGATTGGAACTTTGAGTCGAAAGAAAAGTAGCGCAGATAAAGTCCAAATGGCCGTTGACAAAAAGTAATATTGGCAATGAGTTGTTCGCGACGGCGCAATGAGAAGCTCAGTGGGTTATCGGTATGTGCAACACTTTGCGCAACATCTAGGTGTTTGTATTTGGCTCCGTTTGTCCCGAGTACAGTGCGTTCAAAAAGTTGAACGAGGTCAGGGCTTATTTCTTTGGAGAGTTCAAATTTCATGGAAGAAATTTAGTAAAAATTTGCTGCTTTGAGCCATTGCAACAATTCCGTTTGTTGGTCCTTGAGCAAGGTATGAGTCACGGCAATCCCTAGATCTTTTAAAGCTTTTTCAGTCGATTTGCCCCAGGCAATAATTTGTGCATTTTCAGCTAAATGATTTGTTTCAAAAAATGCGGAAACATTACTTGGTGAGCTAAAAACATAAACTTGGTGTGCGTCAATGCGCTGCTGCATGAAGTTGGTTTGGTAAACCGGTAATATTTTCTTTTGTTGCTCTGGAATCAGTTTGGAATAGGTCCCTAGTGATAAACTGGAGGAGGGGAACAAAACGCTGCGGTTGGCTCTCCATTGATTAAAGGCCGTTGCTTCTTGTGTTGGATTTCCAGAGTTCTGGGCAACAAATGCAGCTTTTAGTCCAAATTTTTGCTCAATTTTTAAGGCAGTTTCAGAACCAGCAACTCCAAATATTGCAGGAGCAGCGCACTGAGCTAGGTAAAACTCAGCCGCACGAATGCTTGCAAAAAACACTAAATCAAATGTGGGTTGACATGTAAAAGAGACTGGGGAATAAGAAAGCAATGATTGCGCAGTAAGGACGCCTTCAGCACAAAGTTGGTGCAGTGCTGCGTGCAGCTCTTGCGGATCTTTGGAAATAAAAACAGGTTTCATTAGGCGTCTTGAAGAACCGTTGTGATGGCTTCAATTGAAGTGGAGTGCTCAAACTGATAAAACTGTGCTGGAAGTGCAGCACTTTTTGAATGGGCTACGAAAATGGCATGAGGGCCGTAATAGACACCAAGTGGTAATTGACAACCGCCATCCATGGCTTGTAATACACCTCTTTCGAGGGCAATTTTTGAGGCAACCTCAGGATGATTGAGTTGCGATAAAACTTGTTGCGTTTGCTGGTCTGCGGATCTTACTTGTAAGCCTAAAACGCCTTGTGCCGGTGCCGGCACAAATGCAGTTGGATCTAAAACTAAAGTTTGAAGATCCGATAAATCTAATTGCAAACGACTCACGCCAGCATTGGCTAGTAAAATGGCGTCGTAGTTTCCTGCACGTAATTTGTCGATACGTGTCGGTACGTTGCCGCGCAATTCTTCAATGTTTAGGTCTGGGCGCAGTGCTCTGATGATCGCTTTGCGACGCGCAGAGGATGTGCCGATGGTTGCACCAAGCTTAAGCCCCCAAAGTTGGCTCTCATCTTGTGCAGACGCTTGCATGAGTAAAAGCTCAGATGGATCTTCTCGGTATGAAACCGCGGCAATGCAAAGCCCTTCTGGCTGACTGGTTTCTAGGTCTTTATGTGAATGTACCGCTAAATCAATTTCGTTGTTGAGTAAGGCGTTTTCGATTTCTTTGGTAAAAAAGCCTTTGCCTTCTAGTTTATCAAAACTAAGGTCTTGGATGCGGTCACCTTGTGTGACAATAATCTTGAGTTCTATTTCGCAGTTGAGTGCTTCTAGTTGGCCTTTGACAAAATGGGCTTGCCACAAAGCGAGATCGCTGCCACGTGTGCCAATGCGGATGTGGGTTTTAGTCGACATGGTTCAGGATGATTTCCTTGGCCAGTTTCATCGGGCCACTGATGTATTTTTTTTCGAGGTAGTTGACAATTTTTTCAAGTACTTCTTTTGATTGCGGGTCAAGGGCTTCGAGGTCTTCTTTGAATACTTGATCATAGGCCGTTGACTTGAGTGCCTTTACTTGAGCAGGCACTACGCGCATTGCAAGTTCAACTTTTCTCTCACGGATGAGGTGTTGAAATTCAAAAAGCGCTTGATCTATAATTTCTTCAACTTGTGCCAGTTCTTTGGAGCGCTCTTTGACATTTTCGTTAGATATCTTTTGCAAGTATTCAATAGAAAGGTACTTGACGCTATAATTTTCTAAAATGCTTGCATCGAGGTCTTGCGGAATAGCGAGGTCAATGACAGTTTTTTCCTGCGTTTCGCCTTGCAATAAATGGCGGTATAGTTCAGAGTTGATGATCACACCGTCTGCTGCAGTACAAGTAATCAGGACGTCAAAACCGCTACTGAAAGTAGATAGATCTGAAAGCAGGTGGGCAGAGCCTTTAAGCTCTTCGGCGAGTTTTTGCGCATTGGACAGGCTGCGATTGAAAACGTAGAATTTTTTGAATCCGTGCTTTTTCAGGAAGCGACACATAGTGGTGTTGGTCACGCCGGCACCGACGATTAAGACCCTTGCGTCGAGTGAAATATTGAGTTGCTTCAGATATTGATAGGCCAAAGAAACAACAGAAACAGGTTTGGTAGAAATGCTCGTTTCAGTGTAAACTAATTTGGCAGTTTCAATGACTTTTTTCATGAGTAAGCGAATGAGCTCACCCGTTAAAGACAAGGATTGGCAATATTCATAGGCCAAGCGTACTTGTGTGATGATTTCGCGTTCACCGATGATCATGGAGTCAATGGAAGAAGCCACAGACAACGCATGCTTTACCGCATTGGTTCCGGAATAGGTTTCTGCCTTTCTGACAAATTCTTCTAGTTGAATCGGAACTAATTTAGGATAGAGTTCTTGAAGTAAACGCGCTAGAAAAGCGGTATCGAGGTCTTGGTCTTTGACAAAGCTGATTTCAACACGGTTGCAAGTCGATAAGAACATGAGCTCATTGAGCCCTAAAGAATTTTTAAGTTGCTCGAGCACGACCGCTTGCGCCTCTTTTTCGAGGTGCAAAAGTCCAATCTTGTTGACATCAAGATGGCGGTGGGTAAATGCGATAATGTGAAGTTCTTGCAACACTTATTTCGATTATAGCGCAAAACTACACCTACAATGGTTTTCTTTTGTCATTGGAGTGTCATGAATGCTAATTTAGAATGCATTCAAATAGTCCTAAAAGACTAACTTTGTGTCATGTTGAAAACCGGATATAAAGCCATTATATTTGACCTCGGTGGAGTGTTAATAGATATTGATTATCAGGCAACTGAGCGGGCATTCATTGAGCTAGGCGTTGAAGATTTTGCTAAGCAATACACGCAATTTGCGCAAGCAGATTTGTTTGATTTGTTTGAAACGGGTCAGATTTCGCCCCAACACTTCATCAATAAGTTGCTCCCCATTACAAAACCTAACACGACTCCTAACCAAGTTTATGCGGCATGGAATGCCATGTTGGGTCAATTCCCTGCTGATAAAATTGACTTTATAACCGAACTTTCGACACAAACCTCACTTTATATGCTGAGTAACACCAATGCAATCCATTGGGGAGTCGTGCTAGATAGATGGAAACAGGCAAGCTCGCAAGCGCTTTCGGGTTTCTTTAAGCAAATATTTTTGTCGCATGAAATTGAGCGCAGAAAACCACACCCGGAAACATTTCTTTGGGTTTTAGAACAAATGCAAATGGATGCTGCTGATGTTTTGTTTATTGATGACAGCCCACAACACGTTGAGGGAGCTAGAAAAGCCGGAATAACGGCTTTACATTACGACCCAAAAATCAGTTTGAGTAGTTATTTTTCTTGACAAAGTTCAACGAGTAAACCGTTGGTACTTTTTGGGTGTAAGAAGGCAATTCTTTTGTTGTCGGCGCCGTCTTTTGGGCTTTCATGAATCAGGGTAAAACCTGTATTTTTCAGGCGCGCAAGCTCAGCTTCGATATCCTCGACCTCAAAAGCAACATGATGAAAACCTGGGCCATTTTTGCTTAAAAACTTAGCGATTGCAGAGTCGGGGTTTGTTGCTTCTAACAGTTCAATTTTATTCGGACCCACCTGAAAAAAAGCAGTCATGACGCCTTCAGAGGCAACACCTTCTTGTTTGTAGCACGGCGTATTTAGAAGTGCTTCAAACAGCGGAATAGAGGTGGCTAGGTTTTCTACGGCTATGCCGAGGTGCTCGATGCGTTTCATGGAACGTCAATTTTGATGAATTTTTCAGATTTGTTGTCGTAGTTGATGAAGTAAACACCGCTCACAAAGTTGGTGCAATCAACAGTGTTGTTATAACCTGTTTTCAAAAGGTTACCATAAGCATCGTAGATTTCAAATTTTGTTTTGACTGCTTTACCATCAGCTTTGAAATACAAATTTTGATGGACCTTAGCCGGGCTAAAACTAACGGCCTTCACATTCGATACAAAACTCGTGCTCGGAGACACCCTAATTTTTCCTGAGTTATCGGTTTGGCTCACGCGAACGATGTTTTTTCCAGAATGCGGGCTGAGTTGAAAAACATAACTATTTGCACCTTTGAGTCCTTTGCCCTTTACCTGACCAACCTCGACCCAGCGGCCCCATTTGAATTGCTCAATAGCGTAGTCAAGGCTGGCTGTTTCATTAGTGCTAGTCCAGGAGAGCAAACCATTTGTTTGCGCTTTGATTGTGCTGCATTCAAAAGTGCTTTTGGGCAGCAGTACTTCCGGATTGATAAAACGCGGTTCACAGCCACTCGCATGCTCAAGTACCACAAACACTTGTTCGCCTTTTTTCAGATGAAATAATTTGAAATCAATTTCAAAGTGCGATGTTTGAATGACGGCAGGCAAGATTTCCCCATTTACTAAGACTTTGGAAATGCAAAAGCCAAATCCATCTGGCATTGGCGGGTTATTGACCAGCAGATTTTTATCTTGGTAAGTGCCTTCAAGTGAAAGTAATTGTAGCTGCGCACTTGTAATTTGTACACAACACAAGAAAATCAAAAATAACAGTATTCTTTGCATCAGAATTCAATCAGCTTAACACAAAGATAGCAGGATTCACTACCTTTCACTTAAATTTGTGTCATGACTTACGACTACATCAAAGCACTGCACCTCATTTTTATGGTCAGTTGGTTTGCCGGGCTTTTTTATATGGTGCGCCTTTTTATTTATTTCAGAGAGGCCTCCGACAAAGAAAAAACTGAAAAAGATATTTTGCAGGCGCAGTTCATCATTATGATGCAACGCCTTTGGTGGATCATCACTACTCCAGCCATGATTCTAACAGTAGTTTTCGGCTTTTGGATGTTGTTTTTGAATTCCGCTTACTTGTTGAAAGCGCCCTGGATGCATTTAAAGTTAGGATTTGTTGGTTTATTACTGATTTATCATTTTTATTCGCAGCACTTGTTACGTGCTTGCCAGAAAGGCAGCATGCATTGGAGTTCGAATCAGCTCAGAATTTGGAACGAAGTGGCTACATTATTTTTGGTCAGTATTGTTTTCTTGGTGGTGCTCAAAAACCAACTTTCTTGGGTGAATGGCACACTTGGTTTCTTTGGCGTAGGCCTTCTGCTTATGTTGGGCATCAAACTCTACAAGAAATTGAGGAAAAGTGCCGCTTGATTGTTCAAAAATTAAATTGTTTCTTTAGAAAGTTTGACTACCTTTGCAAAAATTTTTTTCGCAAATACGCTTAAATAGATTCAAATGCAGCAAGCAGGTAGGTTAACTTCACTTTTGCAATACATTCTTTTCGCATTGTCATTCATTGTCATTCAACCTGTTGCGCACGCATCTGAAGAAGGCAATTTCAATGTTGGCGAAATGATCATGCATCACATTAAAGATGCTCACGAGTGGCATGTTGCTGGTCCAGAACACGGCGGTATTAGCGTTTATTTACCAGTCATTATTTATGACAACGGTCTCAAAATATTTAGCTCAAAGCACTTTTACCACGGCCTAGAGGTTGAGGTTCCGGGCAAAGACGGGGCTAAATATACTTACATGGAAGGTGTCGGTCCGGCAAAAGGTTACGCGCTTTATCACGAGGAAATTTATAAACTAGAGCAAATTGGCACTTATCACGGTCAGCCAGTTTCAGTCCTAGAATTTCACGGTGAGCACCCACACAACGCAAGCCCAATCGACTTATCTATTACTAAAAACGTAGCCTCATTATTAATAGGTTCGTTTTTAATCTTAATCATCATGTTATCGGTAGCCAGATTCTACCGCAAGAATGGCGCTGTTGCACCTAAAGGGGCTGCTAAGTTTTTAGAGCCACTAATTGTTATGGTTCGCGATGACATTGCTAAAGCAAATATTGATCATCACAAATACCACAAATACGTACCTTATTTATTGACCATCTTCTTCTTTATCTGGATCAATAACATGTTAGGTCTTATTCCGATTATCCCAGGTGGCGCTAACTTAACTGGTAACATCACTATCACCTTGTTCTTAGCATTTTGCACCTTACTTGTTACTGTGTTTTCAGGAAACAAGAATTATTGGGGGCACATCTTCTGGATGCCAGGCATTCCAGTTCCAATGAAAATCTTCATGATTCCGATTGAACTTATTGGGATCCTGACAAAGCCATTTGCATTAATGATCCGTTTGTTTGCGAACATCACAGCGGGCCACATTATTGTTTTAGCCTTGATTTCCATCATCTTTATCAACAAAAACGTAGCATGGGCAGGCTTGTCTGTTCCTATGGCTTTGTTTATTTCGGTGCTCGAAATCTTAGTTGCTTTCTTACAAGGTTTCCTTTTTGCAATGCTATCCGCATTGTTTATCGGAGCTGCTGTGGAAGAAGCACACCATTAAATAGTAACCTTTTAAATTAAATACAATGACAGGAATGTTTGGTAGTATTGCAGCAATCGGAGCTGGTTTGTCAGTTCTAGGCGCAGGTCTTGGAATCGGTCGTATCGGTGGTTCTGCAGTAGAAGGTATCGCTCGCAACCCAGAAGCAGCAGGTAAAATTCAAACTGCGATGATTATCGCAGCTGCGCTTATCGAAGGTGTTGCATTGTTCGGTGTAGTAGTTGGTCTACTAGGAGCAAAAGCGTAAATCTTTAAAGGAAACCATAACGGTTGGTTGTGGTTTCCTTTTAACTTTTAAAAAACACACAAAATGGATTTAATATTACCTGATTTTGGTTTATTAGTTTGGACAGGCCTCGTATTCAGCCTTTTACTTTTCTTACTTGCAAAGTTTGCTTGGAAGCCAATCTTATCTGCTGTTAACGCCCGTGAACAAAAAATTGCAGAAGCGCTCGAATTGGCTGAGAAAACAAAAGCTGAAATGCAAGCGTTGAAAGCTGAAAATGATCAAATCCTAAAAGCTGCTCGTGCAGAGCGCGATGGCATTCTTAAAGAAGCTAAAGAAGCTGCGAACGGCATGGTTGAAGAAGCTAAAACAAAAGCTAAAGAAGAGGCTGCTAAAATAGTAGAAGCTGCTCGTCAAAATATTTCTAGCGAGAAAGCTGCAGCTATGGCAGACTTAAAAAATCACGTTGCTGCTTTGTCTTTAGAGATTGCAGAAAAAGTGATTCGTCAAGAACTCAGTGCTGACGACAAACAAAAAGCCCTTGCTGACAAGCTTGCGACTGAAATCAAAATGAACTAAGCAAATGAAATCAACTAAGTCAGCTGGACGTTACGCAAAAGCACTGCTTGAATTGGCACTAGACCAAGACAAGTTAGCGCCTATTGAAGCAGATATGCTCCAATTAATCAAGTTGGCCGATGAAGCGAATGATTTTCAAATTTTCATCAATTCTCCACTCATTCAAATTGAGAAGAAAATTGCAGTGATCAAAGAAATTTTCAAAGACTTCAACGAAACAACCTTAAAATTTCTAGAGCTAGTTACCAGCAACGGACGCGAGTCTGCCATGATTGAAATTGCCAAGCAATTTATCGCACAATTAATGGCGCACAGAGGTATTGTTCCGGTAACAATTATTAGCGCTCAGCAATTAGAGGACAAAACGAAAGCTGAAATTCTTTCGAAAATTAATGGTGTCGTTAACGGCACACCACTCATTACTGAAGAAGTAGATGCATCTTTAATCGGAGGCTTTATCATTCGTATGGGAGACCAACAAATAGATGCATCTGTTGCTAGCCAGCTTCAGCGCATGAAACAACAATTTGTATAATCGTCAATAGACAAAAAAATAAGTAAAAATGGCAGATATTAAACCAGCAGAAGTTTCCGCAATACTAAGAGAGCAACTCTCAGGATTCCGCTCAGAAGCAGAATTACAAGAAGTTGGAACGGTACTTCAGGTAGGAGATGGTATTGCACGCATTTACGGAATGAATGGCGTACAATATGGTGAACTTATTGAATTTGATGGTGGCATGCAAGGAATTGCGCTTAACCTCGAAGAAGACAATGTAGGTGCCGTATTATTAGGTAGATCTTCTGGTGTAAAAGAAGGTGATACCGTTCGTCGTTTAGGTAAAATTGCCTCTGTAAAAGTTGGTGACGGAATGGTCGGACGCGTAGTTGATACACTTGGCCAGCCAATCGATGGTAAAGGTCCAATCCAAGGTGAACTATACGAAATGCCAATCGAGCGCAAAGCTCCTGGTGTAATTTTCCGCCAACCGGTAACTGAACCTTTACAAACAGGTATCAAAGCTGTTGACGCCATGATTCCAATCGGACGCGGACAGCGCGAGTTGATCATCGGTGACCGTCAAACTGGTAAAACAACTGTTGCGATCGATGCGATCATCAACCAACGTGAGTTTTATGACCGTGGTGAGCCTGTTTACTGTATCTATGTAGCTATTGGTCAAAAAGGATCAACAGTTGCTGGTATTGTTAAAAAATTAGAAGATGCTGGTGCAATGGCCTATACAACTGTAGTTGCTGCCAACGCATCAGATCCAGCGCCAATGCAATTCTACGCACCAATGACCGGTGCTGCAGTTGGTGAATATTTCCGTGACTGTGGTAAGCCAGCACTTATTGTTTATGATGATTTATCTAAGCAAGCGGTTGCATACCGTGAAGTATCTCTACTTCTTCGTCGTCCGCCAGGTCGCGAGGCCTACCCAGGTGACGTTTTCTACCTTCACTCGCGTTTATTAGAGCGTGCTGCAAAAGTGATTGCTGATGACAACATCGCTAAGCAAATGAATGACCTTCCTGCATCTTTGAAAGACAAAGTGAAAGGTGGCGGTTCACTCACAGCTTTGCCAATCATTGAAACACAAGCGGGTGACGTTTCTGCTTACATCCCTACAAACGTAATTTCGATTACCGACGGACAAATCTTCCTTGAGTCTGATTTATTCAACTCTGGTATCCGTCCGGCAATTAACGTAGGTATCTCTGTATCTCGTGTAGGTGGTTCAGCTCAAATTAAGTCAATGAAAAAAGTAGCAGGTACCTTAAAGCTTGACCAAGCGCAGTACCGCGAACTTGAAGCGTTTGCTAAATTTGGATCTGACCTAGATGCAGCTACGAAATCAGTACTTGACAAAGGTGCTCGTAACGTAGAGATTTTGAAGCAACGTGAAGGTGACCCTTATCCAGTAGAAAAGCAAATTGCGATCATCTACGCTGGTGTAAAAGGTCTTTTGCAAAACGTTCCGATCAATAAAGTAAAAGAATTCGAAAAAGATTTCTTAACGGTTCTTGAAGCGAACAATGCTGATACATTAGTTGCTTTGAAAGCTGGAAAGTATACGGATGAAATTGAAGCAGTTTTGGCTAAAACAGCTAAAGAAGTTGCTGAGAAATTTGCATAATTACAGCCTCAAACTAGGACTCAATGGCTAATCTAAAAGAAATACGTAACCGCATCAGCTCAGTAGGCTCAACCATGCAGATCACATCTGCCATGAAAATGGTTTCTGCTGCCAAGTTGAAGCGTGCGCAGGACGCCGTTACACAAATGCGTCCGTATGCCGGCAAACTACGTGAAATCCTTGAGAATCTCAGTGCGACTCTTGACCTTTCTGAAAACGCTTACGCAGAACAACGCGAAGTAAAAAAAGTCTTGATTGTCGGGATTACCTCAAACCGCGGTTTGTGCGGTGGCTTCAACAACAACATTATCAAAAGAGTCGGAGCCCTTATCGCCGATGACTACAGCGGGAAAGAAGTTTCTGTTTTGTGCCTTGGTAAGAAAATCAAAGACGTTTATAAAAGAACGCCAAATTTCTACCATAACGAGAAGCTAGAATCAATGGAGGATATCTACGCTGATCTTCGTTTTGAATTGGTTGCTCAGGTAGCCGACGAAATCATGGCCCAATTCCTCAATAAGTCTTTCGATAAAGTTGTCATTGTTTACAACCGTTTCGTTAATGCAGCTGCACAAATAGTTGAAACCGAACGATTTTTGCCTATTGTTCCTTCAGCTGCTGAATCCGAATCTGGCGATTACATTTTTGAGCAACCTAAAATGGAAATCGTAGAAGACTTATTACCAAAGAGCATGAAATTGCAACTCTATAAAGCAATCCGTGACTCTTTTGCTTCTGAGCACGGTGCCCGCATGACTGCCATGCACAAGGCAACCGACAACGCTAAAGAACTACAAAAGAATTTAAAATTAAGTTACAATAAAGCGCGTCAAGCTGCCATTACCAACGAGATCCTCGAAATCGTTGGTGGAGCCGAAGCTCTCAATGCGTAATCCAATTTTAAGGATATCAAAAAGGCGGCTAATTTTAGCCGCCTTTTTTGTTGAAATATGTTTCAGATTGTTAGTCTTCGATTTGCCAATTGAAGCGCGCTGCAATGGCCTTAAAAATATATGTTCTGAGTGCTTCGGGCTTAAATACCTGGAGTACGTCGTCCATGAAGGCTTGTAATAAAAGCGTTTTAGCCGCTTTTTCACTGAGGCCTCTTGCTTTCAAATAGAACAAAGCGTTTTCGTCGAGTTGCCCTGTAGTAGAACCATGTGAACACTTGACATCGTCGGCGTAAATTTCGAGTTCAGGTTTTGAATTGACGCTTGCATTTTCAGATAGTAAAATGTTGGCATTGCTTTGAAAAGCATTGGTCTTTTGGGCATCTTTTCTCACAAAAACTTTACCGTTGAATACGGCAGTGGCTTGCTCATCAATAATACCTCTGTATGTTTCAAAAGATTCACAGTTGGCCACTTGATGATCAATGGTGGTGTAGTTGGCGACGTGTTGATGTCCTCCAAGTAAATAGGCACCATTGAGTTTTGTTTCGGCGTGCTCCCCTTGAACTTCTACTAATAAATCATTGCGAACCAAAGTTCCTTTGAGGGTAACAGTATTGATTTCAAAATTCGAAGCGGCGGCTTGGTAGATGCGCTCTTCGTTGAAATCAAATTGGCCTTCTTCACAGGCCTGAACTTTGTGTAATTGAATGCGTGCATCTTGAGCGACCTCAATTTGCGTGTGCGTATGCGAGAATCCAATACTATCGGAAACGCTGAAATGCGCAAGCACAACCTGTGCTTCTGAGTTTTTTCCAAAAATCAATTGATTTCTGTAAAAATTGGCACCGCCGCTGTGTAGATAAATGATTTGCAGGGGCGTTTCAAGCGTTGTGTTGTCTTTAATTGATATCTTGCAGCCGTTGTTAGCATAAACGCAGTTCATGGCGCTAAAAACGTCCTTATATTCAGATGTTCGAAATGCAGATTTGCTTTCTTGAAGTCCCTGAATACTTACACCCGTAGGTAAGTTTTCAGGAAGATAGATCGCAGACCCATTGATAAAGATGGTGGGAACATCTTTTAAAATGCTGTGCGCACTCAGATGATCTAATGCCAATGATTCAAAAGGTGTAAAGCTTGCATTGAGCAATTTTTGCAGACGCGTGTATTTGAATCTTTCATTCTTGGTGGTTGGAAAACTCGCATTTGAAAGGTATTGGAGCGCTGCACCTTGCGAAGCCTGAAGCCCTTCAATTGTTGAAGGGGTAAATTGGCTGCAAAATTCGGTTAATTTGCTGTCTTGTAGAGCGGTCATCTTATAAGCTTTCTTTGATCCAGTCGTAACCTTTTTCCTCGAGTTCGAGGGCTAATTCTTTTGGCCCTGACTTCACAATGCGGCCGTCATACAACACGTGTACGAAATCAGGCACGATGTAGTCAAGTAATCTTTGGTAATGCGTAATAACAATGCTTGCATTTTCTGGCGATTTCAAGGCGTTGACACCGTGAGAAACAATGCGCAGTGCATCGATGTCAAGGCCAGAGTCAGTTTCATCGAGTACCGCAAGTTTTGGCTCGAGCATGGCCATTTGGAAGATCTCGTTTCTTTTCTTTTCACCACCTGAGAAACCTTCGTTTACAGAACGTGACGCCAATTTTGAATCGAGTTCAACTAGCGCGGCCTTTTCCTTCACAAGTGCCATGAATTCTTTGGCAGAAATAGGTTCAAGACCTAAATAAGCACGTTTTTCGTTGAGGGCGGTTCTTAAAAAGTTGACGTTGCTAACTCCCGGAATTTCTACTGGGTATTGAAATGCCAAAAACAAACCTGCTCTAGCGCGATCTTCTGTGGCAAGTTCGAGTAGGTCTTGGCCATCAAAAATGACTTCACCCGCAGTAATTTCGTAGTCTTCACGACCTGCAAGTACATTCGCTAAAGTACTTTTTCCTGCTCCGTTTGGCCCCATTATGGCATGAACTTCACCGGCTTTTACTTCTAAATTTAAGCCCTTCAAAATTTCTTTTCCATTGATTTGGGCATGTAGATTCTTGATTGTTATCATCTGTTGTTCTGTTTTTGGAACAATTAATTTTTATTTATCCGACGCTTCCTTCTAGACTAATAGCTAGCAGTTTTTGTGCTTCAACTGCAAATTCCATAGGAAGCTGATTTAATACTTCTTTACAATAGCCATTGACTATGAGACTGATGGCTTTTTCTTCACTGATGCCGCGTTGCATACAATAGAAAAGCTGGTCTTCACCAATTTTAGAGGTTGTGGCTTCGTGTTCTATTTTAGCACTCGGGTTTTTACATTCGATGTAAGGGAAGGTATGTGCTCCGCATTCATCGGTCATGAGTAAAGAATCACACTGTGAAAAGTTGCGTGCATGATCTGCACCCTTGTGAATCTGAACAAGCCCGCGATAAGAATTTTGTGATTTCCCGGCTGAAATTCCTTTTGAAATGATTGTAGACTTTGTGTGCTTTCCAAGGTGAATCATTTTGGTACCCGTATCGGCTTGCTGGAAGTTGTTTGTAACGGCTACTGAATAAAATTCACCGATTGAATAAGCGCCCTTTAAAATACAGGATGGATATTTCCAAGTTACAGCTGAACCTGTTTCAACTTGGGTCCAGGAAATTTTAGCGCGCTCTTCGCATAAACCTCGCTTTGTTACAAAATTAAAGACCCCTCCTTTTCCGTTTTTATCGCCTGGATACCAGTTTTGTACGGTAGAATATTTGATTTCTGCGTCGTTCAAGGCAATGAGTTCAACCACAGCAGCGTGCAATTGGTTTTCATCGCGCTGTGGAGCAGTACAGCCTTCTAGGTAAGACACATAAGCGCCTTCGTCTGCCACCACTAGTGTTCGTTCAAATTGCCCAGTACCACCGGCATTGATGCGGAAGTAAGTAGATAACTCCATTGGGCAACGCACACCTTTAGGAATGTAGCAAAAAGAGCCGTCTGTGAAAACCGCGCCATTTAAAGCAGCGTAAAAATTATCGGTGCTTGGCACTACTGTGCCCATATATTTTTGGACCAACTCAGGATACTCTTGAACAGCGTCTGAAAAAGAACAGAAAATGATGCCGAGCTCTTTGAGTTTGGCTTTAAAGGAAGTAGCAACAGATACGGAGTCCATGACGAAGTCTACGGCAACACCAGTAAGGCGTTGTTGCTCTTCCATAGAAATACCAAGTTTGCTCATGGTTTCTTTGAGCTCCGGATCGACGTCATCCCAAGATTCGTATTTTTTAGTCTGCTTTGGTGCCGCATAATACGCAATGGCTTGGAAATCGGGTTTGGTGTAATGAACATGTGCCCATTCTGGCTCTTGCATGCCTTTCCAGATTTCAAAAGCTTGTAAGCGGTAGTCAAGAAGCCATTGAGGCTCATTCTTTTTGGAAGAGATGAGTCGGATGATATCTTCGTTGAGTCCTACAGGGACGGTTTCAGTCTCAATGTCGGTAACAAAGCCAAATTTGTACTCTTGATTCTCGAGGTCCTTTGCGAGGTCGTCTTCGGTATAGTTTGCCATCTTAAACAGAAAAAGATTCGCCACAACCACATGTGCGGTCGGCATTTGGATTTTGAAATACAAAACCTTTACCATTCAAGCCACCTGAGAAATCAAGTGTAGTGCCTACCAAGTAGAGGTAACTTTTTTTATCAACCACGACCTTTACGCCGTTATTTTCAAAGCTCATATCACCTTCTTTTTCTTCGTTGTCAAAGGTGAGTTGGTACATCAGACCAGAACAGCCTCCACCTTGAACGCCAACGCGAATAAAGAAACCATCTTTGCCTTCGTCCTCCATGAGGCGTAGGGCTTGCTTTTTTGCGGTATCTGTAACAGTAAGCATCTAATTTTATTTAGATTAATTATAAATAAAAGAATATAATTCGTGCAAATTTACCACTTTAATGGTATTGCATCCAAAGAAACAAACAAAGAAATTCTGTGCTTGTTTGTATTTTACGTATGTTTAAGCTCAACTTACTCAAAAACAAAGTTATGCGTCTATTTTTCCTCTTTTGCAGCCTATTTTCGATATCACAAGTTATGGCTCAACAAGTCACTATTGATTCGAAGGAATATCAAGTTTTGAAGCAAGAAAATAACCTAAATGGCGTAGACCTTATAGCACCTTCAACGCCTGTAGTTAGCCAACATTATAATAGGTCTCAGGTTCAAAAAACTGGTTTATGCGATTGCTTGATTCCGTTAGATTCTACTTTTCAATTGGCCATGTTACCCAACGACGATCTTTATTCAAATAGCATTGCCTTGCCCTTTACTTTCAGTTTTTACGGAACCTCGTATGATAGCTTGTTCATCAATAACAACGGAAACATATCGTTCTCACAACCCTATAATACTTTTACGGCATATCCATTTCCAGACCCAACATTTAACATGATTGCACCATTTTGGGCCGATGTAGACACTAGATCCACGAATGGAGGCAATGTTTGGTACAAAGTGAATGCACATTCATTAATTGTTGTTTGGGATCACGTTGGTTATTTTAACATGATGGATGATAAACTCAATACTTTTCAACTGATCATTTCTGATGGTTTAGACACACTCATTCCAAATGCCAACAATGTGTCATTTTGCTATGGAGATATGCAATGGACAACAGGTTCTGCTTCAGGAGGTTCAAATGGTTTTGGCGGATCACCAGCAACCGTGGGGGTAAATATTGGCAATGGCATTAATTATTTTCAAGTAGGTCAATTTGATGCGAGTGGAGTAGCGTTTGATGGTCCATATAACACCAATGACCAAGTTGATTTTTTAGACGGTCAAGAAATTTATTTTGATTTGGCCAATTCCAATTCCAATATTCCTCCACTTGTTATGAGTAGCGGCATTTGCGACACCATTGATGTTTATACTGGAGACACTTTAAAAAGCTTAAATGCTGTTGATTTTTCAATCGGCATCAGCACACCTGAAATTGGTCAAATTTTAACAACAAGCATTACTTGCGATGAACCTAACGCACTGACCTACCAAACATCAGTAGTGAGTAATGAATTTACCAATTTCGACCTGACCTTTGATGCCACAGGAGTACAACCAGGCTTGTATCATATTCAGATTGAAACTACTGACAACGGCATCCCGGCACAAACCGTCACAAAAAACATCCCAATTCGAGTTATTTACGATGTAAATCTTGCAGGAATAAATGGTATGGACATCACGGATATCGATGTTTATCCCAACCCGACTTCTGAAACCATTCAAATTAATGGTTTACAAGCTAACGAACTACTTGAATTATTTGATGGATCAGGCAGATTGATTCAATCCATTAAAGTGTCAAAGACAAGCGAACAACTCTCATTACCTGAAGTAGGTTTCTATATCTTGAAATGTTCCAGCGATAAAAAGCCACTTACCGTAATCAAATTGCAACGCATCTAAGGATTCATCTACTTTAGGGTTTTCTATGTAATTTTAGCCAATGAAAAGAATAATTTTCTTGGCGCTGCTTTGTTTGAATTTAGGTGGCCAAGTTTGTGCCCAAAATTCACAAACCCAATTCAAGACGAAATACGTCATCATTCTAGTCATTGACGGCCCGCGATACTCTGAAACCTACGGTGAGCCAACGTGTAAATACAGCCCAATTCTATGTGATTCACTCAAAAAGAAAGGCACATTTTATGCACAGTTTAAAAACAATGGCCCCACGTTTACGGTGCCTGGCCATACTGCTATCGTAACAGGGAATTATCAGCGTATTTCGAACGCAGGAACAGCGCTTCCAAAACAACCGAATATCTTTCAGTATTTTTTGCAGGCAACAGGCAAAGATTCTAGCGCAGCTTATGTAGTAGCAAGCAAAGGGAAACTCGATGTTTTGGTCAATACGAGCCACAAAAAGTGGCACGATAAATATGTAGCAAGTACTTATTGTGGCCCGAATGGGAATGGCCTAGGTTATGGTCGAGACGATAAAACTTTTGCTAAAGTAACGGAGTTGGTACAAAGCGCAAATCCACCGCAACTCATGTTGATCAATTTACTTGCAGTCGATGTCTACGGACATGCAAATAATTGGGATAAATATTTGGAATCGATTACGCAAACAGATCAGTATGCCGCGCAATTGTGGCAAATGATTCAGCAAAATCCTGTTTTAAAAGACAAAACAACTCTCATGATTACCAATGACCATGGGAGGCATTTGGATGGTGTGAGGTCTGGATTTGTGAATCATGGCTGCTGGTGTGAAGGCTGCCGCCATATTTCCTTATTGGTACTAGGCCCTGATACGCCAAAAGGTGTTATTGTAGAGAAAGAGGCTGAAATGATTGACATTTCAAAAACCATTTCAGGCATATTTCAATTCCAAATGCCTAGCAGCAAAGGGCGATTTTTAAACGCAGCATTTCCAGTAATCAGTGTTGTTAATTAATAAGACTATCGTCCTTGAAATACGCAGAGTTCTACTAGAACAAATCTTCTAAAAGTTGGTCATCTACCAAATTTGGCAAAGTCACTTTGAGTAATGGCTCTGCTTCCATAGCGCGTTTGATGGCAAAAGTAGCATTTTCATTTCGGGCCCAATTTCTGCGTGCAATCCCGTTATTGACATCCCAATGCAGCATGCTTGTTAGGTTGCGCTGAGCTTGAGTTGAACCGTCAAGTAGCATGCCGAAGCCGCCGTTAATTACTTCTCCCCAACCAACGCCACCGCCGTTGTGAATGCTGACCCATGTGGCACCGCGGAAGCTGTCTCCGATGACGTTTTGAATAGCCATATCGGCTGTAAATCGAGAGCCATCGTAGATGTTTGAAGTTTCTCGGTAAGGTGAGTCAGTGCCAGACACATCGTGGTGGTCTCGACCCAAAATTACTGGGCCAATTTCTCCGCGTGCAATAGCTTCATTAAAGGCAGCTGCAATGAGCATGCGCCCCTCGGCATCGGCATATAAAATGCGGGCCTGAGAACCTACAACAAGCTTGTTTTGCTGTGCGCCTTTGATCCATTGGATGTTATCGGCCATTTGTTGCTGAATTTCTTCAGGGCTATTTTCCATCATTTCTTCTAAGACGGCGCAAGCAATGGCATCTGTTTTTTCAAGATCTTTTGGGTCGCCGCTGGCACAAACCCAACGGAAAGGACCAAAACCAAAATCAAAACACATTGGCCCGAGGATGTCCTGAACGTATGAAGGGTATTTGAAGTCAATATGATTAGTAGCCATGACGTCTGCCCCGGCACGTGAAGCTTCTAATAAAAAGGCATTGCCGTAATCAAAGAAGTAAGTGCCTTTGGCTGTATGTTTATTGACAGCAGCAGCATGCCTTCTTAGGCTGTCTTGAACGAATTCTTTGAACTTTTCAGGGTCAGCAGCCATGAGGTCATTGGCTTGGTCAAAGCTTAAGCCAGCAGGGTAGTATCCTCCGGCCCAAGGATTGTGCAAAGAGGTTTGGTCAGACCCCAAATCAATATGGATGCCTTCTGCATCAAAACGCTCCCAGATATCTACCACATTGCCCAGATAAGCCAATGAAACTACTTCATGAACGGCTTGTGCTTTTTTGACGCGTTCGCAAAGTGCTTCCAGGTTGTCGTATACTTCGTCTACCCAACCCTGAGAATGTCTCGTATGCACAGCTTTTGGGTTTACTTCTGCAGTAATAGAAATGACACCCGCAATATTTCCAGCTTTAGGCTGAGCGCCGGACATGCCTCCTAGACCTGCAGTTACAAAGATTTTCCCTTTAATATCTTCGCGGTTTTTGGCAATTCTTCTCAGTGCATTGAGTACCGTGATGGTTGTTCCGTGTACAATTCCTTGCGGCCCAATATACATATATGAGCCAGCTGTCATTTGACCGTATTGAGAAACTCCGAGCGCATTAAAGCGTTCCCAGTCATCGGGTTTTGAGTAATTAGGGATGACCATTCCATTGGTTACTACCACTCTAGGTGCGTTAGTATGTGAAGGAAAGAGCCCAAGCGGATGTCCAGAATACATTACGAGTGTTTGCTCATCTGTCATTTCAGATAAGTACTTCATAACGAGTCTGTACTGGACCCAATTTTGAAAAACTGCAC
>JBEEKM010000006.1:0-58838 GCA_041168645.1 Bacteroidota bacterium | reverse complement strand
AAAAAATCAGGGGAGGTGATTAAGTAATGAGTTACACGCCAAGATTAAAAGAAAAGTACAGGAACGAAATCAAGCAAACGCTTCAAGAGCGTTTCAATTACAAATCTGTAATGAGCGTTCCTAAGTTGGAAAAAATTGTACTTAGCCAAGGTATGGGTGATGCAGTTGCAGACAAGAAATTAATTGACAGTGCTGCCGCTGACCTTTCTCGTATTGCTGGTCAAAAAGCAATTACTACCATTTCTAAAAAGGATATCTCGAACTTTAAGTTACGTAAGGGTATGCCAATCGGAACAAAAGTTACACTTCGCGGTGATCGTATGTACGATTTCCTTGATCGTTTACTTTCTGTTGCTTTGCCACGTACACGTGACTTCCGTGGAATCAATCCAAAAGGATTTGACGGACGCGGTAACTTCAACCTCGGTATCAAGGAACACATCATTTTCCCTGAAATCGATATTGATAAAGTAAATCGTATCCTCGGTATGGACATCACCTTCGTTACATCAGCCAACAGCGACGAAGAAGCAAAAGCATTGTTGGATGCATTTGGTTTTCCATTTATTAAAAAATAAAAGAAATGGCTAAGGAATCAATGAAAGCGCGTGAGCGCAAAAGAGAAAGATTAGTAGCTCGTTACGAAAAGAAACGTGCAGAACTAACTAAAGTTTTGAAGTCAACAGATGCATCTGAAGAAATTCAGTCTCAAAAATGGGATGCAATGATGCAATTGCAAAAATTACCGGCTAACTCTTCTAAAATCAGAAAACACAACCGTTGTGGTTTGACTGGTCGTCCTAGAGGGTATATGCGTCAATTTGGTATTTCAAGGGTAACATTCCGCGAAATGGCTTTGGCTGGTAAGATCCCAGGAGTTAAGAAAGCAAGTTGGTAATTAAGAAAAAAGAAAAGAAATGAATACAGATCCAATAGCAGATTTCCTCACACGCATCAGAAATGCGAGTGCAGCAGGCTTGAAGACCGTAGATATCCCTGGCTCAAATATCAAACGTGCAATGACGCATATTTTATTTGACCAAGGTTACATCCTTAACTACAAATTTGAGGATGACAACAAGCAAGGTATGATTAAAATCGCTTTGAAGTACAACACATCTACGCGTGTTCCAGCGATTACCAAAATGCAACGTGCCTCACGTCCAGGACTTAGAAAGTACAGCAGTGCAGTTGAAATGCCAAGAGTATTAAACGGTTTAGGTATTGCCATCGTTTCTACATCTCGCGGTGTGATCACTGACAAAGAAGCGCGTCAGCACAACATTGGTGGTGAAGTTCTTTGTTACGTTTACTAAAAAATTAAAGCAATGTCAAGAATTGGAAAAGCACCCATTACCATCCCTAGCGGCGTCGAAGTGACGTTTAAGGATTCCGTTATGACGGTTAAAGGTAAAAAAGGAGAATTAGCACAACACATTGATGCTTCGGTAAGCGTAAGCATTGAAGACAATGTCATTACATTCAGCCGCGCTACAGAAGCACCTGATCATCGTTCAAAGCATGGTTTATACCGTGCACTTGTTTACAACATGATTCAAGGTGTATCTGAAGGCTTTAAGAAGGATATGGAAGTAATTGGAGTTGGTTACCGTGCAAACGCAACAGGTCAACAACTTGAATTAGCCCTAGGTTTTTCCCATGCCATTATCATGGAAATTCCTAAAGAAGTGAAAGTTACCACAGTTACAGAAAAAGGTAAAGCTCCTGTCGTTACTCTTGAGTCACACGACAAGCAATTACTTGGTCAAGTAGCTGCAAAGATTCGCTCTTTCAGAAAACCTGAACCATACAAAGGAAAAGGTATCCGATTTGTTGGTGAAGAAATCCGTAGAAAAGCTGGTAAGTCAGCAGGTAAAAAATAATCGAACGAATTATGGCACTAAATAAAGTATTAAGAAGAGCAAAAATCAAGCGAAGAATCAGAAAAAAGATTTTCGGTACTTCAGCTATTCCGCGCCTTACTGTTTTTAGAAGTAACAAGCAGATTTACGCACAATTGATTGACGACACTACTGGTCTCACATTGGCATCTGCAGGTTCTTTGAAAATGGACGACGCACAAAAAGTTAACAAAGTGAGCCAAGCAGCAGTTGTAGGTAAGAAAATTGCCGAAGTTGCAACCAAAGCTGGTATCGAACGCGTTGTTTTCGATCGTAATGGTTACTTGTATCATGGTAGAATTAAATCCTTGGCTGATTCAGCTCGTGAAGGAGGACTAAAATTTTAAGAAAAATGGCAGCTCAAATCGTAAATAGAGTTAAATCAGCAGACATCGAGTTAAAAGACAAACTCGTAGCTGTAAACCGTGTTACTAAAGTTACCAAAGGTGGTCGTACGTTTAGTTTCTCTGCAATTGTTGTTGTAGGTGACGAAAACGGTGTTGTTGGACACGGTCTTGGTAAAGCAAAAGAAGTAACTGAAGCAATTACTAAAGGCATCGACGATGCTAAAAAGAACCTTATCAAAGTTCCGATTTTAAGAGGTACTGTTCCTCATGAACAAAAAGGAAAATTTGGTGGTGCTGAAGTATTCTTAAAACCAGCTACAGAAGGTACAGGTGTTATCGCCGGTGGTGCGATGCGTGCCGTATTAGAAAGTGTTGGAGTTCACAACGTATTGGCGAAATCTCAAGGTTCTTCTAACCCGCACAACGTGGTTAAAGCAACTATGGATGCCTTGGCTAACATGCGTGATGCAGTTGCCGTTGCTCGTCAGCGTGGTATCTCTCTTGACAAAGTATTCAACGGATAAAATTAGCAGCAATGAGCACAATCAAAATCAAACAAGTGAAGAGTGCGATTAAGCGTCCAGCTGATCAAAAAGCTACTATTAAAGCTTTAGGTTTTCGTCGCTTGAATCAAGTTATCGAGAAAGAGGTAACTCCTCAAATTATGGGAATGGTGAACAAGGTGAAACACCTTATTCAAGTAGTGGAATCATAGACAAAGAAACAAATGGAATTACATAATCTTACACCAGCATCAGGTTCGGTTAAAGCCGAAAAACGCATTGCACGCGGTCAAGGATCAGGTCGTGGAGGAACATCCACACGTGGTCATAAAGGTGCGAAGTCTCGCTCTGGTTACAAAACCAAAATTGGTTTTGAAGGTGGACAAATGCCTTTGCAACGTCGTGTACCTAAGTTTGGCTTTAAAAACATCAACCGTGTTGAGTATAAAGGCATTAACCTAGATATCATCGAAAACCTTGCAAGCGTTAAAGGAATCCTAGATATCACACCAGAAGTTTTACGTGAGAACGGACTTTTATCAAACAATGAATTGGTAAAAATCTTAGGTCGCGGCGAACTTAAAGCTAAAGTGAACATCTCTGCAAATGGCTTTTCTACAAAAGCTAGCACAGCAATTGAAGCTTTAGGTGGTACATGTACAAAAATCTAACTATCTTTGCACGCTTTTAGATGAAACGATTAATCACAAACCTGCAAAACATCTGGAAAGTTGAGGAGCTTCGCAAACGCATTCTCCTTACACTTGGCCTCATACTTACCTACCGAGTAGGTTCGTATGTGATTTTGCCTGGAGTCAAATACGACGCCTTGGCAAGTAACGCCACAGATCAAAACTTTCTTGAGAGCATTCTTTCTGTATTTTCAGGAGGAGGCTTTACCAACGCTTCTATTATGGCGCTTGGTATCATGCCTTACATCAGTGCATCGATCATCATGCAATTACTTGGTATGGCAGTTCCTGCTGTGCAAAAAATGCAAAATGAGGGTGAATCTGGTAGAAAGCAAATCAACAATTACACGCGTTTATTAACCATTGTTATCTGTGCACTTCAGGCGCCAAGTTACCTTACACTCTATGTAAGTAACAAAAACGCGATGCCAGACAACCCAGACACATTCTGGTGGACGCAAACAATTATGCTCCTCATTGCCGGCTCTATGTTTGCAGTGTGGTTAGGCGAAAGAATCACAGAGCGCGGTATCGGAAATGGTATTTCCTTACTCATTACTGTCGGTATCCTATCTCGTCTTCCTGGAGCATTTTTCGCTGAATTCGGTAAATCTGTTGAAGCAGGTAACTTGATTCGTTTAGTCTTAGAGATCGTGATGTTCTTCTTGATCATTCTTGTTACCATTTTAATCGTACAAGGAGTCAGACGCATTCCGCTCAATACCGCTAAAAGAGTCGCTGGAACTCGTGCTGTAGAAGATGTAAATGGTGCACGCAACTACTTGCCTATTAAAATTAACGCAAGTGGTGTAATGCCTATCATCTTTGCTCAGGCAATCATGACTATTCCAATGATGGTTTATCAAGGTGTTACGCAAGAACAAGACGCTGGTTGGTTAACCAAAACACTCGGTGATCCTTACGGAGTTAGCTACAACGTACTTTTGGTCATCTTAATTGTTGTATTTACTTACTTCTACACAGCAATCATGATTAACCCAAGTAAAATTGCTGACGACCTCAAGAAAAGTGGTGGTTTCGTTCCAGGAGTTCGTCCAGGAGAAGAAACTGCAGAACACATCGATGAAGTTGTTTCGCGCATTACTTTCCCAGGTTCATTGTTCTTAGCGGCTATTGCTATTTTGCCTTCAATCGCAAAATTGGCAGGTGTCAACGACAGCTTCGCAATGTTCTTTGGTGGAACTTCAATCTTGATCATGGTTGGTGTTGTCTTAGACACACTTCAACAAATTGAAACGTACCAATTGAACCGCAACATGGATTCCTTAATGGAAGGAACACGTGTGAGAGGTCGTAGAGGCGCAAACGAATTATCTGGAATGTAATATGGCAAAACAAACATCCATAGAACAAGACGGTACTATCTTAGAAGCTTTGCCAAATGCAATGTTTCGAGTAGAGTTAGAAAACGGACATGTTATTACTGCTCACATTTCGGGCAAGATGCGCATGTTCTATATTAAAATACTTCCGGGAGACCGCGTAAAGGTTGAAATGTCTCCTTATGATTTAACAAAAGGTAGAATATCTTTTAGATACAAATAAGCAGAATTATGAAAGTCAGAGCATCAGTTAAAAAAAGAACTGCAGATTGCAAGATTGTTAAGCGTAAAGGAAAAGTTTACGTCATTAACAAAAAGAATCCGAAATTAAAACAACGTCAAGGATAATAATTAGTATATGGCACGTATTGCAGGTATAGACTTACCAAAAAACAAAAGAGGAGTAATTGGCTTGACATACATCTACGGTATTGGTAGAAGTACAGCTAAGAAAATTCTTAACGAAAACAGCATCGATGAGAACATCAAAGTTCAAGACTGGAACGATGATCAATTATCAGCTATTCGTAACACGGTTAACGAAATCAAGACAGAAGGTCAGTTGCGTTCAGAAGTTCAATTGAACATCAAGCGTTTAATGGACATCGGATGTCAACGTGGTATTCGTCACCGTTTAGGTTTACCACTTCGTGGTCAACGCACTAAGAATAACTCTCGTACACGTAAAGGAAAACGTAAGACTGTTGCAAACAAGAAAAAAGCAACTAAATAATAACTAGTTCCAAATAACAATGGCAAAAGCAAATCAAAAAAAGAAGAAGAACGTTAAAGTTGATGCTGCCGGTGAAGCTCATATCCAAGCGAGTTTCAACAATGTAATCATTTCTTTAACGAACAATGCTGGTCAAGTGATCTCATGGTCATCTGCAGGCAAGATGGGCTTCAAAGGTTCTAAAAAGAACACTCCTTATGCAGCACAAGTTGCAGCTGAGGATGCATCAAAAGAAGCTCATGACTTCGGACTACGTAGAGTGCGTGTTTTTGTTAAAGGCCCAGGAGCAGGACGCGAGTCTGCTATCCGTGCCCTTCACAATTCAGGCATTGAAGTAACAGAAATCATTGACGTGACACCAATGCCACACAATGGTTGTCGTCCACCGAAAAGAAGAAGAGTTTAATTAAGTTTATTTAACCAGTAGGAATATTGTCATCGAAGGAATGCCTTAATTCATGACTCCTACACAATTTTAATAAGAATGGCAAGATACAGAGGTCCTAAATCCAAAATTGCGCGTCGCTTCCGCGATCCAATCTTTGGTCCAGACAAATCCTTGGAAAGAAGAAATTACGGTCCAGGGCAACACGGTCCATCTAAAAGAAGAGGTGGCAAGCAATCTGAATACGCAGTACAGTTAGGTGAAAAGCAAAAAGCTAAGTACACTTATGGTATCCTTGAGCGTCAGTTTGCGAACATGTTTGAAAAAGCTTCACGCATGAAAGGAATTACAGGTGAAAACTTGTTGCAATTGTGCGAATCTCGCCTTGACAACACTGTTTTCCGTCTTGGTATTGCTCCTTCACGTCGTGCAGCACGTCAATTAGTTTCTCACAAACACATCACTGTAAACGGTGAAGTTGTAAACATCCCATCTTATACTTTACGTATTGGTGATGTGATCAGCGTTCGTGAAAAATCTAAATCACTTGAAGCAATTTCATCTTCATTAACTGCTAGCAACAAAACATTTGACTGGTTAGATTGGGATAACTCAAGCATGTCAGGAAAATTATTAAGCTTGCCAGCAAGAGAAATGATTCCAGAAAATATTCGCGAGCAATTAATCGTCGAATTATACTCTAAATAACTCCTAAGCGATAGAAAATGGCAATATTGGATTTTCAAAAACCTGACAAGGTTATCATGCTCAACTCTGATGATTTTCACGGAGAATTTGAGTTTCGTCCGCTAGAACCGGGCTACGGAATTACCATTGGTAACTCCCTCCGTCGAATTTTGCTTTCTTCCTTAGAAGGTTTCGCAATTTCGTCTATCAAAATCCATGGTGCAGACCATGAATTTACAACCCTTAAAGGTGTTGTAGAAGACGTTACTGAGATCGTCTTGAACCTTAAGCAAGTTCGTTTCAAGCGTCAAATTGAAGGTACAGACTCAGAAACTGTGATTATTTCTGTGAGCGGTCAACAGCAACTTACTGCTGGTGATCTCGGAAAATTCACAAGTGCATTTCAAGTACTCAACCCAGAGTTAGTGATTTGCAACATGGAGTCTTCTGTGAAGTTTGAAATGGAACTTACGATTGTTAAAGGTCGTGGATACGTTCCAGCTGAAGAAAACAAAACTGCTAATGCAGCTTTCGGCACCATCTTTATTGACTCGATCTTTACTCCTATTGTAAACGTTCAGTACACTATCGAGAACTACCGCGTTGAGCAGAAAACCGACTACGAAAAATTGGTTTTCAATATCAAAACTGATGGTTCAATTCATCCGAAAGAAGCACTTAAAGAAGCCGCTAAAATTTTGATTCATCACTTCATGTTATTCTCTGATGAGCGTATCACCCTTGATAGCGAAATCAAAGCTGAATCAGAAGAATTTGATGAAACATCATTGCACATGCGTCAATTGCTAAAAACTAAATTGGTAGACATGGACCTTTCAGTTCGTGCCCTCAATTGCTTGAAAGCAGCAGACGTAGAAACACTTGGTGATCTCGTTTCTTACGCCAAATCTGACTTATTGAAATTCAGAAACTTTGGTAAGAAGTCATTAACTGAGCTTGAAGACCTCGTTGATAGCAAAGGATTGACTTTCGGAATGAATGTCGCTAAATATAAACTAGACAGAGATTAAGAATTAAGTCATGAGACACGGAAATAAAATCAACCATTTAGGAAAAAAGACTGGCCACCGCAAAGCGATGCTTACCAATATGGCTTGTTCTTTAATCGAGCATAAGCGCATTACAACTACAATTGCAAAAGCTAAAACTTTGCGCGTATTTGTAGAGCCAATTTTAACAAAAGCAAAATCAGATTCTACACACTCACGTCGTGTTGTATTCTCTTACCTTCAAAGCAAAGAGGCTGTTACTGAACTATTCAGAGAAGTTGCACCGAAAATTGCTAACCGTGAAGGTGGTTACACACGCATCATCCGCACAGGTTACCGTTTAGGTGACAACGCTGAAATGTGTATGATCGAGCTCGTAGATTTCAACGAACTTTACAACAACGGAAGCAAGAAAACAACGCGTCGTTCACGTCGTGGTGGTAAGAAAGCTGAAGAAACAGTTGCAACAGTAGCTGAAACTACAGAAGTAGTTGAAGAGACACCAGTTGCTGAAGTAGTTGAAGAAACTCCTGCTGCAGAGGTTGTTGAAGAAACAGCTGCTGAAGTAGTTGAAGAAGCTACTCCTGAAGTTGTTGAAGAGGCTCCAGTAGCAGAAGCTGCAGAAGAAACACCAGCTGCTGACACTACAGAAGATGCTTCTGAAGCTCAAGAAGAAAAAACTGAAGAATAATTCAACAATTTGTTGATAAAAAAGGCGGACAATGTCCGCCTTTTTTGTTTTTAAGGGTTTCCGTTTTTAGCAAAGTCCGTAATTTTGAAGAAAATTTTTAGATGCAGCAAAATCAACCAGCCTTACTACTACTTGAAGACGGAACTTTATTCAAAGGAATCGCAATTGGTAAAATAGGGACGACAGGAGGAGAAATTGCCTTTAACACCGGAATGACCGGCTACCAAGAAGTATTCACAGACCCCTCCTACCTCGGTCAAATCCTCATCATGACCACCGCACATATTGGAAACTACGGTATTCATACAGAAGAAATCGAATCAGACTCCATTAAAATTGCAGGTCTAATTACCAAGAAGTTTTCAAATGGCTTTTCTAGAGCCGCTGCTGCCGATTCACTCCAAAACTTAATGGAGCAAAATCAAACTGTAGGTATTTCTGACATTGATACCAGAGCCTTGGTGCGTCATATCCGCAACAAAGGTGCCATGAATGCCATTATTTCTTCTGAAATTCTCGATGTCGAGCAACTCAAAGCCAAACTGAAAGAAGTTCCTTCTATGGATGGCCTTGAACTTTCTTCACGCGTCACTACACAAGAAGCTTTTGAAGTTTGCCCAGACGAACCTAAACTCAAAGTTTCACTCATTGATTTTGGTGTCAAAAAAAATATTGTCCGTTGTTTAGTTGAACGCGGTTGTCATGTCAAAGTATTCCCGATGCATGCCACAAAAGCAGAACTCGATGCTTTTCAACCTGATGGCTACATGCTTTCTAATGGCCCTGGTGATCCATCCGTAATGCAAGCAAGCATTGAACTTGTTAAAGACATTGTTGCCGATGGGCGACCGGTGTTTGGTATTTGTCTTGGGCATCAGATTTTAGGTTTAAGCCAAGGGCTGCGCACAGAAAAAATGTTCAACGGGCATCGTGGTATCAACCACCCTATTCTCAACTTAAAAACTGGCAAGGGTGAAATCACCTCACAAAACCATGGCTTTGTCATCTCTAAAGATTCAGTAGCCGCCAATGAGCAAATTGAAGTAACTCACGTTCACCTCAACGATAAAACGATTGCCGGTATTCGCGTTAAAAACAAGCCTGTTTTCTCTGTGCAATACCACCCTGAGGCCTCTGCGGGCCCACACGATTCTCGTTACCTCTTTGACGAATTCATTCATAACATGAACCAACATAAATCTTAATCATGAGTTTAATTGCCTCCATTTTTGCCCGTCAAATTCTTGATTCTCGCGGAAATCCTACCATTGAAGTAGATGTCATTACAGAAAATGGCATTCTCGGACGCGCAGCTGTGCCTTCTGGTGCCTCAACGGGTGTGCATGAAGCCGTAGAACTCAGAGACAACGATAAGTCTATCTATATGGGCAAAGGGGTGCTTAAAGCTGTTCAACACGTCAATACCGTCATTGAAGAAGCATTAGTCGGCATGGATGTTTTCGAACAAAAGAAAATTGATTACCTCCTACTCGAACTCGATGGCACTGAAAACAAATCAAATCTTGGTGCTAACGCAATTTTAGGTACTTCATTGGCAGTAGCTAAAGCGGCAGCACAAGAAGCAGGCTTGAGTTTATACCAGTACATTGGAGGAGTTGGTGCAGTTACTATGCCTGTTCCCATGATGAATATTTTAAATGGTGGTTCTCATGCCGATAACCTCATCGATATTCAAGAATTTATGGTCATGCCATTCGGAGCCAAAAGTTTTTCAGAAGGATTACGCTGGGGTACAGAAGTTTTTCATCACCTCAAAGCGGTCTTAAAAGCTAAAGGAATGTCAACCAATGTTGGTGACGAAGGTGGTTTTGCGCCAAGTCTTGGCTCTAATGAAGAAGCCATTCAAGTCGTGATGGAAGCCATTGAAAAAGCAGGCTTTAAACCTGGTGTAGATATGTATATCGCATTAGACGCTGCTTCTTCTGAATTCTATAACGCTGAAAAAGGCAAATACATCTTTGAATCTACTGGCGAAGAGCGCTCTTCTGCTGAAATGGTTGAATTTTGGGCTAGCTGGTGTGAAAAATACCCGATCATCTCTATTGAAGATGGTTTAGCCGAAGATGACTGGGACGGCTGGAAACTCGCTACCGAAAAATTAGGTTCAAAAGTGCAACTAGTTGGTGACGACTTATTTGTAACCAATACCAAAAGATTGCAGCAAGGAATCTCTAAAGGCATTGCCAATTCAATTCTAGTCAAAGTCAATCAAATTGGTACTTTAACAGAAACAATTGAAGCCGTCAATCTTGCCACACGCAATGGCTATACTTCTGTCATGAGTCACCGCAGCGGTGAAACTGAAGACAACACCATTGCCGATCTTGCTGTAGCCCTGAACTGTGGTCAAATCAAGACCGGTTCTGCTTCACGTTCTGACCGCATGTCGAAATATAACCAATTATTGCGCATCGAAGAAGAATTAGAAGACGCCGCTGTTTATCCTGGCCTCAACTTTAAGTACATTCGGTAGTTTTAGGCTTGAGTAAATTCAATCTAAGGGTTTATGCCCTACTTATCAACGAAGAGCAGGAGATTTTACTCTCCGATGAAAATCGCTTTGGAAAATTTTTTACCAAATTTCCGGGTGGTGGCGTTGAACATGGCGAAGGGATTCAAGATGCTTTGTTCAGAGAACTACAAGAAGAACTCCATCTAGAAATTTCTGGCGCTGACTTCTTTTATTTCAATGAATTTCATCAGGCCTCTGCTTTTGACCAAAGCAATCTAGTTGCTTTCTATTATATCGTGAACATCCAAAAAGCAACAGTTCAGCTTCAAGAAGAAGGCTACACCATCCCCTTTGAGCAAGAGCAAGAATTACAAAGATGGAAAGCTATCCAAGAGTTACAAAAGGATGAGCTTACTTTTCCGATAGATCAAAAAGTACTTGAGAAATTAAAGGATTTTTTAATAAAGTGATCTTTGCCTGACGTCAATCAGGCACTTTCTTTACTTTGATGAACCAACGATGCGTTCCATCAATCAAGAAACACAAGATTTACTTCTTGAAATTAGCTGCAACGACTAAATCTTTGGTGCCGTGGGTCCAAGAATAGAATCCTTCCCCACTCTTAACACCCTTTTTGCCGGCCATCACCATATTTACAAGTAAAGGGCACGGTGCATATTTCGGATTTCCGAAACCATCGTGCAAGACTTCAAGGATAGCTAAACAAACATCTAGACCAATAAAATCTGCTAATTGAAGTGGACCCATCGGATGCGCCATTCCTAATTTCATGACTGTATCAATTTCTTCAACACCTGCCACACCCTCAAATAAAGTGTATATGGCTTCGTTGATCATCGGCATTAAGATGCGATTGGCTACAAAACCTGGGTAGTCATTTACTTCTACAGGAACTTTAGAAAGACTGCGAGAAGTTTCCATGATCAGGTTCGTGACTTCATCGCTAGTAGAATATCCTCTGATGATTTCAACCAATTTCATGACCGGTACCGGATTCATGAAGTGCATGCCGATTACTTTTTCAGGGCGATTGGTAACTGCTGCAATTTTTGTGATGGAAATTGAGGAAGTATTGGTTGCTAAAATCACTTCTGGTGCTGTCAAAGCATCGAGTTCTTTGAATATTTTGAGTTTCAAATCAACATTTTCAGTAGCAGCTTCTACCACCAATTCTACGCCTTTGACGCCTTCAGCCATCACAGAAAAAGTACTGAGATTTTGTAATGTTTGCGTCTTTTCAGCTTCAGTGATGCCGCCTTTAGCAACCTGACGATCTAGGTTTTTGGAAATCGTGGCCAAAGCGCGCTCAAGGGCTGCTTCGGATACATCGATTAGATTTACTTGATAACCAAATTGTGCAAAGACATGCGCGATGCCATTACCCATTGTACCTGCTCCGATTACTGCTACGTTTTTCATGTTTTTGAAATTTGGACAAATATACTGCACCTCTTGCAACTAGACTAAAAAAACACAGGAATCCTTGTATCTTTGTTTGCAATGAAGTTCCTATTTAACGGCAATACTTTCAAAACGAAGTTCTTTAGTTCGTTGGTCATTTTAATGTCCGGAACCGTCGTTTCACAACTCATCGCCCTTGCTTTCGCTCCAATTCTTACCCGCCTATACACACCAGGGCAAATGGGAGAGCTCGGTTTTTACATGCGCCTAACAGGTTTTATCTCGGCGGTGGCCACACTGCGTTATGAAGCAGCGCTGCCCTTGCCAAAACAGGATGCACACTCCTATTTACTTTATAGATTGGCCTATCGCCTCTCCTTCATTGTACTGGCGGTCAGTGCTGTCATCTTGATTTTTATTCTAAAGGCGGGCATAGGTGTTCCTTTTAGTTGGTGGTTCTTTTTGTTCACCTTGATGGGTTCGGCTTGTATTGTTCTGATCAATATTGGCACCAATTGGTCAGTACGGCTAGGGCAATACGGCATGATTTCACGACAGAAAATCATCAATTCAAGTCTTTCTAATGTGCTCAAGTGGATTTTTGCGCTTTTCCAGTTCAATACCTTCGGGCTCATCTTGGCTACCTTTTTAGGTTATCTTGCCTCTTCCTTAGAATTCCTCATTGACTTCAAAAAAATTCAACAGCGCTTCAAGCATTACATTTCCAAGAAAAAAACGCGTGTTTTGATGCGTGAACACAAAGATTTTCCGCTGGTAAGTTTACCTCACGTATTTATCGATAATGCCCGTGAAATGTTAGTCGCAACATTTATTTTCGGATTTTATTCAGACGTGATTTACGGCTCTTATAACCATTCTTACACCATGTTAAGGCTACCTTTAACCCTTATCGGGGTGTCTTTAGGGCAGATATTTTATAACCAAGCATCTGAATTGTATAACCAACAGAAAGCAATCCTTCCTCTCATTCAAAAAATGCTTTTGGGCTTAGCCTTGGTTTCATTGGTTCCTTTTGGTCTTCTCTTTTACTCTGGCTCTGAAATTTTTGGCTTTGTCTTTGGGAATAATTGGTTTTTAGCTGGTACCTACTCAGAAACGATGTCGGTATGGCTGATGATCAACTTTATCCTGACGCCTATTTCAGCGCTGCCGCTCATTCTCAAAAAGCAAAAAGTCTTCTTCTTGATGGGCATCGGAAGTTCTATCATTCAGGTACTTCCATTCTGGATCTTGCATTGGATGAAAGGAAGTTCAGATCTCGCATTCATGCAAAGCCTACAAATCGTTGCCTACACACAAGCGCTGTGGTTGCTTGTTACGATTGGTCTGCTGTATTATTTTGCGAAACAGGCAGATCTAAAAGCTGGTCATAAAGCTTGAAAAACTTTTGTTGATTGACTGCCTTAGTAGCCTGCTGATCAATCAGATCGGCATTGATTTGAGCCACATTTAGGGCGTCGAGCTGCAAAGCATTTTCAAAATCTGCGCTTAAATTTCCTGAGTAAATCAAGCCGTTTTGTTGGGCTTTGATCCATTCCTTATTCGCTGGTAAATCAGAAACTACGGGTATACAACCATAAGCCATGGCCTCAAGCAAACTAATGGCGGTGCCGTCGCTATTTGGTATCGAGACATAAATTTGTGCCTTGGCATAGTTAGCGCGATTATCAGCTGGGGCTTGAAAACCCACAAATTCAAATGAACTTTCTGGTAATATTTTTTCAGCCAAAGCCTGCAAGGAGGCTGTCTGAGTTCCGCTTGCAGCGATGCATAATTTCCAATCTGGATGAGCATTTAAAAACGAAGCACTTTGTTCGATGATCCGCTCAATGCGGTACAAAGGCTCATGCATCCGATTTGAATAAATCAATTTTTCCTTTTCAATAGGTGCTGCTAGCTTTTCAATTTCGACGCCGAAGTTGGCAATTTGCACGGCTTTATTTGGTGCTATTTCTTTAATCGCCTTTGCCATGAAATGAGCATCTGCTGTTATGGCGTTAGCTTGTTTTAAAGCATAGCCTACCATGAATTTGTAAAAGCTGTTCTTTTGCGGCAATAAAAGCACATCGCTCCCCCAAGTGGTAAGCACTAAAGGTTTGAGCCCGCGGTTGGCTAAAGCACTCAAGAAACCGTAAGAATTAGCCTGATGTACATGAATGACATCGGGTTTAAAATCTAAAATGAGCTTTCTCAATTCCCGAATTGTCTTGAAAAATTGAAGCGGATTCTTCAGACCAAAATTAAAAGTAAGCACTTGCTGATCTTTAACAACATGGCCTGAAACCATTAAAATTTCGTCGAAATAAGGCGCAATCAAGGCCTTGAAATTCAGCAAGTGACCAGCACCTTTACTGCTGCCAATCAAGAGTAATTTTTTATGCCCTTTCTGGTTCATGTTTGAGTTGTTGATGGCAATGAAAAGCCCATGCTAAATTAAAACAAAACAAGACCTCTATGTTCCGTTCCGTAAATGGATTATTCGTTAAGGCACTAACTAGCATGGCCAGTAGTACCAATATAAAGGGAATAAATAGCTTATTATTCGCGTGCTGCAACTGCTTCAAGGGCCAAAGGTACAGTAATAAATAGGCAAGCAGCCCGAAGACGCCATAACGCCAGGCCATCAAAATATATTCGTTTTCCGAATAAATGTGATTGACGTAAAAGTAGTTTTTGTAAGGTCCATGACCAAAGATGGGCTGCTCCACAATTTGTTGTCCTAAAAGTTGCCAAGTTTCGAGTCTGCCCCTCACCGACCCACTGTACAAAGCTGTTCCGTCGAGTAAACTAGAGCTGTAGGCCGAATATTGAAAAAATGAAGTGCACAGCATCCATGCTATCAAAAATGAAATGACAATACCTGAAACGATTTGAAACCATTGCATGCGCGACCAGGTCTTTGAATGAAAAATGCCCAAATAGCTGATCAAGACAAAAACCACCACCAAGGCTGTTCTGGACTGACATAAAAAAACCATAGTCAAGGCCAGCAAGAATAGGTAGAAGCGCTTGCGCTCAAATTGCAGCGGAAGAAAATAAATGCTAAAAAACGTAAAAAGTAAGGCATTGATATTCGGATTGCCCATGGTGCCAACCATGCGTTTTACAGCTAGTTCTCCGAGAGAATTTTTACCAAAAAACTTCAGGTGTAAGCCACCATCATAGGTGTTTTCAAGTACTTCATTGATGCCTGGGAAATTGAAAAAATGCAGCAAATTGATCAACACTAAAATCGCAAATAACCATGGGATAATTCGCTTGATCATTTCAAAATCAATCAGACTTAAAAAAAGCAATAGTACACCAAACTTGAGCCATTTATAAATCTCAAAATAATCGGAAAGTGCGGTGGGATGCGCTTGAATGAGTAAACAGAAAGCTACATAAATTGAGATCAGAAAGGGAAGGGCATGGTACTTTGTGAATTGCCACTTTGGCCAGTAGACAATTAAGCAGAGAGCCATGATTGGCAAACCCAAATCAATCCAATGGATAGAAGGGAGCGTTTGACCTATTTCGAGGGCGGGTAAGCACAAGGATGCAAAAAGTAAAAAAGTGCCGAAAAAAGTAGGGAATTTAGTCGTTTGCCCACTCATCGTAAAAAGCTCTTAGTTCTGGGTGCTGTCTGAGCTGACGCTCGTCTAGACTTCTGGTGTCGCCAATGACTTTTGCGGGGTTACCACTGATAATGGCAAAATCCGGGTACTCGCCTTTTAAGTAGCTATAGGCCGCAATTAAAGAACCTTTACCCACTTTGGTTTTTGGCATAATCGTAGAATGCGGTCCTATAAAAGTGTATTTGCCAATATGAATACTGCCTCTTTCGTAAACTTCATGGTTGGGCTGGTGATAATTTTTGCCATAAAGTCTAATAGCCATGTGGCTTGAGTGGGAGGTCATGTTGATGTAGGTGGTCAGTTGACAGCCTTCTTCAATGGTAATACCGTTACTGGCTTCTAAAAAGTTGAAATGACCAATAAAAACATTTTCACCTAAAACTAAATTTTCCGGATGATCAATAAAACTCGTGTTGGAGATGCGGGTATGAGCGATGCGTTTGCCATTGTTGTCATAAATGCGCTGATTCATGGTGGGGCGAAATGCCAAGAAAAAGCGCCTGAGTACTTTTTGGAGAAAACCGTTTTTTTGTTGCATGAAATCTGATTCCTAGCGAAGATATCAAAAACATACATATATTGAGTATTTTTGCCTTGCAGCGCGACTGAAAATGACGAAAAATCAAGCATCTAACTTACCCAAAATTATTCACCTCAGTAGTGCTCACCACGACCGCGATGTTCGCATTTTCCTCAAAGAATGTCGCTCTTTGGTGCAGCTTTTTCCAGACCACGAAATTCATTTAGTATTGACTGGTGTTGAAGAGCGCCTCGAGGATGGCGTGCACATTCATAGTGCTGGCCCACGCGGATTATCCCGCAAAAAGCGCATGACCACCACCGTTAATCAGGTGCTTGATAAAGCGCTCGCTCTTGACGGCGTTTGTTACCATTTACACGATCCGGAGCTATTGAGAATTGCCTCTCAGCTGAAAAAAAGAGGTAAAAAAGTCATTTATGATGCACACGAAGATCTGCCTAGACAGTTTATGGGTAACTCAAAGGTGCCCGGCCGCAAAATCATTTCTTGGGTAGTAGAATTCCTTGAAGACTACATTGCAGCAAGACTAGATGGCATCATTACCGCAACACCTTATATCGCACAGCGCTTCAAACGCGTGCATGCAAATACCATTGATGTCAATAATTTCCCATTAGCCTCAGAAATTGAATTTCTTGACCAACAGGCAAAACCTAAAGATCCATATGTGTGCTATATTGGTGGCATATGGCCATCCAGAGGTATTGCTGAGTTAGTTGACGCGATGGAATTGAGCGATGTCAGTTTAGCCTTGGCTGGTAAAATTGAACCTGATTATAGAACCTTACTTAGTCAATCTGAAGGTTGGTCAAAGGTTCGAGAACTTGGTTTCATCGACCGACAAACTTCGATGCAACTCAAGCAACAAGCCATCGCAGGGGTAGTCACTTTCTTGCCCTTTCCGAATCACATCAATGCCCAGCCCAATAAAATATTTGAATACATGGCTGCAGGTTTACCAGTTATTGGTTCAAACTTTCCACTATGGAAAGAACTCATAGAAGGCAACGAGTGTGGCCTCTGTGTTGACCCAACTCAGCCAAGCGAAATTGCTGCAGCTATCCAATATTTAGCAAGCCACCCCGAGCAAGCGCTTCAAATGGGTGCTAACGGTAAAAAAATGGTGCAAAACACTTACAACTGGACTGCAGAAGAACGCAAGTTGCAGGCTTTTTACCAAAAAGTATTGGCCTCATGACCTTTGAAAAAATCTATCAGTATACCTTTTTAGGGCTTTGTGGGCTCTGGATTCCATTCCCCCAATTAGGGTCCAAGCTAATTGCGCTTTTAGGAGTAGTGGTTGTAATTGGCGCGTTTCAAAAAAAACTTGAGTTCAAGTTCAATGGTATTTTTTTAGGTTTTTCCGTGCTCTATGCACTCTATGCTTTATATATTTTCAATAATACCACGGCGGTAAACGAAGGCCCCTATTTAGAATACAAATTATCCTTAGTTGTATTTCCTTTGTTGCTCAGCTTTAGGCCTCAACATAAAATAGAACGATCGAAAGTGATGACCAGCGTTGTTAGCGGCACCTTCTTATTAGGGCTACTTTATATCGTTCGAGCTGTTATTCAATACCTGCTTACAAACGACGCGCAAGTTTTTCATAGTTCTTGGTTTGCTTTTAATCACCACCCAAGTTATGCTGCGGTCTTTTTTTCTTTTGCGGTTTTTTACTTGCTTCATACTTTCAAGGAGCGCCAAGGTGTTCAAAAATGGATCGCTATAGGTCTCATTGCTTTTTTTACGTTACTGCACATTCCACTCGAGAGTCTTGCAGGAATTCTATTATTAGGCATCATTTTCAGTTATTTTTTATTGCGCTGGGCCTGGCATCAATTTAATAAAGCAATTTTTATGTCGCTGATTTTGTTGGGTTTATTGTGCGTCAAAGGACTATTGACGCTGCAACCAAGTCTAGAGCAAAATATCTCCGACACCCTACTCGTGAGTAAACGCTACCTCGCAGATCCTCAAAAATTCGTGAAAGAATGCCCTCAGAAAATGACCGGGAACCAAGCGCGCTTGATTCTCTGGACCATTAGTGGTGAAATTATTGCAGCACATCCCTTGGGTGTAGGTATCAGTGGGCTTGATGCAGAAATGTCTAGAAAGCTGCATGTCTTGGGTTTTCATGAAATGGCAGCCAAACATTGGAATCCGCACAATCAATTTTTGCAACTGACGGCAGAAATTGGCTGGTTGGGCCTATTGCTGTTTATCAGTATTTTGATAGCAATAGCACGCTTGGCTTGGCAGCGCAAAGATCAATTATTAGGGTTTTTATTATTGAGTTTGGTACTCAATGCTCTTTTTGAAAGCATGTTGCAAAGACAGTCGGGCATTGTCTTTTACTTATTATTTTTGAGTGCATTTATTGCGATTATCACCATTCCAAAGACTGAAGAAGCTTGAAGTTAACAGTTGTCATCCCTTGTAGAAACGAGCAACCATTCATCAAAGAATGTATCGATGCAATTTACAATTGCGCCTTGCCTTCTGCATGTCAAATGCAAGTTTTTGTGGTGGATGGCATGAGCGATGATGGCACAAGAGCCGTTGTTACTGAACTTTGTCAGCACTACCCCAGCCTACATTTAATTGACAACAAGCAGCAACTTACCCCCTTTGCTTTTAACCTCGGTATTCATGCGGGTGGAGAAGCCGACTACGTTCAAATTGTCGGGGCGCGTCATATTCTGAGTTCAAATTATTTGAGTTCGTGCTTAACCAAACTTCAAGAAAATTCAACTATTTGGGGCGTTGGTGGACAAATTCAAAATGTCTCTGTCAATGAAGTGGGCGCTTGTATTTCAGCAGTGCTTTCTTCAAGTTTTGGAGTCGGGATGGGTAATTTTAGAACCATGACAGCCTCTGGCTATACGGATACTGTAACAAGTCCTATGTATCCTTATTGGGTTTTTGAAAAAATTGGATTTTTTGACCAAATACTCATTAGAAATCAAGACGACGACTTCAATTTTCGCATTACTGAAGCCGGTGGTAAACTATATTTAATTCACGATATTCATCTTAAATATTACGTCAGGGCAACTTTGAATGGTGTAAGAAAACAGTATTTTCAGTATGGCTATTGGAAGGTTTTCGTGAATCAAAAACACGGAAAAATGACCACCATCAGACAACTTTTCCCGCCTGCATTTGTCGCCTATTTGTGTTTAAGCATCCTCTTGCCATTGGTGCCAAGTTGGCTAAAAATTTTATATGCTTTTCCTTTGGTGCTTTATCTTTTTGGTGTCCTCTTTTTTGGCCAAAAAGTAAGCCCTCGAGGGTTGTTTTTTCAAACGGCACGTTTATTCCCACTCATTCATATCAGTTATGGCTTGGGCTATATGCTGGGCATTTTTGATTTTCTCATCCGAGGAAAAAAACCTTCAGATAAACAAAAAGAACTTTCACGTTAATACACACCCATGATTCCATTTTCACCACCTCGAATAGACCAAGCTGTCATTGAAGAAGTAACCGCTGCTTTACAAAGTGGTTGGATTACTACAGGGCCGCGTACTAAGCAGTTCGAAAAAGAAATCAGTGCCTATTGCAATGCCAAAACAACGATTGCCGTTAGTTCCTGGACAACTGGCATGGAAGTGCTTTTGCGTTGGTGGGGAGTCGGACCCGGTGATGAAGTGATTTTGCCTGTTTATACCTATTGTGCTAGCGCCAATGTGATTTTACATACTGGTGCAACGCCCGTTTTTGTGGATGTCCATGCTGCTGATTTCAATTTGGCAATGGAAAAAGTTGCCGAAAAAATCACGGCAAAAACAAAAGTGATTATGCCCGTAGACCTTGGCGGTTTGCCTTGTGATTACGCAGCATTATATGAGCTTATCGAACAAAAGAAAGACCTTTTCAAAGCGGCTTCACCTCAGCAAGAAAAATTAGGGCGCATTCTACTCGCTGCCGATGCGGCACATTCATTTGGTGCTATGTATCAAGGTAAACGAGTTGGAAGCATAGCCGACATAACGGTCTTTTCCTTTCATGCCGTAAAGAATCTGACCACTGCAGAAGGAGGCGCTATTAGTTTTCATTTACCAGAGGCCTTTGACCACGACGAAATTTATAAAACATTCAATATCAAAATTTTGCATGGTCAATCGAAAGACGCATTAGCAAAAACTCAAAAAGGAGCTTGGCGCTATGATGTTTTAGAGCCTGGTTTTAAATGTAACATGACTGATATTCAGGCTGCTATTGGCTTAATTGAGCTAGGGCGCTATCAAGAAAATTTAGATCGACGCAAGGTGATCTTTGAACAGTACGACCAAGCTTTTAAAAAAACTTCTTGGGCCTGGACACCGCTCTTTGAAAATCAAGAAAAGTGCAGTTCTTATCATTTGTATCAATTGAGAATCAAGGGCATCACTGAAGCACAACGCGATGCTATTATCCAAGAGATTTTTGAGCACGACGTAGCAGTAAACGTCCATTTTCAGCCACTCCCGCTGCTGAGCGCCTACAAGAATTTAGGGTATCAAATCACAGATTTCCCACAAGCTTATGCCAACTATTCAACAGAAATTTCGTTACCCGTCTATTACGACCTCAACGACGAGCAAGTAAAGCAAGTGATTGCTGCAGTTGTCGCTTCCGTAGAAAAGATTTTGAATCTTTAGAAACAAGAAAAATTGAATGAAATTGAATGAAATTGAATGAAATTGAATGAAATTGAATGAAATTGAATGAAATTGAATGATTTTGAATGATTTTGAATGATTTTGAATGATTTTGAATGATTTTGAATAAAAGCAAAGCAAAAAAATAAAACAACTAATTTGATGAAACAATTACTCCTTTTATTGATCTTATTACCTCTATTTTCACAAGCCCAAGATTGGCCTATCCGAGGAACCAAAGATTGGGATGCTTGGTACAATAAAGACTTCAATGATACCTGCAATGTGATACCATTAGGAGTAAACTTTGGCCTCTGCGATATGGCTTTAGGCTGGGGGCTCACAGATTCAGGCTGTGTGGTGCTTTCTGGCTGTGGTTGGATTGGCAGTGACGGTATCGACTACACAAGTTCATTTTTCTCCTCCTCCTACGAATGTAATAGCGCCTGTTTACAAGACACAGTGGTCATGCTTGGGTGTATTGATTCGGCATTAATTGATTTACAAATTCTTTGCCCTGGTATTTATGAGCCTGTTTGCGGCTGTGATTCTGTTACTTACGAAAATGCTTGTGTGGCAACGAATCATGCCGGAGTAAGCTCATTTTACCCAGGTGAGTGTGTAACGAGTAAGATTTCACAAGTGTCCAATAATCCTTTTTTACTTTATCCGAATCCGAGTAAAGGGCAGGTTACACTTGAAAAATTACCAACCAACGCAACTATTGCGGTATTGAATTTAATGGGGCAAAAACTCGAAATGTATCATAGCAGTTCAACTTCGATTGACCTTGATTTATCGCATTTAGCAAGCGGGACTTACTTATTGCAGCTCAACAACACGCACTGCGTAAAATTACTGATTGAGTAGGCAAAAGCTTACTATCCTTACTTCAATTCCGAAATTCTACTGAATAGCACCTGCTTTTAAGTATTGAACTTTGAGTCAAATTTTTTGCTCATGTTCATCAAAACTTACTCAAGTGCTGTATTTGGCATTAGTGCCACCACCATTCAAGTCGAAGTCAATATCGACGTCGGTATTAACTTTCATTTAGTGGGGCTTCCCGATGTCGCGGTGAGGGAAAGCCACCAGCGCATCAAGGCGGCCTTCAAAAACAACAAACTGCATTTTCCTGGTAAAGAAGTGACCATCAATATGTCTCCGGCCGACATTCGCAAAGAAGGTTCGGTCTATGATTTACCCATTGCCATCGGTATTTTAGCCGTTACCGACCAAGTGAAAAGCACCAAACTCAAAGATTTTCTATTACTCGGAGAATTGTCTTTGGATGGCACCATTCAAAAAACAAAAGGGGTCCTGGCCATTGCGCTGCAAGCCAAAGCTGAAGGTTTCAAAGGTCTAATTGTTCCTTTAGAAAATGCGCCAGAAGCGGCCATTGTCAGCGAGCTTGAAATTTATGGGGTCAGTAATATCAGAGAAGTGATACAAATCCTGAACGGCAAGAAAAATGAACTCAGGGTTGAAACCATTCAAATGGAAGATATGCAGCAACATCAATTGCTCCAAAGCCCCGACTTCTCCGATGTGCGTGGGCAACTACATGTCAAGCGCGCTTTTGAAATTGCAGCCGCAGGTGGTCACAACCTCATTTTAATTGGGCCGCCCGGTGCCGGAAAATCCATGATGGCCAAAAGATTGGCCGGTATTTTGCCCCCAATGACCCTTGAAGAAGCCCTGCAAACCACCAAAATTCATAGCGTCGCGGGCAAAAATCGCCAATCGGGGCTGGTGGTGGAAAGACCATTTAGAAAACCGCATCATACCATTTCAGATGTTGGTCTGATCGGTGGCGGAGCCTACCCTCAACCTGGTGAAATTTCTTTGGCGCACAACGGTGTGCTCTTTCTTGATGAATTGCCCGAATACAAAAGACATGTCTTAGAAGTACTGCGCCAACCCCTAGAAGATCGTTCTGTCAATATTTCAAGGGCACGCTTCTCTATTGATTTTCCTGCCAACTTTATGCTAGTTGCCGCCATGAATCCTTGCCCGTGTGGCTATCACAACCATCCTGAAAAATCGTGTAGCTGTCATCCGAATGCTATTCAACGTTACCTGCAGCGCATTTCCGGCCCACTGCTTGACCGCATTGACATGCACATAGAAGTGAGCCCTGTCAAACACCAAGAACTCAAACTGGTGCAAGAAAGCGAGCAAAGTGGCGCCATTCGCCAACGTGTTATTGAGGCCCGAAATTTACAAATTGAGCGTTACGCCCAAAGTTCCCAGATTCATGCCAATGCCCAAATGTCAAGAAAAGATGTCGCTAAGTTTTGCCAACTCGACGAAGCCGGCAACGCATTGCTACAATTAGCCATGAAAAAACTAGGTTTATCTGCCCGCGCCTATGACCGCATCTTAAAAGTTGCCCGCACAATCGCCGACCTCGACCTCGAAAAACACATCTTGGTCAAGCACCTCAGCGAAGCGATTCAATATCGGAATTTGGACAGGAGTAGTTAGATATCGCAAGTTTGGGTCATGAAATTATTGTATGCATTCAGCAAAAGGGAACTAAAGAAGTCAAAACATTTCATTAAATTCGAGGTCTCTTATCAATTGAACACATGCGCAACTTTACCCTGCTCTTTTTATTTTTCATTAGCCTGACTTCGTTTGCCCAAGACTATACCATCCGAGGATTTCTTCACGATGCCTCTAACGGTGAGCCAATCAGCGATGAACGCGTCAAATTATTGAAGCAAGACAGTACCCCGATTGCGGTGGGCTATACCAATATTGCAGGTTTTTTCTCGATTCCGAAATTAGAGGTTGGGTCATACATATTAAAGGTTGAAAAAGGAAAATACGAGCGTTCATTTATGAATGTAGATATCACTCCTGCCAAAAAAATCTATGACATCGGATCTTGGAATTTGAACCTCAACACTTTACAAGTCAAGGATATCAGGGTTTCTAATGAGGCTAAAAATAAGCGTCAGCAAATTGGGATGTCTGAGATTAAGATGGACAAGCAAACGGTTGAGAAAATCCCGATGTATGGTGCTGAATCTGATGTAGTGGGAGCGCTTAGCGTTACGCCCGGTGTAGTGACTACCGGTGACCAAGGAGGCCAGTTATATGTAAGGGGTGGTACACCTATTCAGAACAAAACCTTGCTCGATGGCATGACCATTTACAACCCGTTCCACTCTATTGGTTTTTATTCCATTTTTGAAACAGAATTGGTGAAGTCAGTTGATATCTATACCGGTGGTTTTGAATCTAAATACGGTGGGCGTATTTCTTCTGTAATGGACATTACTTACAGAGATGGAAACCGCAGTAAATTTGGCGGTAAGGTGTCTGCGTCTCCATTTATGGCAAAAGCAGTGCTAGAAGGGCCACTCGGCAAACGCAACAAAGACGGGCTTGCTCCTGGTTCTTATATGTTTACAGCCAAGCACTCTTTACTCGACTACACCAGTAAATCACTTTATCCAAATATCAATGACGGTGTAGGTTTGCCATTTAACTTCACAGACATTTACGGCAAAGTAACCTTCAATGGGGAGGGTGGTTCAAAATTCAGTGCTTTTGGTTTCAATAACCAAGATTCAGTGAATTATTCAGTAGCCGACCTCGATTGGAATGCTTCGGGTGGAGGAATCAATTTTACCCTCGTGCCAAGTAGCTCGCCAATTTTTATCAGGGGGCATGTCAACGGCAGTAATTATGAAACAACTTTTCAAGAAACCGCTCAAGAACCGCGCTACTCAAAAATCGGTGGTTTTGACCTCGGCTTTGATTTCACCTTTTTCCAAAAGAACGAAAGTGAACTTAACTACGGTTTTAACTTAAGTGGCTTCAACACACAGTTTATTACCTACAACGAACTCTCAAGAAAAATTGAAGCCAGCAACTTTACCACCGAGATTGGCACCTATGTCAATTACCGACTTGTTACACCAAGGTGGGTTTATCAGACAGGTTTGCGCATGCAGGTTTACGCGTCATTGAATACGGTCTCGATTGAACCCCGCTTAGGCGCCAAGTTCAATGCCACTGATAAACTGCGCTTCAAATTCTCAGGAGGGCGTTTTTCTCAGAACTTTACCTCTGCTTCATCAGACAAGGACATCGTCAATTTATTCAACGGCTTGCTTTCTGCACCAACCAATGTTCAAGATGAATTCATCAATGAGTACCAGCAGGTAAGCCCAATCAAAAATGGTTTGCAATATGCTTGGCATGCCATTGCTGGTTTTGAATACGACCTTAATAAATTTTGGAATGTCAACATCGAAGGCTACTACAAATACTTTGATCAACTCAGTAACATCAACCCCAATAAACTCTATGCAGATATTGCTCAGTTTGAACTCATCGATGACGTCTTTAAGAAAGACTTCATAATTGAATCTGGGCAATCTTTTGGTGTAGATGCACTCTTAAAGTATAGCAAAAACCGCGTCTTCATTTGGGCTGTTTATTCATGGGGTTACAACACGCGTTGGGATGGTTTTGTAGCTTATTTCCCGGTTTTTGACCGTCGACATAACCTTAATCTTGTGGCTTCTTATGCTTTCGGTGAGAAGAAAGCAACCGAGCTCAATGTGCGCTGGAACCTAGGTTCTGGTTTGCCTTTCACACCAACGGCAGGTTATTATCAATTAGAAAACTTCAGCGAAGGCCTCACTACAGACTACGTTACCAACAACCCAAACACAATTGCAACAATGTTGGGTACCTTCAATTCTCAAAGGCTTCCGTACTACCACCGTTTAGATATTACTTTGAAGCACACCATCACTACCAAAGCGAAAAATAACATCGAATTGGTTGCGGGTGTTACCAATGCCTATAACCGAAACAATATTTTTTACGTGAACCGCGTAACCAATCAAAAGATTTATCAGTTCCCTGTGCTTCCGAGTGTAGGGATGAGTTATAAATTTTAAATTATGGCAAAAATAAGGGCCTTCAAAGCCATTCGACCTGTCAGAGATAAGGTGCACTTGGTTGCCACCCGTCCTTATTATTCCTATAAAAAAAATGTACTCAAAGCAAAACTCGAGGACAATCCTTTTACATTTTTACACATCATTAACCCTGAATTTGGTGCTACCATTAAAACCAAGCCCAATTCAGTGGAGCGCTTTGCGCAGGTGCGTCAAAAATTCGAACTGTTTAAGCAGCAAGGTATTCTCATTGAAGACCAAAATGAACACATTTATATTTATCGCCAAAGCAACGAATACCAAAGTTTTACAGGTTTTTTTGCTGGCGTAAGTGTCACAGATTACCTCGAAGGCAAGATCAAAATTCATGAAGAAACGCTTACGGCACGTGAAGATGTCTTTACAAAGTATCTTGAGGTGGTTGGCTTCAATGCCGAACCAGTCCTGATGACTTATGAAAGCCAGCCAGAACTTCAAGATTACTTGACGGCGTATGCGCAAACTAGAGCCGAATACGAATTCACAACCACGGATCGCATTAAACATGAAATTTGGCTCGTGAGCCCCACCGATTCAGTAGCGATTTGTAAAGCCTTTGAGAAAATTGAAGCGCTGTACATTGCAGACGGGCACCACCGCTCTGCTTCTTCGGTGCGTTATGCTCAGAAACTACAAGAGCATAAAGTTCAAAGCCCTGAAGCAGCACAGTATTTCTTGAGTTATTTAGTCGATGAAAAATCAGTGCAAATTGCGCCCTTTCACCGCTTATTGAAATCTACAAATGGTCTCGACCTAAAAGGCCTTCAGGCAATTTTAGCGAACGAAGGAGCAATAGAACAACTCGCAGGCGCTTGTTTGCCAGAAAAGAAGCACGACATTCATATTTACATGGAGCAAACTTGGTTTAAATTTAAGCCCAACCTCCATTTTATCAATGACCAAGACCCCATTGAAACCCTCGATTCTTTTATCCTTTCTGACCTCATCTTAAAACCCATTTTTGGTATCACCGATCTGAAAACCACCGATCAGGTAGCCTTTATACCAGGCAACGAACCGATCGAAAAAATGATTGAAGCCGTGGATAACAAGAAATTTCAGGTTGCTTTCTTATTGCACCCCACAACGATGTCAGATATAAAAAAAGTAGCTGATGCCGGGATGAACATGCCGCCGAAATCGACTTGGGTAGAGCCTAAGCTCAGAAGCGGACTCACTATTTATTCTTTAGAACATTAATCGGGCCTAAGCGCTATAGATATGATCAAGGAGAAAATAAATGAACTTTTGACACAATTACCAACTCAGGTTCGCTTGATCGCGGTGTCAAAAACAAAACCAGTTTCTGCTATTCTAGAGGCCTACGAAGCCGGGCAGCGTGATTTCGGAGAAAACAAAGTGCAAGAATTGGTCGAGAAACAAGCCCAATTACCGAAAGATATCCGTTGGCATTTGATTGGACACCTACAAACCAATAAAGTGAAGTATGCTGCCTCTTTCGTGCACCTCATTCATGCAGTGGACAGCTTGAAATTATTACAAGAAATAGACAAACAAGCCAAAAAAAATACCCGTATTCAGAAAGTGCTCTTGCAGTTTTATATCGCGCAAGAAGAAACCAAGTTCGGTCTAGAACTTAATGAAGCCAAAACCCTACTCGACTCAAGCGAATATCAAGCACTTCAAAACATAGAAATTTGCGGTGTCATGGGTATGGCCAGCTTTACCGAAGACGAAGCACAAGTGCGCAAAGAATTTGGAGAGCTGCATGCCATCTTTAATGAACTCAAAGCAAGCTATTTTACTGAGCAAGCATACTTTACTGAAATATCGATGGGGATGAGCGGAGATTACCAATTGGCCATTGAAGCCGGAAGTACCATGATAAGGGTTGGGAGTTCGATCTTTGGCGGTAGATAAACCGATTTAAAAACTCGTTTCAAAAAGAAGTTAATCTTCTTGGGTATCAAAAATCAATTTGGAAATCTGGCTAGGATCAAAGTACTTGTTTGCCAAGGCCTGCATCTCTTCACTTGTGATTTTATCGATACTTTGGTGCATTTCAGCAATGGTATCAATTTGACCAAAAGCCAACATACTTTTCCCGAGACCTTGCATGAGGCCCGCATTGACATCCATACCTAAGGCCAATTGACCTTTGAATTGTCTTTTAGCTTGCTGTAATTGTTTAGCAGAAAGTGCTTTTTCACGCAAAAGTGCTAGTTCTTTATAGATGAGCGTAAGGGTTTTGTCAATATTCTTGGCTTCTGAACCAAAATAAATTTGCCAGTATCCGGTATCGGCAAAAGTGTGGTAATTGGCCTCAATGGCATAAGCGTAACCGTAGCGCTCACGCACAGACAAATTGAGCCTAGAGTTGAGTGCAGGGCCGCCTAAAATATTAATGAGTAAAGACATCGCGATGCGCTCCTCGTTGTGATAACTTGGGGCCAAACCACCAATAACCGCATGTGCTTGGTAATTGGCTTCTTTCTTTCTGAGGTCAAAAGACGCATAGTTGGTGAAGGCAACGGGTTTTGGCCTTGCGGCTGTCGCACGTAAATTTTCAAGTGCGCTTTCTAACAAACCCTTGAGTTTAGGCAAGGGCATGTTTCCGACAAAAGACACCACTAGGTTATCGGCAGTAAAATATTGTTCGACGTATTCAATGAGATCTTTGCGCGTAAAGCCGCTGACACTTTCTTTGGTCCCGAGAATATTGAAACCCAAAGGGTGATTCTTAAAAAGGGCGTCGTCGAAATCGTCGAAAATTTTATCGCTAGGAGAATCTAGATACGAGTTGATTTCATCTAGAATGACTTCTTTCTCTCTTTCAAGTTCTTTTTCTGGAAAAACGGAATTGATCGAGAGGTCTGCGAGTAAATGAATAGCGCGTTTGGTGTGCTCTTTGGAAAAAGATGCATAGAGGCACATTTCTTCTTTTGCCGTATAAGCATTGAGTTCACCACCAACGGCATCGATGCGAGATAGAATTTGAAGGGCTTTTAGTTTGCTGGTTCCCTTGAACAAACAGTGCTCTAGGAAGTGTGCCAAACCCGTTTGATGTTCCGCTTCGTGTCGAGAACCCGCAGCAAAGAAAAAGCCGAGGTGTGCCACTTGGCTCGGGACACGCAAATAAACCAAGCGCGTGCCATTTGAAAGCACTTCACAAATGGGTTGGTAACTTCTCATTTAAGGATTGAGTAAATTGATTTGCCAAACGTTATCTTGGAGTAAAAAGGACTTTCGATCGTGTAGACGCGAGGGCTGCCCTTGCCAAAATTCAAAGTAATCGGGCTGAAGCGCGTAACCTCCCCAATGTGGTGGTCTAGGGACTAGCTCCGGGAATTGTTGATCGTAGTATTCAAACTGAGCGATGAGCTCTTGACGAGAGGGTAAAACAGCGGATTGCGCTGAAGCCCAAGCTCCGATTTGACTTTCTCTGGGGCGGCTGGCAAAATAAGCATCGCTGACAGCTGCATCGATGGGTTGTACACGGCCTTCAATGCGAATTTGTCGCATGAGCCCTGGCCAGAAAAAAAGCATAGAAACTTTCTCTTGACGGCTGATATCTTGCCCTTTATGGCTCAGGTAATTGGTATAAAAAATAAATGACTGCCCGTGTAATTCTTTGAGGTATAAAATTCTAGAACTGATGCGCAAGTAAGGGCTGGCCGTACTGAGTACAAACGCGTTGGCTTCTTTTTCCTGAGCGGTTGCTGCTTGATCAAACCATTTGGAGAACGCAATAAATGGATCTGACCCTAAAGCGTCAATGCCTGAAGGATGATCGAAATCAGCGTGGTTTTCTCGGTATGCCTTTAACCATTCACTCATGGAAATTTTTTACTTTAGTTAGTCGTCTAGATCTGTTTCTTCTTCGTCCGATGAAGTTTGGTCCTCTTCTTCTTCTTCTGAAGAGTAAGCATCTGTTAAAGTAGAGTCTGAGTCATCTTCGAATACGTCTTCGTCGAGGTCAGAACCCGCTGCAGAAAATACCTGTCTGATTGGGGTGTGCTGCACTTCTTCTTCAAAAGCAGGAGACTTTTTGGCAACCGGTGATTGCACGTCTTCTTCACGGTACGGGAAAATTTCAACGATTGGTGAAGCAGTGATAGACACCACATTGAAATCAATCATGAGGGTAGCTAAGCTTTCTTCTATGCGCTCATAGGCTTCTTTGACATGAGCCGCGCTCACTAAAAAGTTTTGAGAAATGGTTTTGGCTTTTTCACCGTCTTCGTCAATGCGATCATAGGTTACTTTACACTTGAACCATTGTTCAGCGTCGTCATATTGAAAAATATCATGAAGATCGGTGCGGGCAATTCCAGTTACTTGAAATTCACCTCTGATGCTTGACCCGAGTTCTTCATAGATACGTGCCTCAGCATCTGTGAATGTCATGGCAGCAAGTAAATAAGGTTCAGAAACCCTTTTAAATGTGCCGTTTTCTAATTGTTTTGTGTACTTGACCTTAACGGTAAACCAACTGTTCATGCGTGTAAAATTAGGAACACAAAGATAACACGCTTCAGGCAATAAAGCACTACTTCATGAAGCCAAAAGGCAATAAGTCTCGACAAGAATTTAAAATCAGAATACTGCCATCATTTTGAACGAGTAAAACCCGAATTGGTTGTTGCTGACGACTTTCGCTTTCAAGCATAACCTGTCTGCAAGAACCGCAAGGTGAAACATAGTTTTCAGCAGCAATGAGCGTCCCCTTTACCGCAATGCATATAGCTTCAATCGGTTGGTCTGGAAAGCTAGCGCCCGCATAAAAAAGGGCAACGCGTTCGGCACAGAGCCCAGACGGATACGCTATATTTTCTTGATTATTTCCTTCAATGAGTTGACCATTTTGCAAGCGCACAGCTGCCCCAACTTGGAATTTAGAATAAGGTGCATAAGCTCTTATAAGCGCTTCTTTGGCCGCAGTAACTAATTGTTGGTCAGCGGTATGAAGCTGTGCCTCAGTAGAAATCAATTGGTAAGAAAGGGTAAACTCTTGATTCATAGGGGCATTTGTACGCAAAGTAGCGACAATTGTTTCGTTTAATTTATTTGAATGAAAGCGTGGAAGACCTTTCTTTTTTCGGTAAATTCGCGTTTTACATGATTATGGATACAAACAAAGCAAAAGCTTCTTACGGTGTCGGCATGAGTATTGCCGAAAGCCTTTCTCAACAAGACCTCACTGCCCTTGACCTCGATCAAGTGATGGCCGGTATGCACGCCATCTTCAGCGGCATCGAACCGCTCATGAGCCCTGAAGAAGCAAATATGGAAATTCAACAATTCCTCAACGCGCAAAAAGCACTCAAATACGAAGCCAACAAACAAGCTGGCGCTGCCTTTTTAAGTGAAAATGCTCAACGCCCAGAAGTTCAAACCACAGCAAGTGGTCTTCAATATGAAGTATTGCACGAAGGCGAAGGTGCCCAGCCTGGGCCAACAAGTCAAGTAACGGTGCACTACCACGGTACACTCATCGACGGTACTGTTTTTGATAGTTCCGTACAACGCGGTGCGCCTGCTACTTTTGGGGTCAATCAAGTGATTCGCGGCTGGACAGAAGCACTGCAACTCATGAAAGTGGGTGCTAAATACCGCTTAAGCATTCCTGAAGACCTCGCATATGGTGCCAATCCGCACCCAGGTGGAGCCATCCAACCGTATAGCGCCCTTATTTTTGACGTAGAATTAATCTCCATCGCCTAATGAAATTTTTATCCCTATTTGCCCTTGTTTTAGTTCTTGCTTCTTGTGGCAACGATGTTGTTACTTTTAAATCTGACAAAGAACGCTACTCTTACTTGTTAGGTGTTGAAATTGCCAAACCATTTGTGGCACAAGCACCTTTTAATCAACTTGACAAAGAGCAAATGATCGCTGGCTTCGCTGACCCAGTTAAAGAAACTGAAGTAGAGCGCTACTACAAAGACCTCGAACTCGTTTTGGGGCAAGGTAGCAAAACCATCAACGAAAAGTTCAAAGAAAAAGGATCGTTTGCCGCTGGTAAAATCAACCGCGAACGCTTTGATCACTACTTCTCAGAACTAAATGCTACTTCACTCATCAACAGCGAATTTGTCAAAAAAGGTTTTGCAGACGGGCTCAACAAAAAAGAAGCTGAAGCGCTCAAAGGCCTTGATCGCAAGAAAATCATGGCCAACTTTGAGGCACTCATGAATCAGAAATACCAGAAAATTACTGCTGGTTTCAAAGCTGAAGGCGAAGCATTCATGGCGCAAAACAAAACTAAAGCTGGCGTCATTACCACTGCAAGTGGTTTACAGTATATCGTGATCAAAGCAGGAAAAGGCCCCAAGCCAACAAAAGAAGCACGTGTCAAAATGAAATACGTGGGCATGAACCCAGACGGCTCCATTTTTGATCAATCACCAGAAGGTGAAGGAGTGAGTTTTGGACTCACTGAAGTGATCCCAGGCTGGACAGAAGCTATTCAGCTCATGCAAGTTGGCAGTAAAATCCGACTTTTCGTTCCACAAGAATTAGGCTATGCTGGCAATCCACCACAAGGAGCTAATATCAAACCTTATTCTCCACTTGTTTTTGAAATGGAACTCGTTGCCATCGAAAAAGCAACAGCTCCCGCACCTGCCATGATGCCTCAAGGTATCAACCCTTAAACCAACATTATTCTTAAACCCATGTTGAAATATCTCTCTGTATTTGCCCTACTCTTTTTCGGACTCAGCGCCTGTGAAGACGACATCAAACTAGACGGCGACTTCGTTGAAACAGCAGTTGTTTATGGTCTACTCGATCATTCAGACTCCATACATTACATCAAAATCACACGTGCTTTTATCGGCCCAGGTTCAGCCCTAGACAACGCCCTGATCGCCGACTCCAGCTATTTTGAACAAGTAGAAGCCACTGTGAGTGAAGTGGTGAATGGTCAGGTTACGCGCACATGGCAACTACAAGACACCATTGTTCAGGACAAAGACACCAACGGGATTTTCTATGCACCAGAGCAAAAAGCATATTATTTCAAAACCTTACCTACTGGCCCACTAGAGGCTATTCAAACCTCGACAAATCCCTTGCTGAGTTCTTTAAAACCAACGGCTACTTATCGATTCAAAGCCATCATCAATGGTGGAGAGTTTGAAGTATCTGGTGAAACCGAGCTCGTTCATGGCATGACATCGCCAACTGTTTCGCAAAACTTCACCTTTAAATTTGCCAATGATCCAGGTATTTACGTGCCAAGTGGTGTAGCCATTTCTAATTCAGGCAACGCTTATATTGCCAGCGCACATCTCGATGTATTGTTCAATGAACACCGTGGCGCTGTCAAAACTGAAAAATCGTTCCGTTGGAAATTAGGCGAAGCCAATGTTGAACCCTACAGCTCGCGTACCTTCACGGCTGCCGGCAAAACATTCTTTGACCTCATCAAGTCCAATGTGACCACAGACCCAAGCATTGACAAACGCACCTTCCAAGGTTTCAATATCATCATCACTGGCGGTGCTGAAGATTTATACAATTATATGGCGGTCAATAAACCAAGCTCAAGTTTAGCACAGAGCAAGCCAAGCTATACCAACCTAAATGTCACCAATGGCAAACGCGTAGTAGGCATCTTCTCTTCCAGACAAACGCTCACTTTCTACAAGCCATTTTACACTTCTCCGCAACAAGCCTACATCAGAGCCATTGACAAGAAAACAACCCGTGAATTGTGCTCAGGCCCTATTACCGGAAACTTACTTTTTTGTTCGAATCACCCAGGTGACAACGTTGTAGGGCAAGAAGAATCCTTTGCTTGTAATTAACCACTATGACTGAACGCGAGACTTTCTTTGCAGATGTCTTGTTGCCGGTCCCGATGCGACAGGTTTTTACTTATCGCATTCCCTTTGATTTCAATACACAAATCCGCAGTGGCCTTCGGGTCTTGGTTCCGTTCGGAAAAAACAAATTACTAACGGGTTTGGTCACTAGCGTGCACCAAAAAGTACCACAAGGCTATCAAGCCAAATACATCGACACGATTCTTGATGAACAACCTATCATCACGGGTAAGCAATTGGCTTTTTGGGATTGGGTGAGCACTTACTACATGGCACCAATCGGCGATGTCATGAACGCTGCACTTCCGGCTAACTTCAAACTGGCCAGCGAGTCAAAATTTTGCTTGCACCCCGATAGCCCAAACCCTGAGTCTTTTCAACTAGCCAAGCGAGAAGAAGAAATTCTACAACTGCTGCAGGTTAACGAGAGTTGCAGCACCAAAGAACTTTCCGAATTGCTCGGTATCAAAACCATCCAACCTTACCTCAAAAAACTCCTCGATTACAAACTCATTGCGGGATCTGAAGAAGTTCAAGAACGATATACGCCTAAAACGCAACTTTTTGTCTTTCTGAATACCGCATTTCAAGAAGAAGAGGCCATCAGTGTGCTTTTAAATACCATTGAAAAAAAGCCAAGATCTGAAAAGCAAGTACAGGCCTTATTGCAGTTTATCCAACTAGCAGCAGAAGCAGGAGGCTTGCATGCACCGGTCTCGAAGAGTTTATTATTGAAGCACGACGTGAGTGCCTCGGCATTAGCCACACTAGAAAAACAAGGCATTTTTGAAATTGAAAGATTGCAAATTGACCGTTTTGAAACACAAAATGAAGAAACTGCAGCTTTTAAAGCGCTCACTGAAATTCAGCAAGAAGCCTTAACTGCCATTGAAAACGGTTTTCAAGAAAAAGAAGTATGCTTATTGCATGGGGTTACGGGTTCCGGAAAAACCGAACTTTATGTACAGCTCATTCAGCAATACCTCGACTTAGGTAAGCAGGTCTTGTTTTTAATTCCAGAAATTGCGCTCACTACACAACTCATCAAACGCTTGCAAAAATATTTTGGGCAGTTGGTTGGGGTCTACCACAGCCGTTTTAACCAAAACGAACGCGTCGAAATCTGGAATCATGTCCTTAACAATGACCCCAATAAATTTAGAATCATTGTTGGGGCCCGAAGCTCAGTGTTTTTGCCTTTTGCCGACCTCGGTTTAGTCATCGTTGACGAAGAGCACGAAGCGTCTTTTAAACAATACGACCCCTCGCCTCGTTATAACGCCCGAGATGCCGCTATTGTACTCGCTAAATTCCATGAGGCAAAAGTCCTACTCGGTTCTGCGACACCCGCCATTGAAACGTATTACAACGCCCTGCAGGGAAAATACCATTTAGTGAATCTGCAAGAACGCTACAAAGGCCTACAACTGCCTTCCATGCTTTGCGCCGATCTCAAAAGAGAGAAGAAGCTTAAAAATATGCAGTCGCATTTCTCTTCTTTGCTCCTGACCGAAATGCGCAGTGTTCTCGAAAAGAAAGAACAAATCATCTTGTTTCAAAACAGACGCGGCTACACTCCTATTTGGTCTTGTGAAGTTTGTTCCTGGACGCCGCGTTGTCAGCACTGCGATGTCAGCCTCACGTATCATAAGCATAGCAATATGCTCAAGTGTCATTATTGCAGCTACACCATTCCACCTGTTGGTTCTTGCACCGCATGTGGCAGCAACCGCCTGCGCATGATTGGGTTTGGTACTGAAAAAATAGAAGACGAACTCCAACTCATGTTTCCGCAAGCAGTCTTCAAACGCATGGACCTCGATAGTACCCGCTCCAAGCACGCCTACGAGGAAATCATTGACGATTTCTCCAACCGCCGCATCGATGTACTCATCGGGACCCAAATGGTCACCAAAGGCCTCGATTTCGACCACGTATCTTTGGTAGGTATCCTAGACGCCGACATGCTGCTCAACCGCCCTGACTTCAGGGCCTACGAACGAGCATTTCAGCTGATGTCTCAGGTTGCTGGCCGGGCTGGCCGCAAAGAAAAACAAGGTAAAGTCGTGATCCAAAGCGCCCAAGCCGAACACTGGGTTTTAGAAAGAGTCATGGCCCACGACTTCAAAGGTTTTTTCGAAGTCGAAATCGAAGAACGCGAACGCTTCTTTTATCCACCTTTCTACAAAATTGTCCAGCTCACCCTCAAGCACGAAAAAGAAGAAGTCGTTAGTGAAGGTGCACAATTCCTTGCCGATCAACTCCGAAGTGTCTTTAAAGAACGCGTACTTGGCCCAGAATTCCCGCTCATCAAAAGAATTCAAAACAAATACCTCAAAGAAATCAAACTCAAAATCGAGCGCGGCGCCCCCGACAAAAAAGTCAAGGCCAAAATCCTCCAAGACCTCGACACCTTCTACCAAAACGTCCGCTTCAAAAGCATCCAGATCAGTATCGATGTAGATCCGATGTAAATAGTGTTGTTTGTTTTTTATTTATTTAGCTTCAACAGAAAAGTTAACATTCCTATTCAGCACACTGATCAATAAATTCTTGACCGTTTGCATCTCGTTTGCTTGACTTGCGGCGACGAATAAGGTTAAAGATGCAAGAGCTTCGTTGCTGATGATTGTTTGGCCAGTGGGGTTGTATAAAATGCCATTTCTTTCAAGGAAAAGAAGAAAACAGGCTGCAGCGATGCGCTTATTGCCATCAACAAAAGCATGGTTTTTAACCACCAAATAAAGTAACATGGCAGCTTTTTCTTCTAAAGACGAATATAATTCCTCGAGGCCAAAACTTTGTTTGATTTGATGGATGGCACTATCAAAGCTACCATCCTTGAGTTTACCAAAAACTGCCGTATTGAACTCAGCACGCATTTGAGCAACAAGGACTAAATAATCATCTAATTCAGGGTAAATTGCTGCCTTTGAGTTGATGCCTTTTGTATCCAAAGTCTCGTGGTCGTAGTCGTCTAGGAGTTGTAACCCTATACTAAATTGCTGTAACCAGGCATAATTCGCATTACTATTAGCCTGCTCCTCTATTGCTCTACTCAGAATCCGGATCCCATCATGTAGCACCTGAATCTCTTTATTCTTTTGCGCTAATCGTTTTTCATTGATTGCAACGCCTTCAACTAAGTAGTCCTTTAATCGTTTTGTAGCCCATTGACGGAATTGGGTAGCCTTAACTGAATTAATTCTGTAGCCTACAGAAAGGATGACATCCAGATTGTAAAAATTCATTTTACGTTTTTTCCCATCCAAAGCAATCTGTTCCAAAATGGAACAGGTTGATAATTGATTCAATTCGTTTGCTTTATAAATATTACTTATATGCTTAACGACAGCTGGTCGCTTTACATCAAATATTTCAGCAATGTGATGGGCATCTAGCCATAAAGTTTCGTTTTCTAATTTTAATCTAACCTCTGTATCTCTTTGAGTTTTGAAAATTTCTATTTGACCTTGCTGCATGATTTTTTTCAAATCAAACGCAGCCCAATGTGGGATATTTTCGAAATTTTTCTTGAAAACTTTTGAAATAAAGAGAAGTGCCTTTCTGACTGAAAGACTTTGAGTACAAATACGAATGCTTTAAGTATTTCTACTGATTATTGGCTACTTGCCATACTTTTCAAGCAAGAGCTCATTGAGGGTACCCCAAAAAAAAAGGAACCTCGCGGTTCCTTTTTTTTATTATCCTAAGTAGCTTTTCAGTACTTTGTTTTTGTTGGTGTGTTTGAGGCGGCGGATGGCTTTCTCTTTGATCTGGCGGACGCGCTCACGGGTGAGGTCGAATTTGTCGCCGATTTCTTCGAGGGAAAGTGGTGCTTTGCCGTCAAGGCCGTAGAACATGCTGATGACTTCGCTTTCACGTGGGGTGAGGCTTGTTAGCGAGCGACGAATGTCAGAACGCAATGATTCTAGGGTAAGATTGGCTTCTGGGCCAGGAAGTGAATCTCCTTGCATGACGTCGTACATCGTTGAAGTTGATTCATCTCCTTCAATGAGTGGAGCATCCATTGAAATGTGACGGCCATTCTGAGAAAGCGTTTGCTTCACCTCTTCTGGTGTTACATTTAGGAATTCAGCCAATTCATCTGCTGAAGGTGGACGCTCTAGTTTTTGCTCTAGTTCTGAATAAGCGCGGTTGATTTTATTGATGTTACCGATCTTGTTCAAAGGCAAACGTACGATACGTGCTTGTTCAGCTAATGCTTGAAGAATTGATTGACGAATCCACCAAACGGCGTATGAAATGAATTTGAAACCACGGGTTTCGTCAAAACGCTCAGCTGCTTTAATGAGGCCAAGATTTCCTTCATTGATCAAGTCTGGTAAAGCAAGACCTTGATTTTGGTATTGTTTTGCTACTGAAACCACGAAGCGAAGGTTTGCTTTTGTCAAGCGCTCCAATGCGATGCGGTCTCCTGCCTTGATTTTACGAGCAAGCTCTACTTCTTCATCGGCGGTGATTAAGTCCACACGACCAATTTCTTGTAAATACTTGTCTAAAGATGCGGTCTCTCTGTTAGTGACCTGTTTTGCGATTTTTAACTGCCTCATAATTTTTAATTGCCCTTGCTTGTACTGATAAAATGAAGAAAGGTTCGACTTCAACGCAATTTTTTTTCGCTCGTTACAAAGTTTTGAGCAAAATGTACCATTGACTGCATATTTTACGGATGCTGACGAATATTTAAGGTGCTGAAATTGTGATTTTTATGCGCTGAGAACACTTCCTACTACTATAAACCTTCAAAGTGCGTTTTGTTCTCATGAATTATTTAGAATCCAAGCGATTTTGCAAAGCGTGTGGCCAAACGTTACATGGGAGGCGCGATCAAAAGTTCTGTTCGGACCATTGCCGGAATGCCTACAACAATCAGCACTACGCAGCGCAAATGGCAAGCCTCAAAAAAATCAATAGCATTTTGCGCAGTAACCAACAAATCCTATGTCGGCTCTCCAAAGGAAAAAGAAAACCAATTGCACTCATGGAGTTGCTGAAAAGTGGATTTCAATTGGCTTATCATACGCATACCAAGCAAGCGAAAAATGGAGAAACCATTTATTTCTGTTACGATTATGGCTATCTTCGATTGGATGATCAGATGGTTCAAATCATTAGCCCAATATAATTTTATTGCATAAAAAAAGCCAGTATTGCTACTGGCTTTTTGTTTGGGGAGGAAGACGGGTCTCGAACCCGCGACCTTCGGAACCACAATCCGACGCTCTAACCAACTGAGCTACAACCTCCGTTTAAGTGGGTGCAAATATACAAAATCTTCTTCAAATGATAAAATTCGATTTTGCAAATAGTAATTTTTTCTATTCGTAATTTTGCAGCTCACATTCCAAAATCAGAAGATGTCAGTTATCAATACAACAATACTTGAACAAGCCATGAACTATAGCGCTTATATGGCGCTGACTGAACAATTGGTAAATGAAGGCCGCACCAGTGGCCCCAACCAGAGTGAAGCCTATGTGTATTACACAAAGCTCAATCTGCAAAGAATGAACCGACTCAATAAAACCATCACTATTCCTATGGAGCTGAGTGAACTTATCGCTCAAAAAGCACAGCACTGGACTTGGCTCATCATCACCGAACCTTGGTGTGGAGATGCAGCACAATGCGTTCCGGCTCTCGAAAAGCTTGCTTTGTGCAGCCCCACTATTCAAACAAAATACATCCTCCGTGATGAAAACCCTGAGGTCATGGATGCTTATTTAACGAATGGAGGAAGGTCTATTCCGAAATTGATTTGTTTGGATGAACAACTTCAAGAAGTATTTACTTGGGGCCCAAGACCCGACGTGATTCAAGCCGTCATGAATGACCTCAAGGCTAACGGAGTGACTGAAATTGCTCAGATTGTTGAGGCCATTCAGAAAGCTTACAATGATAACAAGCAAGCTGGTATTTATGATGAGCTCGCTGCAGTTTTGAACAGCATCTGAACTTGAAAATAGATCAATAAAAAAGGGGGCGCTGGCCCCCTTTTTTATTGAATCAGTATACTGAACTAGAGTGTCCCTCTGTTTTCTTGTTCGCGTTCGATGGCTTCAAATAAAGCCTTAAAGTTTCCTTTTCCGAATGATTGCGCACCTTTTCTTTGGATAATTTCAAAGAACATTGTTGGGCGATCCACGACTGGCTTGGTGAAGAGTTGTAATAAGTAACCTTCGTCGTCGCGGTCAATAAGAATGCCATGAGACTTTAAGAGTTCAACATCTTCATCGATGGCACCAACACGGTCAAGTAAATCGTCATAGTAGGTTTCTGGAACATATAAAAACTCAACCCCACGATCGCGCATGGCAGAAACAGTAGCTACGATATCGTTAGTAGCAACAGCAATATGTTGTACACCTGGACCATTGTAAAAATCAATGTATTCTTCAATTTGAGACTTTTTCTTGCCTTCGGCTGGCTCATTGATTGGAAATTTGATGCGGCCGTTTCCGTTAGACATCACTTTAGACATCAAGGCTGTGTAGTCTGTAGAAATGTCTTTGTCGTCGAAAGAAACAATTTGGGCAAAACCCATGACCTTGCCATAGAATTCTACCCAGTCATTCATTTCATTCCAACCTACATTCCCTACCATGTGGTCAATAAACTTAAGCCCAACTGGCTCAGGGTTGTAATGCGATTCCCACTTTTTATAGCCCGGTAAAAAGATGCCGTTGTAGTTCTTACGCTCTACGAAAATATGAACGGTTTCGCCGTAAGTATAGATTCCTGATCGAACTACATAACCATTTTCGTCTTCTTCACGAGTTGGTTGCATATAAGGTTTTGCGCCGCGCTTTGTAGTTTCTTCAAATGCTTTTGTAGCATCCTCAACCCAAAGTGCCACCACTTTAACACCGTCTCCATGCTTATTAATGTGTGCATTGAGTTCACCGTCTTCTTGTAATGGTGTAGTGAGAACGAGTCTGATTTTATCTTGCTTGAGCACATACGATACGCGGTCTTTCATGCCTGTTTCAAGACCAGCATAGGCCTCTGACTGAAAACCGAAAGCAGTTTTGTAGTAATGTGCACTTTGCTTGGCGTTGCCTACATAAAGTTCAACGTAGTCGGTGCCGAGTAAAGGAAGGAAATCTTCGGCGTCATGAAATATTTTTTCTAGACTGTAGTCGTAGTTTTGGATATCTTTTAAATTTTTAATCTCTGCCATAAAGGTGAATTTAAGTCAAAATTAGGGATTAAAGCCGAGTTAATGCTGCCAAGAGAACATGTAATCTGGCAATTCGAGCTCGAGTGCACGTTTGGTCAAACAAAGCGGCTTAAAGGTATCGACCATCACAGCGAGTTCTTCAGTTTCCGTTTTTCCGATACTTCTTTCATAAGCTCCCGGATGCGGGCCATGCGGAATACCTGCCGGATGCAAGGTAATTTGTCCTTTTTCGATGTTATTGCGGCTCATGAAATCACCATCTACATAATAAAGTACTTCATCGGAGTCAATATTAGAGTGGTTGTATGGTGCCGGAATGGAATCCGGATGATAGTCGTAAAGACGCGGCACAAATGAGCACACAACAAACGCCGACGTTTCAAAAGTTTGATGCACTGGAGGTGGTTGGTGTACACGCCCGGTTATTGGTTCAAAGTCATGGATGGAGAACGCATAAGGATAGTTATAGCCGTCCCAACCTACAACATTAAAAGGATGATGCGCATATGTGTAATCGTACAAAACATCTTGCTTTTTAATTCTGATCAGAAAATCTCCTTCTTCATTATGGGTTTCCAATTCATGTGGCGCTCTGATGTCGCGCTCACAGAATGGAGAATGCTCTAGCAATTGACCAAACCAATTTCTGTAGCGTTTAGGCGTGTAAACAGGATGAAACGACTGTATGATAAACAAACGGTTGTTTTCGTCATTGAATTCTAACTGATAAATCATACCTCGCGGAATCACGAGGTAATCTCCGTAAGCAAAATCAATGTTGCCGAGTTGAGTACGCAATTTACCAGAACCTTTATGAATAAAGATGATCTCATCTGCATCTGCATTCTTGTAGAAATAATCTTTCATGGAAGCAGAAGGCGCAGCAAGCTCAATATAAACATCTGAATTTACCAAAACCGGAACACGGCTTTCGACATAATCAGGGTTTGGTTTCAAATCATAACCTCTGAAACTGCGCATCAGCATATTTTTTTGAATGGCGATTTCAGGGGCAATATTTTTCTGAGCTCCAACTTTCTTAACTACAGTTGGTGGTTGAATATGGTATAGCAACGAGGACATGCCGTCAAAACCAATGGTTCCGAAGAGTTGTTCGTGATAAATGGATCCGTCCGGCTGGCGAAAAACGGTATGTCGCTTGTGCGGAATTTGACCCAATTTGTGATAAAATGGCATTGTTTTCAGTTTTAGTTAGGACAAAACTAAACGAATCAACGACTGCAACAAATGATTTTGGTCAGTTTTCTGTTGATGAAATAACTACTTTTTCAAGACGCATGCAGAAAAGACATTATTTTTGTTGCAACATCAATTCAACAAAATGACAAAAATCTTGGTTATTGGTTCTTGCGGACAAATCGGAACCGAACTCGTTTTAGCGCTCCGAACTAAATTTGGTAACCAAGCAGTAGTGGCTGCAGACCTCAGAGACACATGTCCTGAAATTTTACAAGATGGCCCTTATATAAAGCTTGATGCACTAGATCGCGAGCAAGTCAGAGCTTACGTCATCGAACAAAAAATTGAGCAAGTCTATTTACTAGCTGCTCTTTTATCGGCAACTGCAGAAAAGAACCCGGACTTTGCCTGGAAATTGAATATGGAGGGCTTGTTCACCATCTTGGACCTCGCAAAAGAGGGCTACCTCAAAAAAATATTTTGGCCGAGCTCCATTGCCGTATTTGGCCCCACTACCCCAGCCGATCAAACACCACAGCATACAGTCATGGAGCCCTCAACTGTGTACGGCATTTCTAAACAAGCCGGCGAGCGTTGGTGTGAGTATTACCACAACAAATTTGGCGTCGATGTACGCAGCATACGCTACCCTGGCCTCATTTCATACAAAAGCCTACCTGGTGGCGGCACCACAGATTATGCGGTGGATATCTTTTACAAAGCAAAATCTGAAGGGAAGTTTACCTGTTTTTTAAGCGCCGACACTGCCCTACCCATGATGTTTATGGACGATGCCATCCGTGGCACCATTGAATTGATGGAAGCCCCCGCAGAAAAAATTAAGATCCGTTCTGCCTATAATTTAGCAGGCTGCAGTTTTACACCAGCCGAACTAGCCCAAGAAATTCAAGCCTTACAACCAGGCTTTGAAATCAACTACGCCCCTGACTTTCGTCAAGCCATTGCAGACAGCTGGCCAAATTCAATCGACGACTCACACGCCTCCACAGATTGGGGCTGGAAAGCACACTTCGACACCAAGGCGATGGTGAAGGTGATGCTGGAGAATGTAAATTCTTGATTTTCTGCTATTTTCCGTAATTTTAGTACATGAGACTTCTATACGGGTTGTGTATATTCCTTTTCATGAGCGTGCATACGTATGCGCAAGAGTTAATGATTTATTCGGGCCTACAAAATAATCTCTACTATGACATTTTGGATCGTAATTATAACGACTCAAAAAGTAGTTTAAGTTCGAACATTGGATTTCAATATAACCACTTCAGAAATGAGGAAGGAGGATCTATACTTTTAGGTTTGAATTACCAAAAATACAGTAGTTACGAAAAGCACCGCATTGGGGGGTATTCAGGCACAAATGATTCAACATACTTTAATAAATCCGTATTGAAACTTGATTTTCAACCCTTTGGCTTTCATTTTGAAGACATCGCTTTCTTGAACTTAGGTTTAGGAGTCGAATATAGGCTCTCTGAGGAATTTTCAACTTACAGGAAATCTTCGTCAATGTCAGGAACAAATACATCGATCCCATTCACAGATGCTAATTCCACCTATAGTAGACAAGTTGTTCCAATTATTTCCGGTACTGCAGGTACCAAATTTCAGCTGTATAAAAAAGTGAATCTAAATTTACAGTATCAATTCTCCATTAGTATTACTCCAGAACTAAAATATTGCCGTGCCTTCAAAAGCTTTTGGATACTAGGCATAAGCAAATCTTTGGGCGAAGATTAAAAAAAAATATTTTTGTTTAATCATTTTGTTGTTTTGTTAAACAAATTATGTTTAACTTTATCTCGTAATCGTTAAACAAAACTATTCGCCATGTCTACAATTGAATTCAATGAAGCATTAATTGGTCTAGAAAACAATTTGCAATCTTTTGCGCTTTCTTTTACAAGAAATCGAGAGGACGCAAGGGATTTAACGCAAGAAACCATGTTAAAAGCGATCACGTATCGCAATTATTATACGCCTCAAACCAACTTTAAGGCGTGGGTCTTCACAATTATGCGTAACTTGTTCATTAATCAGTACAGGAGAAAGGTTAAATCTGGTGCTATTTTCGACCACAGCAAAGAATTATTTTTGGTCGGCAACATCCAGAGCCACGACGACAACGCAATAGAGAAGATTGGTGTAAAGGACATCAATAAGCAAATCAACTTATTAGGAGAGGAATACAAAGAGCCTTTTGAAATGCATTTTGAAGGCTTCAAATACAAAGAGATCGCAGACAAACTAGGTATTCCGATCGGAACCGTGAAAAGCCGGATTTTCATCGCTCGCAAGAAGCTGATGGAAGCTTTACCGGAATTCGCATTTTCGGCAAATTAATTTATGACAAAAAAAATACACATTATTGGCTCGGGAATTTCGAGCCTATCAGCTGCTTCTCATTTGGCAAAGGCTGGGCATCAAGTTACTATTTTTGAAAAGAACAGTTCTATTGGTGGTCGTGCCCGACAATTTGAAGTAGATGGTTTTGTTTTTGATATGGGGCCCTCCTGGTATTGGATGCCCGATGTTTTTGAAAAATTTTATCAGTATTTTGGCTATACAAGCTCAGACTTTTACGAACTCAAAAGACTAGACCCCTCATATCGTGTTTATTGGCCTGACCACAGTTACACAAATGTACCTGCTGAAATGCCAAAACTTGAAGCATGGTTTGAATCTTTAGAACCAGGTAGTTCCGTAAAACTTCAGGCCTTTTTAAAAGATGCTGCTTACAAATACAAAGTAGGCATGGAAGACCTCGTGTACAAACCGAGCTTGAGTCTTACAGAATTTTTTGACAGCCGCGTGATGGGTGGGCTTTTCAAGATGCATTTGTTTTCGTCTTTTTCAGCCTTTATCCGCAAATATTTCAAGCATCCTAAAATTTTATCTTTACTAGAGTTCCCTGTGCTTTTCTTGGGTGCAATGCCCAATGAAACTCCTGCGCTCTATTCTTTAATGAACTATGCCGATATTCAACTCGGGACCTGGTACCCCATGAAAGGCATGCACGAATTCATTAAAGCCTTTGCCCGCATTGCGCAAGAACAAGGCGTAGAAATATACACTGACGCCAACGTGGAGCAAATTGTCATTGAAAATGGACAAGCTGTTGGGGTAAAAGTGAATGGTGAAATCAAGCGTGCTGATATCGTTATTTCTGGTGCTGACTACGCACACACTGATCAAGCCCTACTTGGTAAAAATGCCAATTACACTGATCAGTACTGGGACAAACGCACCATGGCACCTTCAAGCCTGTTGTTCTATGTAGGCATCAATAAAAAACTCAACAACTTAGAACACCACAATTTGTTTTTCGACGAATCTTTAGAAGAACACGGCAAAACCATCTACAAAGACCCAAGTTGGCCAGCAAAACCACTCTTTTACATGAGTGCCCCTTCGCTCACAGACCCATCTGTTGCGCCTGCTGGTTCAGAAAATTTGTTCTTTTTGATTCCGCTCGCTCCGAATTTAAAAGATGACGAAGCAACCCGTGAACATTATTTTGAGCTGCTTTTAGAGCGCCTCAAAACACTTACCGGCAACGATATCAAAGACAACATCGTTTATAAAAGAAGCTTTTGTGTTGCTGACTTCAAAAAAGACTACAACGCATTCAAAGGCAACGCGTATGGCTTGGCCAATACTTTGCGCCAAACAGCAATTCTTAAACCCAGCATCAAACATAAAAAAATTAAAAACCTCTATTACACAGGGCAATTAACTGTGCCTGGCCCTGGTGTACCTCCTTCAATTATTTCCGGAGAAGTCGTTTCTAAACTCATCCTTGCTCAGCACGCTTAAAACTACTAACTATGAAAGCACTATTTGACCAAATTAGCCAAGAAATGAGTGAGCTGACTACCAAGCGTTACAGCACCTCTTTTTCATTAGGAATTAGTTTTTTAGACAAAGAAATTCAGAAGCCGATTTATGCCATTTATGGTTTTGTGCGCTTTGCGGATGAAATTGTAGATACTTTCCACGGCTATGACAAAGAAAAATTACTAGCCGATTTCAAGGTCCAAACTTATGAAGCAATTGCTGCTGGCATTTCCTTGAATCCGATTTTAAATAGCTTCCAATGGGCCGTGAACCGTTACCAAATTCCGGCGGAGCTCATTGACACCTTCCTTGATTCCATGGAAATGGACCTCCAAAAACAAACCTACGACCAAGGAAAATATGAAACCTATATTTTAGGTTCTGCTGAAGTAGTGGGCCTGATGTGTTTGAAAGTTTTTGTGGAAGGAGACCAGGTACAGTATGAGCAATTGAAGCCTTATGCCATGAAATTAGGTGCTGCTTTTCAGAAAATTAACTTTCTAAGAGACCTCAAAGCGGATTACCAAGAACTCGGTAGAACTTATTTTCCAGGGATTAATTTGGCGCAATTCAATAATGCCATCAAAAAAGAAATTGAAGCTGATATTGCACTTGATTTTCAGATGGGCTATGAAGGGATTTTACTATTGCCAAGAAAAGCACGCTTTGGTGTCTATATGGCCTACAAATATTACTTCAAACTCTTTAAGAAAATCAAAAGCACGCCAGCTGAAATGGTGCTTAATGAAAGAATTCGCATTCCGAACTATCGTAAAATGCGCATCTTACTCACCTCATACGTGCGTCACAATTTAAACTTGCTCTAATGCCAGACGAATACGTCATTCTTGTCGACGAGCAAGACAACGAAATTGGTCAGCTTGAAAAAATGGAAGCGCATCGCTTGGGCCTATTACACCGAGCTTTTTCCATCATTTTATTTAACCACAAAGGAGAAATGTTGTTGCAGCAAAGAGCTGCTCATAAATACCATTCTCCACTCCTCTGGACCAACACTTGCTGTTCACATCAACGCCCCGGTGAATCATGTCTAGCAGCCGCCCAGCGTCGCTTAATTGAAGAAATGGGCATGGAAGTTGAACTTTCTGAGTCCTTTTCATTTCTTTACAAAGCCAAACTTGACCAAGGACTAACCGAGCACGAATTCGATCATGTGTTTTTTGGTTACACCAATCAAAATCCAGTCATTAATACGGAAGAAGTAGCTGCCTACAAATGGATTTCCATGGAGGCTTTACTTCAAGATCTCGACAGCAGCCCAGAAGCCTACACCGAATGGTTCAAAATACTATTAAATCAACACCTAGAAAAAATTACAAAAGCAGCTTATGAGAGTGTGTAGACGAGCAACCTTCAATGCAGCGCATCGCCTGTATCGAAAAGATTGGACCAACGAAAAAAATGAAGCCATTTTTGGTAAGTGTAGTAACCCTAATTTTCATGGGCACAATTACACCTTAGAAGTTTGGGTTGAAGGAGACATCGATCAAGAAACGGGTTACCTCATCGACCTCAAAATTGTCAAAGACCTCATCAATGAAGAAGTGCAAGAGCGTTTTGACCACCGCAACCTCAATCTAGACTGCCCAGAATTTGCCAACTTGAACCCTACTGCAGAAAATATTGCGGTCGTGATTTGGAACCTTCTGCGCAATAGGCTCGATCAAAAATATGGCCTGAGCATCAAACTTTGGGAAACACAAAATAATATCATCGAATATAGCGGTTCATGAGTTCAGCGATTTTTTGGCATCGGCGCGATTTAAGAATTCAGGACAACGCCGGCCTTTATAAAGCACTTAGCAAGCATCAAAGCGTTCAGGCGGTTTTTATCTTTGATCAGGAAATCTTACAACATTTACCCGCCAACGACCAAAGAGTACTGTTTATTTATCAAGAAATTGAAAAATTAAAACGGGCTTATCAAGAATTAGGCGCAGACCTCAAAGTTTATTTTGGTCATGCAGCAACACTTATTATCGAACTTGCCCAAGAAATGAAAGTCGAGGTAGTTTATGCCAACCGAGACTACGAACCACAGGCTTTGTTGCGTGATACCACTGTTTTCGAAGTACTTAAAAAATTGGACATTCAATTTATAGGCGCCAAAGACCAAGTAATTTTTGAAAAATCAGAGGTGGTAAAAGACGACGGCAAACCCTACACCATTTACACGCCTTATGCACGCAAATGGAAAGCCAAACTCAACAATTATTATCTCAAGCCCTACCCCACTGAAGCTTACTTTCAAAATTTAGCGAAAGTTGCACCAACTCCATTGATCAGCTTGGCTGAAATGGGCTTTGAGACGACTCATACACAAGCTTTTCCGAAATCTGAAACACCTGTTTCGGTACTTAAAAATTACCACCTTCAGCGCGACACCCCGTCAGTAGCCGGAACCTCAAGATTGAGTTTGCATTTGCGCTTTGGCACCATTTCGATTAGAAAACTGGCGAAAGAAGCACTTCAAACCAACGAAAAGTACCTCAACGAACTCATTTGGCGAGACTTCTATCAAATGATTCTGTTTCATTTTCCGCAAACCGTTGACAGCGCTTTCAAACCTGCCTACGACAATATCTTGTGGGAGAATCAAGAAAGAGATTTTAAAGCTTGGTGCGATGGAAAAACAGGCTACCCCTTAGTTGATGCCGGCATGCGCGAACTCAACGAAAGTGGCTTTATGCACAACCGCGTCCGGATGGTTGTCGCGAGTTTCTTGACCAAACACCTTTTAATTGATTGGCGCTGGGGCGAACGCTACTTTGCTGAAAAACTTTTAGATTTCGAATTGGCTAGCAATATTGGCGGTTGGCAATGGGCTGCGGGTTGTGGCTGTGATGCGGCTCCTTATTTTCGGGTATTTAATCCAGAGGCACAGCAAAAGAAATTTGACCCTAACTATTTATACATCAAAAAATGGGTTCCTGAATTCGGAACACCACAATATGTTCAACCAATTGTCGAGCATCGTTTTGCCAGAGAACGCATCCTTGCCCGATTCAAAGCAGCACTACAATGAGTACACCCATCCAAATTGGCGATTCATGCCCGGATTTTACACTACCTGATAGCAACGGACAAGCGCTTCTAATCAGTTCTTTACTCGGTAAGAAGATTCTCATCTTGTTCTTTTATCCGAAAGACGACACACCGGGTTGTACCAAAGAAGCTTGTGCATTTAGAGATGCACACACGGATTTTGTAGAAATGGGCTGTGAGGTGCTTGGCATTTCCTCAGATTCAGAAAGCTCACACCAAGAATTTCAGCAGAAACACAATTTACCCTACACGTTGCTTTCTGATCAACAAAAAAAGGTACGCCAATTGTTTGGCGTACCTGGTAATTTGTTTGGGCTTATCCCCGGACGCGTTACTTATGTAATTGGTCTGGATGGAAAAGTTGCCGGTGTATTTAATTCTCAAACCAATCCTTTAGGCCACATCGAAGAAGCTAAAAAAGTGGTTCAGCGCTTGCTTACTGCTTGATGAATTGTAATTCAGCATTGAGTTTGATCTCATCGCCAACTACAACATTTCCTGCTTCAGTAACAGCACTCCAAGTTAAACCAAACTCACTGCGCTTGATGCTTCCGTGGATCGTCATGCCTGCTTTAGTTTGCCCATAAGGATCAACTGCAATACCCGCAAATTCTGCTGTTAAAACAACTGGTTTTACTTGACCTTTGATTTCTAAATGACCAGCGATTTCCAAAGCGTCATCTGATACTTTTTTCACTTCTGTTGAAGTAAATTTTAATGATGGGTGATTTTCTGCATCGAAGAAATCAGCTGATTTCAAGTGACCATCGCGATCTGCAACACCTGTATTGATGCTATCAATTGCCGCAGAAAAATCAAATTTTGCACTGCTGAAGTCGTCTCCTGCTGTGGCAACATTTGCATCAAACGCAGCAAAAGATCCGCTTACATTTGAAATCATCATATGACGCACTTTGAAGCCTACTTCACTGTGCATGCTGTCTACTTTCCAATTTGTTTCCATTGTCTTTCATTTATTATTTACTACAAAATTAGACCATTGCCCTGAGCTAAAAATTGACCTGCGTTAAGACTTTTAAGAGAAGTGCAAAAAGTGTACTTTTGAAAAATGAGAATATTTTTATTGAGCTTTATCGTTGGGTTTGCAATTGCTGCTCAGGCACAAATCGTCAACGATAAAATCAAACGCCAGTACCCCACACAATTTTACTTTGAAACTTCAAGATCCTCTGTTTTTCGAACGCTTCAAGAAAACACAGACTTTTTGACAATTCCACTTGGGGAACGCGCCAATGAAATTCCACTGAACCTTTGGTCACAGCAAATGGGTGTTTGCCTTGGCTTTTCTAAACATGCGCTCATCGATGCAGGTTTAGCCTGGATGCAAAATGGCGAGGCCTACAGCTGGGAGTCTTTAGATACCGATTCTAGTTTCTCCTATCAAACGAGGTATCGCTATTTGGCGCTTCCAGTACAATTCAAATTAGCGTTCGGAGAAAAAATTACTTTTTCGGCAGGCGCTGGGCTCATTCCGGCTTTGTATCAATCTTATCGCCAAGACCAACAATGGACCAACGCTCTTGGTGCTAAATATGATGATCAAATAAAGGTAAATAACGGCATGAATAGCTTCACGCTTTCTTGGATCAGTTCTGTCCATATTGAAATACCGATGAATCCGACGCTGCGCTTGCGCCTGGGTGCGCAATACCGCCGACAACTCAATAATTCTTACGACCCTTACCAAGATTACATTCACAAAAGTGCAGCTTGGGGTCTCAATTTAGGCCTTGCAAAAAAGATATAAGATGCAATTAAAACAAATTACACAGTTTCTTGAAAAGCAGTTTCCGCTTTCTTTACAAGAAGACTATGACAACGCAGGGCTTATCTATGGTCATCTGGATCAAGAAATCAAAGGGGCACTGGTTTGTTTAGACAGTACTGAAGCTATTGTTGACGAAGCTATAGAAACAGGCTGTAACCTCATCATTGCACACCACCCAATTATTTTTCGAGGACTCAAAAAACTCACGGGCAAAACCTATATTGAACGCGTTGTGGAAAAGTGCATCCAACATAAAATTGCACTTTATGCCATTCATACCAACCTCGACAATCACCATCAAGGTGTGAACCACAAAATTGCCGAGAAATTGGGCTTGGTCAACACACGCATTTTAAGGCCTATGAATGATCAGCTCATTAAATTGGTTGTTTATGTTCCACAGGAGCAATTTGCCCAAGTTGATCTAGCGATTCTTGGAGCGGGCGCTGGCCATATTGGCAACTACAGCGCGTGTCATTTTCGTTCTGAAGGAATTGGAACTTTCAAGCCAGAAGCTGGTGCCAAGCCAGCCCTTGGCGAGCTGCATCGCCGCGAAGAAGTGCAAGAGACAAAACTTGAATACGTTGTAGCTACACATTTATTAAATGATGTTTTAAGCGCGATGAAGCTCGCCCACCCATATGAAGAGGTCGCTTACGAACTCATTCGTCTTGAGAACAAACATCAAAATTTTGGCGCAGGCCTTATCGGCGAGCTTCCTGAACCCATGGATAGCCTCGACTTTTTAAAATTCGTCAAAGAAAGATTCCATTGCAGCAGTATTAAGTACACAGATTTAGTGCAGCAAAAAATTCAGAAAATTGCCTTGTGTGGCGGAGCAGGAAGTTTCTTAGTGCCAGATGCAATAAGGGCTCAGGCCGATTTATACTTATCTTCAGACTTCAAATACCACGAGTTTTTTGACGCTGAATCCAAAATAATTATTGCAGATATAGGACACTTTGAAAGCGAGCAATATACTAGTGAATTATTGACTGAAAGAATTAAAGAAAATTTTCCTAACTTTGCCATCCGTTTAACTAAGTTGAATACGAATCCCGTTAACTATTTATAGCACATGGCAGCAGCAACCAAAAAAGAAGGTACCATCGCAGAAAAATTGGATGCGCTTTTTGAACTCCAAAAAATAGACTCTGAAATCGACCGCATCCGCACCATCCGTGGTGAGCTTCCTTTGGAAGTGCAAAGTCTTGAAGATGAAATCATTGGTCTACATACGCGCGTTACCAAAATCAATGACGAAATCAAAGAAATTGAAACAGAAATTGCTGATCGCAAATTAGCTGTAAAAGATGCTGAAGCAGCCATCGCTAAATACAAAGAGCAGCAAAATAATGTCCGTAACAACCGCGAGTTCGAATCACTTTCAAAAGAAATTGAATTCCAAGAACTCGAAATCAAATTACACGACAAAAAATCGAAAGAAGCAAAGCTTAAAATCGAGATGAAAAAAGAAACGCTTACTGAGGCTACAGACCGCGTAAGCATGAAACAAGAAGACCTCGATTCTAAAAAAGCTGAACTTGAAGCCATCGTTTCTGAAACTCAAAAGGATGAAGAAAAATTAATGAAGGCCTCAGATGCTGCTAAAAAGAATATTGAAAACCGTTTGGTTTTTGCTTATGAGCGTCTACGTACCAACGCTAAAAACGGCCTTGCAGTTGTTCAGGTAATGCGTGGTTCTTGTGGTGGTTGTTTTAACAAAATTCCACCTCAGCGTCAACTTGACATCGTTACCAAAAAGAAAATTATCGTTTGTGAGCACTGTGGCCGCGTTTTGGTTCCACAAGAAGCTACTGAAGCATAAGACGACCTTATTCTGAAATCTACATTTGGTTTCAGTCCTCAAAAACAAAAAACGCTCCAATTAGGAGCGTTTTTTTTGTTTCTATCTATTTGATTTAGTTCAATTTGAACTGGATATCGAGCTTGGCTAATTCTTTAAATAATTGGCTTGAAGGCTGTATTTTAACACTTCTGGAAGGTAGTGCCACCTCGATGTTGTCGAGTGGGTCAAATACTGTAAAGTGTACCTGACAAGAGCCAGGGTTGGTTTCAAATAATTGGTGCAACTGATCGATGACCAACTGATCGAGTTGTTTGGCAGAAAAGCGGAGCTTGAGCATTTTGGCGCGTTTCTCTCGGAGATCCTGAAGCAATTCTATTTGGTGCACGACAAATTCTGGAACCTGTCTGAAACGCGGCACCTCTACGCGGCCTTTAATAGCCACAAAAGTGCCCGGCTCCATAAAGTGCTTGAATTTTAAGTAGGATTCTTTGAACAAATTCAATTTATAAGCTTCTTGGTAATCTTCAATGATCAAGGATCCGAAACCGTCTCCGTGTTTGGTAAAGCGGTGCTCGGCAGTTGTGATGATTGCGGCGATGAGCAGGTCACGACCCAAATAAGCACTTGGATCATTGAGCATGGCTACGTTACCCGTGCAAAAGGATGCAATTTCAACCTTGAAATCGTCGAGCGGATGACCCGAAATAAAGATACCCACCACTTCCTTTTCTCGATTGAGTTTGTATATGGCTGGCCACTCTTCGGCCCGAGGTACTGTTGGGGCAGGCATGGTTGTGCCGGTAGCCTCACCAAACATACTGTGTTGAGCTGAGTGTTGTTGCTCTTGCAAACTGGCACCATAGCGAATGGCTGACTCTAAGAAAGTGCGGTTATTTGAATCTTGTACAAAGTATTGCGCTCTATGCACTTCTTTAAACGAATCAAAGCCACCAGCATAAACAAGACTTTCGAATGCACGTTTATTACACAACCTTAGGTTGATGCGCTTGGTAACATCAAAAATATCAGAAAACGCACCATTTTGTCTTTCTTGTAAAATGGCTTCAACAGGGCCGCTACCCATTCCTTTGATGGCACCAAGACCAAAACGAATGGCTCCTACAGTATTGACTGAAAAGGTAAAGCCCGATTCGTTGATATCTGGACCCAACACTTCAATACCCATTCGGCGGCATTCTTCCATGAAAAATGACACCTGTTTGATATCGGACATGTTGTTACTCAAAACAGAAGCCATGTATTCGGCCGGATAATTGGCTTTTAGATAAGCTGTTTGATAAGCAACCCAAGCATAGCATGTAGAGTGCGATTTATTGAAGGCATAAGACGCAAAGGCCTCCCAGTCTTTCCAGATTTTTTCAAGTGTAGGTTCAGCATGACCTTTTGCTGAGGCTCTTTCAATGAAGGTAGGCTTCATTTTGTCGAGTACCTTGCGGTCTTTTTTACCCATGGCTTTACGCAGGGTATCGGCTTCACCTTTGGTAAAATCAGCTAATTTTTGAGACAAGAGCATTACCTGCTCTTGGTATACAGTGATCCCATAAGTTTCTTTGAGGTATTCTTCGCAGTCGTCAAGGTCATAAACAATGGTTTCATCTCCATGTTTACGCTTGCAATAAGATGGGATGTATTCCATAGGCCCCGGTCTGTACAGGGCATTCATAGCGATGAGGTCAGCAAAGACGGTTGGCTTGAGTTCCTTGAGGTGTTTTTGCATCCCCGGAGATTCATATTGGAAAATACCAACGGTTTCACCTCTTTGAAAAAGCGCGTAGGTAGCTTCGTCATCAATAGGAAATTCATCAGGGTCGAGGTCGATGCCACGATTTTCTTTGACCAGACGCACCGCATCTTTAATGAGCGTGAGGGTTTTCAGACCCAAGAAGTCCATTTTAAGTAGACCTGCAGACTCCGCCACAGCATTGTCGTATTGCGTACAGACCATCTCGGAGTCTTTGGCGGTGGCTACCGGCACAAAATTAGTGAGGTCATCGGGGGTGATGATAACCCCACAGGCGTGAATACCTGTGTTGCGCACCGACCCTTCAATTTCTGTAGCTTTTTGTAGGACTTTTGCCTGTAGGTCAGAGCCCTCATAAATGCGACGCAACTCTTTGGCATTGGCAATCGCTTCTTGGTTGCGGAGTTTGTCGATGAGTTCCGGCTCTGGCAGGTTAAAAAGTTTTTTGAGCGAGAGGTCTGGAATGAGTTTAGCTAAGCGATCAGCTTCAGGGAGTGGTAAATTCATAACCCTAGAAGTATCACGGACTGCAGATTTTGCAGCCATAGTACCGTAGGTAATAATTTGTGCTACCTGATTGGCTCCGTATTTATTGATGACATAATCGATGACGCGGCCGCGGCCTTCGTCATCGAAGTCGATGTCGATATCCGGCATTGAGATACGATCAGGATTTAAGAAACGCTCAAAGAGGAGGTCGTACTTGATGGGGTCTACGTTGGTGATCCCGATACAATAGGCGACTGCCGAACCTGCAGCCGAACCCCTGCCTGGCCCAACCGAAACGCCCATTTGACGTGCTGCATTACAGAAATCTTGAACAATCAGGAAGTAACCTGGGTATCCTGTTTTTTCAATGGTAGCCAATTCGAAGTCGAGGCGTTCTTGGATCTCGGGCGTAATTTCAGCGTAGCGTTTTTTTGCACCTTCATAAGTCAGGTGCTTGAGATAAGCGTTTTCACCGCGTTTACCGCCGTCTTGTGCATCTAGTGGGTCAATGAACTGACTTGGGATGTCAAAGGCGGGCAACAAGACCTCGCGGGCAAGGCCGTAGTGTTCGCATTTTTCAATGATTTCTGAGATGCTCTGAATGGCTTGAGGCAGGTCTGCAAATAATGCAATCATTTCCTCTGAGGAACGCATGTAGTAGGTGTCGTTCTCGAGGCCATAACGAAAACCACGACCACGGCCTTTTGGAGTTTCTACGAGTTCGTTGTCTTTGACACATAGTAAAACATCGTGGGCAAGCGCATCCTTTTGCTCGATGTAGTAGGTATTGTTAGTGGCAACTAAAGAAACACCATGCTTAGCGGCAAGTGCCACAAGTAAAGGATTGACGCGTTCTTCCACTTCTAGGTTGTGCCTACCGAGCTCAATATAAAAATCGGGGCCAAATAGTTCTTTCCACCAAAGCAAGGCTTCTTCGGCTTGGTTTTCACCGACGTTCAATAGCAAACTAGCTATTTCGCCATAGAGATTGCCACTCAGGACAATCAGGTCTTCTTTGTATTGACTGATCACCTCTTTGTCTATACGAGGAACATAATACATCCCTTTGGTATAGGCGATTGAGGCAAGTTTGATTAAGTTTTGATAGCCATTTTTATTTTTGGCCAAAAAGACAATTTGGTAGCCGTTGTCTTTGACCGTTTTATCTTGATGATTGCGGCAAACATTGAATTCACAACCAATAATGGGTAAAATTTCTTTGCCGTGATAAGGTTCGTTTTTTTCTTGTGCCTCGGCTCTTTCTGCTTTTATTTTGGCATTGTGGGCGGCTGCAGCTTTTTCAAATTGAAAAGCAGCCATCATGTTGCCTGTATCGGTGAGTGCGACGGCTGGCTGCCCTAAAGCCACCGCTTTTTGGATCAGACCAGTAACCTCAGCCGTAGATTGCAAAATTGAAAACTGAGTATGGTTATGTAGATGTGCAAAAACGAGGTCGTTGAGTACCTCCTGACTCACTTCAACTTTTGGGGTAACAGGAGTTGTTTTGGCAGCGCGTAATTTTTCGCTTTCGGCTTTTAGATTGAGGTGCTGAAGACCGATTTTTTGAATCGGGTTTGGGTTGAGTACGCGAAATGATTCATAATAACCTGGCTCTTGTAGAATTTCTTCAAGGGTGTAATGCTCTTTGCGAATGAGTTCTAGAAAACAACGCGTTGTAGACTCGACGTCAGCAGTGGCGTTGTGTGCCTCTGAAAAAGATTCTTGAAAGAGAAATTCGTGTAATTCAGTAAGTGTAGGCAATTTAAAACGTCCACCTCGACCGCCCGGGATCTGACACAATAAGGCCGTTTTTTCAGTACAGGTGTCAAGCACAGGCTTTACCAATGGCGTATCTTGACCTTGACGCACATATTCGGCACCCAACACATTGAGATCAAACTTGAGGTTATGGCCCACCATGAAATTGGCACGGCTGAGGTCTTTGTTGAATTGCGCCAAAACTTCTGAGAGGTCTTCTCCTAGGGCTTGTGCCAATTCGGTAGAAATTCCGTGAACACGTTCGGATTCAAATGGAATATTATAGCCCTCTGGTTTGATGATGAAATCTTTTTGAGAGATGAGCTCACCAGATTCATCGTGAAGTTGCCACGCAAGTTGTACCACACGCGGCCAGTTGTCTGTGTCTGTGATTGGGGCGTTAAAGTCACGGGGTAAGCCCGTAGTTTCGGTGTCAAAAATGAGGTACATGCGCAGCTAAAAATGGAACTTCTAAAGATAGAAATTAGTGCGGCAATTCTTGACGATTGTTGATAACTATTGTTGAGTGAGCGCTTGCTCCCAGTAGGCATTGAGTAGCACCACTAAGCGGCGCGAAATGTTGTTTTGGTAACGCTTGGTTCGGTAACCACCGACCCAGTTGATGCCGCGAATGGCGTTGGTTAAAAAGACCTCGTCTGCCGCTAATAAATTTTGGGGCATCAGGGCGCACTCGTAGACTTTAATCCCATTTGCCAAAGCTAGGTTGATGATCTGCATGCGCATCGTGCCCGCCAAGCAACCTTCTTCAAGACTTGGCGTGTAGAGCACACCGTTGCTAATAACAAAAACGTTGCAAGATGAAGTTTCTAGAATGCTTCCTCTGTGGTCCACCAAAAATAAATCATCCAGGCCTTTTTCTTTAGCAGCTAAAGCAGCCATAATGTAGGGCAATCCCATCTTAGTTTTGAAGTTGGAAAGCAAATTCTTTTCGAGCTTGATATCTTGGTAAATATCGAGTTCAAGACCCTTTGCATTGAGCTCAAAATGATTCACTTCATACGGATAAACCTCAATGTAATAAGTGGCTTCATTTGAATCGGGAAGATATGCTCCACCACTTATGCGATCCAAAGAAAGTCTGCAACGGCCTCCTTCAGTAATGCCCGATTGCTGACAAAGCTCTATGATTTTGGCTTCAAAAAAGGCACTGGTATAACTCGCTGAAGGGCGCATATGAATGGCGCGCGCTCCGGCTAGTAATCTGAGAATATGATTTTCAATGTTGAGTGGGCGGCCATTGATGATGCGAATGCTTTCAAAGACACCATCTCCGTAAAGATGTGCTCTGTTTCCGGGCAAGATCGTTGGTGCATCACCCGTAAGAAGATTCCCGTTGTTGTTAACGTATAGCATAGGCCTTCATGACTTACAAAAACAAATGTACGAATTGCATTCCTTTTTCAGGTGCGATCAGCAGTACAAATAAAATCCCAAAAATAGCGCCACCAATATGCGCATCATGTGCAATACCAGTCTTTCCTTTTCGCATCGAATAATATTCAAAAGCTAAATACAATGGACCAAAAACATAGGCAGGAATCGGAATCGGAATGAACATCAAATAAAGAGACTGCGTTGGATCCCAAAGAATAAAAGCAAAAAGAATGGCACTTACAGCTCCGGAGGCGCCCAAACTTCTGTAGCCGGGGTCATCTTGATGACGCAGCATGGGCCACAAAGTAGCTGATAAGCCGCCAACAATATAAAGTAATGTAATGTAAATCAGGGCTTTCTGATCGCCAAATTGAATCTGCCAAATGTCTTCTAGATAACTGCCGATAAAATATAGGGTCATCATGTTGAATGCCAAATGCGCAAAATCGGCATGAATCAGCATATGACTAAAAAGTCGGTAGAATTGACCACGGTGCTTTACTGCGTATGGCTCAAGCAACATTTTTGATAAAAGACTCTGATTTTGAAAGGCTTGCCATGAAGTGAGGCCGGTCAGTAAAAGAAAGAAAAGGATCATGACACTCTCACATTTATTTTATACATTCATCGAAAATAAAGAATAATCCAATGCGGAAAATCAATCTTGTCAGTTACCTGCTTTTTGTTTTTTTAATTTGGGCTTGTTCCTCTTCTCAACCTCCTGCAAAAAAGCTTGAT
>JBEEKM010000005.1:0-67863 GCA_041168645.1 Bacteroidota bacterium | reverse complement strand
CGAATTTCTAAAAAGCTTGAAATTGAAGATCAAGATTTGAAAGAAGCCATAGATGAAATTTTGCGCTGCAATCCAAAACCAGGAGGATCTATGCGAGAGGCTGCCAAAAGCTATCAGCAAATTGTTCCTGACTTCACGCTTTTCGAACACGAAGGACGCCTAGAATTGAGTCTGAATAGCAGAAATGCCCCAGATTTAAAAGTAAATCGCGATTACGAAAACATGCTGCGCAGCTATGCAGAAGGTGCCAAAAGCTCTAAGTCAGACAAAGAGGCCTTTCAGTTTGTCAAGCAAAAACTAGACGGTGCCAAGTGGTTTATCGACGCGATCAAACAACGTCAACAAACTTTATTATTGACGATGGGCGCTATTCTGGAATATCAAGAAGCTTACTTTTTGAGTGGCGATGAAACCAAACTTAGACCCATGATTTTGAAAGACATCGCCGACATGGTTGAGCTAGATATCTCAACGGTATCGCGTGTGGCCAATTCGAAATATGTGCAAACAAATTATGGCATTTTTTCGTTAAAGTATTTCTTTTCAGAGTCTTTGTCAACAGATTCTGGTGAAGAGGTTTCTACCCGAGAAGTAAAGAAAATTCTTTCAGATGCCATTGAAGCAGAAGACAAGCACAACCCACTCACTGACGAGAAACTCATGGATTTGCTCAGAGAAAAAGGGTATAACATTGCGCGTCGTACTGTAGCTAAATACAGAGAACAATTACAAATACCAGTTGCCCGAATGCGCAAAGAATTATGAGGATACTATCACATCTCTTTTCATGGGTATTTCTACCCTTATTTATGCCAACTTATGGCATCCTAATTACTTTATTTGTGCCTGCCATTAGCACGCACTATGCCATGACTTCGCTTTATTTTGCGCCACTTCCCACAAAATGGGCGTTGTTTACCATTTTCTTCATGTTCAGCGTTGTTGCACCAGGTGTTTCCTTTATTTTATTGCATCGATTTAAAGTAATCAGCACCATTGATATTGAAAGACAGGGCGAGCGTGGCTTGCCATTAATTATCATGCTTATTTATTCGCTGGTACTATTTTTCATACTGGCCTACAAAGCTGGCAATAACACCCTGCCAAGTTACTATTATGCTTTACCATTGTCTGGTGTTGCCATCACGAGTTTATTTCTTCTGATTAACCGTTGGATTAAAATCTCCTTACACGCGGCAGGCGCTGGGATTCTCGTCGGTTTTTTAGCCGTTTATTCTTCAGCTCAGTCAGATTTCAGTTCGGGGTGGTTACTTGGTTCAATTATTGCTGCAGGATTAACCATGTCTGCCAGATTATACTTGAAAAAACACAGACCAATTGAAGTTTATTCTGGGTTTGTCCTAGCAACCTTGATTACGGCGGGCTTAAATCTCTATTTAAATCAAATCGGATGAAAAAATTATTAATGCTCTTCTTAGCCGTTAGCGTATTGTCTGCCTGTGCTGACTTAAATAAAGAACTGCAACTTAAGCGCATTGAACAAGAACAGAAAAGACTTGATCTATTGTCTGAAAAAATCAAAGACAAGCGTATGGATGATGTATCGGCGTTCAAGATCAACACTATGCAAACCGAACTGAAGATCAAGCAGAATTTATACTTGGACACGATTAATATGGAACTAGCCAAGCAACTTGATGCCTACAAGGTGATGCGCCGCTCCATTAAACCAATCCTCAAACAGTATCGTCAGCTAAAGTCAGGCATTCAAGAGGAGAGAAAAGTCTTGAAGCTACTTTATCAAGACGTCGAACAAGGACGAGGTGAACGTCATCGTTTTGATGAGTTTATCAAATTTGAGCATAATAAGGTGGAGCAACTTGCTGCACTTAGCACAGATTACCTGCGTGCAAAAGCGCAACTTTTCGACGACTACTACCGCTTATATCCATCTGTAAATGCATTAGCCAATCAATTAGTTGCAAAAGCAGAGCGTCGTAGATGAAACAATTACTTGCTTTAGTTTTTTTTGTTTTTGGCTTGCAGTTGTTTGCGCAAAACAACTCCGATTTACAATTAGCCCAGTATTACTTCAATAACTCAGAGTTTGATAAAGCGCTTGTTTATTATCAAAAGCTTTATGAAATAGATCAAAGTAAAGCTATTTTTACGCCCTACTTTGCCTGTCTCAGGGCTCAAAAAGACGATAAAACTTCAGAGAAAGTTCTGAAGAAGCAGATCAGTCTGAACAGACAAGATTACGAAGTGCGGCTTTTGGCTGGTGCTTTTTATGAAGAGCTAAATGAAGCCGCGAAAGCCAAAAAAATTTACGAGGATATTGTAGGTGAATTAGAGGCAAATCCTAATCAAATCATTAATGTCTACCAAGCCTTTTCAAGCAAAGGCAAACTCGAATACGCCAAACGAACACTGGATCAAGGAAAGAAATTAGCACCGTATTACCCCTTTAATTTTCAATATGCTGATTATTATGCTTTAGCCGGAGACAAGCGGCAAATGCTTTTGGCCTATTTAGATTATTTGGGCCAACAACCTGGCATCATTGATGCGATTCAGCAGGCGCTCGGCTCTCGATTAGACCTTGCTAATGCCAATGGCCCCGACTTTCAATTGGCAAAGGAAGTCCTTTTGCAGCAAGTCCAGTTGCCAAATGCACCATTGGTTTTTAGTCAAATGTTAACCTGGCTTTTTGTCCAAAACCGAGATTTTAATGGCGCCGTTACCCAAGTAATTGCACTAGATAAACGAAGTAAGGGCGCAGGACGAGATGTGCTTGAATTGGGTCATATTTGTGTAGAAAATGCTGTTTTTGATCAGGCCAGACGTTGTTATCAGTATGTGCTAGATTTGGGCCAAGAGAACCCAAATTTTTACGAAGCACAACTTTCTCTACTCAATGCCAGATTCCAGCAAATCACTCAATTTAGAAGTTATACAAATGAAGAAATTGCGCAAAGTATTTTGGATTTTGAGACAGCCTTACAGCGCATAGGAAAGGGGAAGGTAAGCTTACAACTTTCATTACAATTAGCTGAAATCAGGGCATTCTATGCTGCTCAATCAAAAAAAGCAATCGAGGAACTTTTGCTATTAACGAAAACACCAGGGCTCACAGATATGCAGCGTGCGCAGGTAAAAATGCTTTTAGCAGACATCTATGTACTCGATGGCGATATTTGGGAAGCGTCTTTGCTCTATATGCAAATTGACAACGACTTCAAATTTGAAACAATTGGCAGCGAGGCAAAATTCAAGAATGCTAAAATTTTCTATTATGATGGAGAATTTGAATTTGCACAAGCACAACTCAATGTTTTAAAAGAATCAACTTCTAAACTTATTGCTAATGATGCCATTCAACTGGCAGTTTTTATTACGGATAATTATGGCCTAGATAGCAATTATCAAGTGATGCTTTGGTTTGCCACCGCTGACCGCATGATAGCCCAACATCATTATGACTCTGCTTTTGTCTTATTTGACAGCATTCAAACTCAATTCCCCTATCATTCACTTGCCGATGATATCTTGTATCGTAAAGGTCAAGCGATGGAACAGCGCGGAGAGTGGCAAATAGCCTTAGGCTACTACGCAGATTTATTGAAGCTACACGGCAAAGATATTTTAGCAGATGATGCATTGTTCAGGACTGCAGAAATTCAAGAGCTGCGCTTGCTAGATAAAACAACAGCAGTAGAGGCATATAAAAAACTTTTGATCGATTACAAAAGCAGTTTGTATGGTGCAGAAGCAAGAAAGCGCATCCGCCTACTAAGAGGAGATGCGCCTTCCGAAGATGATGAACTCTGATTTAGAGGTTTGGCATTTCTCTTGTGAATGCCGGAATTCCGGTGACATCCATACCAGTAATGAGGAGGTGAATATCGTGGGTTCCTTCGTAGGTTACGACAGATTCTAAGTTTGCCATGTGACGCATCATAGAATATTCGCTAGTGATACCCATTCCACCATGAATTTGTCTTGCTTCACGAGCAATATTCAAAGCGATTTCAACATTGTTTCTTTTTGCCATGGAAATTTGGGCTGAGGTAGCACGACCTTCGTTGCGCAATTGGCCAAGACGTAAAGTAAGCAATTGTGCTTTGGTGATTTCAGTGATCATTTCAGCCAATTTCTTTTGGATCAATTGGAAGCTTCCGATCGGAACGTCAAATTGTGTGCGTTCTTTAGAATAACGCAATGCTTGATCGTAGCAATCCATGGCTGCACCTAAGGCACCCCATGCAATTCCAAAACGAGCAGAGTCAAGACAGCTCAATGGCGCGCCTAAACCAGAACGCCCTGGAAGAATATTTGATTTTGGCACTTTGACGTTGTCAAAAATAAGTTCGCCGGTTGCAGATGCGCGCAATGAAAGCTTGCCGTGCATTTCTGGTGTAGAGAAGCCCTCCATCCCGCGCTCAACGATTAAACCGTGAATACGGCCGCTTTCGTCTTTAGCCCAAACAACAGCAATTTGTGCAAATGGTGCATTTGAAATCCACATTTTGGCACCGTTTAGAATGACGTGATCACCAGCATCTTTGAAATTGGTAATCATGCCCCCTGGGTTAGAGCCGTAGTCTGGTTCGGTTAAACCGAAACAACCCATCATTTCACCAGAGGCTAATTTGGGCAGATATTTTAATTTTTGTTCTTCAGAACCATATTTCCAAATAGGATACATGACCAATGATGACTGCACAGATGCGGTTGAACGCAAACCGGAGTCACAGCGCTCGAGCTCTTGCATGATGAGACCATAAGAAATTTGGTCAAGGCCTGGACCGCCATATTCTTCTGGAATGTAAGGGCCAAAAGCGCCAATTTCGCCAAGTCCACTTAAAATGTGCATAGGAAAAGTTGCCTTTTCATAGTGCTCATCGATAATTGGTGAAACTTCTTTTTTCACCCATGCTCTTGCCGCATCTCGGACCAGTTTGTGCTCGTCAGAGAGGAGGTCATCCATGTTGTAATAATCGGGATGTTGGTATTGATCAGTTTTCATGATTGATGTTTGGTGCAAAAGTAAGCAATAATTGGTGCAGCTGTAGCATTAGAATTTGAATTATTTTTGTGTTCAGCAAATCGAATATGCAATCATTTGAATTAATAGAAAGGGGCTCACAATTAAATAGTTATTTGCTGTTTATATCATTGCTATCACTAGCCTTCATTGCGTACGCAAGACTGAGCACGCCAAATGCATTGAGTTTGTCTTGGCGCAGGTTCTTGAAAACGAGCCGTGTTGAAAGTTTTGGCTTTGACGATGAAAAGATGCGCCCACAAACACAAGTGCTCTTTTTTATCAATTTTTATTTATCCTTGAATCTTTGTGTTTACCTATTTGTTGCTGAATTCTACGCCAGAACTGAAGCGCTTTTGATGAGCACAATTGTTGTTGCAGCTTGGGTTCTGTATCAAACTTTGGTTTATCGATTTGTGTTGTTTTTGGTAGACCAATGGAAATGGGTAGCAGCCTTCGCAGAAGTCAATAAGCAGGTTTGGTCTTTTACAGGCCTGATTTTTTTAGCCTTGGCCTTTCTCTGGACGATAAACGGTCAAGCCAACGACCTGATTAACAACCTGTTTATTTTGTGTTCATTGTTGCTTTACTTTTGGCGAATTTTCAAATCATGGCGCATCGCGCAGCAAGCAAATTTGGAATGGTATTATTTAATTTTGTACCTTTGCGCCTTGGAAATCCTGCCTATGCTTCTTGTATGGCGCTGGTTTATAAGCTAAAACACAATAAAATTAGAAAAATTGGCCATTAAAACCATTCTTGTTTCTCAGCCAAAACCCGAGGGTGACAAATCCCCATATTTTGATTTAGCTGATAAATACAAACTCAAAATCGATTTCCGTCCTTTTATCAAGGTAGAGGGTGTTGACGCCAAAGAATTCCGAACTCAAAAAGTTGATATCAGCGAACACACCGCGGTTATCTTAACCTCTAAAGTTGCTGTTGATCACTTTTTTAGAATGTCAGAAGCAATCCGATTTGAAGTGCCAGACACCATGAAGTATTTCTGTATTACTGAGGCGGTTGCGCTTTATCTTCAGAAATATGTCACTTATCGCAAGCGCAAAATATTCTTTGGTAAGCAAACCATTGAAGAGCTTGCCGAGCTCATGAAAAAACAAAAAGGCGAAAAATTCCTTTTGCCTTGTACAGATATCCTTCGAGATAACATTCCTTTGACCCTCGAAAAGTTCAATATTCCATTTACAAAAGCCATTCTCTACAAAACTGTGGCCGCCGATTTATCTGACCTCGAGGATGTTTACTACGATATGTTGGTGTTCTTTAGCCCAGGTGGAATAGAATCCTTGTTTAAAAACTTCCCAGATTTTAAACAAAACACTACTGCCATTGCTGCTTTTGGCCCCACAACTGCAAATGCGGTCCTCAAGAACAACTTGCGTCTTGACGTCCATGCACCACATCCTAAAGCGCCGTCAATGGTTGGTGCTATTGAATTGTTTATCAAAGAACAACTCAAGAAAAAATAATCTTTTTCTAGGAACTTTTAGGTATTTCGCTTTTTTCCTTGAGCGGATTTTCTTTATATTTACACAAACTTAAATTTTAACGCATGAAAAAACTATTATTCTCAGCTGCGATGTTACTTGCAGGTGTTAGTGCAAATGCGCAGCTAGCCCCAGGAAGCGTTGCTCCAAACTTTACAGTTACTGCTTACCAATCTTGGTTGGCAACAGCTGGTACAACAAACAATGGTTCTTACACATTGTATGACTACCTAGACCAAGGATACACTGTATTCTTAGATGTTTCTGCAACTTGGTGTGGTCCATGTTGGAACTACCACCTTTCTGGTGCTTTAGAAGATGTTTATGCTAACCACGGTCCTTCAGGAGCTCCTGGTGTTGTTTCTTCTACAACTGATGACGTAATGGTTATCTGGATTGAAGGTGATGGTCAAACTGCTGATGCAACTATGCTTGATGGTTCAGGTGCAATTGGTAACTGGATTGAGCCAGCTGCTGGTAACCAAATCCAATTCCCTATGGCAAACCCAGCGTCTGCGTCTGCTAACCAAATCAACAACGATTATGCAATCGCTTACTTCCCAACAATCTACCGTATTTGCCCTAACCGCATCATCGAAGAAGTTGGTCAAATGGATGCTACTGAATTGTATGCTACTGTAAGTGCATGTCCTCCACCAGCATCAGCTCCATCTGATGTTGCTGCTTTGAGCTACACTGGTTCTTTAGTACACTGCGAAGGTTCTTATACACCATCTGTTGACATTCAAAACAACGGTACTTCTGCACTTACTGCTGCAACTGTAACAATCACACAAGGTGGTACTACAGTTTCTACAGGTACGTACAGCGGTAACTTAGCTACTTACGGTGTTGCAAACGTAGTTTGTTCACCTATCGCTAACTTTACTGGTGGTGCATTAACTGTAACTGTAACAACTGCAGGTGACGCTTCAGCTGCTAACAACGGTTCTAACGCAACTATTGCTTCTGCTTCAAACGCAGTTTCTCAGTATGTTACTGTAAACATCACTACTGACTACTACGCTTCTGAAACTTCTTGGGCGATCAAGAGCAGCACTGGTGCAACTGTAGCACAAGGTGGTGGTAACTGGCCAGATTTAGGTGGAACTTCTGCAGGTCAAACTGTACAAGCTCCAGTTCTTGTTACTTTGAACCCTAGCCAGTGTTATACTTTCGAAATCTATGATTCATACGGTGACGGTATCTGCTGTTCATACGGTGACGGTGCATACTCTTTAGTTGATGCTAACGGAACAACCATCGCTTCTGGTGCTCAGTTTGGAGAAATGGATTCACGTGCATTCAAAACAGGTGCTTTAGGTATGGATGAGTTAGCAACAATCGCTATGAATGTTTACCCTAACCCAGCGTCTTCTGAAGTAAATGTTTCTTTCGAAGCTACTAACAACGACTACTCAGTTGCATTAATGGATCTTCAAGGTCGCGTTATCGCAACTAAAAACATGATTAACCTTAACGGTACACAAGTTGTTTCTTTCTCAACTGAAAATGTTGCAAAAGGAAGCTACATCGTAACTGTTACAGTAGAAGGTCTTACAACAACTAAAAATGTTGTGATCAAATAATTTCTTTTAAAAGAAAGAAGAAACGCCCTCCAACGAGGGCGTTTTTTTTTGACCTTTGTTTATGTTTATTCCGTTACCTGCCGAACTTCAAACACACCCGCTACCAGCGCGCTTCACCTTTCCTTTCTATTATGATCTTCACCCCTTGGCTGCCGCTGCCGCAAAAGACTTACAAGCCTGTATAGAAAAAGCAGATTTTGGCCATGACTTTGGTTTGGATCGAACTGAAAGATTGGGCGCTATTGGCAAAATGTTTGGGGTGTTGGTGGTTCAAAATCAAGTGGGAAAGCTTGGTTATTTAGCTGCTTTTTCCGGAAAACTAGGCAATTCAAATGAGCACCAAGGCTTTGTTTCGCCTGTATTTGATTTACTTGAAGCTCAAGGCTTTTTTCGCCGTGAAGAACAAGAAATCCACCAACTAACATTACAAATAGAGTCTTTAGAAAGTGCGCCAGAATTTCAAAATTTAGGTGTGGTTTTTTCGCAGCTAAAACAAGAATGGTTGCAAAAGCTTGAAGCTTTTCAGCAGCAAGTAAAATTGTCCAAGGTGCTTCGCGACCAAAGAAGAGCTGCTATTTTAGAAACGGATGAAAATGCTGAGTCTATCTTTGCCCAACTGCGACTCGAAAGCATGCATGAAAGCAGAGCACTCAAGGCACTTAAAAAAGAAGCTCAGGCTGAACTAGAAGCAGTACAAGCAGAAGTAAAAATTTACAAGGACCATCTAGATTTAATTAAATCACAGCGCGCAGCCCATTCTGCCGATTTACAGCGCCGGATCTTTGAGCGCTATACCTTTTTAAATGCACTGGGCCAAAGTGTCAATGTCTTAGATTTATTTACTGATTCTCCGCCAGCAGGGGCAGGTGAGTGTGCGGCTCCTAAGCTTTTGCAATATGCTTATTTGAATAATTTGAAGCCTATTTGTATGGCAGAATTTTGGTGGGGAATGTCACCAGATTCAGAGGTTCGTATTCATGGGCATTTTTATCCTGCATGTAAAAGCAAATGTGAACCCATTCTTGGGCACATGTTAATTGGGCTTGATGTAGATCACAATCCAATTACTGCGATTCATCCTCCAAAACCGTTGGAGATTATTTTCGAAGATGACTGGATTGTTGCCATAAATAAAAGCCCAGAGTATTTGTCTGTTCCTGGTAAAAATCCACAACCGAATAGTCTTGAAGATTTAAAAAAATATTTGCCGCAAGCTGATGGCCCACTATTGGTGCACCGTTTAGATATGTCAACCTCTGGTATCATGTTGGCAGCAAAAACAAAGTTGATGCATCAGCGCTTGCAGCGTCAATTTGTACTCAGAAAAGTAAAGAAGACCTACATGGCTATTTTAGATGGTGTTCCAAATGAAATCTCAGGGGAGATTAAATTACCACTTCGGGTAGACCTCGATGATAGGCCCAGACAATTGGTCTGTTATGAACACGGTAGTTTTGCCCACACCAGCTATGAAATACTTTCTTCTGAAAATGGCCAAACTCGGATTTTGTTTTATCCGCACACAGGCCGCACACATCAATTAAGGGTGCATGCGGCGCATCATTTAGGTTTGAACTGCCCGATTAAAGGCGACGATTTGTATGGTAAAAAAGCAGACCGCTTGCATTTACACGCCGCATCTTTAGGATTTTACCACCCGCATAGCAACGAATGGATGGAGCTTAATTGCGCCCCCAACTTCTAACAAAAACGCGTTAAATTTTTGGCTCTAGCCAGTCACCATATTCTCTAATGAGATCTACAAGCGCTTCTACGGCTTCTGTTTCATTGATATTGCGACGGACAATCTCTTTTTCTTTATAAAGATTGATCTTGCCAGGGCCTGTTCCGACATATCCGTAATCGGCATCGGCCATTTCACCAGGGCCGTTCACAATACAACCCATAATTCCGATTTTAATCCCCTTTAAGTGCGAGGTGCGCTGTCTAATTTTAGCAGTGGTTTCTTGTAAATCAAAAAGGGTACGACCACAAGATGGGCAAGAAATATATTCAGTTTTTGAAATACGGGTACGTGTAGCCTGTAAAATGCCAAAAGATGTAGAGTTAATATACTGAGCACCTAAGTCGGCGTTTAGCCAAATTCCGTCGCCAAATCCATCAATTAAAATGGCGCCTGCATCTGCTCCTGAATAAAGCTGAAAACGCTCTAGTTCATTGGTTTCGTATTGATACGAGAGAATAACGGGCTGCTGCAAGTTCTTCTCTTGCATTTCCAAAAAGAAGCGGCGGTATAGCTGTGTTTTGTTGTCAAATGCTGTATTCAAAATGATGCAAACGTTTGGCAACATGGCTAACGCTTCAGGAATTTGGTCCTCTGCTTCAAGAGGCAAGAAGCAAGCTTGATTCGGTTCGATTTCTTGGAGTTGTTCTTGAAGAACAAGTGGGTAAAAACCTTGTTTTTGGCTGTAATGTGCTTTCCAAAAATCGTAATCTACAATAATACCTAGTGTGCCAGGTACTTCAAAATCTAGCTTATTGCTGCCAATATAGACATAATCGGCAGCCTGATCTTGAAGGTTCCATTTGTCGAGTGGTACGCTATATTGATAGCCAAACCCAAAGAAATGAGCAGGCTTGATTTCGGCAACAGCCGATAGGTCAGCTAAAACTACCGGTACATTTTTTCCTCCGATATTGTGAATGGATGCGCTATTTCTTCTGCTGTAGCTAAAAGGATCGTATTGAAGTGCTGTTTTTGGTGCTTCAAAAGCAAAGGCATTGTAATTGTTATATTTTGCAATTAATTTTTGGGCAACCGGTATTTCTGCCTCAGGCGCTTCAGTTAAAGAAACACGAATGGTGTCTCCGAGGCCGTCTTCTAAAAGTGCACCAATACCAACTGCAGATTTGATGCGTCCATCTTCTCCGTCGCCAGCTTCAGTTACGCCTAAATGTAAAGGATAAACAGTGCCGCGTTCGATCATTTTAGCCATGAGCAGGCGATAGGCCTGAACCATAACCAACGTATTACTGGCTTTCATCGAGATAACTAATTGGTCAAAGTCGTGCTTTTCGCAAATGCGAATGAATTCAAGCGCAGACTCAACCATGCCTTCAGGCGTGTCACCATAACGACTCAAAATGCGGTCAGATAACGAACCATGATTGGTTCCAATTCTCATGGCTGTCCCGTGTTCTTTGCAAAGTAAAACGAGTGGGGTAAATTTCTCCTCAATGCGGTTGAGTTCAGCTTGGTAACTAGCGTCGGTGAATTCGATTTCTTCAAATTTCTTTTTGTCTGCGTAGTTCCCAGGATTCACGCGTACTTTTTCGACAATTTTGGCAGCAATTTCAGCCGCGTTAGGCGTAAAGTGGATATCGGCAACCAAAGGCGTGTTATACCCTCTTTTAACTAATGCTGCCTTAATGTTTTGTAAGTTCTCTGCTTCGTTTTTACTTGGGGCCGTAAGCCTAACTAGCTCGCAACCTGCGTCAATCATTCGAATGGATTGTGCAACGGAGCCTTCGGTATCCATGGTATCTGTGGTAGTCATGGATTGGACCCGAATAGAATTTTCCCCTCCTAATTTCAAGCTGCCAATTTGAACTTCTTTGGTAAGTATGCGCGTGCGGTTCCAGGGGTCAAGACAATAACGTTGCATTTGTTTTTTTTAGTCTAACAAAGGTAAGGATTCAATTGTTTGTGCGTTCTTTGTTTCAAAGGTATTCTCATGAGGCAAATATGCTACGTTATCCTGATTTGTTTTTGCTTTTTTTCTTCTTGTCAGGAAAATCAAAAACCTATTGTGCAACGCAGTCTAAAACCTAAAAAAACTCAAGGAATCGCACCTTATTTAAATCCTGTTGCCTCAAAAAATGTATTGAATAAAAAGCAACCGTCCAAAATTATTCCGCAGGTTTTGCCTCCATCTGACCCTGATCCAGAACCGCCTATCCCTTATCCAGATCCTCCGGGTTATCCTCCAGACCCTATGGATCCAGTACCACCGGTTTCATTTCCAAAAACAATACGCGATAGCATTGTCAGTTTTCCATTCGCAGCGGCCTCCTATGGGAATCATCCGGATGAATTATTCAAATTTATTGACTACAAAATTGCCAATAGCACAGAATGGTCTTACCTCAAGGAGCTAGGTTTCGAGGGGAAAATTTATATGCGCTTGCTCATCGATACAAAAGGCAAAGTGAGAGAGGTTACTTTTTTAAAGTTCACTGATCCACAATTAGAAATTTTAAAAAGCAGGTTAAAAAATGCTTTTATATCGATGCCAAACTGGCTGCCGGCAAAAGATGAGCATGGTCAAAGTGTGGTTTCTGAATTTACCTTCCCATTTAGGATTCAATTTGAATAATGCAGGCATTTAGCGTTTTTTAAGCACAGCATCTGTATCTTTACTTTCACATGAAAGTATTTGAATACAAGATAGACCTGAAGTGGCGCATACTAGGCCTTCTCCTGTTATTGAGTTTTCTTTATGCATTTTGGCAGCATTTTTCAAGTGACATCTTGCCCATTCACGAATGCAGAAAGTCTGATTCATTGACGCAGGCCATTCAGTATATGAGAGGAGCGGCATTTTTAGAACCGCAAACCAACTGGATTTCGCCGATGGGCAATCGAAATGCAGCAGCAGAATTTCCGATAGTGTATTATATAATTGGGCAAATCTGGAAACTGACAGGTTATCAACTTTGGCTCACTAAACTTTTTAGTTTGGGGCTTTTAATGACGGCCATCATTTCCTTGCGGCACTTCTTGCTTTGGTTCTTTGAGTCTAAACAAAAAGCACTGGTCTTTTCAGGTATCATATTTAGCGCTCCGGTCTTGATTTACTATGCTGACAGCGTTTTGCCTAATATTTATGCCTTCTCTTTTTTGCTAATCGCCATCAATGCCTGCTTCTCTTATTTGCAAACAAAGAGCAAGTGGAGTTATTTAGCCTTTACTATTTTTCTCAGTTTGGCTATCCTTGTCAAAGTCACGGCATTAATTGCCGTTTTGGCTTTTCTCGGGGCTTTATTTTTTACAGTACTCCTGACCAACACCTGGAAATCATACTTTTCAAATCGTCGCGTTTATTGGTTGGGCCTAAGTGTGCTTATAGCGCTGTTGAGTAGTTTTCTGTGGTATACTTATGCCATCCGTTACAATGCAGCACATGGTTCAACTATTTTCTCAACGACCATCAGACCCATTTGGGAGGTAAGTACCGAAGAACAAATTCGCATCATCAAACTCGTTTTGACAGAACATCTCAAGGAAATGTACCACCAACTCATTTTAGTTCCTTTGGTGCTTATAGGTTTTTGGGCTTTGTTCAAAAAGGAAATCCCACTTTACTTGCGCATACTGATTGTCATTTCTTTCATAGGAACCATTGCCTATTTCATTTTGTGGTTCTGGGTTTTTGATGTCCACGATTACTATTTTATTGAAATCTTGTTTGTCCCGCTGATCTTGATGGCTATTTACATGAAATATACGGCTTCATTTATAGCAGCTGCGCTATGGCAAAAACGAATTGCTTATGTTGGCCTTACGCTGATTTTTCTCAATGCTGTTTCTTATACTCAGGTAGCGGCAGGCAACCAAAATATCATCGTTAAAAACACACCCCTGACTTCTAGTTTTATCCGAGGAAATTGGGGTTGGTTTTACTTTAATCAAGACGAAACGCTAGGCCAAATTCAAGCACAGCGAGAAGAAATTAAATACTTAATCGGCAGCAACGATACCGTTTTTTGTTTTTCAGATCCTTATCCAAATGTGCACCTTACAGCCCTAGATCGTATTGGCTACAGCAATTATAGTTTGTACAGAGATCAGCCTTTTATTCCTCAAATACAAAGTCTAATTGATAAAGGAGCAAGTAAATTATTGATTTTACAGCAAGATACGGCTCATGTGGATATCAAACCCTTTTTAAAGCATTTGCTTTATAAGCATAAGCACGTTCAACTCTACGACTTAAGACCCTTCAGAAAATAAAGGGAGCTCCACAAAAAAGCAACTGCCTTTTCCCTCTTCTGATTCGAAATGAATTTTCCCGTTGTGCTTTTCTAGAATCTGACGAACGACGTTCAGTCCAATTCCTGACCCCGATGATTTGGTTGTAAAGTAGGGCGTAAATATTTTTTCTTTTGCAGCTTCACTGATGCCTACACCGTTGTCTTTAACAGCCAGTGTAAGCAGCTTATCTTTGCTGGCTATAGTTATTTGGATGACAGGATTTACAGTTTCTTGTGTGGCCTGAAGTGCATTATTGATGAGGTTATTTAAAACCTGACCGAGCATTTTTTTGTCGGCGAGAATTGTGAAATCCGTTCCTTTAGATTCAAAAAGAATCACAGATTTGTTTTCAAATAGAGGAATGATACTTTGTACCAAATTTTTTAAATCAAGTGGTTCAAATTGAGGATCAGGAAGTTTTGCAAATTGAGCAAATTCATTGGCCATGGCGGCTAATCCGTCTATTTGTTCAATTAAAGAGGGCAGCGCTTTTTGCACCTGCTCCAGGGTTTGTGGATGCCCATTTTCAAGGTTGCGCAATAAATGTTGAATGCTCAACTTCATCGGCGTCAATGGATTTTTGATTTCGTGTGCAATCTGCTGAGCGAGGTCACGCCAGGCACTTTCGCGTTCGCTTTTGGCCAATTTTAATGCAGCTGTTTCGAGCTCGATGAGTTTTTCATTATAAGATTGAACAATGGCCCCAATTTCGTCTTTGTTTTGATAAGCAATGCGTTGATTTTTTTTGCCGAATTCTATATTCTTTACAGACTTGGCTACCATTTGAAGCGGCCCAATGAGCCAATTACTGACCACAAGCGCGATGAAAACAGAGAGCGCTAAAAGCAAAATAAATACGTTAATAGCCGCCTTTAAAAACTCTTCTAGTTGTTGTTCATAGGCTTGTTGTTGTCCGAATAATTGCAGGTTGATGAAGCCCAATAAATTTCTTTTTTCATTCATGAGGGGCAAATAAGCACTGCGGTATTTTAAATTTCCAATTTGTTCTTGATGTGAGAAATAACTGCTTTTTTGACCTATGAGCGCATCCATAGCTTGCGCATCCATGTGCTCACCTACGAGTCCAAAGGCAAATAATTTAGGTCGTGAAGAGGAAATTAAAAAGCCATCGGCATCGTAAATGAAAATGTCGGTATTAAAAACGCTAGATAACTTGGCAGTTTTTGCCTCTAGTTGAAAACCAGCTTTTGTAGCATCCAGCGTATCGAGTTGTTTGAGCTGGTTATTCAGCTCCATTTCAACTGCGTGTAATTTCTCCTTGAGTGCTTGCTGGGCATAACCATCAAATTGTTGACCTATAAAGATCGAACTACCTAGGCCGTAAAGGAACAAAGAGATAACAAGTATCACCAAGAACGCAATTTGAATTTTTAATGACAAGCTCCATTCGCGACCCATCAAAAACCCTTGACCGCTAATAAAATTCATGGCTATAGTTAGGCCTCCCCAAAAAACAAAAATGAAGGCGAAACTTGTAATCAGGTTGAGCCATGCGCTTTGTTTAGTCGCGATAAAAATAGCAGAACCCTCACCACTCAAAAAAACCGTGTGTTCATAGCCACGAAAGGAGAAGTGTTGTTGTTTGAGTAGTGATTTAGGAAAAGACTGAAGCGTATTTGGGAAATTGAAGTCACCGGTTTGATGTATAAGCCGCTCTTCTGCGTATTTTCCAATGGAGTATTTTTCAAGACTTTTTGAAATGCCTGCTTGGTCTGAGATCAAAAGCCTCGGGAAGCCCATTTCTTCGGGAATGCGTTTGGAAATGAGGGTGAGCACTAAGATTTTTTGCTGAGCTAATGGAAGTAAAACAACATAACTGAGGCCCTGTTCTTCATGTGGCATGAAATAGATGTTTGCCTCAATTTCTGACGGGGCACCGTGTACTTTGACGAGGTCTGTTAGTTTTTCAAACCGAAGGGTATCGATTCCAAAACAGGGTTTCCCATTTACATCAAAAAGATCAGATTCAACTTCAAAACCATCCCAAACACCTTGGAAAAATTTTTGATTTAAGATGTGCTCAAAGCTTACTTTGGTAAGTTGTTTCTTAAGGCTATCAAAAGAGCTGAGCAACCATTTTTCTTTCAGGATTTCTGGCTTGATTTGAGCGAAAGACAATTCAAGGTTGATATTTCTTTCCAAAGAAAGTTGCTGGGCAAACAAGCTTCTATTTTCTAGTTCTTTTTGTTTCACCAATTGTTGTAGATGCAAACTCAGAAAAAAAGAAAACAAACTGAGCATAAGTAATTGTCTGCTTAATCTTATCCAAGAGAATTCGGAACGCTTGCCTAATATCAAGTTGAGACTAATCGTAATGATTGGTAGTAGATTAAACCAATTGCGGTCAAAGGCATAAAGTAATATAAAGGGAATGAAAAGGAGCCCTAAAATTATCCAGCGGATTTTCGGTTCATCTTTTAAAATTTGAAAGGGGAGCGAAACGAGTAAGATGAGTTGAAATTGGTAAAAGTAAAAGCCGATGAGGCCAAAGAAAACAAACGTACTGAGCCGTAATTCAAACAAGTGCTCGAAATTGACAGGAATATTCGAATGCTCTAGTACGAGGTCAATCTGTCCAATGATCCACAACCAAAATAGGAAGGGCAGCCCTCTAAGCAAGGATTTGAAGATGATATTTGATGAATTTCTTAGTAATTCAATGATAAGTTGCCAACCGAAGCCAACAAATAAACCATTGATGATAAATTCGAAAAAATTTGGAGTCCATTCATCATAGGCAAAAAAGCTGGCAGAAAACCAATCAGAGTCCAGTAAATGCTGTGGCCAACCCACTTCGTAAAGTAAAATCCGACTAGCCAACAAAAGCAAAAGAATAACACCTGTGCCCCATGCTTGTCCGCGAAAGTTTCTAAAAAGATTAAATAAAATCAAGCACAAGCCTAACAAAAGTAATAGTGGAGCCAATAGAAGCGGCGCTGATGCTTCAATACCATTACTAATAGGCGTTACGTAGCAAATTGTCTTGCCGTTTTTGTCGTGGAGCGCATCTTTTGCAGTTCCAGTAAGCTGGATCTGAAATGGAATGGCCCAAAAAGATGGATTGCTGGCCTTGAGGTAATCGTTTTGAAGTTCGTAGGTGTTTTGTAAACAAAAACTAACACAATAAGTAATTTCACCTTTTTTCTTGGTCGTGGAATAATACCAGCCATTTTTAAGTTTAATGAGTCCTTCCCCTGGGAAAATAGCAGTTTGATATCGCCCTACAGGCAGCTGATTATTGCGCCAACCAAAGAGCCGATCCCCTTCAAAAATATGATAATACAAATCCTGATCAAGGCTCAGTTTTTGCTTTTTCTGTAATTGTAAATGCAAGTGCGAGGCGCCAATTTCAGCTTTTTTTTCTAATGCACTGAATTGTTGCTGAATGAGGTCTTTTTGAAAATGATCTATTGAGCTTAGCCCAAGAATTAACAGCGCGCTCAAAATCAAACCTATTCCGATGAGGCCTAATTTCCAGGGAAGCAGTTTTTTGAGTTGGGTTTTCATTGAATAAAGCGCGCTGGCAACAAGTTACGCAGTTCTTTAGTCAAAAGCAAAAAGTCTTCTTCGGAGCGATGATCATTTCTGTAGATGAAATGCGCATTTTCTCTATAGGGCTCTATAAATTGTTCATAACATGGGAGCACATGATTATCCCATTGATATATGATTTCAGAACGCTTATAGCCACGCGTTTCTTGGTCGCGGTAAATGCGGCGGTCTAGTTGAATAGCATGATCAACATCGACATAAATACTGAAGTCTAGTTGCTCAAAAACACGGGCATAATGCAGTGTAAAAAGACCTTCAACGATAATGATATCGCTAGGCTGTATGGTTAGGAGAACACTTTTATTACCTTGAACATTGAAAAAATATTCTCGGACCTCTATTGGCTCTCCGGAAATGAGTGTTTGTAAATCAGCGGCTAATTTTTCGTGATCGAGTGCTGTGGGCAAGTCAAAATTGACAATTCCGTTGCTGTCTTTTTTTTGTTGTTCAATAGGCAAATAGTAATTGTCCATTGAAAAGACAGATGAGCTGCAACCCTCTAGAGATTCAGAAATGCGCTTGAGAAGGGTGGTTTTACCGGCCCCGCTACCGCCACAAATCCCGATTACAAATGGCTTAGACATCTAACAAAGATACAACTTGTGACTCAGTTTTTTCGTCTTACCGGTGGTCATATCGACTAAAATGTACTATTTTCGAATACTTGCTTTAAATACAGCACCCATGAAACTATTTTACTCCTTATTCTTATTGCTTTCTCCTTCTATCTTCTTCGCTCAAATTCAAGGAAATGGAGGCCTGCCTTTATCTATTAAACAAACGATAGATCAAAAAACCATCCAAGAATGGACTTTTGCAACGCCTAATATTGCAGCTTTACAAGCAGAAGACGCTTTGGTAGATGACCAAGGCATTGCACCTTGGCGCTTCGGTTACAACAATTACACAAGTTTAAACACCTCCAATGCGGGTACATGGTATGACTTGCCAAATGGTGCAAAATTGTGGTTACTCAAACTAAATTGTCAAGGCGCACTCACCGTTAACCTTACTTTTGAAAATACAAGTATTCCGGCAGGAAATCAACTTTTTGCTTATAACCCGAGTAAAGATTTCATTCTTGGCGCTTTTACTCAAGAACACATTTACGATGGCCAATTAGGGACAGAACTAATTCCTGGAAATGTCGCTATTCTTGAGTATTACGTAGCTCCTAACAACGAAGTGGGCAATATTGGTCTAAGCATCGTTACACATGGCTACCGCACGGCTAATGAGTTTGTAGAGAAGGCTTTTGGTAGTTCCGGAAGCTGCAATATGAATGTCAATTGTAACGACGGTTTGCCATGGACACAGCAGCGCAATAGTGCTGTAATGTTGGTATCTGGCAGTAGCGGATTTTGTTCAGGTGCACTTATTAATAATACACTCAATGACGGCAAGCCTTATGTATTAACTGCAAATCATTGTTACAGCAATCCGGCAAACTGGATTTTCCGATTCAATTGGCAGGCCTCTGGCTGTACTAACCCGGCATCGTCACCGAGTTTTCAGTCTTTGAGTGGCGCGGTTTTAAGATCTCGTCGTACACCTTCAGATTTTTGTTTAGTGGAAATTACAGGTGGCTTGGTCAACGGAAGTGTTCCTCTAGACTACAACCCGTATTTTTCTGGTTGGGATAAATCGGGTACAATTCCAACATCGGCAGTTTCAATTCATCATCCGTCCGGGGATATCAAAAAAATTGCCTTTGACGACAACCCACTTACGATTTCTCAAGGAATGGGCTCCACTGAAGCCAATTCAACTTGGACTTTACAATGGGATCGCAATACCACCACTGAAGGTGGCTCTTCTGGCTCACCATTATTTGACCAAAATCACCGCATTATCGGACAGCTTTGGGGAGGCGGCGCTTCGTGTCAAAATCAAACGGCCCCAGACTACTATGGCCGTGTTGCCAATTCTTGGGAGCCTGCTGGCAGCAACAGCACAAACCAACTTAAGTATTGGTTGGACCCTAATGCTTCTGGTGCAGCATTCATTGATGGTTATGATCCAAACAACGCAACAGTAGTAGCACTTGACGCAGCACTCTCTGCACCACTTTTGTCGGCATTAGAGCTTTGTGGTAACAATTATGAACCAACGGTTTCTATCTTGAATATTGGCTCTACAACTATTACAAGTGCTCAAATTACTTATCAGATTGACAACGGAACAGCTCAGCAATATAATTGGTCTGGAAGTTTAGCGCAGTGGCAAGCTCAAACTATTACATTGCCTATAGTACAGCTTACTCCTGGTTCCCATACATTTAGTGCGTCTGTAAGCAATCCTAATCAGGCACTTGATGAAAACGCCAATAATAACAATGCGACTGTCACCATTGATGTGCTTGCTGTTCCTGAAACAATTGACACCATTCATGTTGCCTTAACTACAGATGATTACGCCAATGAAACTTATATGGAACTTGTCAATAGCAACGGAGTTGTAGTATGGTCTGAAGGTAATGAAAACGTATCGGGGAACTTTGGCACCGGAGCTTTCCCTGCACCAAATGACGCAACCAATCCACTGCAAAACAATACAGCATATAATTATTCGCTGGCGCTAACAGCAATTGATTGCTACACCTTTGTCATTTACGATTTTTACGGTGATGGAATGGGTGCTGCGCAATGGGGCGGTACAGACGGCGCTTTAACTGTAACGGATCACAATAACAACGTGATTTTTACTTTGTCAAATGCTGATTTTGGAGACAGCACTTTTGTTGTCGTTAAAAACATGGACGACGCAGGCTACACAGATTTAGACTTTGGTTGGAAAATTTCACCGAACCCCGCTCAGCAAGAGCTATCTGTCAATTGGTCAACATATGAGAGCTTATCCATTGAAATACTCGACATGTTTGGCAAAGCTGTGTTGTCACAGCATCAGGTAGGAATTGCTTGTAAGCTCAATATTTCAAATTTGAGTGCTGGGGCATATATTGTAAAGCTTCAGCGTTCAAACGGACAAGTATTACAACAGAAATTACTTAAGAACTAGGCGCTCCTATGAGTGGGATTTACTTGCACATTCCTTTTTGTCGCAAGCGCTGTACTTATTGTGATTTTCATTTTTCTACAACTTTTGAGTCATATCGCGCCGATTTATTGGCAGCCATGCTTCAAGAATTGGAGTTACGTAAAGACGAGCTTAAAGAACCTGTCCAGACCATTTATTTTGGTGGAGGAACCCCGAGCTTACTTAGTCCCACAGAATTAGCTACCATTTTTAAGTGCATTCATGCGCATTTTCAAGTGGCAACAACAGCAGAAATTACGCTTGAAGCTAATCCTGAAGACATCAATGAAGAACAACTCGAGGCTTGGAAGCAACTCGGCATTAATCGCCTAAGTATCGGCATCCAAACGTTGTCTTCCGAAACCTTAAACTGGATGAACCGCGCTCATGGTGTGCAAGAAGGAATTGCGGCTATTCAGTTGGCTCAAAAAGTCGGATTTTCCAATATCAGCATAGATTTAATCTACGGTCTTCCAGATTTGAATCTGGCCGCTTGGCAAGAGACTTTGCAAAAAGTATTTGGATTAAGAATTCAGCATTTGTCTGCCTATTGTTTGACGGTTGAACCCAAAACAGCACTCAATCATTTAGTACAAAAGAAGAAATTACAGCCGGCAGATGAAGTACTGCAAAATGAACAATTTCTTATGCTCATTGAGCTTGCAAAAAGTGCTGGCTTTGAACAATATGAGATTTCTAATTTTGGCTTACTTGGTTATCATTCCAAGCATAACTCAAGTTATTGGGCCTTTAAACCGTATCTTGGTATTGGCCCCTCTGCGCATTCTTTTGATGGGCAAAAGCGCCGCTGGAATATCCGCAATAATTCGCACTATACAAAAGGGGTTGGGAAAAACGAGCGCTGGTATGAATGGGAACAGTTATCAGCAGATGAGCGCCGCAATGAACAAATATTGTTAGGTCTAAGGACGAAATGGGGTCTTCCTTCTTCAGCACTTGAAACGCCTTGGACACAAAAAGAAAACGCGCAAATTGAAGAATTTGCGCGTCTTGGATGGTTAACGTTCGAAAATCAGCACCTCATTTTAACTGATAAAGGTAAATTACATGCCGATGGCATTGCTGCCGAATTATTTAGAGTGGCTTAACAAAATTCGTCGTAGGCCGCCTGTAAGTTGGCTGCGATCATTTGCGCGCTTCCTCCTTCGATATGGTGTCTTTCTAAGAAGTGCACCAATTTGCCATCTTTAAATAAGGCAATAGATGGAGATGATGGCGGATAAGGCAAGAAGTAATTACGGGCTTGCGCAACAGCTTCTTGATCAACACCTGCAAAAACAGTGGTTAATTGAGCTGGCTTTTTATCGTGCTGGATAGAAAGCTTAACGCCAGGTCTCATATTTCCTGCAGCACAGCCGCAAACGGAATTAACAACAACTAAAAGTGTTCCCTCGCTATTGTTGATAGCGTTGTCTACTTCAGAGGCGGATAATAATTCTTGGAACCCAACATTTGTTAGGTCTTCTTTCATGGGTTGAACAAGTTCTGCTGGATACATATCTTTTTTTTACAAAATTAAGCAACGGCGCTCAAATCAGTGTCACTTTGGTGTCATTTCTTGAGAAGCGGCAGTAAGGATTTACTTGAAATAAGTTTTTCTTTAGCTCCAATTTTTTTGTAGCCCAACCTTTGACAAAATTTGGCATTCTTTCGGAGTTGTTTGTTCAGAAAGGCAAAGAATAACTTTGCATTTGTGTAGTTGCTTGCCTGTCTGACTATAGAAAAAGTGCTGCGGTCGCTAACACCTGAGTAGCGAAAGAATTGAGGGTAAATGATGCGTTGTTTTTTGTCTGCTGGCTTGAGTTCGTGTAAATAGGTATCATACCGACTCAAAAGCATATTGGTATGGTATTGATCAGCTCCGTTAAATGCCAGTTTTCGATCTTTTAAGCCACTCATGATTTGTTGGTATCCTGCTCGTTGCTTTTTACTCTTTGCTCGATTCCTGAAGGCAAAATCTAAGTGAGCTTTCAAAATATTATAACTCTGGTCATCTGCAGCGGCCCAAAGATTTGTTTGGCTCAACTCGATAAAATTGTTCACTTGATCAATGCTGTCAGGGACAAATGAAAGCCCGATTGGTATTTGTGCAAAATCAAGGTAATTGGCTTGAAAAGGGGTGTCACTGAGTTTGGAGTAAGCCTCAAGCCCGTTTAGCCACACGACATCGAAGCCCGGATTCCAAGGTTGCTTTTTAATTAGCTGACGAATTTGTTGCGGACTCAGCCTTAGAAAGCTGATTTTGATACCCGATTTTTTTTGCCAAGCACGAAAAAATCCTTGTTGTTTTTTAGTGATGAAATTACTGGCAACACGCAATTCTTTATTGACGGCTGGTTGCGCAACTTCTATTTGACAGGCAAATAAAATAAAGGATAATATGGCGAATAACAAGAATTTAGGCACCTGTTAGTTTTTTAATTTCATTGAGCTTGAGTAAGGCCTCAACAGGTGTTAGGGCATTGATATCTGTCTGGACGAGTTCGTCGTGAATTTGCTGCAGCACAGGGTCGTTGAGCGCAAAAAAGCTCAGTTGTACATCTTGTTGGATGTTTGAAGTATCTGGTTTGGTTTTGGAACCTACATTTGCATGACTGGCCTCCAAGTCTTTGAGCACCGCCTCAGCTCTTTTGACCACAGCATTGGGCATGCCCGCTAGCTTTGCTACATGGATACCAAAAGAATGGGCAGAGCCACCCGGCACTAATTTGCGCAAGAACAAAACTTGATTGCCAAGTTCTTTGACACTCACATTGAAGTTGTGAATGCGCGAGAAGCGTTTGGCCATTTCATTGAGTTCGTGATAATGGGTCGCAAAAAGGGTTTTACATTGCGCTTTTGGGTTTTCATGCAGGTATTCAGCGATAGACCACGCAATAGAAATGCCGTCGTAAGTACTTGTTCCACGACCAATTTCATCGAGTAATATCAGGCTTCTTTCAGAAACATTATTGAGAATGCTAGCTGTTTCATTCATTTCAACCATGAAGGTAGATTCACCTGAAGAAATGTTGTCTGAGGCGCCTACTCGGGTAAAAATTTTGTCAACAATACCAATTTGTGCAGAGCTAGCCGGAACAAAACTTCCCATTTGGGCCATCAAGACAATCAGGGCTGTTTGTCTGAGAATAGCACTTTTACCACTCATGTTGGGCCCAGTAATCATGATGATTTGCTGTGTAGCGTTGTCTAGGAAAATATCGTTTGCCACATAGCTTTCTCCGATAGGAAGTCTTTTTTCAATAACTGGATGGCGGCCTTCTTTGATGTCTATTTGGAGTTCATCGGTAAGCTGCGGTTCACAGTAGTTGTTGCTGATGGCTACTTTAGCAAATGAAAATAGACAGTCGAGTTTGGCCAATTGCTTGGCATTATTTTGAATGGGGCCAATGAAATCGGACATCGCAAAAACCAGCTGCTGATAGAGCTGTTGTTCAATGGCGAGTAGTTTTTCTTCGGCACCTAAGATTTTTTGCTCGTATTCTTTGAGTTCTTCGGTGATGTAGCGCTCAGCAGAAACCAGCGTTTGTTTGCGTATCCAGGTTTCAGGAACCTTGTCTTTGTGAGTATTACGCACTTCAATATAGTAGCCAAAGACATTATTGAAGGCAATTTTGAGGCTAGGAATACCTGTTGCGGCAGCCTCTCTTTCTTGAATTTTTTCAAGGTATTCTTTCCCGTTTAAAGAAATTTCACGGAGTTCGTCGAGTTGTTGGTCGCGGCCAGTTTTGATAACTGCGCCTTTTCCTATTTGAACTGCGGGCTCATCGGTCAGATTTTCGTCGATGAGGTTGATCAGTGCCTGACACGCGTCTAGATTTTGTAATAGGGAACGAAGACCTTTTTGTTGAAGCCCTTCGAGCATTTGAGTTATTGGTTGAATGTGCAGCAAAGTCCTTTTGAGGTGCTGCACTTCTCTAGGGTTGATGCGCCCTACAGCCACTTTTGATATGAGTCTTTCGAGGTCACCGATTTCGCGAAGGCGGTCATCGAGTTCTGGATGAATCGGGGTGGCTTCTTTAAGCGCCGATACAATTTGAAGGCGTTCTTCAATTGGTGCGCGGTCTTTGAGAGGCAACACCAGCCAACGCTTCAATAAGCGACCGCCCATTGGGGTTCTGGTGTGGTCCAGGATATTGAAAAGCGTAACTGCATTTTCGTGCGTAGAATAAATGAGCTCTAGGTTGCGGACTGTAAAACGATCTAGCCAAACATAATGATCGGGGGCAATTCGGGCTAAATTGGTAATATGCCCTAGTTGTTGTTGCTGATTTTCAGACAGATAATGAAATACAGCCCCGGCTGCAATAATGGCAAGTGCTTGGTCATCAAGACCAAACCCTTTTAAAGATTGCGTCCCAAAATGTTTGTTGAGTTGTTCGTTGGCAAAATCTGAACTAAAGACCCAATCTTCGATTCGGAAATGAAAAGCATCGTTTCCGAAAAGTTCATGAACACGGCTGGTCTGGCCTTTTGCAAATATGATTTCAGCAGGCTTGAAGCCACTGATGAGTTTGTCGATGTAGTTGGCTGGCCCTTGAGCCACTAAAAATTCACCGGTAGAAATATCTAAAAAGGCGCAGCCTACTTCTGTTTTTTCGAGGTGTAACGCACACAAAAAGTTATTGGTGCGTTGTTCTAAAACTTGATCATTGAAAGAGACGCCAGGTGTAACGAGTTCGGTAACCCCGCGCTTGACAATAGTTTTGGTCATTTTTGGGTCTTCGAGTTGGTCACAGATGGCCACTCTTTGGCCGGCCCGAACCAATTTTGGAAGATACGTTTCTAAGGAATGATGCGGAAAACCAGCAAGTTCCATCTCGGCTGCCGCGCCGTTTTTTCTTTTTGTTAGGATGATACCTAGAATGCGACTAGCCTTAATGGCGTCTTCACCAAAAGTTTCATAGAAGTCACCGACCCTAAAAAGCAACATGGCTTCTGGGTGTCTGGCCTTGATTTGGTTGTATTGCTTCATCAAGGGCGTCTCGCTGCTCTTCTCTGTAGTGTTTTTTGCCACGGGTATAATTGAGAAGTTAAAGATAGCCGTTTTTGAAGCAGCTTCTGAGGCTACTTTTCCACAATTTTACAGTATTTTTGAGCCATCCATGAGCGAAAAAAGCACTAAAAAACTCAAACTTTGGGAACTCGATCGCCTAGACGAAGCACAATTTAAGGCGCAACCCAAATTTCCAATCGTCTTGGTACTAGACAGCATTCGGTCACTCAACAACATTGGCGCTTTCTTCCGGACTGCCGATGCTTTTAATATTGAGCAAATAATTCTTTGTGGCATTACAGCACAGCCGCCTCATCGCGAGATACATAAAACCGCGCTCGGCGCCACCGAAACCGTGAAATGGACTTACGAAGCAGATCTAATGACCGCGCTCGAAAAGCAACGCAACAAAGGGTATCAAATTGGTGTAGTGGAACAAGCAGTAAAAACTACCTTGTTGCAAGATGTTCATGTGCTTGAAGCCAAAGGTTTTGCCTTGGTTTTTGGCAATGAAGTAGATGGCGTGGATCAGCGCGCGCTTGATGTAGCAGACCACATCATTGAAATCCCGCAATTTGGCACCAAACACAGCTTAAATGTGAGCGTGTGTGCCGGTATCGTGATGTGGGAATTTGTTAAAAGATATATCTAAGCGTTAGTCCGCAGTATTTTTGCGGAGCTAGATACGTTTCTGTAAATCTAAGCGTTTATATTCTTCGAATTTAAGAAGGGCCTATTCTTCAATGAGCTTCACTAAGAGCAACTCTCCGTCTTTGAAAACACTCACTAAATTGTTTTTAGTTAGGGTTTTAATGGAGGTATCCCAAAGTTTATTACTGATCTCAAAAGCAGCACGCAGTTCGCCGAGCAAGAGTTGTTTTTCGGCTTGGATCTTTTGATAGATTTCTTTTTCAGTATCGTTCAAGACAACCTTAGGGGCCGACTTCTCTGGTCGCATTTGCGGGAAAAACAATACTTCTTGAATGGAAGGATTGTTTGTGAGGTACATAATGAGGCGGTCCATGCCAATGCCCAACCCACTTGTTGGTGGCATTCCGTATTCAAGCGAACGCAAGAAATCTTGATCGATGAACATGGCTTCGTCATCTCCGCGTTCTTGTAATTTGAGTTGTTCCTCAAAGCGTTCGCGCTGATCAATTGGGTCATTGAGCTCAGAATAGGCATTGGCCACCTCTTTTCCGCAGACCATCAGTTCAAAACGTTCAGTCAGTGTTGGGTCGTCGCGGTGCACCTTACAAAGTGGCGACATTTCTTTCGGATAATCAGTGATGAAAGTAGGTTGGATATAATTTCCTTCGCACTTGCCTCCAAAGATTTCGTCGATGAGCTTGCCTGTACCCATGGTTTCATCAACTTCTAAGCCCATAGATTTGGCTGCAGCACGCAATTCTTCTTCAGATTTTCCTTTGATATCAAAACCAGTGAAATCGATGATCGCTTGGCGCATTGTGACTCTTTTGTACGGCGCTTTGAAATCAATGGTGTGTTCTCCGAACTGAGCTATTGTTGTGCCATTTACAGTGAGTGCACAATGTTCGAGCAACTGCTCTGTGAAATCCATCATCCAGTTGTAGTCTTTGTAGGCTACATAGATTTCCATGGCGGTAAACTCAGGGTTGTGGGTGCGATCCATCCCTTCATTTCTGAAGTTTTTAGAGAATTCATAAACACCGTCAAAACCACCAACAATAAGTCTTTTTAAATAGAGCTCGTTGGCAATACGCATGTAAAGTGGAATATCTAGCGCATTGTGATGCGTGATAAACGGACGGGCCGAAGCCCCGCCTGGAATTGCTTGCAAAATTGGGGTCTCAACCTCCATGTATCCTTCGCGATTGAAGAATTCACGCATGGCGTTAAAAAGCTTCGTTCTTTTGATAAAAACGTCTTTTACCTGGCGGTTTACAACTAAGTCAACATAGCGTTGTCTGTAGCGCAATTCGGGGTCAGTGAAGGCATCGTGTACTACGCCTGCTGCGTCGGTTTTTGGCAACGGCAACGGACGCAAAGATTTACTAAGCAGCGTAAATTCGGTAACATTAACCGAGATTTCACCAACCTGCGTTTTGAAAACTTGACCTTTGATACCGATGAAGTCACCGAGGTCGAGCAATTTTTTAAATACTTCGTTGTAGAGCGTTTTGTCTTCGTCCGGGCAAATTTCGTCGCGGTTGAAATAAACTTGAATTCGTCCGGAAGCATCTTGGATTTCAGCAAACGAAGCCTTACCCATGATGCGCTGCGAGAGCATACGCCCCGCTAAACAAACCTGTTTACCATCTTCAAACTTTTCTTTGATTTCGGTAGCAAAAGCATCTACAGGGTAGAGCGCTGCTGGATACGGATCAATACCGAGTTCGCGAAGCTTATGAAGCGATTCGCGGCGTTGGATTTCTTGTTCAGAAAGTTCTGGGTGGCTCATGTTTGTTCAATTTCAGCCACAAAGATAGGACTAAAATTTCCCTTTCGCTAAAATTCCTGTGGTTGAATAACCCTCTACAAAAGGAATGGTCTGTACTTTTCCGCCGTAAGATTTCACGTAATCTGAGCCGACAATATAGTTTTTAGAACTGGTATCGGTTTGATCTGCGTCGTAGTCTGCACCTTTTAAAAGCACATCGGGCTTTAAGTTTTCGATGATATCAAGGGGTGTATTTTGTTCAAAAAGAACGACAGCATCAACAAAACTTAAGGAAGCAAGTACAAGTGCTCTTGCAGCTTCCGGGTTTACGGGTCTGTTTGGTGCTTTGTCAAGTGCTCTGACAGATGCATCGGTGTTGATGGCAACAATGAGGTGTTGAGCGGTGTCAGCGGCTTGAGCTAAATAACTCACATGCCCTAAATGAAGGATGTCAAAACAGCCGTTGGTAAAGGCGACACTTTCACCTTTGAGTGCCCAAATATTGCGCAAACGAAGGGCGTCATCCCAACTAAGAACTTTGTTATTTAGATTTGATAAACGCTTGCTCATTGTAATGTTTACGAGAGCAAGTTAGTTTGTTCGTTAGGAAAAACCAAAGATGGTTTGAAAATTTTTGCTTCTTCAAATTCCATCATGGCATATCCGATGATAATAATGATGTCATTAATAGCAACTTTGCGCGCGGCAGGGCCGTTCAGGCAAATCATGCCGGAAGCGCGATCACCTTTGATGACATAGGTTTCAAAGCGCTCACCGTTATTGATATTAACGATTTGCACTTTTTCACCTTCAATAAGGTTGGCCGCTTCCATGAGCGCTTCATCGATGGTGATGCTACCGATATAATTGAGGTCGGCTTGCGTCACACGCACGCGATGAATTTTCGATTTTAAGACGTTGATGTACATAATAAATAGCGGCGCAAAATTAAGTCAATTTAACCGATTCACACAACATATTGTCGATGAGTCTTACTTCTCCACAAAAAGCAGCCACACAACAAATCTGTTGTGCCTGCCAATTTCTCAGGTTTTTTAGGCTCAGCGGATCTACAATTTCAAGATAATCTAATTGAAGTCCGACTTGCGAAATGATATTTTTTGCCTCTTTTTTTGCTTCGTCAATCGAAAGCACTCCTGCGTTTTTTTTAACGAAATAGAGCGCTTTTGAAATGGCTAGTGCTTTTTCCCTATCTGAACTCGATAGCCTTAAGTTACGGCTACTCTTGGCCAGACCATCAGGATCTCTTTTGGTAGGACATCCGATGATCTCAATGCCGAATTGATAATGCGCATTGAGTTTGCGAATAATGGCTAATTGTTGGAAATCTTTTTCGCCAAAGTAAGCTTTGTGCGGTTGAATCAGCGCAAATAAATGATGCACAACATGTACCACGCCGTCAAAGTGTCCGGGCCTTTTTTCACCTTCCAACACCCTTCCAATATCTCCGAGCTCCATTGGTTCGAACGGCTGGTTTTGTGGGTACATTTCTGACTCAGTAGGGGCAAAAACCACCACATTAGCCATACCGTTTAACAGAGCAATATCCGCCTCAAGAGTTCTAGGATAAGCTTGTAAATCAGCTTGTTGGTTAAATTGTCTTGGATTGACAAAAATGGAAACGAGTACGGTATCGTTTTCCTGTGCGGCCTTTTCAACAAGAGACAAATGCCCAGCATGCAAAGCCCCCATAGTAGGTACAAAACCTAATTTTTTATGGTCCAGCGCAAGTTGCTTTCGCCAAAGGCTAATTTCATCTCGGGTAACAAAGGTTTGCATTGCTTGGTCTAAACTGTTGATTAGAATCGGACAAAGCTAGAGCTTTTTAGGAAAGTTCATGATTAATTCGTAATTTTGCTAGCATATTCAACTGAATGGAAAAGAAGAAAATCCTATTTATTTCTCAAGAAATCTTTCCTTTCTTACCAAAATCTGAAATTTCCGGCAGCGCTAGACGCATCACCCAGGCAGTTCAAGATGCTGGTAAAGAAATCCGTGTATTTACGCCACGTTTTGGTGCAATTAACGAAAGACGTCATCAATTACATGAAGTGATTCGCTTGTCGGGTCTCAACATCAGCATCGATGACCACGATCACCCGCTCATTATCAAAGTGGCTTCTGTTTCAGCAGCCCGCATGCAAGTATATTTCATCGACAACGACGATTACTTCAAGCGCAAAACTTGTTTACAAGAGGAAGACGGTAAATTTCACCCAGACAACGACGAGCGCGCCATGTTCTTCAGCAGAGGCGTCCTCGAAACAGTGAAAAAACTAGGATGGCAACCAGATGTCATTCATTGTCATGGTTGGTTAACTGGTATCATGGCGCTTTATATCAAGCACATTTTCAACAAAGACCCGCATTTCAAAGAGACCAAAGTTGTTTATAGCCTCTACAACGATAGCTTCAACGAACCTTGGGATCCGCGTTTCGCTGAAAAGTTGGCTTTCGATGGCTTCCCGCAAGATATCGCCGACGCCTTAAAAGACAGCAGCTTTGAAAACATCACTAAAGTAATTTTATCTCATTGCGATGGTGTAAATATCGCAGTAGAAGGCCTTGACGCGCCACTTCAAAAACTTTATGATGAGTGTAACATTCTCAAAATGCCGTACGTCTCAGAAGAGCATCAAGGTAAAGAGCTTTCCGCTTTCTTTGATAAAGTAATTGAGTCTAACGTCTTAGCATAAACGCATGAAAGCAATCAGCGCATTGGCAATTTTGTTGCTTTTTGTGACATCCTGTACCAAAAAGAACCCAAATCTTGGTAAAGATATCATTGATCCAAATGCCTTGCTCAATGGTGTCACCACTGATACTTTTGATCTCATTACTTATTCCATCCTAGAAGATTCTACAGAAACCAAAAATGCGTCCAACGTACTTTTGGGTTCTTACATCGACCCTAAATTTGGAAAAGTAGAAGCTTCAGTTTTTACTGAATTCAGACTCCCTGGCCTGAATCCTAACTTTGGAGACCCTAACCAAATTGTCATTGATTCTTTCGTACTTGCTTTTGAATACCTTGGCTATTATGGCGATCTCAGCGCTCAAACCTTTGAAGTTTATGAGCTCTCTGACTCCATTCAAAATGACGCAGCGGTTAAATACTATCAATTCTCTTCTCTCAATACAGTCGGGCAAAATTGGGTAGCACAAGGTCAAGGCACCATCACTCCCGATCCAATTAATCCAACAATTGTAGCTGGCAAAGAAGTAGACCCACAATTGCGCATCCACCTTGACACCATGAAAGCTTGGTCTTTTATCAATCAGTCGATTAACAACCCAACCACTTTCGCATCCAATGCTGCGTTTCAAGACTTCTTCAAAGGTTTTCAGGTAAAAGTCAATAATCCGGCCCAAACATCCGGAAAGGGCGCCATCCTTTACCTTGACATCAATAACAACGCCGCTTCTAAAATGACCATCTATTTTAAATTGGCGGGCGTTCCTAAAACCTATGATTTCAATATCAATTCTAATTGTGCCGATTTTACGCAGGTGAGCCATGATCAAAGCAACACGCCTGTTGCAGCACTCTTAGCCGACACCAATTTAGGCCAAAAGACTTTTTATGCACAAGCCAATAAGCTTCGTGCCATGATTAAAATTCCAGGTCTAGATAATTTGCCAGATAACATTATCATTCATCGTGCGGACCTCAGTTTGCCAGTCCAATTCCAAACCGGGTACCGCTACAAACCAGGTTCTCGTGTTACAGCGGCCAGTAAACTTGCGGCATCAGACGTTTACTATACCTCTTTGGGTATTGCTGGGCTCTATTCAGATGCAAAAAAGCAATACGAACTAGATATCAGAGCTTACCTTCAGTCTTTGGTGAACGGCAAACTAGAAAACACAGGCATTGTCATTTCGCCTTTGTTCTTTAGAAATTCAGCCGAGCGCATTGTATTCAATGGTGTTGAAACCAATAACAAGAAAAGCCCCAAACTCGTCGTTACCTATACAACTTATTAATTATGTGTGGAATCGTAGCCTACATTGGCAAACAAGAGGCATATCCAATTGTCGTTAAAGGCCTCAAAAGATTAGAATACCGCGGCTATGACAGCTCCGGTGTAGCGCTTTCAAATAATGGCGTACTCAATGTGTACAAACGCGTCGGGAAGGTCAGTAATTTAGAAGATTTTGCTGCCACACAAAATTGCCAAGGACATGCCGGAATTGGCCATACGCGCTGGGCCACTCACGGTGAACCTTCCGATGTCAATTCGCATCCACACACTTCTATGGATGGCAAAATTGCCCTCATCCACAATGGCATCATTGAAAATTACGACGTTCTTAAAAAGGAACTACTCAAAAACGGTTATATCTTCAAAAGTGAAACAGACACTGAAGTTGTTGTTCATTTAGTAGACTACATTCAAAAGAAAGAAAACGTTTGGTTTGGCGAGGCTTTGCGTTTGGCGCTCAATCACGTTGTTGGCGCCTATGCAATTGTTGCGATGTCTTCAGATTATCCAAATCGCTTGGTCGCAGCCCGAAAAAGTAGCCCACTCGTTGTCGGAATTGGTGCCGATGGTTCTTATTATTGTGCTTCTGATGCTACGCCAATTGTAGAGTACACCAAAAAAGTAGTTTACCTCGATGACGAAGAAGTTGCCGTTATAGACCTTGAAGGAGGCCTCAAACTTTACGACATTTCTGACCAACAAAAGACACCATTTTTCCAAGAGCTCGAACTTGAACTCGAGGCACTTGAAAAAGGAGGATACGAGCACTTTATGCTCAAAGAAATCCATGAACAACCACGCTCTATTCAAGATTGTTTCCGCGGACGACTCAACTCAGACGAAGCTTGGGTTGCACTTGGCGGTATCCGTGAATACGAGCAAAAAATGATTTCAGCCAACCGCCTCATTATTGTTGCGTGTGGTACATCATGGCATGCCGGTTTAGTAGGAGAATACCTCATCGAAGACCTCGCACGCATCAATGTAGAAGTAGAATACGCCAGTGAGTTCCGTTACCGCAACCCAATTCTCAGTGAGAATGACGTTGTCATCGCTATTTCACAATCTGGTGAAACCGCTGATACACTTGCTGCCCTTGAATTGGCTAAATCAAAAGGAGCCACCATTCTTGGTATTTGCAATGTCGTTGGTTCTTCAATTGCCCGCATCACTGATGCTGGATCATATACGCATGCTGGCCCAGAAATTGGTGTTGCTTCTACAAAGGCCTTCACCGCACAAGTAACCGTCCTTACGCTCATGGCCTTGTCTTTAGCTCAAAAGAAAGGGACAATTTCAGAATCTAAATTCCGTCAATTATTAGCCGAACTGGAAGCCATTCCAGAAAAAGTGAAGCGCGTTCTTGAAACAGATCCTGCCATTGAGAAAATTGCTGCTATCTACAAAGATGCTGCTAATGCCCTTTATCTTGGCCGCGGAAGTTCCTTCCCAGTTGCACTAGAAGGTGCCTTGAAACTCAAAGAGATTTCCTACATACACGCTGAAGGATACCCAGCAGCCGAAATGAAGCACGGCCCAATTGCCCTTATCGATGAAAACATGCCAATCATCGTGATTGCAACACAAGGGACTTCTTACGAAAAAGTTGTTTCAAATATTCAAGAAGTTAAAGCGCGTAAAGGAAAAGTAATTGCTATCGTTACTGAAGGCGATGAACAAGTACGCCACATGGCCGACCACGTCATTGAAATTCCTGAAGTTGACGAATTCTTGGTGCCACTCGTTGCCACCATTCCACTCCAACTCTTATCTTACCACATCGCTGTCATGCGCGGCTGCAACGTAGACCAACCCCGCAACTTAGCGAAGTCGGTAACCGTTGAGTAAAGCGAACCTTTCTTCTTTCACAATTGTTACCTTTGTCTATGCAAGAAAAGAAAGGCATTGCCATACTTGGTTCGACAGGTTCGATTGGGACACAAGCTTTAGACGTTATTGAGGCGTATCCAGATTATTTTGATTTACAGGTATTGACAGCAGGTAAAAACGCTGATTTACTGATCGAACAAGCCAAGAAATTTCAGCCTAATTCGGTTGTAATTACTGACGAAACCCAGTACCAAAAGGTTAAGGAAGCATTGTGGTCCGAAGATATTCATGTCTATGCCGGCCAAGAGGCGCTTTGCCAAGTGGTTGAATCCAAAGAAGTGCATACCGTGCTTACTGCTTTGGTTGGTTATGCAGGCCTCAAGCCAACCATTCATGCCATAGAGGCGGGCAAAACTATTGCGCTTGCCAACAAAGAAACCTTGGTTGTTGCAGGTGAGCTCATTACTAAATTAGCTCAAGAAAAAGGGGTAAATATTTACCCCGTTGACTCCGAACACTCAGCTATTTTTCAGTGCTTAGTGGGTGAATTTCATAATCCGATTGAGAAGATTTACCTCACTGCATCAGGCGGCCCATTCCGCGGTTTTACACTCGAGCAATTACAACAAGTTAGCCTTGAGCAAGCACTCAAGCATCCTAACTGGAGCATGGGCGCTAAAATTACTATTGATTCAGCGAGTCTCATGAATAAAGGTTTGGAAGTCATCGAAGCGAAATGGCTCTTTGGCTTACAGCCCGAACAAATTGATGTCATTGTGCATCCGCAGTCAATTGTGCATAGTTTGGTACAGTTTGAAGATGGCAGCATGAAAGCACAAATGGGCCTCCCTGACATGAAGTTGCCTATTCAATTTGCTTTGACCTATCCGGCGCGTTTCAAAACAGATTTTCCACGTTTCAACTTCATGGATTATCCGCAACTTACCTTTGAGCAGCCAGACAGAAAGGTTTTTAAAAATCTAGATTTAGCCTACCAAGCGATGAATGAATTGGGTACAGCTGCTTGTGTCTTGAATGCGGCAAATGAAGAAGCGGTAGCCGCCTTTTTGGAAAGAAAAATCGCCTTCTTAGAAATTGGCCAACTCAATGAACAGACAATGCGCAATATTTCAAATGTGCTCAATCCACGCTATGAAGATTTTGTAGCAGCCGATGCACAAGCCCGCGCATACGTCAAAGCCCAAATTGCTCATTAAGCTTAAAAGAAAGCCCGCAATTCCATGCCTCCACTATGAATGCTGCGTTGATCTTGCATGGCACGGCCGTTGTAGTGTAAACTCATTTGTAGATTTTTTCCTAGATTTTTCTGAAAATTGAGCCCCCATGTCAGGTTTGATCCGGCCCGGAGTCCTTCTAACATTTCATAGGCTACTGCCGATTGCTGCGAGCCACTGAAATCAAAATAAATATACTTTAGATTACCTGTAATACTGGACTGCTCAGATCTATTGATTTTCCAAGAACAATCAATTGAGCGCGCTAAACTTTTTTCGGGTCCGTAAATCGGATTGTTTTGTTTTTGGGTAAGTCCGGCTGTTAAACTCAAACGCAGTTTACTTTCTTGCTGATAAATCAATTGTGGTTTGAAATCTAAAATTTCTAGCTGGTAATTTCGCCCAGCGGTGTAGTCTGCAAGTGCTGTAAGTAGTCCTTTACTCATTGTGGTCTCTAGCGCAAAGGCTTTACCGATATTCCAACGCAAATTGAGTTGATGATTGAGGTTTGCCCTGGCGTCTTGTCCGTTGGCTAAGAGGTTTTTACTTTGATTGTGGCTCCAGTTATAGGCGGCTGAAAATACTTGGCTATTGCGGTTAAAGAACAAGGAGTTGGAGAGTTGAGAATTGGCAAACAGCAAGGTATTGTTGTCAATTTGAGTAGCCAGCGGATTGATCCATTGTGCTAAATTGGCTTCGTTGATTTTGCGCTGAATTCGGATTTTAGTTTGATTCGAGAACTTCGCCAATAAACCGATCGCCCCTGTTCGATTGCGCCATAGTTGTTCGGGCCTCCACAAGATACTTTGGTTCCATTCATTGGCATAAACGGAAGCGTAATCAGTGCTTGGAACGAAAATCCGAATGTACTGTGCTTGGTCAATATATTGTGCAATTTCAAACTCATTGAGGTCCTTGATACCGTCATTGTTGTAGTCAATCCAGGCATAAATTCCTTGTCCGTCATTGACTCTTAAATATTGAAAGCGTCTCTTTTGCTCGAGGCCGGAACCCAATTCATAAAACGTATTGATCACGAGTGCATTTTTGAAAAATTTACCATTGTAATCGATGCGTCCTACGGCGCTATTTTCAGGACTTTGCGCAATAAGCGTTGAGTCCAAGATAAAAAGTTGTCTGGTCCCGAGAATGGTTTGGAGTTGGTGCTTTGGATTGCCGTCCCATTTGAGTTCAAGGCCACTTGTTCGGGCCTTAGCTGCTGTGTTGAGTGCGCTAGAATTTGGTCGCCAGTCATAGCGTTCTCTATAAAATACCTTAAGGTCGATGCCTTTTTTTGGCTGATAACTGACGTAAGTTTGGGCGTCAAAAAATTGATACGACTGAGGAGTAAATTGCTGCTGACTCTCAAAAATATTCCACTCGTGGTCATCGGTGAATCCTACTTGAAAAACCCCAAGTTGTTTACTCATCTTAGCCCGATGTCTTATAAATGTATTTTGTAGACTGGTTTGCTTAGCTTGCATGGCAAAGCCGTCCCATTTGGCATGCCAACCGTTATTTTTCCAGGCACCCTCCGTATAAAATTTTTGCCCGCTAAAATTGGTGTCTATTTGGAAATTTTCCAATTTGAGCTGTACTTGCCCTTTTTGATTATTTAGCCATTTTTGCTCAAGTGCCAATTGTAACTGAGCCCCATTTAACTGTTGGCCTCTGATATTCCAGTCTCGGTCAAATTCAACGGCTCGGAATTGTTCAATAGGAATAAATCTTTGTCCGAGATAGGTGTAATGAATAGCGCTTTCACGAATAAACTGAGTACTGTCTTTCCATTTTTTTTGTTTGCGCACGAGCCCACCTTTTGAAGCAAAACCTAGGTTATTTTGGTCATCTTTACTAGAAAAGAGATTGAGGTCGTTTTCGCTGAGTGTATTTTCGGTAAAAATTCGCCATTTTGAATTGAGTTGATAAGAAAAACCAGTACTTAGCATTTGCTTGCGCTGAGGTGTTTCAACTTTTCGAAGCGGGGCAAAATTCCCTTGTGGAACCCCGTTTTCAGGCTTGACCCATTGGTAGAATACCCCCGAAGCATTGATACCAGCCTGCACATAATCTCCTTGGTGCTCTCCAACTTGTGTAAACGTGCAACGATAAGTAGCGAATTGTGGGTTCACACTGAGCACGAAAACGCTGTCAAAACCTAAAGTGTCTATCATTTGATACATGTTGGCGTTTTCTAAAAAACCTACATTATCGAAGCCTGGCACGCTTGCGTTAGAGAGCTGATCTCCGATTTGACTCAGACTCTGTTGTTGCGCTGTTGATAATAGTTGTTGAAGTGGTTGATTCTTCAGATCCTGTTCTTGATAGGCAGCTGCCCAAACTTGAATTTTGTCATTTTCAAAACGCGAAGTATGTTGTAATAAGCTCCTGCTGTAATTTTGATCGGCATATTGAAATTCTGCCACGATGCGCACATCTTTAGTGATCAATTGCCTAGATGTAAAAGTGAGTTCAGCGGTATTGTAGTCTATGATGTAGTCGAATTCTTGACCGCGTGTGAGCAGTTTACCATCGATGTAAATTTTTTCGGTTCCGGATAAAATACTGATGTAAGGTTCGTTATTGGCGCCATTGAGTCGGTAAGGCCCCTGCACAGCCTCTTTTCCCTGAATAATTTGGCGTTGAAATTTCCCTTTAGAAAGCCCAACTGTAGTTTGTGTGAAGACCTTTCCTTGCTTGACTTTCCATTGATAAGATCCTGTTATGCCCTGACCTCGTTTTTTATAAACAAGAAAGTCACTATAGTTCGGATTTTGCAGCCAAAAGTCACCAGCAATGATTTTCAGTTGCTCATTGTGTACCTGAATAAAAACTTGGTCAAATTCTTTAAGTTGATTGGTACTTCCGGACGCTTGCAGTGGAATGTTTGCGTCAGAAAGTGCCGCAGTGAGTGTTAAGTTCGGTGTGATTTGGCCACTGAGCTGCAAATTCAAAGAAGATTGCAAACCCAAACTTTGATTATTCCCAAACCCAACTCCTCTTGACAAACTTCCATTTTTTTGGATGCTGTTGCCGCCAAAAATATCTTGCGAATTGGTGCTGCTAATCTGAAATTTAGCGCGTTCTGCGGCTTCAGCATCGGTCGGAACGCTGCGAAACGGATAGGGTTGCCATACTTGTTTGAGTGCAAAAGGAAAGACCTGATAAAATAAGTAAAGGGTATCTGTCGGTGGCGTCAACCAAACAAATATGTTTTTATCAAATTGAATGACATAATGGTCTGGGCTGACCTCAAAGCGTTGAGTTTGTTGTCGGTCTTTATAAAAAGACAAAGACGGCAAGTAAATCGCCTGGCTATCTAAAAATTGTTGAGCTAAAGTAGGCTCAAGTGTTTTAAACTTTGGGTTCAATTGTGCAGCAGCACTGATGCTAACCGCTAAGGCGCTATAAAACAGAAATAGAAACTTGATAAAGGTCGGTTTCATGGGCATAAGCCCTTCATTAACGCAAATTTAGCCCAAGAATTGTTAGTCAATAACACTAAATCCGGTATAGGCTTGAAGTGCTTTCGGAATAGCAATGCCGTTTTCCGTTTGATGGTTTTCAAGTAACGAAGCCAAGATTCGAGGTAAGGCTAAAGCTGAGCCATTCAGGGTATGACAAAGTGTGGTTTTTTTGTCGTCTTTGAAGCGCAATTTTAAGCGATTAGATTGGAAGGTATCAAAGCGAGAAACAGAACTTACTTCGAGCCATTTTTCTTGAGCTGCTGAGAAAACTTCAAAATCGTAGGTCATGGAAGAGGCAAAGCCCATATCGCCACCACATAAACGCAAAATGCGATAAGGTAATTCTAATTTGTCTAGTAAGTTAGAGACATGCGCAATCATGTCATCAAGGGCTTTTGCGGTGTTGTCTGGGTGTTCGATGCGAACAATTTCTACTTTGTCAAATTGGTGCAGGCGATTGAGTCCACGAACGTCTTTACCGTAAGAACCTGCTTCGCGTCTGAAACATGGCGTGTAGCCACACATTTTAATCGAAAAATCTGGGCCAGGAAGGATCACATCGCGATAAATATTGGTCAAGGGAACTTCTGCAGTCGGGATGAGGTAAAGATCATCTTCTTGAATGTAATACATTTGACCTTCTTTGTCTGGGAGTTGCCCGGTTCCGTAGCCACTTGCTTCGTTGACAACATGTGGAGAGATGAATTCTTCATAGCCAGATGCGATGGCTTCATCAAGGAAAAACTGAATAAGCGCACGTTGCAAACGAGCACCTTTGCCACGGTAAAATGGAAAACCAGCACCGGTTACTTTAACACCTAGTTCAAAATCTATGAGTTTATATTTTTTGGCGAGGTCCCAGTGGGCTTGTGCTTCAAAGTTGAACGTTGGAATGGTTCCGGCTTCGTGAACGGTTTGGTTGTCATTGGCATCTTTTCCTTTTACAACCATTTCGTTGGGTACGTTGGGCAGGGTATAGAGTAATTTCTGAAGGGCTTCTTCAAGTTGATTCACTTCTTCTTTGAGGCCAGCTTCTTGTGTTTTGAGTTCGGTGGTTTTTGCTTTTAAAGTAGCGGCTTCTTCTTGCTTGCCACTTTTAAAAAGCTCTCCGATTGATTTGGCTAATTGGTTCATTTCAGCGGCAACTTGATCAAGCGAGGTTTTAGCTGATCTCCATTGTTGATCAAGGGCTAAAATTTCGTCAAGGGTGCTGCTTGCATCGATATTTCTTTTGGCTAAACCGGCAATAATGGCGTCTATTTCTTGTCTGATGCGCTGAATTTCTAACATAATCAATGATTTGTGAAACAAAAGTAAGCAATTGAGCTTAAAAACTAAGGATGTTGTCCATACTAAGCTGTTGATTAATCCTAGAAAACGCAGCAAATTAGCGTGAAGAATTACTTTATTTTTGAAAGATGAGTTTCGATGAAGTAAGAATTGTCAATCAGGGGCATCATGAAATGCCCGCTTACCAGACTGCTGGGGCTTCCGGGATGGATGTCAGAGCGCTGTTATCCGAACCTGTAAGTTTGGCACCTATGCAGCGGGCCCTCATTAAAACGGGCTTGTTTTTAGAAATGGATCCTTCACTAGAATGCCAAGTTCGCCCAAGAAGTGGTTTGGCACTCAAAAAAGGGCTTACGGTACTCAATACCCCAGGAACGATTGATGCAGATTATCGCGGAGAAATTGGCGTAATTCTTGTCAATCTGTCTTCCGAAACGGTCATCATAGAAGACGGAGAGCGCATTGCCCAATTGGTGTTTTGCAAAGTTGAAAAAGTAAATTTAATCCCAGTTACTGAACTCGGATCTTCAGAGCGCGGCGAAGGCGGCTTTGGAAGTACGGGTCTAAAATAATTCAAATGAAAGTAGTAGTACCTATGGCGGGTCGCGGTAGCAGACTCAGACCACACACCCTAACCATCCCTAAGCCACTTGTCCCGGTCGGAGGCATTCCGATTGTGCACCGCTTGGTTGCCGACATTGCCAGAGTTTGTGCAGAACCTATTGAAGAAATTGCGTTTGTTGTTGGTGAGTTCGGCGAAGCCGTTGAAAAAGAATTGTTGGCAGTGGCAGAGCGCCTTGGTGCGAAAGGTTCTATACATTATCAATTGCAACCGCTTGGTACGGCACATGCTGTTTTATGCGCCGCTGAAAAACTTGAAGGCCCAGTTGTCGTTGCTTTTGCTGATACCTTGTTCAAGGCTGATTTCAAAATTTCACAAGAAGATGAAGGCATCTTGTGGGTGAAGCAAATTGAAGACCCTAGTGCCTTTGGCGTGGTCAAACTCAATGCCAATGGGCATATCATTGACTTCGTTGAAAAGCCACAAACTTTTGTCTCTGACCTAGCCATGATCGGCATTTATTATTTCAAAGACGGCAAGCGCTTGCGCACCGAACTTGAATACCTCATTGATAACAACGTGATCAAAAGTGGCGAATACCAGTTGCCAGATGCTTTGCGCAGACTCACTGAAGCAGGTGTTGCCTTTAAGCCAGGAACTGTAGACGAATGGCTTGACTGCGGAAATAAGGAGGTAACCGTTGAAACCAACCAACGTGTTCTGGAACACGATCAAGAAGCAGGTCGCTTACAACATCTGTCTTCTGATATCAAAGACAGTGTCATCATCCAACCTTGCTACATTGGACCCAACGTTCAAATTTCTAATTCTATCGTTGGGCCGCATGTCTCGATTGGTGCAGGAAGTGTGCTCAATGAAGTCATTGTTAGCAACAGTATCATCGGGGAGAAAACACAACTCAGCAAAGCACTACTTAGCGCTTCCATGATTGGTTCAAATGCCAATTTTACGGGCAGGTCTAAAGACTTAAGCCTCGGAGATTTCAGCACAATTCATGAATAAGCTCTACATTTTTCTTGCTTTAGTTATCCTGTTCTCTTGTAAAGTTCAAGAGCAACCCGTTACACAAGACCCTGCTTATATTAAGCAATTTCATACGGGCGTTCGAGCGATGTTAAATGAACAACACGAGGAAGCCATTACTGCTTTTAAAGTCTGTTTACAACAGAACCCAAAAGATGCGGCCTTGCATTATGCCATGTTTGAAACTTATCTGAAACAAGAAAAATATACAGAAGCGGTTTATCATACTGAGCAAGCTGCTGAACTGGACCCGAAAAACCTACATTACAAAAGAGAACTCGCTTTTATGTATGGCCAGATGGGCAAATACGCAGCATCTGCTGCTGTATTTGAAGAACTTTTGAAGGCAGATCCTAAAAACCTCGATTTTTATAGCGGTGGATTGCAAGCTTATCAGCAACTTCAAAAACCAGCTAAATCGTTGGCGCTTATTGAAAAAATGGAGCTAGCACTTGGTGCGAACCCAAATACTGAACTCGAAAAGTTCAAGCTTTTGCTCCAAATGGGTAAAGAAAAAGAAGGCATTGAGGTTTTGGAAAATGCCAGAAAATCCTACCCAAAAGAACCCATGATCCTGGCTAATCTCGTTGACCATTATTTCAAAACACAGAACTATAACAAGGGTTTTGAATTGCTCAAAGACTTAGTTGCAGCCGATCCAAACAATGGAGTTGCTACATTTATGTACGGCGAAATGCTGTATCGATCTGGTGACCGTGCTCAGGGCAAGAAATTTTTGCAAGCTGGCATTTTATTAGATGGTCCGAGCATAGATCAAAAAATGAATATTCTCATTATGCTTCTAAATGAGCAGGCTCAAACTCCTGATCCAAGTCTTGAGCCGTTAGTAACCTACATGACTGAAGCTTTCCCTACCGAAGCTAAATCTTATTCAATTGCCGGCGATTATTATTACAAAGCAGGGCAATTACAAAAAGCCATCAAGGCCTATCAAAACACTGTGTCTATTGACCCTAATTTATATCCGGTCTGGAATCAAATTTTATTGCTCGAATATGAAACCCAACAATGGATTTCTTTACAAAAAGATGCAGGTGCTGCTGCAGTTGTCTTTCCAAACCAACCTTTGCCTTACTTCTTTTTAGCGCTTAGTAATAATCGATCGAAGCAATTTCAAGCTGCACTTGAGCACCTCGATCAATGTGTCAATGTTTTAGTCAATGACCCGGGCTTGTTGGCTGAGGTTTGGGTACAGCGTGGTGTAGCAGCTTTGGGCCTTGGGCAAACTGTCGATGGTTTAGCGCATTTCAAAAATGCACTTGAACTTAGTAAGTCGAATCCGGCGGTTGAATTGCAATATCTTCACCAATTATTTACGCATCAAATAGAAGTCAAGAGTGCAATGGCACGCTTGTTAGAACTCAGACAATTATCACCTGACAACGACTTATACAAACAAGAAGAAGCTTTTGCGCATTTCCAAGCAGGAAATTATCAGCAAGGCCTTGCTATTTTAAAAGCCGTTCAAAATCAAAATGTATTGAAATCGTCGAGTTACCACGAATTAATGGGTGATTTACAATTTAAATTAGGTGAAAGTCAAGAAGCACTCAAATGCTGGGAACTCGCTCAAACTTTTGGCGAAGGCAGTTTGCAATTAGCTGATAAAATATTGAAAAAATCATATGTCAATCCTTTTTAAATATAGTTCAGCACTATGTATGCTGCTGTTTTTGGCGGCTTGTAAGCCAGCTGAGGTACTTACCCAAGATGCAGCTGCCTTGAAACTGCCTAAAATCAAAGACAAGGAGCTCATTGACAGAATTGATAGCTTGTCTCATCTTGAGCCACACACCTTTTATTCGAAACTCAATGTCACCTATCAGGAAGGAGATAAAGAGGTTTCTTTGAAGACCTCACTGAAAATTGTCTCAGATAGTGCCGTCAATGCAATCATTACTTACGCCAAAATACCAGTTGTGACAGCCATGGTAACCAAAGATTCGGTCAGCGTTGTCAATAAGCGCGACCGCTGTTATTCGGTTACTTCTCTCGACTACCTCAAAGAAATGTTCGGTGTCGATTTTAGTTATGAAAATTTGGAAGAAATCCTGTTAGGGAAACCCCTTGATTACCACCAAGAACAAAAGTATTTTGTGGACAACGACCCTTTCAATTATAGCATTTCTACACACAAAAAACGCGATCGCAAAAAACCAGAAAGAAAGCAACGCGATGACCTCATGATTCAGTATCAGCTTACCCCAGATGCCAAGCACCTCAAGCAAACACGGATTTTAAGCATTGAAGATTCTACTGAGGTTTTGGTTGCCTATTTAGAAAGACAAACAATTGGTGCTTATGACATCCCGCTTCAAGTTAAAATTGACATCAAAACACCCAAAAAAACGATGGCAATTTTATTGTATTACGACAAAGCAGAAGTCAATGAACCCCAAGAATTAATCATCGTCATACCAGAAAGCTATGAAAAATGTGATTAAACTATGCCTGATTCTCCTTTTGAGTAACCTGACCTTTGCACAGCAAGATCAGCAGACGCTCAAAAAAGAACAGCAAAAACTAGAGAAGCGCATTTCGAACACGAAAAAGTTGCTCAATAAGGTCAAGAATAATAGTCAGGCTTCTTTGAACGAAATCAGGCTCATTGAGAATCAGATCAAGACCCGTGAAGCATTGGTGCATTTATTTGATAACCAGGTACGCAGCGCTGAAATCAAAATGGTTCAGAAAAAAATGGAGGTCAAGCGTTTGATTGACCGTTTGAAACAACTCAAACAGCAGTATCGCAAAATGTTCTTGTATGCCTATAAACACCGTGGGAATTACAACAAAGTGATGTTCTTGCTTTCTTCAAATGATTACAACGAGGCGCTTCGCCGAAACAGATACCTCAAAAAAGTGGCGGCCATTCAGCAAAAGCAAGTGGCCCTCATTAAACAACACCAAGAGCTCATCTCGAAGGAAATCAATCAGATTGAAGATGAAAAGCAAATTAAAGAGTTAGCTCTTGAAGAAAAGAAGCAAGAAAGAGCAGCTATAGAAAAAGACAAAACCAAGAAAGAAAAATCTTACGAGAAATTTAAAAAGGAAGAGCAAGCCCTTATTGCCCAGCTAAAAGAAGACGAAAAGAAGAAAATTCAGCTCAAAAAGCAAATTGATGCAGCCATTCGTGCTGATATTGCCAGAGAAAAAGCAAGAGAGGCAGCACGTCAAGCAGAACTTGCAAAAGCAGCCAAAGCGAAGCCAGCCGAGCAAACCGCTACGCAAACAACTACCACAGGATCAGGTACTAAAACAGCCACTCCAAAGTCTACAACTACCCCAGCGCCAGCCCCTAAAGTAGTAGCCACACCTGTTTCAACAGAAGGCGCAGCCATCGGTCGCAGTTTTGAAGCCAATCGTGGGCGCTTGCCTTGGCCAGTAGATAATGGTAGTGTAACAGAACGTTTTGGCCGCAATTATCACCCGACGCTAAGTGGTGTTGAATGGAACAACAATGGTATCGATATTACTTGTAATCGCGGCTCAAGAGTGCGCTCCGTTTTTGAAGGTGAGGTAACCACCGTATTTTCCGTACCCGGAGCTGGAAAGGTCGTGATTATCAAACACGGGGCTTACCGAACTGTTTACGGAAATTTGGCTGAGACCTATGTGAGTGTAGGCAGCAAAGTTTCAACCAAACAAGTCATCGGGTCTTTATTAAATGACGGCGGTGTTTCAATTTGCCACTTTGAGGTGCATCAGGTAGTCGGGGTGAACCCTGTTACCTTGAATCCGTCACTTTGGATCGGCCGTTGATGGCCCTAATTCAGCTTCATAAACCAACCACATTGCACAGATGCCCCAGATAGGCACGGCTGCTTTGTCGGTATCTAAGTAGTTATTTAGAAAAGCATGAATAAAGTAGGTGCTTAAGGCCATGATACTACTCATGATGATGATGCGGTCTTCTTTGTAGCTTTTTGGAATCCTGAAATACAATTGAATTCCTGTGTAAAAGATGAAAAAGACCAAGCTGAGAAAGGTCAATAGACCAATGCTTCCGGTTTCAGCCAAGGCGCCTAAATATTCACTATGGGCATTCCCCATATCGCCAAAGTTGGTTGAAATAATAGTTAAATTCTCTGGTCTTTGGAAAGGGGCATATTCAAATGCATAGGTGCCAGGTCCGTAACCAACAATGGGTCTTTGTTTGAACATTTCCATCGCGCAGCTCCATCTATTGATGCGTTCTAGGTTTGATGCATCGGTTGAGATATTGGCCGCACTTTGCAAGCGTTCGTCAAAAGCTTCGGTAGTGTGCTCATATTTATTGCGCTCGAGCTCCATCTGAATGTTATCCCATTTATAGAGCACGCCTCCAATACCTAACACTGCAATTGCTGCAAGCGGTTTCCAGGAAATTTTATAATAAAGTAGAAATGCAATGCCAACACTTGCAAGTACACTTAGCCAAGCCGCCCTGGTATAGGATAAAACCAAGCCAATCAGGATGATGGTGATTAAACTGATAAGCGTCAATTGCAACAAGGGATCATGTTTTTTATAGACATATAGACCAACTGCGAGCGGAAGTATAAGCGCGACAATAGCGCCGTAAATAGTATGGTCCTTAAAGAAGGGCGACATCACCCAATGGCCTTCTTTTTCTCCAAAACCGTAAAACGAGTGATGGATTAAAGTATATAAAATAACGATGACGCTGGCTACAATGAAAAGCCAAATGAATATTAAGCGGTTCTTTCTTTTTTGAAAAAAGTAGCTACCAAAAAAGAGCATCGGTACAATAAACCACAGCCTAGCAAGAATAAATTTTAGTGAAACGATGGGGTGCGAACTTGTAATGGCAGAGACCAGTAACCAAGCAAAATAGATGAGGATAGCCCAAATCAAGGGGCTTTTCCAAAGATGTGCCGGCAGAAATGCTTTTTTAATCTGTAAGGCACTGAGCCAAAGCATCAAGCCAAAGAGCAAGGGTTCAGTCGGGACAAACAAACCAAAAGCATTGGTATATTCCTCGATGTTAATCGAAAGCGGTGTTAAAAAAGCCAAACTCAAAAAGAGCTTCTCTGTTTCAAATAGCGCAAAGTAAATGCCTAAAAAACCCAACGGGAATAAGGTCAGGACAGCAAGGTCTTGCCAAATAAAAAGACCACTTAATGCTAAAAAAAGCAGCAGTGCAGCAACAATAAAAAGGGTTTTGGTTTTCACCATTTATGCATTCAGTTTGAGCTCTGCGATGCGTTGTCTGATTAAGAGGAAGAATAAACCAAAAAGAAAACCACCTACTGTAGCGACCAATACGATAATCATGCGTTTTGGCTTTTCTTTGCGGTCTGCAACTACAGCACGCTCCACGACAAACTTATGCGTGAAATTGGCATTGGCATCTGATTCAGCTTGTTCGTACGAAACACGGAAATCTTCAATCTTGACAATTTTTTCATTGCGTTGGTACTCTAGACCATCATACACTGAACCGTATTTATTATTGAGTTCAATTTTCTTGCGGATTTCGTCTTTTTCAGCCGGACTTTTTGAGTCAACGAGCGCTTGGTATAGTGTTGCTCTAGCATCGTTTGGCAATACGCCAAGCGCCGCTAAAGATTCTAGTTTGCTCAAAATGGAATCGCGCTCTTTTTCCATTTGTTGTTTCTTACGTAAGTTGATTTGAAATGCCGGCATGGTACGCTCGCGGATCATTTCATTTTTAATTGTATCGATGAGATCCACGATATCGTTGGCCATATTGGCTGCGCGCTGTGGGCTTTCGTCTAGCACATCGATTTGGATGGATCCGTAGCGTGTTCTGGCAAATGAAAAGTGCTCGTTGTAGGCTTTATTGAGTTTATAGTTCTTGTTGGGGTCTTTTTTGTCGATGTCATAGGCCGCAAAAAGATCAAATTTCTGGACAATGCGATCGCGGATACGCGATGAAGATAAAATCTGAACGAGTTGTTCGGCTTGCTCTTCTTCTCCGAAGTCCATGGCTGCTGCCTTGACGTTGCGTTGTTCTGAGAAGGAAACGTTACTTGAGGCTGCCGGGAAAACGATAGCCGTAGATAGAAAAAGCGGAGTAATTAAAAAAGAAATGATGATGGAGATAACTGCTGCTGCTCCAGTAAACAGCATCAGTGATTTTCTATTATTCCAGAGGAATAACATGAGTGCATTTCGTTGTTCAGTCAGGTTTTGATTTTCCATATTATGCGCGGTACCGAATTTTTGTCAAAGCTATGACATTAACTGCGAAATTCCATATTTATTTCATGGCTTCGCGTTTTTGCAAGAGTTTTCTAATTTCTTTCAGATCAACAAAACCAAATAGAAATAAAAGAGCGATACTTACGACAGCATACAAACCGATTACTGAGCTTGAGTTGATTGAAATACTACTCGAAAAGAGTACAACCCAAACCCCCACATAGAATAAAATGAGCATAAATAAAAGACCAAGAAATCTGAGTATCAATGATTTTGGAAGCCTAATATGAAAGAGGCGATAGCAATAATAGCGCTGGATGAATGCAACTGTTAATTGAGTGATGGCGGCTACTTTTGCGGCTGCTAAGGCACCCATTTCTTCATGTGCATCTTGTATTAGCCAATAATTGAGTAGCAAATTTAACACCACCCCTCCTATTGAACTCAGGTTTAATATTTTTAGCGACCCGTTGGCTGTCAGCAGCGACCCGTAAATTAAATTAGATGCCATCCCGAAAAAAGCAAGGGAAAGAAAGAAGAGTATTTCTCCGGAGAGTACACTTGTGTTTTCATAGATTAATTCTAGAAACGTACTTCCGCTGTGTAGTGCAAACACCACAAAAATGAGGCTAGCTCCAAGTAATAATTTACTAGCTTGAAGTGTGAGCACCTCAATTTGTTTGGTGTCGATTTTTATTTGTTTGGCAAACATCGGGAATAGCAAGCCCGCAAAAACCATTGCAAACATGTAGAGTGCGTCAATCAACCTATATGCCTGGGCGTAGAAACTGACTTCACTGATTTGCGCAAAATTCTTAAGTATGAGCGCATCGCTTCGTGTGTAGAGCGTCATCAGAATAATCAATAAAGCATAAGGGAAGGCCTCTTTAATCATGGACTTCATTAGCAGAAAGTCAGGTTTTAAAAAAGAAGGGTTTACTTTCTTCACCAGGCCTATGCCGGCAATTAAAAAGGTCAGCGCATAACAAAGAAGTTGGATGATCGCATATATTTCGATATCAATGAATTTCAATCCAAGTGGGGCAATATAAAGCAAGTAACCCATCGTTCCAATGAGTAGTAAACGATCTAAGACGCTAATAAATGCGTCAAACCGAAACCAATGCAATCCTGCAAAATAGCTTCTAAAAAAAGCGATGTTGGCAATTAAAAATTGATTGATGCCAAAAATGAGAATGAGTTTATATTCTACCCAACTGATGGAGGTCAGAAATTTTAGAGCAACTAGCGCGGAGATATATAATACAAGTAAGAGTATACGCAATACAAGGATACTTGACACTCTTTTTTTTGCTTGCTCTAAATCTTGTGCGGCCAGCTTTATGTTGAGGTTATTAATGCCTAAATCAAAAAGAATAGAAAGTATTAAACTGAGGTTGAAAAAAGCAAAATAGATACCATATGTGTCTCCAACACGATTTTGAACCGCAGCATCAATAATAAAAATTGCTGCAGGCTTGACCAGAAGGTTGAGGCCTAAAGAAAAAAAGAGGTTGGAATAAAAGCTGCGTTCCTTCATGTGCTGATCAGCAGGTCAGCCTCAAAGATAGGATTTTATAGATTAGCGCAATAAGTTGACATGGCCAGTCAGTAGTTTACGTTCGTCTAGATCAGGATTTTTATAGACGATGCGATACTGATACAAACCTGAAGGCACTTCTATGGCATCTGGGCCATAGGTGCCATCCCAGCCAACTAGTGCGTTATGGCTTTCAAATATCACTTCGCCCCAACGGTTGTAGATAGTCAATTCATAATTTGCTGGATCAAATCCAGAGAAAAAGACTGGGCAGAAAACCTGATTGTTTTGGTCACCATCTGGTGTAAAAGAATTCGGGATGTAAACCAATTCATTATACTGGTAACCGATACTTACTGTAGTAGCATCTGAACAAAGTAAATCAGTGAGGGCTGTTAAGGTAATGGTGTAACCGTTCATGGTATTTTGGAAGACGTGTGAAGGCTCAAAATCATAAGCCAGTTGTCCGTCACCGAAATCCCAAACGTAGTTTGTTGCACCTAATGAAAGGTTGTCGAACATGACGTACTGAGCTTCTTGGGTGAATACCGAAATCGGGGATTCAAAAGAAGCCACTGGTAAATCTTCTACGTAAATGTAGTTGGTTTCCGTATGGATATCATAACAACCTAAGACGGTAGTTGCAGCAAGCGTTACATCAAATGTTCCGCCAGCTGGGAATACAATGGTTGGTGTAGCACCTGAAGCACTAAGTGCATTGCTTGTACTCCAGCTGTAGGTGGCGTTTGTGAGGTCATTAGCTGTAAATTGTACACTTAATGGTGCACAGCCTTCCATTGGGGTTGCACTAAAAGTGACAACTGGTAAAGGGTTTACAATGACTGTACTGTAAGCAGGTAAACTTGGGCAATTATTCAGTGTGTATATGACGCTCAGGGTGGTATCTTGAAGCGGAGTCAAGGTTTGAATAGCGCCACCAGCAATTTGATTTGGCCCCCAAATATAGCTTCCACCGATTAAATCAGGAACCGCTGTAATGGTTACTGGATCTGTTTCACAAATGGTTGCATTATTTAGGGTCACAACCGGTATCGGATTTACTGTTACTTGAGCAGTTGCAGGAGGGCTTGTACAGTTGTTTAGCGTGTAAGTTACAGAGTAGCTGGTAGTTGTAGCTGGCCAAACAGTGTTGGTGTCATTGGCTGTACCATTTGACCACAAAAAGCTTCCACCAGGCAAGTTCGCCGTGGCAACTAGGTTGATAGTATCTCCAAAGCAAATAACGCCATTGGCTGTCGAAGCCACAGGAATAGGATTCACTAAAACGGTCATTTGTGTAGTATCTTGACAACCAAGTAAGTCATATATAACGGTGTAGGTTGTAGTTGTTGTCGGCGCCACAGTAACTGTACTACTACTTGCCGCAATTGGGCTCCAAGAGTAAGTTCCACCCGGTAAATCTACTTGTGTAGCCAAAGTGGTAGAACTACCAAGACAAATGGTATCATTAGAACTTGTGATGACTGGGTAAGGTTTAACCACAATGGTTCCACTGACACTTGGGCTTACACAGCCATTTGCACTAGTGAAAACAACGCTGTAATTCGAGGTAGATAATGGCGTAGCAGTTAAGCTAGAGGTAGTTGCACCCGTACTCCATAAATAAGATCCTCCGGCACTTACATTATTTACAAATAAGGTTCCGCTTGAGCCAACACAAACAGAGTCTACGGTTACAGTGGGCTGTGGTGTGGCTTCAACAGTTACAGTTACCGTATTTGTACCTGTACAACCATTGGCGGTGTATTCTACGGTGTAGGTTGTGGTGCTTGTGGGCGAAACACTTACGCTTGCTCCGGAACCAATAGAGGTACCATTTAATAGCCAGTTGTATGTACCACCTGTAACGGCAGAACTTGCGGTCAGCGTAGTGGAGCCACCCACACAAATAGTTGCGGGTGTTGCACTCACGGATGGCCCTGGATTGACAGTTACGGTTGTGGTTGCGTTAGATGTACCACAGTTTGGAACAGTTAACGTAACAGTATAAGTACCTGCAGCTAAAATAGTAGGGCTTGGTATTGTCGGATTCTGTAAAGTCGATGTAAAATTGTTCGGCCCTGTCCAGCTGTAGGTATAGTTGGTCCCAGTTGGATTCGGTACTGCACCAAAATTAAGACTTTGGCCACTACAAATAGGACTTGTATTACTTGCAGTTAAGGTTGGTGTTGTACAGCAGTTAATGTACATATTGATTCGGCCAATGTTGTAACTCACCTCTGACCAAATATTGGCCATCGGCGCTCCGGTTCCGGCTGGGCAAGATTGCATACCACTGCGTTGTAGCGTGGTGTTGAAACCGTTGATGCTAGTTACAAAATTAGCTGGGCCGTAGCTATTGACGCAATTTGCCCCTCTAGCGCCATAAACACCAATAATTTCACCTGCAGCAATTGGAATATTACAAGCCACAACTTGGGTAGCCGGGGCGTTGCTGATGGTAAATAACTGAATGAAATTATTTGTTGTTGCGGCAAAGGCAGGCGGAGGACCTGCTGTAAACTTTACAACACGTATGGTTTGTGTACCTGTTGGTGCTGCATCTGGCGGAATGTATAAACCACAAATAGTGAAACTAGTTGGTGCTGTAAAGTGATAACCGCGAATCATGCTAGTAAATGTTGTTACTTGTGTACCCACACTAATTGGCGTTCCTTGGGAGAAAACACTCATTTGAAGCCCTAAAAGTATGAGAAGTTGTAGTAGTAGTTTTTTTACCATTAGCGAATCAGATTTACGTGACCCTCAAAAACTTTTCTTTCGTCTCGAGAAGGCACTTTGATTGTTATTTTGTAAATATATGAACCATTTTGGCATTGGATGCCGTCAGGACCAAAAGTTCCGTCCCAACCAATTGCTGGATTTTTAGATTCAAAAATTAATTCACCCCAGCGGTTATAAATTTCGAATGAATAATTACTAGGATCAATTCCATAAGTGAAAACCGGGAGAAATACTTGGTTGTATTGGTCACCGTCAGGAGTAAATGAGTTTGGAATATAGTAAACGAGCCCTGGGTCAAATTCAATAAGAAATTCGGTTGTGTCTGTACATCCTAGATTTGAAGCCGCAATAAGCGTCACGGTAATTTCTTCGTTTTCAGCATTATTGAAAAGATGAAAAGGGGCGAAGTCTGTAGAGGTACTGCCATCACCAAAGTCCCAAAGATAAGTTTGAGCACCACTTGAATTATTCCAAAATGACAATCCTTGACCGGGCTCAGTAAACATGTCTGATGACGGTTCAAAGGCTGCTATCGGATACGCATCTACAATTATCGGATTGGTTAATGTAGCAGTACTTGTACAACCATTCAGTGTGGTTGTTAAGGTGATATTGTAAGTGCCCGCACTAATAAAATCAAAAGCGAGAGCGTTAGTGGTACCAATATTTTGGTTGTTGCTTTCCCAAGAATAAGTATCATAAGTGGTAATATCTGGAGTAAAAACAACCGAGATAGGTACGCATCCTTGGTTGATAGATGCACTTATGTTGCTGATTGGAAGTGGATTTACAGTAATTTGAGAGAAAATGGTATCGCTAAAGCAACCGTTGAGAACATTGTAAATCGGAATAATAGTATCCTGGGTTGGGGTTACTGTTATTTGGTTATTTCCGGCGCTTGCTGTTGGCCCCCAATAAAAGTTTCCACCAGCTGGGTTGGCTGTAGCAATGAGTAAAGCTGGATCTCCGAGACAGATGGTTGGGCTGTTTACAGTAATGCTTGGCACAGGGAGTACGGTAATTGTAGCCGTTGCGGGAAGAGAATTACAGCCATTTAAGGTATAGACAACATTATAATTTGTGGTCGCAACTGGGCTTAATGCTTGTGAACTTGCAGTGCTTCCGTTTGACCACTGCCAAGTACCGTTTGGCAAATTTGCTGAGGCAGAAACACTTCCTACTTGCCCCACACAAATAGTTGAATTCTGAACCGTTACTTGTGGAACAGGCTTGACCTCAATGCTGGCGAAGGCGGTATCTGCACAACCTGCAACAGTATAAATAACTTGATAGCTATTTGAAAAATTAAGCGCAAGACTTAAGCTAGCGGCTGTATTTGTTGTTCCGGCCCAAGTATAAGCACCACCAGGTACGGTAACTTGAGTAGAAATGGTTCCTGTTTGCCCTGCACAGATAGTATCATTGATAGCATTAATGACAGGGTATGGATTGACAACCACTGTTAAAGTAATTGGATTAGCACAGAGCCCAGCATTTGGAGTAAACGTATATGTAGTTGTGCTGAAAAAATTAGGGGCTGGAGACCATGAACCAAGAACTGCATTTAGTGAGTTAGTTGGCAGGGTGAATGAGCTACCGGCACAAATTGGTGCAATAGGGTTAAAGGTCGGAATAGTATTGCCTTGAGAAGTTATGGTAATGTTCTCTGTATCTGTACAACCATTGGCACCTGTAGCAGTAAGCGTGTAGGTCCCGGCAGAAGTTACGTTGATGCTATTTGATGTACCCAGGATTGTGGATCCGTTGGCCCAACTATAACTCACACCACCACTAGCTGTTAGGGTGATACTTGGGGTGTTGCAATTGAGCGTATTATTGGCCACACTACTACTGATGCCAGCAACCGGTGGGGTAATACTTTGAGTGATATTTATGATTTCTGTATCAATACAGCCATTTACACCTGTAGTAGAGAGGGTGTAGGTTCCAGGGTTGGTAATTGAAACAGTATTTGTGCTCGCAAAATTACTCGTGCCGTTAGACCACGCAAAAGTAGTTCCACCCGCGCCAGTCAAACTGATACTTGTAGTACTGCAAGTAAGCACACTTGTATTTGTGTTGTTTGTAATAACTGCGACGGGCGCTGTTATATCTTGCGTAATCACCAAACTTGTAGTGGTTGTGCAGCCATTTTGGTCAAGAATTCCGACCGTATAGGTTCCGGGTGTAGTGACATTTATGGATGATCCGGTTGAAATAGGAATAACACCATTAGCCCATGCAAAACTTCCTGCACCAACGGCATTTAATGAAATACTGGTTTGGGTACAATTTAAAATGGTGGATCCTGCCGCATTGATGATACTTAGGGTAGGCAAGGCATTTACCGCAACTGTTAACGTAGTTGGCAAAGCACAAAGCCCAACATTAGGAGTAAAGGTGTAGGTAGTGGTTTGTAAATTATTTGGTGCGGGTGACCAAGTTCCATTGATGCCGTTTGTTGAAGACGTCGGGAGTGTAGGAAAGGTGCTTCCTGCACAAATAGCAGCAACTGGCGAAAAAGTTGGCGTTATGTTGGCATTGACAATGATTTCACCATTGACGTTTGAGGTACCGTTCCAAAATCCACCTCCAGTTGTGCTATAGCCACCATAAGTAGTACAGCCGTTGTAGGTATAACTGAATGCGTAGTAGTAGGTGCCAGGACTTAAATTGGATAGTGTACCCATATATTCGTCATTGTTTGGGTTTCCACTTGCCAAAGTATTGAAGCTTGCTGTTGTCCAGGCACTTGCCGGCCAGGTAGATGGATTCGTGTTAGTAGTGCTCAAGCCATACTGGACGGTTATTCCGGCTCCTTGTCCGGTAGTTTCGGTTAGGCCGGTTTCAAAAACTTGGCCGTAAATGGTTACACTTTGACCTTGGCAAATATTGCTAGATCCGGGCCATTGCGTATTTGCCCAGTCGATGCCGTTTATTTGTGTAGCGGTAACAGAGGTGTTAGAACTACAAGCGCCAAGTGTATATTGAACATTGTAGGTGGTTGTTGCTGTTGGACTTACTGTAATAGAATTTGTTGTTTGTCCACCAGGCGTCCATAAGAAGGTGCCATTAGCAGGGGTAGCCGTTGCACTAAGTGTGACTGCAGATCCTGGACAAAATGATTGTGCTGTACCAGAAATCGTAGGTGTAGGGTTGACAGTTACCACCACTTGATCTTGACTTGTACAGCTTCCTTGTGTTGCTGTTAAGGTGTATGTTGTAGTCGTTGTAGGACTAGCAATAGGGTTTAAAACATTATTTGCACTTAAGGTTGCTGCTGGAGTCCAGGAAAAAGTAAGCGGTGCAGTGCTCCCAGAACCGCTTCCAATTGAGGCAAGGCCTGCCAATTGTACAGAGCTTCCGGCGCACAAAACAAGGTCGTTGCCTGCATTTACAACTGGGTTGGTACATGAGGTTGTAGGACAGGTAGTAGAATAAGATACAGTGGCGGGACCATAAAGTGGATTACAAAAGAACTGTGAAAGTTGAATGCTATATGGGCCGCTAGTATTGCAAAGCCAAACAGCGTTGGTTTGTAAAAAACCACATTGGTCGTCCCAACCTTGAACAAGTGCACCCGCGGCATTATAAATTCTTAGATAGGTATCTACACTACTTAGGCCACAAGTTGCAAAAGTGTAGGTGCAACCAGCAGTAGCTGTAAAGGTAAAAACAGGAGCAGTGCCAGCAGGAAAGGTCGCTGTAAATTGAGTTGTAGTTGTCGGCGTAATGGCCGTTGTACTAGTTGGGGGTGTACAATATTGGGCACTCAAGTTTTGACTCAAGAGCATAATAAAAACGGCAAACGCTAAGCAATAACGCATGATTAGATGTAGTACAAGTTTAGTGGTGCTAAAGATAGCAAATCAAGAACGGAAATTCTAGTGCGGGGTTGCCTTTAATCCAAAAAAAAGGCTTCCGAAGAAGCCTTAATTTTAATATTCAAATGTTTCCATGAACTTGGTGGTAAAATTACCGGCGTTGAAGTCCGGATTTTCCATGAGTTTTTGATGGAATGGAATGGTTGTTTTAACGCCACCGATAACGTATTCACTGAGGGCCCTTTTCATTTTAAGAATCGCTTCTTCTCGGGTTTGAGCAACCACAATGAGTTTGGAAATCATGGAGTCGTAATGCGGCGGAATGGAGTAGCCTGCGTATACATGTGCATCAATGCGAACACCGTGTCCACCTGGGCAATGGTAATCTGTGATTTTTCCTGGGCTTGGACGAAAGTCAGCGTAAGGATCCTCAGCATTGATTCGACATTGAATGGCGTGCATCGTTGGGTAGTAATTTTTACCGGAAATTTTTTCACCAGCTGCAATTTTAATTTGCTCTTTGATGAGGTCAAAGTTGATGACTTCCTCCGTAATAGTGTGTTCTACCTGAATACGCGTATTCATTTCCATGAAATAGAAGTCGCGATTTTTGTCTACCAAGAACTCAACGGTTCCAACACCTTCGTATTTAACGGCTTTGGCAGCTTTGATGGCAGCTTCACCCATACGCTCGCGGAGTTCGTCGGTCATGAACGGTGACGGCGTTTCTTCTACTAATTTTTGATGGCGACGCTGAATAGAGCAATCGCGTTCTGAAAGATGGCAGGCATTTCCGTATTGGTCACCAGCAATTTGGATTTCAATGTGGCGAGGTTCCTCAATGAATTTCTCCATGTAGATACCGTCGTTTCCGAAAGCGGCTCCGGCTTCTTGACGCGCAGAATCCCAAGCGGCTTCCATTTCGTCTTTTTTCCAGACAATACGCATCCCTTTTCCTCCACCACCTGCGGTAGCTTTAAGGATGACCGGGTATTTGATTATTTCTGCCGTAACGAAAGCGTCATCGAGGTCTTTGAGCAAGCCTTTTGAACCCGGAATACAAGGCACGCCTGCAGCAATCATGGTTGCTTTTGCCGTGGCTTTATCACCCATACCAGCAATTTGCTCTGGTAAAGCACCGATAAACTTAATGCCGTGTTCTTGGCAAACCTTTGAAAACTTTTCGTTTTCAGAAAGGAAACCATAGCCAGGGTGAATGGCATCGGCGTTAGTAATTTCTGCTGCTGCAATGATATTTGGAATACTAAGGTAAGACTGTGAGCTTACAGGCGGACCAATACAAACGGCTTCATCGGCAAAGCGAACAGGAAGGCTGTCTTTGTCAGCGGTAGAATAAACTGCCACTGTTTTGATGCCCATTTCTTTGCAAGTTCGAATAACGCGCAACGCGATTTCACCGCGGTTGGCGATCAAAATTTTCTTAAACATAGTGCTGTTTTTAAGCTGGATCAACCAAGAATAATGGTTGGTCGTAATCTACAGGACTTGCGTTGTCCACGAGTACTTTAACAATTTTACCAGAAACTTCTGACTCAATCTCATTGAAAGTTTTCATGGCCTCAATGATACAAAGTTTCATGCCCGGCTGTATGCTATCGCCTACATTAACAAAAGCATCCTTGTCTGGGCCTGGTGTTCTGTAGAAAGTACCAATCATTGGTGATTTAACAGTGATGTATTTGCTATCATCTGAAGCGGCAACTGGTGCAGCATCACCTGTGTTACTTGGTGCAGCAACTGGCGCAGCAGCGATAGGCGCTGGAGCAGCCATAACAGGTGCAGCTTGAACTAATACTTGTTCAGATTGGCTTCCTTTAATTGAAATGCGAAAACCTTCTCTTTCAATTTCTACTTTACCGAGACCTGATTTCGATACTAATTTGATAAGGTCTTTGATCTCTTCTAGATTCATGACTATATTTTTTTCAAAGTTAATTTAATTATGAATTGTAGGCCCATTTCAAATAAATAGCACCCCAAGTAAATCCGCCACCGAAGGCAGAAAGCACTAAAATATCTCCTTTTTTAAGTTGTTTTTCGTAATCCCACAAGCAAAGTGGAAGTGTTCCAGCAGTAGTATTGCCGTATTTTTGAATATTGATCATGACCTTTTCTTTGGTCAGACCCATGCGGTTTGCTGTTGCATCAATGATGCGCAAATTTGCTTGGTGTGGCACCAGCCAACTTACGTCGTCACTGGTCAGGTTATTGCGCTCCATGATTTCTGCTGAAACATCGGCCATGTTGGTCACGGCAAATTTGAAAACTGCCTGACCTTCTTGCTTCACGTAATGCAAACGGTTTTCAACTGTTTCAATAGAGGCAGGTTGTGCTGAACCACCGGCAGGTTGTTGTAAATATTGTTTACCAGAACCATCGCTTCTAAGGATGAAGTCGAGAACTCCATTTCCTTCTTCATTTGGCTCAAGTAAAACAGCACCAGCGCCATCTCCAAAAATGACACAAGTGGTGCGATCTTGGTAATCAATAATAGATGTCATTTTATCAACACCGATCACGATAACTTTTTTGTGTTTTCCACTCTCAATAAATTGAGCACCTGTAGAAAGCGCATATAGAAAACCTGAACAAGCAGCATTGACGTCATAACTCCAGGCATTTTTCATGCCTACTTTGTCACAAACGATGTTTGCGGTACTTGGGAATGGATGGTCAGGGGTTACGGTACCTACGATGACAAGTTCGATGTCAAGTGGGTCAATTCCCTTTTTCTCAAGTAGCGTCTTTACAGCTGCGGCAGCCATATCAGAACTAGCCCCATCTTTCATAATGCGACGCTCTTTAATTCCTGTGCGAGATGTGATCCATTCGTCAGAGGTATCAACAAGTTTAGCGAGGTCTTCGTTTGATAGGATGTGTTCAGGAACGTATCCTTGAACTGCGGTAATGGCAGCGGTAATTTTGCCCATGGTTAGTTAAATGCTTCGTTAATTTTTTCAGCAAGATCAGATACAACGACCTCGTGTGCATGCAGCAACATATTTTTAACTGCAATATCATTTGAAATTCCGTGCCCAATAATGGCATTTCCTTTGACTCCTAAAACAGGTGTTCCGCCATAATTCTCGTAATTAAAACGGTCGAAATATTCGTCTTTAATGCCGCGTTTTTTCATGAGGGTAAAAATACCTTCCGCTTCTTTAAGCACAATATTTCCTGTAAATCCATCACAAACTATAACGTCTGCGACGCCTGTAAAAATATCGCGCCCTTCAATGTTTCCTATGAAATTGATTTCATCGGTTTCGGAAAGCAACTTATAAGCAGCAATTGAAAGTAGATTCCCTTTGGAATCTTCTTCACCGATATTTAATAAGGCAATTTTTGGATTCGGGATATTTAATACGGTTTCAGCATACACTGAACCTAATACTGCAAACTGATAAAGCACATCAGATTTGCAATCGGCATTTGAACCAACATCTAGTAACACAGATTTACCATCATTAATTGTTGGCAAAGTTGACGTGATACAAGGTCGAATTACGCCTGGAATGGTATTGAGTTTGTACATGGAGCCAACTAGCATAGCACCAGTGTTGCCATTACTTGCAAATACATCTAATAAGCCCTTGGCAAGCATTTCAAAACCAACGGCTATTGAGCTATTGGGTTTTTTCGGTAAAGCACGTGTAGGATGGTCATGGTAGGTAATGACCTCTGGGGCATGTACGATTTCGAAAAGTTCTGGTGATTTGCCGCGTGCAGCTAATTCTTTTTGAATGACAAGTTCATCACCAAGCAATACAATAGTGACATCATTAGCCAATACTTCTCTGGCTAATAATGCACCATCAATTGTCGCTTGCGGAGCGAAATCGCCACCGGAGACATCAAGCCCAATCTTCATGGGAGAAAATTAGAACTTATTGTACCTCCTCGATGGAGTCTGTAGCTTTTTCAGCTACAACTTTCCCTCTGTAGTAGAGTTTCCCTTCATGCCAGTGCGCATGATGAAAAAGGTGCGGCTGACCTGTTGTTGGGCATGTAGCTACTTGATTCGCAGTAGCTTTCTTGTGCGTTCTACGTTTGTCACGACGTGTGGTCGATATTCTTCGTTTAGGATGCGCCATTTTTCTTTAATTTATAGCTATTTAATTTAAATTCTTTAATGCGGACCACCTTGGGTCTATGTCGTCGTCGTCTTTTTTGTTCGGATCTGGTGCTGCTTGCTGATATTTAGCAATCAGGGAAACCATCTCTTCGTTGCAGTCTCCTTCATCATGAACCATTCTTGAGGGCAAGGATAGTGTGATGAGCTCATAGATAGGCTGAGTGAGGTCTATTTGATAGCTCTCGGGTGCGATAACGATTAAGTTTTCATCTTCGGATTCTTCGTGTCCGAAAGTATAATAAATGGTGAATTCACCATCTATTTCTTGGTTAATCGGTTCGCCACAGCGGTCACAGTCTGAAAAAATGAAACCATCAATACCGATGTTGGCAATGAGCATGGTTTCCTTTTTTTCTAACTCTAGATAGGCGATTAAACGGCCATCTTCTATGAGTGAGTAAGGCAAAGATTCAAAGAACGACTTGTTAATGTCAAATTCAAATTCGTGAATCCCGAGCTTGAGGCCGACAAACGGTATGGCGTAGGGATTATTCATATTGAAAGTTTCACTAACAAAAACGAAGGGCAAAATTAAGGAATTAATTTGGATTTTTAAAATCCGAAAAGACACTTACGTGCAATCTTCTCTTAATCTTGATCTTTTCGCCCTTTTTCTTCTTTGGAAAATGGCAAAGGATTGGCCGTAATCTCTTTGTATATTTTGCGATTTCGGTAGGCATCAACGGCGAGGTAAATTGCACTGCGCATACTTTGTTCGTCAGCAAGTTGTTTACCGGCTATATCAAAGGCGGTGCCGTGATCAGGGCTTGTTCTTACAATTGGCAAACTTGCGGTAAAATTGACACCGTCTTCGAAGCAAAGCGCTTTAAAAGCCGTCAGACCTTGATCGTGATACATGGCCAAAACGCCATCAAATTGTTGCCTTGATTTAGAACCAAAAAATCCGTCAGCTGGGTAAGGTCCAAAGGCCAAAACTCCATTTTGACGCGCTTGTTGAATGGCGGGTGTAATGCTGTGTTGTTCTTCTTCGCCGATTTTGCCGTTTTCTCCGGCATGTGGATTGAGTCCAAATACCGCAATTCTTGGCTTCACAATTCCGAAGTCTTTCTTTAAGCTTTGTTCGAAAGCTTCAATTTTCTGAACGATGAGTTCTTTGTTGAGTTTACTTGAAATATCTTTAATGGGGATATGAGTAGTGACCAACGCAACGCGCAGCGATCCTGAAACCAAAACCATTAACGCTTCTTTGGCGCCAGACATTTCCGCTAAATATTCGGTATGCCCTACAAATTCAAAACCGGCTTTTGCTACGTTTTCTTTAGAAAAAGGCGCTGTAACAATGACATCAATTTTGCCACTTGCGAGGTCTTTGGTGGCGGCTTCTAAAGAAAGCAACGCATATTTACCACCATCAGCATTTGATTGCCCGGGCTCTATTTCAATTTCATCTTGCCAAACATTGACAACATTGATTTTTTTAGCAGATACTTCATCTGCAGATTTACAAGTTTGGTAATTGAAGTCTTGTAGGTTGAGATGTTTTTTATAAAATGAAACCACTTTGTTTGAGCCGTAAACTACCGGAATGATATCGGTTAAAATGCGGTTATCTTTAAGTGCTTTAATCAGGACCTCAGGGCCAATGCCATTGATGTCACCAACAGTAAGACCAACTTTGATCAAGGGCTTTTGAGACTGCTCCTTTTCTTTATTTGCAATTTGAGGGTCTTTATCCATTAGTTATGAAGGCTTTTAAGAAAATGATAGAGTAAGCGCACACCAGCTCCGGTACCACCGTCTCCTTTGTAGTTTTCAGGAGCATCTAGCCAAGCTGGGCCAGCAATATCCATATGTATATAAGGCGCTTTTACGAAATGCTCTAAAAATTTACCGGCTGAAATCATGCCAGCGTTTGGTCCACCGATATTTTTCATGTCGGCAATTTTTGATTTCATGTGCTTTTTGTAGTCGTCCCAGAAAGGGAAGCGAACGACGCGTTCATGAACTGCAAAACCACTTTCTTCAAGTTGTTTGAAAATGGCATCTTCGGCATTCCCCATAATGATGCTTGCTTCTGTTCCGATAGCGCGTAAAGCGGCGCCAGTAAGTGTGGCAGCATCAATGACAAGTTGCGGATTGTATTTATTAGAATAAGCCAAAGCATCGGCTAAAATCATGCGGCCTTCAGCATCTGTATTGAGTACCTCGATGGTGGTGCCATCAAACATCGTGATGACATCGCCTGGCGTATATGCGTTTCCGCCTGGTCGGTTGTCGGTGGCAGGAATTAGCGCAATTAAGTGAACCGGCAGTTTTTCAAGTGCTGCTAAATAAATGACTGCCGCCATCGTTGCTGCCCCTGCCATATCACCTTTCATGGTGTCCATGCTACCTGGTGTGGGCTTCAAACTGAGCCCTCCTGTATCGTAAACAACACCTTTTCCAACTAGCACAATTGGTTGTTTGTTTTTGGCATTTTTTGGTTTGTATTCGGCAACGGTAAATGTAGGCGGGTCTATTGAGCCTTTGTTTACAGCGAGTAAGCCACCCATTTTGAGGGTTTCAATTTGAGTTTCTTCAAGGACCTGAACCTGAAAACCAGCTTCTTCACCTAAGTCTACAACCGCTTGTGCAAGTTGCTCGGCATTGAGATGAGACACCGGCGTGTTGACTAAATCACGGGTTTTGTGAACCGCTTTAGCAATGTGCTGCAATTCTTGAATGCTTGCTTTGTCAAATGATTTTGGCACGATAACTTCAGCAAAAACACCTGGCTTGGGTTTACTAAAGTGTTGTAAAAAACGGTAATTAGCCAAAAGCAGACCCTCTAAAAAAGCATAGAGGTCGGCGTTGTCTCCGTTTTCAATTTTCAGACAAACTACGTCGTCATGTAAGTACTTCTCGACTTTGTCGGCGAGGATGCGCAGCGCCTCTGCATCTTGACCTGCTTTGATTTCGAATTCGAAATGCGTTTTGGTTTTAGTGTAGTCAAAGTCTTTGGCTTCTGGTTGGCTGGGCACGAAACGCAAAACTGAAGGCTGCTTATCTTTGGATTGGTAGTTGATTGAGAGCATTGATCTTTTTTTACAAAGTTAACAAGAAAGCGACTGCTATTTCGTTAAATCTTCCCGATGTTGTTCAAGAAATTTATCAATCAAGCGGGGCAAGGGTAAACTGGAAATTTCCTCAAAAGGATAATAGTTGAGCTCCTTCGCTTTAGACTCAAACGGAGCGCGGATAAAAAACGCTTTGATCCTTTGATGCGTCAATATATGTTTGAAAGGAGCCGAGCGCCAAACACTTGTAAAACGCTCCAAATAAGCAGATTGCGCTTCTTCGGTGTCCAATTCCACAAGCGGAAACTCATATAAACCTTCCCAAATATCTCCGGAGCCTCGTCGTTCAAAGGCGAGACGGCCCTGCTGATCCTGTACAACATGATACACAAAAAAACGCGCTTTTACCTTCACCTTTTTTTCTTTGACGGGCAAAACCTGTACTTTTCCTTCTGAAAAAGCCGCACAAGAGGTATTTAGTGGGCAAACCCCACAATTTGGCGAAACCGGTTTGCATTGCAATGCACCAAATTCCATCATGGCTTGGTTGTGTTGAGCTGCTTGTTTGGGGTCCAATATTTCCTCAGCAATTTTTTCAAAAGCCTTTTTTCCTGCTGTGGAATTGATGGCTAAGTCAATCCCAAAATATCTACTCAGGACTCTGTAAACATTGCCATCTACAACGGCATGCGGCAAGTCAAAAGCAAAAGAGGCAATAGCTGCGGCAGTATATGGCCCTATTCCTTTCAGCTGAAGCAGGCCTTGATAATTTTCTGGGAATTTCCCCTGATAAGCCCGGCTGATAATTTGAGCCGTTGCATGCAGATTTCTCCCGCGGCTGTAATAACCAAGACCCTGCCAAAGACTCAAAACTTCTTGTTCGCTGGCATTTGCTAATGCATGAATGCTTGGAAAGGAACTGACGAATTTGTTGTAATAAGGCAAGCCCTGATCGACGCGAGTTTGTTGCAAAATTACTTCGCTAAGCCATATTTGATAAGGATCTTTGGTGTGTCTCCAGGGCAGGTTGCGCTGGTGATTTTCATACCAATTGATCAAGATCTGACTTAGTGCGTGCATAATATTTCAGAAAAATTCGTGGAAAATTACGCATATAATGTTTCTGTGAAGTATTTTTGCGCCGCATTTAATCACCTAATCAATTAACCAAAGAGATATGACAAAAGCGGATATCGTTGCAAATATTGCAGAAGAAACCGGATTGGAAAGAGCAGAGGCACTTCGTGCAGTAGAGGCTTTTATGAACAACATCAAAGCTTCTATGGCTGACGGAAAAAATGTGTACTTACGTGGGTTTGGAAGTTTCGTAGTGAAAGAACGCGCTCAAAAAACAGGTCGCAATATCTCAAAAAACACCACGATCATCATCCCGGCACACAACATCCCTTCCTTCAAACCTTCTAAAACTTTTGTTGACGAAGTGAAGAACAAGGTTCAGGTTAAATAAGATTTCTTTTTTACTGAAATTTGTATTACCTTTGCACTCCCTTTGCGGGGGTGCATTTTTTTTGTAACAAAGTACTAAACATATAATATACTCATTATGCCAAGCGGTAAAAAAAGAAAAAGACACAAGATGGCGACGCACAAGCGTAAAAAAAGACTTAGAAAAAATCGCCACAAGAAGAAAAAATAATTTCTTCTTTCATATGTAAACGCATAGAGAGCTCATTGATTTTTCTTTGAGCTTTCATTGTTTCATCCTGTAAATAATTTCAAGTGAATTTAGAACTCGTTGTAGACGCACGTTCAAACGGCGTCTGGATAGCATTGCTGCGCGACGGGAAGTTAATTGAGTTGCACGAAGATCGCGGCAACACAGACTTCTCTGTAGGCGACATCTATTTAGGACGAGTACGACGCGTAGCAAATGGACTCAACGCTGCTTTTGTGGACGTCGGTTATGACAAAGATGCATTTTTGCACTACCATGACCTCGGCCCCCAATACGTTTCCTTTTCAAAATATGTTAAAGATAGCGTAGCTGGAAAACAAAATGTAGCTGACCTTCAATACTTTAAGCTAGAAAAAGAAATCCCAAAAGAAGGCAAGGTATCTAATATACTTTCTTCTTCTCAAGCAATCCTGGTTCAGGTTGCCAAAGAACCGATTTCTCAAAAAGGACCTCGCTTAAGTTCTGAAGTCACCCTTGCTGGCCGTTACCTCGTACTCGTGCCTTTCTCAGATAAAATTTCTGTGAGTCAAAAAATTAAAGATACTGCTGAAAAGGAGCGTCTGAAAGAACTCATGGATCGCATTAAACCAAAAAACTTTGGTGTCATTATTCGTACTGTTGCTGAAAATAAGTCAACAGCAGACCTCGAAACAGACCTTTCGAACCTACTCGAAAAATGGCGCACTCTTCACGCAAATTTGAAAGGGGCACAACCCCCAAAACGCGTACTCGGAGAACTCAATACCACGAATTCCATTCTGCGCGATTTACTGAATGGTAATTTTACAAATATCCATGTCAATGACGAAGCAATGGCCATCCAAATGAAGGATTACATTGCTGAAATTGCCCCAGGCCGCGAAAAAATCGTCAGAAATTACGATAACCGTGTAGCCATATTTGAGCGCTTTGGCATTAACAAACAAATCAAAACACTTTTTGGCAAGAAGGTTCCACTTCCTAGTGGTGGCTATCTCATCATTGAGCACACCGAAGCGATGCACGTTATCGATGTCAATAGCGGTAACCGCAAAGGAGCTGACGGCCAAGAGTCGAATGCCCTTGCCACCAACATTGAGGCGGCCGAAGAAGTTGCTCGTGTGTTGCAACTGCGCGACATGGGCGGTATTATTTGCGTCGATTTCATCGACATGCATGACCGCGAGAACAACAAGATTCTCTATGACAAAATGAAGGAATTCATGAAGTCAGACCGTGCCAAGCACAACATGATTCCACCTTCTAAATTTGGTATCATTGAGATCACACGTCAGCGCGTCCGCCCTGAAACCGATATCCAAACTGCCGAAACTTGCCCAACTTGTAACGGAAGCGGCGAAGTACAGGCCAGCATTTTATTTGCTGAAGAAATCGAAACCAACCTCGATTACCTCATCAATGAAAGACGCTTGAGCGGTGTATCGTTGCTCGTTCATCCTTATCTTGAAGCTTTCTTCAAAAAAGGACTCATGAGCAGACAGCTGCGTTGGTTCTTCAAATACAAAAAATGGATTCCAGTGCGTGGCGTAACAGCACACCACTTACTCCAGTATACTTTTGTCGATAAAGAAAACAACGAAATCCCCTTGTAATGACAGCGCCTCGCGCTTATGACCTCACACAAATGCTTCAGAAATCTGAGGCATTTTGTGCATATCAGGAGCGTTGTAGCCATGAAGTACTTGAAAAACTCAAGCGCTTGGGGGCCCAAGAAGGCGAGGTTATTCAAATTATCAATTCCTTAATTGAAAACAAGTTTCTCGACGATGCCCGTTTTGCACGTGCCTACGCCATTGGTAAATTGCGCATTAAATATTGGGGAGTAAACAAGATCAAACAAGGCTTACAACTGAAGCATATTGACCGAGAACTCATCCAACAAGCCATTCACGAGATGTACGACACCGAAGACTATTTTGAAATTCTTCAAAGTGTAGCCCAACGCAAATGGCAAGAACTCCTTAAAGAAAAAGACCCCTGGATGCGCAAGCAAAAGCTATTTCGCTTCTTGGCATCCAGGGGTTTTAATTACGACGAATTTTCAGGATTGAAATTCGAATAGTTCGGAAGATAAATGATCTTTTAATTCGGATGAATCATGGTGTTTGCACCGCTGATCCAGTTGGCAGGTCCACCTGCTTCATATCCTTTTGAACCAAGTTGTGTCAGGTTCATTTTGCCATCAGACATTTTTTCTGGCTTGACAAACCAACATGTAGGATAGCCACGTACGCCAAATTGTTGTTGTAAACCACGGTTTTGAACTTTAATAGCTTCAGTCTGTGGCTTTGAACGCGGAAAATCGAGTTCAACTAAAATGACATTTTCTTTGGCCCACTTTTCAAATTCCGGGGTTTTGAAAACTTCATTTTGTAAACGATGACACCAACCACACCAGTCAGAACCAGTAAAGAACAGCATCATGGGTTTATTTTCTTTTTTAGCAATGGCAGATGCTTCATTGATGTCGGTGTACCAAGTCATGGCAGCTTTTTGAGCAAAGCTCATTTGACCGATAATCATTAAGGTAAAAAGGGCGATTGTCTTCATGAATTTTTTTTCTAAAGTTAAGGATATTGTCCACATTGACAAAAACCGTGCAAAACATCATTTCGTTGTATGAAAAAAAAATAATCCTATATTCGTTTCAAATTACAAAGCATGAAACTACAACTACTACTCTCTTTTTTGGTCTTTAATGTGTTGATATTTGCACAGTTACCTACTCAAACCGTACGCGGAAAAGTCTTTGACAGCGAAACAAATTACCCACTAACGGGCGCTAAATTATTGATTGAGGTCGATGGGCAAAAATACATGGCAGCAGCCACAACCGATGGCTCATTTAGCATATTGAAAGTTCCGGTCGGAAAGCATCAATTGGTAGCAAGCGCTGCGTTTTATGATTCACGCACACTCACAATCGAAGTAACATCAGGCCGTGAGTTGATCGTTCAAATTCCTCTACAAGAGAAAATATCAGAGCAAAATGCTGTCCGCGTTGTAGGCAGAAAACAAGGCGAGGTCTTAAACGAAATGGCAGTATTGTCGGCACAGCAGTTCAGCGTTGAAGAAACAAATCGTTATCCAGGCTCGAGAATGGACCCAGCGCG
>JBEEKM010000004.1:0-71222 GCA_041168645.1 Bacteroidota bacterium | reverse complement strand
CACGTTGTGACATACGAATGAAACACGCACTTTTGCGCTTTGTTCAGACACAAAAAATTGCAGTCATGTTCGCTTCATGATTTGTTCACATTTGCGCTAAGACCTTTAATTTTGTAGCGTTAAAAAGCATAAAAACAGCATGGATAAAGTTTCTTACGTAGGAAATGCCGATGTCTCAGCCATCGACCATCTTTACAAGCAATACAAACAGGACCCCACAAGCGTAGACCTTGGTTGGGCCAAATTCTTTGAGGGTTTTGAGTTTGCACAAACAAACTATGAAGCCACGGGTGAAATCCCTGAAAATTTTGTCAAAGAATTCAAGGTCATTAACCTCATCAATGGCTATCGCACACGCGGACACCTTTTTACCAGAACTAACCCGGTTCGCGATCGCCGCAAGCACACCCCAGACTTAGCAATTGAGCATTTCGGCCTGACCGAAGCTGACCTCAATGAAGTATTTCAGGCGGGTGAGCAAATCGGAATTGGTGCTGCCAAGTTATCTGATATCATCGCGCACCTTGAACTGACTTACTGCCAATCCATTGGTATAGAATATATGTACATGCGTGACCCAGAAAGAATTGACTGGTTTCGCAATAAAATTGAACTGAGCAACCGCCCTGTTTTTGATCCAAAACGCAAAATTAAAATCTACGAAAAACTGAACCAAGCTACTGGTTTTGAAGGTTTTCTAGGCAAAAAGTTCGTTGGGCAAAAGCGTTTCTCCATTGAAGGTGGTGAAGGGCTCATCCCGGCACTCGATACTTTGGTGCAGAAAGGTGCAGACCTCGGTGTAGAATATTTTGTAATGGGAATGGCTCACCGTGGCCGTCTCAACACCCTTGCCAACATTTTTGAAAAGCGCCCACGCGATATCTTCCGCGAATTTGAAGGCAAGGAATTTGAATTTGAAATGACCTTTGATGGTGATGTGAAGTATCACCAAGGCTTTACTTCACACATCGAACTTGAAAACGGCAAGAAAATTGGCCTTACCCTAGCGCCAAACCCGTCTCACTTAGAAGCAGTGAATACGGTTGTCGAAGGGATTGCCCGCGCAAAAATTGATCACGTCTTTCAAACTGAAGAAAAAGTTTGCCCAGTACTTATACATGGAGACGCTGCGGTTGCGGGTCAAGGAATTGTCTATGAAACCATCCAAATGGCTGGCCTTGATGGCTACCGCACAGGTGGAACCATCCATATTGTAGTCAACAACCAAGTAGGCTTCACGACTAACTACCTCGATGGCCGAACTTCAACTTATTGTACTGACGTTGCGAAAACCACGCTTTGCCCAGTTTTCCATGTAAACGGAGACGACATCGAAGCCATTGTAACTACCATTGAAATTGCCATGGAATACCGCCAGGCGTTTCACCGCGACATCTTCATTGACCTGCTTTGCTACCGCAAATACGGACACAACGAAGGCGATGAGCCAAAATTCACGCAGCCGAAACTCTATAACATCATTGCAAAGCATCCAAACCCAAGAGAAATCTATTTAGAGCAATTGCAAAGAGAAAGCATTTTAAATGCTGAAGAGGCTAAGAAATTCGAGCTCGAGTATCAGGCCTTTTTAGAGGCAGAATACGAGCATTCTAGAAGCCGTGACAAAGCACACGTTTATGATTTCTTAAGTTTAACCTGGGAAAATTACCGCCACGGAACTGAAGCTGACTTCAAAGTTTCTCCTGAAACAGGTATTGCTAAAAAAGAATTATTAGCGCTTGGTAAAAAATTGGCTACCCTGCCTGAAGGCAAAAAGTACTTTAGAAAAATTGCCAAAATTTTCGAAGACCGCTTGGCAGCTATTGAAAACGACAAACTCGACTGGGGAAGTGCTGAAATGCTGGCCTATGCTACTCTTTTAGCTGAAGGACACGCCGTACGCATTTCGGGACAAGACGTAGAACGCGGAACCTTTTCTCACAGACACGCAGTTGTCAAGACAGAAGACACCGAGGAAGAAATCTTGACACTCAATCAACTCCAAGAAAAACAAGGCACTTTTAGCATTTACAACTCTTTACTTTCTGAGTACGGTGTTTTAGGTTTTGAATATGGCTACTCTTTAGCGAATCCATCGGGGCTCACTATTTGGGAAGCACAATTTGGTGACTTCTTCAATGGCGCCCAAATTATGGTGGATCAATTCATTTCTGCTGGCGAAGACAAATGGGCAACCCAAACTGGTCTTGTCATGTTATTGCCACATGGTTATGAAGGCCAGGGCGCTGAGCACTCTAGTGGGCGCATGGAGCGCTTCTTACAGCAATGTGCAGACCTCAACATGCAAATTGTCAATACATCGACTCCTGCTAATCATTTCCACTTAATGCGTCGTCAGATCAAACGTGATTTCCGCAAACCATTAGTGGTCTTTTCGCCAAAAATGTTGTTGCGCTACCCAGACGCCACCTCAAGTCTTGACGAAATGGCTAAAGGGCGCTTCCAGGAGGTCCTCGATGACCCAACTGCAACTGCAAAATCAGTAGATACCGTTGTGTTATGTAGCGGTAAATTCTACTACGAAATGAAAGTAAAAGCCGCAGAATTAGGCGTGAAAAACATGGCATTTGTGCGCATCGAACAACTTTATCCGTTGCCAACCGAGCAAATTGATGCCATTCTTGCCAAGTACAAAGCCAAAAATATTCTTTGGGCCCAAGAAGAACCTGCCAACATGGGTGCTTGGATGCACATGGCCATGAACCTGCGTCATATTCCACTGATCGGAATTACCAGACCAGCCAGTGCAGCTGCCGCTGAAGGTTCTAAAAAACTCCATGAAATTAGACTTAAAAAATTGTTTAACGACCTCTTTGCCTACGCGAAGTAAGGCTAAAAAAGTAAGCTTATGTCACTATTAGAAATGAAAGTCCCGAGCCCGGGAGAGTCCATCTCAGAAGTTGAAATCGCAACATGGCTCGTTGCCGATGGCGATTACGTTGAAAAAGACCAGGCCATTGCCGAGGTTGATTCAGACAAAGCAACCTTAGAGTTGCCCGCTGAGGAAAGTGGTATCATCACACTCAAAGCTGCCGAAGGTGATGTCGTGAAGGTTGGCCAAGTGGTTTGCCTCATTGACACCAGTGCAGCGCGCCCTGCGGGCGCGCCTGCGCCTGCTGCAAGCGAGGCGCCAAAAACTGAGGCGCCTGCGGCGCCCGTTGCTGCTGCCCCTGCAAGCCCAGCTCCGAATCCTGAGCCCGTAAAATCTGACAGCTATGCAGCCGGAAGTGCCTCACCAGCAGCAGCCAAAATGCTCAAAGAAAACAACATCAACCCTGCTGCCATTAAAGCAACCGGAAAAGATGGCCGCATCACCAAACAAGATGTCATTGCCGCTATGTCTGCTGGTTTCTCTACAGAAGCTGCGCAAGGTTGGGGTGGCACCCGCGAGCAGAGCCGCGAAAAAATGTCAATGCTGCGCCGAAAAATTGCCGAGCGTTTGGTGTCTGTTAAGAACGAAACAGCCATGCTCACGACCTTCAATGAAGTGGACATGAAACCTATCATGGATGTGCGCGCCAAATACAAAGATGCTTTTTCAAAGCACCACGAAGTGAATCTTGGCTTTATGTCGTTCTTTACCAAAGCAGTCACCGAAGCCTTGAAATTATTCCCGGCAGTCAATGCCCAAATAGACGGCAACGAAATGATTTTCCATGACTACGCCGATATCGGTATTGCCGTTTCTTCGCCAAAAGGCCTCATGGTTCCGGTTGTGCGCAATGCAGAGCAAATGAGCTTAGCCGAAATTGAAAGAGAAATCAAACGTTTGGCCATCAAAGCCCGTGACGGAAAAATCACACCAGAAGACATGACCGGCGGTACCTTTACCATCACCAATGGGGGTGTTTTTGGCTCTATGCTTTCTACACCAATTATTAACCCACCGCAATCTGCTATTCTAGGAATGCACAACGTAGTTGAAAGACCAGTTGCCATCAACGGAAAAGTAGAAATCAGACCCATCATGTATGTAGCCCTTTCTTATGACCACCGCATCATTGATGGCAAAGAATCTGTGGGCTTCTTGGTTAAAGTCAAAGAAATGCTTGAAAACCCTGAGCGCATGATCTTTGGTTCGAAAGACCCACTTGAAATCTTACTTGGTTTGTAAGCCAATTCAAATACTAGAAAAAGCGCTCTTCGGGGCGCTTTTTTTCGTTCTGAGCTTTAGATTGCTTTTCGTATATTTGCCTTTCTGAAAAATATATATGTCTAAGATCAGGAAACAAGATGCACTCGACTACCACGCTGGTGGCAGACCCGGAAAAATCGAAGTCGTACCGACAAAACCCTATGCTTCCCAACGAGACCTTTCTTTGGCCTACTCACCTGGGGTAGCAGAGCCTTGCTTACGCATCGCTGAAAACAAAGCAGATGTCTACAAATACACCGCCAAGCAAAACTTGGTAGCCGTTATTTCTAACGGAACCGCAGTACTCGGCCTCGGCGACATCGGCCCTGAAGCGTCTAAACCCGTCATGGAAGGAAAGGGCTTGCTCTTTAAAATCTTTGCTGACATCGACGTTTTTGATATCGAGGTAGATGCCAAAGACCCTGAACTCTTTATCCAGACCGTGAAGGCTATTGCCCCAACTTTTGGCGGCATCAACCTAGAAGATATCAAGGCTCCTGAAGCCTTTGAAATTGAAAGACGTCTCAAAGAAGAGCTCGATATTCCGATCATGCACGATGACCAGCACGGAACTGCGATCATTAGTGCGGCTGCCCTGTTGAATGCACTCGAGTTAGCTGGCAAAAAAATCGAAAAAGTAAAAATTGTGGTTTCAGGTGCAGGTGCTTCAGCACTTTCTTGTGCCAAACTTTATAATCGCCTTGGTGTCAAGCTTGAAAACATATTCATGTTTGATTCAAAGGGCCTTATTCATGCCAACAGACAAGACCTCGACGACACCAAAAAACTATTTGCTGTCCATAAAAAAGATGTTGCTTTTGCTGACGCCTTCAAGGGCGCCGATGTCTTTTTAGGGCTTTCCCGCGCAGGTTTGGTTGCCAAAGAAATGATTGCAGCTATGGCCAAAGATCCTATAGTTTTTGCTTTGGCTAACCCTGAACCAGAAATTTCTTACAAAGAGGCCACTTCAGTACGCAAAGACATCATCATGGCAACGGGCCGTTCTGACCATCCTAATCAGGTCAACAACGTGCTTGGCTTCCCGTTCATTTTTCGCGGAGCCCTCGATGTAAGAGCAACTGCCATCAATGAAGAAATGAAATTGGCTGCTGTCAAAGCCATTGCTGCTTTGGCCAAAGAAACCATTCCAGAAGAAGTCATTGAAGCCTACGGCGGAAAAAACATCTCTTTTGGTCGTGAGCAAATCATTCCAAAACCTCTTGATCCTCGCCTCATTTATTATGTAGCTCCTGCCGTAGCGCGTGCTGCCATGGAGTCTGGTGTGGCACAAGAGCCCATCACTGATTGGGAAGAATACGAAAACCAACTCAAGAGCCGTTTGGGTCTTGACAACAAATTGCACCGCAACATCACCACCAAAGCGCAAGGCAACCCGAAAACGGTTGTTTTCCCAGAGGGTGACAACATCAAAATACTCAAAGCCGCACAACAAGCCTATGACGAAGGTGTGGCCTTCCCTATTCTACTTGGTCGAAAACAAAAAATTCTCGACCTCATGAATGAATATAGCATCGAGATTCCAGATGTTCAAATCATTGATTGTAAATCTGACGAAGAAGAAGCGCGCCGTATTCAATATGGCACAGAGTTCTTCGACAAACGCAAACGCAAAGGAATTACCGAATACGAAGCCATCTCTTTAATGCGCGAACGCAATTACTTTGGCGCCATGATGCTCAACTTAGGTGAAGCAGATGCCATGGTAACTGGGCTTACGCGCAGCTACCGTTCCGTACTTCGCCCTGCCATCAGCACCATTGGCCTACAAAAAGATATCCAAACCATTGCCGGTATGTATATCTTGAACACCAAAAAAGGCCCGCTTTTCTTGGCAGATACAACTGTCAATTTAAACCCTAGTGCCGAGCAAATTGCAGAAATCACAGTCAATGTGGCCAAGTTTATTCGCCGTTTAAAAGTGACGCCACGTATTGCCCTTTTGAGCTACTCTAACTTTGGCTCTTCTCCAGGACAAGATCCTGAGAAAATGTCAAAAGCTGTGAAAATCTTGCACGAAACCCAACCCAACCTAATTGTTGACGGTGAAATGCAGGCCAATTTTGCACTCAACCCAGAGCTCATGAACGAGAAATTCCCGTTCTCGACCTTAGCCAATAAAGAAGTCAATACGCTTATTTTCCCGAACTTATCGGCAGGAAATATTGCCTACAAACTCTTACAGCAAACCAACGAATTAGAGCCAATTGGCCCAATCTTGCTAGGATTGCGCAAGTCTTTGCACGTGTTGCAACTCGGGGCAAGTGTTCGCGAAATTCTCAGCATGATCAAAATTGCAGTCATCGACGCACAAGGACAAGAAAAATGATTTCAAGACTCAACGGCAGACTCATCGAAAAGAACCCAACTGACCTCCTCATCGAGTGTTCAGGGGTTGGTTATGAAGTGAAAATCTCACTCAATACCTTTTCTGTATTATCAGATCAAGAAGCCGTTGTATTGCATACAAAACTGATCATTCGAGAAGATGCGCATACGCTTTATGGCTTTGCGACCAAAGAAGAGCGCGAGATGTTTACGCACCTCATTAGCGTTTCAGGCATTGGCCCCAACACAGCCATCATCATGCTGTCTTCCATGACACCCGATGAAATTGCGCAGGCCATCCTCACTGAAGATGTGGCCCGCATTCAAAAAGTGAAAGGAATTGGTCTGAAAACAGCCCAGCGCGTCATCATTGACTTAAAAGGAAAAGTCTCCAAAATGGAACTGGGCACCGAGAATATTTTCAGTTCAAACAATAGAAATCGATTTGATGCGTTAAATGCTCTGGTTTCGCTCGGTTTTGATAAAAAATCAGCCGAGAAAGTATTGGATAAAATCGATACCGGAACCCAAACCGTTGAAGAATTGATTAAAGAAGCGCTAAGACTACTATAACCGTGCAGTTAAAAAATTGGTATCAAACTCTGTTGTTCAGCTTTGCTCTGTTTTTAGGGCTGAGTGCTCATACCCGAATTTACGCACAAACACCTACGCTTCCATTTCCGATAACCAACCCCCTCAATCCGTTTCAGAACCTACCCCAAAGTTTTGACCTCGGAGACCCAACCAAACTCAATCAAACCATTGTTTACGACCCAGAAACCGGAACTTTTGTTTTCCGCGACATCATGGGCAAAGACACCTACTTCAGGTCTCCGCAAGCCATGACCCTTGAAGAATATTTGGCCTATGAAGAAAAGAAGAGTTTTTCTTTAGACTGGAAAGAAATTGTAGCTGAAGAAACCGCTGAAAACAGAACCTTTGAATTGCCCATTAAAATTGGTTCAAAAGCTTTTGAAAGCTTTTTTGGTTCGGACCAAATTACCATTACGCCAGGTGGTAACCTCGAATTATCTTTAGGCGCCAATCATTCGCGGGTAGACAACCCCATTTTGCCAATGCGCCAAAGAAATATCACGCGCTTTGACTTCAACCAAAACATCAACATGGACATCACGGGCCAAATTGGTACCAACATGAAGGTGAACATGAAGTACAATACCCGTGCTAACTTCGATTTCGAAAATATTTCCAAACTAGAGCGCACCGGAAAAGAAGATGACATCTTACAAAAAATTGCCCTTGGGCAAGTGAGCCTTGAGCTGCCTACCACGCTCATCCCGAGCTCACAGACTTTATTTGGTTTCAAAACTCAACTCAAATTTGGCCGTTCAACGGTAGACTTCATTTTGGCGCAATCTAAAGGAAAGCGCACCGAAATCAATGTAACAGGTAAGGCACAGGTTCAGAAATTCGAAATTACCGCAGACAATTATGAAGCCAACCGCCACTACTTCTTAAACCTCTACTACCAACAGCATTACGACACCGCGATGTCCACGCTGCCAGTAGTGAATTCAACGACTTACATCACCCGAATCGAAGTGTGGGTTACCAACAGAAGCAGCATCACGGAAAACACAAGAAACATTGTTGCTTTTTCGGATCTTGGTGAATCTAAACCTGAAAACTGCCAAGGAAACCCTGGCAACTACGCCACCCAAGAAATCCCTGACAACGAAGCCAACGGCCTCTATGAATGGGCTTCCAACCAACCGCTCATTCGCGGTTTTTCTAATGCCGTTATTGCCCTCAGTTCTCAGGTCAATGCACCTGGCCCATTTAACCAAGCCGTAGATTACGAAAAAGTAGAAAACGCCCGTAAGCTCAATGAAAATGAATTCACTTACAATGCGCTTCTAGGTTATATCTCATTAAATACCGCGCTCAACAACGACGAAGTTTTAGCCGTTGCTTACGAATACACCTACCGTGGTCAGACCTACCAAATTGGTGAATTTTCCACCGACGGAACCAACGGTCAAGAGGCACTTGTCTTGAAACTCATTAAGCCAACCATCACCAACCCAAAAAACAAAATTTGGGACCTCATGATGAAGAACGTTTATTCGATTGGAGCCTATCAAGTGGATCAACTCGGTTTCAAAATAGACATCTATTACAACAACCGCGAAACCTCTGTTTTGCAACCTTTCTTGCCTTTTGATGGCATCGACAAAAAACAAATTGTCACCTTACTTGACATGGACAAAATCAATCAGAACAACCAACCATTCTCGGACGGTGTTTTTGACTTTGCACCCTTCAATGTTGTCGGCAATAAAATAGACAACGGTGGAACAATTAACCGTAAAAATGGCCGTATCTTCTTTTCTACAGTTGAACCTTTCGGAAAAACACTCGCAGAAAAACTCACTGAAGCAGGTGTGGCTCCGCTTTATGTCAACCAGCTGTCTTACACTGAACTCTACGACTCCACCAAAACTGCAGCACAACAAATCCCGGCTAAAAACCGCTTTGTTTTCAAAGGCGAATTCCAGTCTTCGATTTCCTCAGAGATTCCGCTAAACGTCATGAATATTCCGCAAGGTGCTGTGGTAGTTACTGCTGGTGGGATGCGCTTAGTGGAAGGAGTTGATTACACCGTTGACTACGCATTTAGCCGCGTAAAGATCTTAAACACGGGTATCTTAGAGTCCAACACACCGATCAAAATTTCTATTGAGTCCAATTCTGTTTTTGGTTTCCAGGCGCGCTCCATGATGGGTGGCCGCTACCAATACAGGCTCAATGAAAACTTTAAAGTGGGTGCTACTTGGTTGCGCATGATGGAACGCCCCGTTACCCAAAAAGTTGACTTCGGTTCTGAACCATTCAAAAACAATGTCCTAGGCGCTGACTTCGCATTCCGAGCTAACGTTCCTGCCCTCACTAAACTTGTAGACCTTTTGCCTGTTATTTCTACTAACGCAATGTCTACCCTTTCAATGTCTGGTGAAGTAGCTACACTCAGACCAGGACAACCAAGAGCCATTAACAAAGAAGGAACTTCCTATATTGACGATTTCGAAGCTTCGCAAAGTGCTATTGACCTCAAGGGGATGTCAGCATGGCGCTTAGCATCTGTGCCTCAAGGGCAACCTGACCTCTTCCCAGAAGGCGCCAAAAAAGACCTCAGCGCCGGCTACAAAAGATCTAAAGTTGCTTGGTATACCATTGATCCTGTATTTTATCAAAGTAGCCAACTTACACCTGCACACATCAAGCAGAATCCTACCATGCTCTATGACAGTCGCATGCGCTTGATTCAATTGACCGATATCTTCCCAAATTTGCAATTGCAATACGGGTCAATTACCAATGTCAATGTCTTTGACCTCGCTTACTATCCAGCTGAGCGCGGCATGTACAACTTTGATACAACTGCAGTTGTGGACTCTTTGGGCCATTTTGACAACCCGGAAGATCGCTGGGGTGGTGTCATGCGTGGCCTCACGACCAATGACTTCGAATTGGCCAACATCGAATTTATTCAGTTCTGGTTGCTCGACCCGTTTAATGAAGACGCTGAAAACGAAAATCCAAACTCCCCGATGTCTGGTGGAGACCTCTACTTCAATTTGGGTAATATCTCAGAAGACATCTTGCCAGACTCTCGCAAAAGTTTTGAGCACGGCTTGCCACCCAACAATGACCCCGTTTTGCTGGACAACATTGACACCACACTCTGGAGCCGTATTTCTACCCAACAAGTTGTTGTCAATGCATTTGACAACGATCCATCTGCGCGCATCAGGCAAGACGTCGGTCTTGATGGCTGGGACAACAGCGCCGAGCAAACCGCTTACAGCGCTTACGTAAATTGGGTGCAAAACAACACAGCGCTTGCTCCTGCTGTAAAAGCGCGCATGATTGCCGACCCATCCACCGATGACTACAACTATTACCTCGACGACAACTACGACACCCAACAGCTCGATATCTTAAAGCGATATAAGCGCTATAACGGTATGCAGGGCAACTCGCCTACTGTCGAAATGTCGGACACCGCCAATACAAATGGTTACCCAACTATTGCCTCGAATTTCCCGGATATTGAAGACATCAATCAAGACAACAACCTCTCTGAATCTGAGGCTTATTTCCAATACCGTGTTTCACTCAGACCAAATGACCTTCAGAATGTGGGATCGAACTACATCACCAACAAACAGGTCTATCAAAACGGTAACAAATCAGAAACTTGGTATCAGTTCAAAGTGCCGATTCGCGAATTTGAAAAACGCGTCAATGGCATCCAAGATTTCAGATCGATTCGTTTCATGCGAATTTTCATGAAAGGCTTTGACGAACCTGTTGTATTACGCTTTGCGCGTTTAGAGCTCGTTCGCGGTGAATGGCGTCGTTATTTTCAAGACCTCACACAACCAGGGCTTAGTGTTCAAACTGACCCTAACCTCACCAGCTTCAATATCGCAGCGCTGAACATCGAAGAGAATGCACAGCGTCAACCAATTAATTATGTAGTTCCACCAGGAATTGTGCGTGAAATTGACCCTTCGCAAGTCTATCAGCGTCAGATGAACGAGCAGTCTTTAGTGCTTGAAGTATGTAACTTACAAGACGGAGATGCCCGTGCTGCTTACCGCAATGTCCAATTTGACGTGCGTACCTACAAAAAACTTAAAATGTTTGTGCACGCAGAGTCCGTTGTTCAAAACGAACTCAAAGACAACGAACTTACAGTATTTGTGCGCCTCGGGACCGATTTCGTAGACAACTATTACGAATACGAAATGCCAATGAAAGTCACGGATTGGAACACTACCAACCCTGATTTGATCTGGCCTGAAGGCAACAACATTGAAATTGTCTTTGATCGCTTACTCGACATCAAGATGGAGCGCAACAACAAACTAGAACAAGGTATTCCGGGTGTCTCTAGTGTCGTTGAATACGAAAAAGTAGATCCAAATAATCCAAGTAATCGCATCAAGGTCAAGGGAAGCCCGAATCTTCAGGGCATCAAGACCATCATGATTGGGGTGCGAAATCCTTCGAAATCGGATCCAGACAACATTTGGGGCCCTGATAACGGAGAGGCAGAATGCGCAAATATCTGGATCAATGAAATGCGACTCACCGATTTCGTAAGTGACGGAGGCTCTGCAGCCGTTGGCCAAATGCAGCTGCAGTTGGCAGATTTCGCTACGGTCCAAGCAGCGGGCAACTATTCTGGCATCAACTGGGGAGCTGTAGATAGCCGCGTCCAAGACCGTCAACGCAATCAAAGAATGGGCGCCGACATCAGCACCACCATGCAGCTTGGTCAGTTCTTCGGCAAGCAAGCACGCGTTTCTTTACCTTTCTATTATGGCTACTCTATCGGTGTGATCAATCCTGAATACGATCCATTCAATCCAGATGTGAAATTATCGAACTATGACCTCGCTACACGTAAAGAGCGCATGCGCTTGGGTCAGGATTTCACAGAAAGACGCAGCTACAACTTTACCAATGTGCGTAAAGAAGCCAAAGCTGGTACCAAACCACAATTCTGGAGCATTTCAAACTGGTCTGCAACCTACGCTTTTGCTGAAAATGTCAAGCGTGATTTCAATATCAAAGCAGACATGACACGTACCTGGACAGGTGCCCTCAATTACAACTATACCTTTGCCGGAAAACCTTGGGAGCCCTTCAAGAAATGGGAGCCTGCCCAGAAAAATCCTTGGTTAAAATCACTCAAAGATTTCAACCTTTATTATTTGCCTAAGAACATTACATTCACCAATGATTACTCTCGTATTTATAACGAAAGACAAGTCCGTAATATCATTGTTCCTGACTACAACTTTGACCCTATTTACCTCAAGCGTTTTGATTGGAACCGCAACTATCAAGTCGGTTATGATGTTACCAAAGCATTAAAAACGACTTTCACAGCGACAAACCGCTCGATCTTTGAGGAAGGTAATCATGGCGTAGACCGTCAATTGAATCCAGATGGCTACCGAGAATTCATGGACACCATTCGTTCTCAAATGAGCACCTTTGGCCGCACCATGGACTACACTCACAACTATTCAATTAGTTATACGCTTCCTTTTGATAAGTTTCCTGTGACATCTTGGTTGTCTTCCAATATCAAATATTCCGGGACTTACAATTGGCAACGCGCTCCGTTGGGCCAGGCTGAATTTGGTAACGTTATTCAAAATACCCGATCCATCAACATGACCGCTCAGGGGAATTTAGTAACGCTCTACAACAAAGTTCCATATTTCAAGCGGGTACTCGCCAGTGGCAATGGCAACAAGACCAACGTCAATGCCAAGCAAGGGCCTGAAGGTGCTCAAGGTGGCAAAGGTGCGCCTCCTAAGAAAGCCGAATTCAAGCCTAAAAAACCGCTCGATGAAATGACCGACAAAGAGCGTAAGGAATATGACCGTCAGTTAGCGCGTTTCGAACGCAAGCAAGCGAGAATTGAAGAACTTAAATTAAAAGAAAAGGAACCTGTCAACCCGATTGTTGGTACGCTCGTAAGGATGCTACTCACCGTAAGAAACATCTCAGGAACCTATAATTTATCTGATGGAACCATGCTTCCTGGCTTTAACCAAGAATCAAGTGTACTCGGAATGAATGCCCAAACCTTTGGTTTAGCACCTTTTGTTTTTGGGCAACAAGCCTATGATGTATTTGGGCGCGAAACAGGTTATCACGTAGGTGAATTTGCCCGTGACAACAATTGGTTGGTTCAAAATGAGAACCTGAACAAACAGTTCATGACCAACCATACCGCAAACTTGCAGTTAAAAGCAACGCTTGAGCCACTCAAAGACCTCAACATCAACCTTAACGCCTCCAGAAATTATAGCACTCAGGCTGGTGAATTTTTCCGTTGGAATCCAACCAACACCTTATTTGAAAGCCAAAGCCGTTTTGAAAGCAGCACCATTACCTATACCACCATTTCTTGGGGGACTGCCTTTGCAAAAATGGACACCTCTTTCCGTTCGCCAATCTTCCAGCAATTGATTGCCAATAGCCAACAAGTTTCACAACTCATCGGTGCAGGAAATGCCAATGCGAGTTCATTGCCGAATGGTTTCTATGATGGTTATTCTGCTACCCAACAAGAAGTGGTCATTGGGTCCTTCTTAACGGCCTACACCAATTCGCCGATTAATGCCAAAAACATCAATCCACTCAGCAACATGCCATTGCCAAATTGGACAATTAACTACTCTGGCCTCACTAAGTTTGCCTTTACAAAGGACGTCGTTAAATCGTTTAAACTCAATCACGGTTATTCGTCTTCTGTGTCAGTGAATGGCATGCAGACCAACCTCAATGCAAGTCTAGATGCTGCCGGTATGCCAAATGCACGTGATCTCAATAACAACTTTATTGCGCCAATGCAGGTTCAAAATATCACCATCTCAGAGCGTTTCTCGCCGCTCGTTGGTATGCTTGCAACTTGGAATATTTTAGGCAAGAACATCACCACGAACTTCGAGTACAAAAAAGATCGTCAGGCTACACTTTCACTCAATAACAATCAGGTAACTGAAACACTTGGCCAAGAGATCGTAGTGGGAACTGTAATAAACGTACCAAAGCTCAAACTTGTCAGAACGATTGACGCAAGCGACCTCCTGATCAATGTCAACTTCTCATTTAGAGATAACGCCACTGTGATTCGAAAAGTGGTTGAAAATAGTAATATCGCAACTGCAGGGCAAAAAACAGTCAGCTTCAAATTGGATGCGAACTACAAACTCAACGAATATCTCAGCGCTATTTTCTACTACGAACAGTTCATCAATACTCCAAAAGTTTCCTTGAGCTACCCTACCGGTAACCTCAAAACTGGTGTAACGCTTCGTTTTGACCTCAACGGTTTAAAGTAAAAATGATGGTTAGAACCGCTACCCCTAAAGATGTTCCCGCTATTTTTTCACTCATCCAAGAACTGGCAACCTATGAACGCGCACCAGAACAGGTCGTCAATACGCCAGAACAACTTACGCTAGATCTTTTTCATGATCAAATTTGTGAGGCATTAGTCGCCTGCAATGATCAGGACCAAATTGTGGGCTTTGCCTTATTTTACACCTCCTATTCTACGTGGAAAGGACGCTGTTTGTACCTTGAAGATTTTTATGTCTTGGAAGCTGAAAGAAAGCAAGGTTACGGGCAGGCACTCTTTGATGAAGTCGTTAGCATTGCCAAAGATCGTGGTGTAAAGCGCATGGATTGGCAAGTCTTAGAATGGAACCACACCGCACTGAATTTCTACCGCCGCAATCATGCCACCCTCGACCCTGAATGGATCAATGGCAGACTATTTTTTGAATAAGCGTTAAGGTCCAAACTTAAATATTCACAAAAATTGGGCTAATATTCAGCCAATCCAAGATGATGTTCATTTGACACTTAGTCAACAGAATTTTGCATTAAGTTTATTATTGAAATAAGGAGAGAAACAGGTTACTTCTTGTGTGTAGCAGTTGACGTACTGCTTGGAGAGGCAGTTTCATTTTCTAGTTTGATAAGAGTTTAATAGTTTTTGTCGACGTCCGAAAGGAATATACACAAGAGGTTCCTGTCCTTATTAATTCAAACGTACCACTCAGACAATTTTTGTCTACTACTAGGAAAAGGGCTACTTGTTAGCCCTTTTTTTCTTGTACCTTATACAACAAGGGCCTGCTGGGGCTGGCATCGTTTTTAAAGTTGGCCACTTGTAGCTCCAAAACATATTCACCGTCTTCAATGTCTGAATCAACAAAAATGAGTTCGGTAATAGTACGGTCTTTTCTGGGTTGTGCCGGATACTTCCAAAAAGCATGATGAAAAACCAGTTCTCCACCGTCTTCTTCTCGATCAACTGAAGGGGTGTCAACCAATAAGTGCTTAGTTTCTAATTGATCGAGTAATGCAACAAGCCCAACATCAAAATAACACGGATTTGTGCCTGAATAATTGGCCGATTTCTTTTCGCTGTGATTCGGCAAGGTGCGTATAATAATGGCTTCTATAGACTTACTAGAAAGCAAAGACTCGAGCTGATCTGCAAAAACTACGTGGTCACCGTTTGGCATGACGCGAGGAACTACACTGCAGAGCGTCGCTTTGTAAAAGTAATTGTCAAAAACTTCATTGACTGCATAAATTTCTTTGCTGATATGGCCATACGATTCCGTATGCGTACCGTGCCCATGCGGATTAAAAAAGATGTCTCTAAAATTTACTGCGCCACCTTCAAGTACACTGCCTACAAAACCATTGGCGCGCACAGGCTCCATTCTTGGTGCATCGACATACCAAGCCCGAGGGTTGAATTCATCTGCGCTCAAAGGCAAGGATAAATCTAAAGGATTGATAGTGTCAATAAAATGCGTGTCGTCAAGGTAAAAAATCATGAAGTAAAAATAGTGCTTTTCGTATCTTTGCGGCTATGGAAGCACAAAAAGACCGCCTTAAAGACCTCATTTCACACTCAAAAGAATACGGATTCATCTTTCCGTCCTCAGAAATTTACGATGGCCTCGCTGCCACCTATGACTACGGACAGCTTGGTGCCGAACTCAAAAATAACATCAAAACTTATTGGTGGAAGGCTATGGTTCAGCTCCACGAGAACATCGTTGGTCTTGACTCCGCTATCTTTATGCATCCAACCACCTGGAAAGCTTCAGGCCACGTTGATGCCTTCAATGACCCACTCATTGACAACAAAGATTCCAAAAAACGCTACCGCGCAGATGTCCTTCTTGAAGAGCACATCGAAAAGATCCGTCAGAAAATTGAAAAAGAAGTAGAAAAAGGTCACAAGAAATTTGGTGAGTCTTTTGACGAAGCACAATTCCGTGCCACGAACCCTAATGTATTGCGCAATGCTGAAAAAATCCAAAGCATTGAAACACGCATGAAAGAAGCCCTAGAGCAAAATGACCTCGAGGCGGTTCAACAACTCATTATTGACCTCGAAATCGTTTGCCCGATTTCAGGTTCAAAAAACTGGACTGAAGTCCGCCAGTTCAACCTGATGTTCTCTACAGAACTTGGTTCAGTTGCCGGAGATGCAAGTACTATTTACCTTCGCCCAGAAACGGCTCAGGGTATTTTTGTCAATTTTCTCAATGTGCAAAAATCAGGTCGCATGAAAATTCCGTTTGGGATTGCCCAAATTGGAAAGGCCTTCCGCAATGAGATTGTAGCGCGTCAGTTTATTTTCCGCATGCGCGAATTCGAACAAATGGAGATGCAATTCTTTGTTCGCCCGGGCGAAGAAATGAAATGGTATGAATACTGGAAAGCCGCCAGAACTAAATGGCACCAAAATCTTGGCCTCAGCACCGATTTATACCGTTTTCATGACCACCTCAAATTGGCCCATTATGCCAATGCTGCCTGTGACATCGAATACAAATTCCCGATGGGCTTCAAAGAACTTGAAGGAATTCACTCGCGCACAGACTTCGACCTCAAACAACACGAACAATACTCAGGAAAAAAATTACAATTCTTCGATCCTGAACTCAACCAGAGCTATGTGCCTTATGTCATTGAAACTTCAGTTGGTCTAGACCGCATGTTCTTGGCTATTCTTAGTGCCGCTTATCAAGAAGAGCAACTACCAGATGGCTCTGAACGCGTGGTATTAAAGATTCCTGCTGTTCTTGCTCCGTACAAAGCAGCCATTTTGCCGCTCATTAAAAAAGACGGCTTACCAGAAAAGGCGCGTGAAATCATGGCTGATCTTCAATTAGAATATAGCTTGCAATACGACGAAAAAGATTCTATCGGAAAACGTTACCGCCGTCAAGACGCCATTGGTACGCCTTACTCTATTACCGTAGACCACCAAACCTTGGAAGACAACACCGTGACCATCCGCGACCGCGATACCATGGAGCAACAACGCGTTTCGCTTGCTGAACTCGAGCAAATATTAGCCAAAAAAGCGAGTTGGAAAAGCGTACTTAGTGCGCTACGCCTCCAATAATTTATGTGGCGCGTTTTTGTTCTTTGTTTTGCTTTTTCTGTCCATGCTCAATTGATAGAAAACCAAACAGGGCAGGCTTTTACGGCTGTTCCTTTTTTCAATCAAGCTACAGTAGCACAGCTCAAAATTCAGAGCATCGAAGGACTTTATACTTACAAAACGCCAAATTCAACTTTTAAAGAAAGTTCTGATTGGTTCAGGTATCGTTTTAACGAAAAAGGCCAACTCATCGAACAACTTGAGATTATTCAAAACGGCAAACGCAAAGACAGCACGCTGCGTCAATATGCCTATAACCCAAGTGGTCTACTACATATTCATCGATATGGTGCCTATGGAGGCGCTATAGCTGAGCATTACCAATACGACTCTTTAAAACGCCTCATTCAAATTATCTATTACCGCGATCAATTTAGCAGCCCTATTTCAAATAGTACTTCTCTTGTCATGATGAGGAAGGAAATCCTGAATTATACAACTGAAAACAACTATAATTATACACAGTATAATCAGTATAACTTACCTTTTATGGACGTTACGCATCTTTACAACAAAGATGGGTATCTCATTGAAAAGGAAAACTATTTTCGGATGAGCAAGCAAACTGAAAAGGAGGTTTTTAAATACGGTCAAAAAGGTGAACTCATTGAAAAATCAAAGTACAGCTCTTCGCTGAACGAGGCGCAAGAAAGCTGCTTTTATCGCTACGATCAATGGGGCAATTTAATTGAAGTCAAGCTGCAAAAGAAAGGGCAAGCAACGGACGAAATTCAGGTCGTTTATGACTATAAAACAGGCTATTTAGGTGCTGTTATTCGTAAGAATGCACTGAGCAATGAACTCAAAATTTTACGCTTCACCAAGTATACTTATTTCAAATAGGAATTTGTTAAATATTTCTTAATCGGTTAATTTCAAATACTTTTGGCATCATATTCGCCTGTCGGTCCGAAAATACAGCTTATGAAAACTCTTTACACGCTTTTACTTTGCATCGTTTTTACAACTGCGCTACAAGCCCAAAAAATCAATTACGAAAGTTCCAAATGGTTTTGGGGTATGAATTTAGGCGCCACTTGGCACAACACTGATATTCAATCCAACTCATATAATGGTTGGGGCTTTACTTTTGGCCGCTCTTTTAACTACGACTACGGTCATTCGCTATCATTTGACTTACGAGGGCGCTTTTTAGCCGGGCAGTGGTATGGTCAAGCCAACGATTACAGCACATTGGGGCAAAACAGTAATTTGGCTTTACAATCTTATCTCACAGGAAACAACCAATATGTCCACAACTTCAGAACGGATGTAAGGGAACTTGATATTGAATTGGTTTTACATGCAGCTAAACTAAGAGAAAGAACTGGTTTTGACCCTTTTATCTTTGGCGGCCTTGGCCTCACATGGCAACAAAATTGGGCTGATCTTACTGATACAAGTGGGCTTAACTATGACTACAACGCTATGGCAGCCAATGGCCCAGTAAGTGAACAACTCGTTGGTGCGCTTGACAATATTTACGAAACGCGCCTAGATGGCCTGATTAACTATGATTGGCGCGCCAATTGGATGCCAAGTCTTGGTTTTGGATTAGCATATCACCGAGGACGCGTTAGTTTTGGTCTGGAACACAAAACCACTTTCACTATGGCAGATGATTTTGATGGCCTTCAAGATCAATCTCTTAGACTCCGAAACGACTGGTACCACTACACTTCTGCATTTGTGCAAATTCACTTTAGAGGCCAAGAAAAAAGACCTAAACCTGAAACACGACCAAATCCAGTGCCTGTCAATCCTGTTCCTAATCCAGACAGACCTACGCCACCAAATCCTGTTCAAAATTGCCCTACCCCTGAAGTAAGTATTTTGAGTGCACCACAAAACACGGTTACTGAAACAACCGCCCGACTAGAATTTACCGTGGCTTTTATCAATTCCGTTCAGGACCTTACACTTACCAATAGTTTTAACCAATCAATTCCGTTCAACTATAATTCTTTTTCATCGAGAGTTGAAGCGCTTGTGAACCTCAATACAGGTATCAATACCTTTACTCTGCGTGCCACAACCAATTGTGGAACGGACCAACAAACCGTTCAAATTAACAGAGAAAATTGCCAAAGACCCGTTATTCAAATCAACAACAACTTTGCAAACAATACCGTTACTCAGGCTTCCTACAACTTCACTGCAAATATTATTGGGCAGGTCAATAGCAATCAAATTCAAATGATTCACAATGGCATGTCTGTTCTTGGCTTTAATTACAACAACATCAATGGTCAGTTACAGCGCCTCATCAATCTTTCTCCAGGAAGCAACATCATCCGTGTCGAAGTGACCAATGCTTGCGGAACTGCTTCAGAACAAATCACGGTTGTGCTCAATAATTGCGAAAGACCACAACTGACTGTTTTAAATCCGAGTGCAGCAGGTTCTACAACGAATATCGGAACACTTGCCTTTCAAGCGAAAGTGAATGGCACCCTTCAAGGTGGTCAGACGCAACTTTTTTTGAATAACCAATTGATGCCAACTCCATCTTTGAGTGGAAATTTGATCCTTGCCAGCCTTCCCTTAACACCTGGCCTTAATTCCATTCAGGTGAAATTTACCAATGGCTGTGGCACGGATCAAGTGAACACTACCATCAATTATCAAAATTGTGTGGCGCCGATCATTAGTGTGCTTACTCCAAGTATAAATAGTACCGTTCAAAGTTCAGCACTCAGACTCAGAGCCAACCTTTTACACGTCACTAACCGCGCTCTTATCAAATTAGTCGTGAATGGCACCGAGCAAAGCAGTTTTACTTTTAATGCTTCAACTGGGCTGCTTGAATACTCAGGGCAATTGCTTGAAGGCATCAATAATTTCACGATCACTGCCGCCAACGACTGCGGTTCTGATATTGAAACATTCACCATTAATTATGCGGCCTGCAAAAAACCAACAATCAGTTTTGTGAATGCGCCGGCAAATGGCAGTCAGGTGAATCAGTCAGCTCTTAACCTCACAGCGCAAACCGCCTTTTTGCCACAGGCGCAAATTACGCTGAGTTTAAATGGTGTAACAAGCCAACCATTTAGCTTTCAAAATGGTCAAGTTTCAGCTGCTATGAATTTAAAGCCAGGACTCAATACCATTTTGATTCAAGGAAAAAATGAGTGTGATCGCGTGAGCCAAACACTTAACATTACCTTCACGCCTGCTCCTTGTGATCCTCCGCAAGTTGTCTATAACATGATCCCAACTGGAAGTACGGTGAATAATCCGGTTTTTACTTACTACGCTACTGTTGTGAATTATACACCAAATTCCAATATCATCTTGGCCATTAACGGAACAGTTTTAAGTGGGTATAGCAATGTCAACGGAAGTTTAGCCGCAGAATTGGGTTTAATTGAAGGTGCCAACCAAATTTCAATTACCGTTACTAACGAGTGTGGGACCTTCACCAATACCTACAACGTAACTTACGTCAATGACGGTACAGAAGGGCAACAAAGGAAGCCAACTACAACAAAACCAACGGCGCCAAAACCTGCAGCCCCTAAACCAACAACCCCTGCAAAAGCAAAACCAGCTCCGGCTACTCCGGCAGCTACAACTCCTGCAAAAAATACGCCTGGGGCTCAGAAATCAGATACACTGAAACCCGCACCAACGGCACCAAAACCGGCGCCAAAATCTACAGAAAATAAATCTGGAAATGGAGGAGGTCGCTAGACCTCCTTTTTTGTGCGCGAATACTTGGGGCTCTGCTCAAATCTTCCTATATTCGCAATCTTAAAATCGCATACAAATGGCAATTATCGGTAAAATTCGCGCCAAATCTGGCCTACTCGTCGCAATGATTGGAATCGCTTTATTAGCGTTTATCCTCAATGACTATCAAAGTTTATTTGGCATCGGTGAAGGTGACTACGGCATTGGCTTGGTCTACGGAGACAAAGTTGATCCTGCTTCTTACAGCATTGCTAGCTCTAAATTTCAAGAGCAAGAAAGAAATCAAGCCATGCAAAATGGTAAAGAATTCACAGAAACAGACATGGAAGCTTCCAGCGACAAAGCTTGGAACTTCATGGTTGACTCCACCATTCTTAGCAAAGAATACGAAAAATTAGGCATTAGCGTTACTGACCGCGAGCTAGACGCGTACTGGATGGCTAAAGACGGTTTTGGCGTTTTAGCTGACCTCAACCAATTCTTTACAGACTCACTCACTGGAGTGCAATCGCCCCAATCTATTGAAGCGGGTCGTGCTAAATTAGCTGCTACCCTTAACAAACTAAAGACGTCTAAAGATGCACAAAGCGTAGAGCAATGGACTGGTTTCAAAGCTTACCACACTGACCGTCGCAAAACTGAAAAATACTTCGGTTTGGTGAAGCAAGGTGTATTTGTGACTGACCTCGAGGCTCAAGACCAATATTTAGCTAACAACGAAAAGAAAAATATCTCTTTTGTCGTTCGTCGTTACACTGAAATTTCTGATGCAGATATCAAAGTATCAGATGCCGAAGTAAAAGCTTACTATGAAGAGCACAAGTCAGACAAAAAATACCTCGTGCGCAACCCTAGCCGCGATGTAAAAATGTTCGACGTGAACATCCGTCCGTCAAAAGCTGACTCTACTGTATTTGCAGGTAAAATGAACCTATTGCGTGCAGGATTTGCCGCGAGCACCAATGACTCCGCTTTCATTGTGAAAAACAGCGAAACACCTGTTTATTTCTCAGACAAACGCGCAACTGCTGTACCTGAAGGACACCCTAAAGCTGACCGCTACCAAGTTTACCCAAGAAGCCTTGATACTGTTTTCAAAACAGCAGCACTTGGACAACTTGTTGGTCCATACGCTTCAAAAGAAAAAATGGTTTTATCCAAAGTCATTGGGTTCACACCTGCTAGCCTGAAGGCACGTCACATTCTGATCTCAACAGCCAATTCTACAGACGCCAAAGTTTTAGCTGCTAAAAAGAAAACAGCAGACAGCCTAGTAAAAATCTTAAACAAAACTAACTGGGATGCAATAACCGCTAAATATTCTGAAGATCCAGGTTCTAAAGATAAAGGTGGTGTCTACGAAGACTTCCTAGAAGGTGACATGGTTAAAGAATTCGGTTTCTATTGTGCAACTGCTCCTATCGGTAAAGTGGGTGTTGTAAAAACTGATTTCGGGTACCACATCATTGAAGTTCTTGAGCGCTCTGCAGACAGACTTCCGTTATTAGCCTCTGTAAATCTTACTTTCAAGCCATCAGACGAAACTGTTGCCAACATGGAAAGCGAAGTCAATGGTATTCTATTGAAATTAGATCGTCAAATTTCTAAAGAAGAAGATCTTTTCAAAAAAGCTGCTTTATTTGATACCATCGTTACACGTGCAAGCTATGCACCACGCGTTATTCAAATTGAAGACAACGCACCAAAGGTTTATGGCTTTACAACCACTATGGCCCGCGATCGCATTCTTGAGATGGCCTATGCAGAAGATGCAGTTGTTGGTTCTATGACGCTCTCTCCCATCCGTGACAAAGACAAGTATGTCATTGCTATGGTGAGCGCAATTCGCCCTGAAGGTGAGCCTTTATTTGAAAATGTACGCGCACAAATGGAACGCGAACTCATTCAAGAGAAAAAAGCGAAGCGATTCATGAATCAAATGGCAGGTAAATCATTAAAAGCTATTTCTAAAAAATTCAATACGCCAGTTATTGATGCGGAAATCACTTTTGGTAACCCACAAATATCAAATGCCGGATATGAGCCAACTATCGTTGGTAATTTATTCTCTGGTGCCATTAAGAAAGGTGAACGCACCTTGCCACTTAAAGGTGAAAGTGGAGTTTACGTGATCCAAATTAACCGCGTTACCAAAGCTCCTGCTACCAGAAATTACCAAGCAGAACGCGACCAATTGTTACAAGGCTTAATGGGCCAAGTTGAAGGTCAAGCAATGGGTGGCTTACGCAAGAAAGCTGCAGTTGTAGATAACCGCAAGCTTTCTGAATTGGGTGTGCGTTTGTAAGTAAACAAACTCCATGACCAAAGCCGAAATTCGCAAGCATTACAAGGCTAAGCGAGCTCAGCTCACTCCTTTCGAATTGTCTAAAATCTCAGCACAAGTGCAAGCACTTGTGCTGGATACTTTTCAATTTCCTTCGAAATTCGTTAGTCTTTTTCTACCCATAGAAAGTCAAAAAGAGATCTCAACCTATGGTCTCCTAGAAGACATCTTGTTAAAAGGTGGGCATCCCATCTTATCTAAATCTGATTTTCAAGATCACAGCTTAACGCTCTATCATTATGAAGAGCCAAGGCAACTAGAGATTTCGAGTTTCGGCATTCCTGAGCCCCGTTTTGGACGCACGCTACTTCCAGCTAAACTTGACTACGTATTTGTACCTTTGTTAGCTGTTGATTCCAACGGACACAGAGTTGGCTATGGAAAAGGGTTTTATGACCGCTTATTAAAGCAGTGCAAGCCAGATTGTCTGTTTATTGGCTTGCATCTTTTTGATGAATTTATTGAGATTTCAGATGTCGGCCCACACGACATACCGCTGCATTTCTGCTTTACACCCGGAGGTATTTATGATTTCAGAAAATAGCAACCAAGGCAAGTTTCACTTATTAGCAATCTTGCTCATTCCAGTCAATATGGTGGCTCTGTTTATGTTACCAGTGTGGCTTTGGTGGCTGAAAGGAATAATTGTAGGTGCTTCAACAGCCTTTACTTTTTTCCTTTTGCGGAAGAAGACTTCTTGACAATTACGCCATCAGCTTCAATATTCCATTCAATTTTAGGAGCAGTAATTTTATCGATTTCTGATTGTGGTGCTTTTGCATCTTCTAAAAAGTGCTTTTGCATGGCCACAGAAATGGTATCAAGGTAAGGTGTGCCGTGGAAATAGGCAACAGAACCAGCTTCAGTTGCTGGCGGGATAAGAAAGTGGTCTTTGAAACGAATACGGATTAAATCACCGCTTGCTGGCTTCACATTTACCCAACAGCCGGCGCTTTGGCAAACTGCAACTAAAGGCGCTTTGAAAGTATAGGCTTGTTCAGTGGGATTTGCTTTAAAACGCACAAGCATTTCGTCAAGGGTTAAGGCTTGTGTGGTATCTACACTTACAGGGCCATAGGCTTTGTAGGTGATTGAAGAAGTTTGACAACTCGCAAGAAAAAGTGCAAAAACACCTAGTGAAATAAGGGTAGCTTTCATTTAAAGAACTTGTGTTATTGAAGATAGTTTTCAAAAAAGGCGCCGAGGTCATAGCTTTTGTTTTCGACCTGAACGGCAACAATTTGATTGGCTGATAAAAAACGCAAAATTACTCTACGAGCATTGGGATCATTTGCAATCATATGAAAAGTAGCCACATGTGATTTAGCGTCAAAATCGACGGTAAACATATTGGTGTAGAACTTGGCATACATGATGACATTTTCTTCTGTTACTTCGTTTGGCAAAGTGAGTTGGATGTGGCCGCTAGCAACCCCACCCTTGAGTTCAGCAAGATTTTTTGCCGAAGCACTCAATGTTTTCTGACCAAAAACAAGTAAGTTCAGACCCAAAGCCAAAACAAGAAGTGTTACTTTTTTCATAGTGCAAAGATTAGATAAGCATAAAACTACAAAATAATTCAATAAATTGCCAACGTGTCTGATTTAATCCTTCAATACCAATCATTATTTCCTGAAGCCGGTTGCGACGAAGCTGGCAGAGGATGTTTGGCAGGGCCGGTTGTAGCTGCAGCTGTGATCCTCGACCCGAAAAAACCCATAGCTGCGCTCAATGATTCAAAGCAACTCAGTGCAAAAAAACGCATGCTCTTGAGAGATGAAATCATGTCTAAAGCACTTGCTTTTGGTATTGGGCAGGTAGATCATGAAGAAATTGATCAAATCAATATCCTGAATGCCAGTATATTGGCCATGCACAAAGCGCTAGAAATGTTAACGGTGTCTCCTGCTTTTGTACTAGTTGACGGAAACCGTTTCAAGCCTTTTAAAGACGTCCCTCATGCTTGTATGATCAAAGGTGATGCCCGATTTTCTGCTATTGCTGCTGCGAGTATCTTGGCCAAAACGGAAAGGGATCTACTCATGGGTCAACTCCATCAAGAATTTCCTGTTTATGGCTGGGAACAGAACCAAGGCTACCCCACTTTGGCACATCGAAAGGCCATTTCTGCACATGGTGTGTCGCCCTATCACCGCTTAACTTTCCAACTCTTATCTACTAATCAGCAACTAGGCTTGTTTGATTAAACAAAACATTGTTGATTAGATTATTCAACAATGTTCAATGCAGCGATCCATGGGCTTAACTTTGAACAAAAAGTAAGCATGCGACAACGTATTGTTCTTCTCGTATTAAGTTTCTTGGCTTTGGTTTGGGTCATTTTTGCGTCCTATGACTTGCTTTCCAACGAAACCCTCACTGATTTCAGAAGTTACTTCAATGTAAAAGACAGCAAAGTCTGGATCATCCGGGAAGACAGCGAATTTGAATGGGACAAGGAAGGAGTGCAAACGACAGAGCTCAATCAGAATTTATATTACTCGGTGACGCGGGCGGCCAAATATCCTGTAACCGTATTTTTCAGTGCCAAAAGAACCTTACTGCTCGTCGAAAAGAAAGGAAACTGGAGCAATAAAGAAGTCAAAGATCTTTTTGAGAACGGACTTTTTCCGCTACAATTTGGCAAACTTAAAACCTTCGAATTTGGCAAATTACACGGTCAGTACAACAAAAATCAGCTCATTATCTACGAAGGTGAACTCGATGAACCCGTCGCATTGCAACTCAAACTCAATACAAAATCGAGCTATTCTTGGATTACATGGAAAGGTCAACAAGCACATGTAACTGATACGTATGTCAAACCAAACCTGCGTTATCGCTACGAGAAATATAAAAACACCTCAAAAAGCCTCAAAAAAGTAGATGACTACGCATTGTTTGCCGAAGTAGTCCCGGATTTTTTGTCAAGCTATTACTTCTACGAGAAAAATTACGCCGCACAACTAGATCCACAATTTGCAAAAACACCTTGGTTCAAATGCATCAAGACAGGATTTGTGCACCTCAAAAAAGACAGTGCAAGCCTCCTTATTTTTGATTTTGCAGAAAACAACAACCCACTTCTTGCACTCAATGAAGCACTTGGCCTAGAAGAACTCAATGAAGAAACACAAGTTTATGAAAAGCAATTCGTTACAAAACTTGTGGAAGTACGCAAAAATGATTGGCATCTCGGCACTTTTGGTAGTTATGCTTTCGCCAGTACAAACAAAACGCTTTTTGACGAAGCCCTGGCAGCCGTTAAACTGAATCAAACGATTGTTCAAGACACCAATAAAATAATTCGCTTTTATGAGCACATGCCCAAAAGAGTAACGGCCCGATGGGTAGACGCCAGCATGAAGAAAACCCTGACGCTTTTAGGTAACGATGTCGTCATTACTAGCTATCAAAGACTCAGTGAAGAACGCAACCTAGACCAAGATAAAATTCGAGATTATTTTGTCATGAATCCTGGCTTCAGAGTACTTGATTTTGGCGCCTTCCCTGAACGCGGCAATGTGATCCTACAAACTGAAAATCAAAAGTTAGTTGGCTATATCAATGGCCTCAAAAAATGGGAAAAAGAACTCAAAGGCGAAGTTAAAGACATTTATACAATCGGTTCACTTGATCAATTGGTAGCCGTTCAAATGGCTCATGAAGTACAAATCTTTGACAAAACTGGACGACTCGTATACAGACTAACGCAAGAGGCTGGTTCGCAAATTGGAGCATTTGATCACAATGGTAAAAAAGAATTTATTAGCTACAACGGCGGGGCTAATTTGCAGCTCTCGGCAGAAAGCGGGGCTGTTATCAAGCAGTTTCCGGCCAATGGCAAGCTCAAAGATTATGCTGTCTATAAGCAAAACGGTAGGCCTTACGTAGGTATTTTAACGGACAAGCACTACACAACTATCGATCTATTAAAAAGAAAAGTTCTGAGTAAGCAAAACGTAGATTCTACTTGTGTTTTAGCAAAAAGTACAACAACTGTTGCCGCCATTCAAATCCAAAAAAATCAAGTGTTATTGCTGCAACAGGGTGTTAAAAAACAATTCCAAGTACCAAGTGGCGTTGTTTATCTCGCCACCTTCAAACAAGGGCAGAATACTATGTTTATTTTCAAAAGAAATACTGCTATTTATGCCTTTGATCAACAAGGCAATAGATTATGGGAAAAAACATTAGCACTCAAAGAACTGAGTCAGTGTCATATTTATCAGCAACCAAGCGGCAACTCTTGTTTGGCATTTTTAGATGCAATAGGCAACCAAATCTGTCTTCTTGACGACTTAGGAAGAAACTTAGACAACCAAGACCGCCATGGAGAAGAACAAGTTCAAGTTACAAGTTTTGGCGGCAGCGCTTATTCTATCACAACCTTTTTAGGAACCTACCTTATTCAATACACCAAGCAATGAAAAAAATCATCCTCGCCTTTTTACTGCTCAACACTTTAATTGTTGAGTCGCAGTCTTATCTTGGCAACATCACCAGTAACTACGCTGGCGCCATTGGTAACCAACTGAACCCCTCAAGTTTCGTAGACGGACGCGTTAAATTTGACCTCACTCTACCTGCTGTCAACTTATTTACTTATCAAAACTTTGGCTATTTTGATGCGAATGCCATGCGCACTGAACAAGGTAATGGCGGCTATTGGTGGGCAAAATCTTTTGGTGATACCGCCATTCTCAATTCTTGGGTTTATCCTTCCTCGACTTTTCTTGACCGTTTTATCGTCAGAAATTACACCTCAGAAACTACCAAAACCCTAGGTGCTAATATCAACCTCAACCTAGACCTTTTTAATTTGGCTTTTCACCTCGGTGAAAAAAGAGCAATTGGCATCAATGCCCGCATGCGCTCTATTACGAACGTCGACAACATGAACCCGAAACTTGCGGTTTTGTCTGAGGAAGGCCTAGAATATCCTGCACTCTGGAATCAAGTTATTAATGAAGAGCTCATCAATGTGAACCACATGACTTGGGCCGAAATCGGCTTTAATTACAGCCAAGTTCTCATTGACAACAAAGCGCACTTCCTCAAAGTCGGTATCACTCCCAAATTACTTTTAGGTTTTGCAAGTGCCTATGTACACTCTGCAGATTTTACTTATAACCTCGTTAATGAGGACACTTCTCAATTGCTGTCCGGAACCTTTGACTACGGCTATTCCAAAGAAGTCGGTGATTTCATAACCGACGGCATGAACGGCTTAATAAATAGCACCAATGCCATGGATTATCTCAAACCAGGTTCAAAAGGATTTGGGCTTGATATTGGTGCGGTCTATGAATGGCGCCCTGACTACGCTAAGTACAAATACGACATGGATGGCAAAACCGATCTTTGGATGCGTCAAGAAACAAAATACAAAGCTAGAGTTGGTCTTTCGGTGCTCGATATGGGTGGCTTGAAATTCACAAAAGGAGGTCTGAGCCGCAACTTTGTGGTCAACACAAGTAATCTTTTTGACCTACACACTTTTGAAGTGGCAACCGATCTAGCATCTTTTGATGGTGTCATTGATTCACTCATTACGGCATCCACGGCAAACGGAACGCAAGACTGGGTTGCTCTGCAAGACCCAGCGCAAACTTATAAAATGCGCACTCCAACAGCACTTAGCCTTCAGGCTGATTATCATGTTTGGAAATACTTCTACGTGAATGCCACAGCCATGTTGAACATGATTCCTAAAAATAAGGATACTAAAGTGCACACTGCCACTCAACTCAGCTTGACTCCAAGTTTTGATAGCCCATACTTTGGCTTGTATGTGCCTTTTGTATACAACAAGTATAGCGGTTTCAAATATGGTGTGGCAACTAGAATTGGCCCACTTATTCTTGGGCTCAATGACATGAACCTCATCAAAGCCAAAAATGAAATTAGTGGCCTAGATTTCTATGCCGGTTTGCGCCTTCCTATTATTTATCACCGCGTCAAAGACAAAGACAAAGACAAAGTGTCTGACCGCATGGATGAATGTAAAAATGTACCAGGTACTTGGGGCTTCTTAGGTTGCCCTGACACTGACGGCGATGGCATTCCTGACTCTGAAGACGATTGTGTGGAAGTCAAAGGACTCAAAGAATTCAAAGGCTGTCCTGACACCGACGGTGACAAAATCATCGACTCTGAAGATGCTTGCCCTACCGTTGCTGGCCTCAAAGAATTCAAAGGTTGCCCAGATACCGATGGCGATAAGATCATTGACTCTGAAGACGCTTGCCCAACAATTGCTGGTATCGTAGCCTTAAAAGGCTGTCCAGATAAAGATGGCGACGGTGTTACAGATGCCGACGATGTTTGCCCAGATAATGCTGGCCCGAAAGAAAACCAAGGTTGCCCAGACAAAGACGCCGACGGCCTATTTGACTTTATTGACCAGTGCCCGGAAATAGCAGGCCCGAAAGAAAACCAAGGTTGCCCTTGGCCAGATACCGATGCCGATGGCTTACTCGACAAAGACGACGAATGTCCGAACCTAGCTGGTCCAAAAGCCAACAAAGGTTGCCCTTACAAAGATTCTGATAAAGATGGCTTACTTGATAAAGATGACGACTGCCCAAATACACCAGGTCCAAAATCAAATAAAGGTTGTCCAGTAATTGAACAAGCCGTGATTGAAGTGCTTAAAACAGCCTTTGATAACCTAGAGTTTGAAACGAGCAAAGACGTCATATTTGAAAGCTCTAAACCATCTTTAAATGAATTAGCTGAGGTATTGAAGAAAAAACCAACTTGGAAATTGCAAATTTCAGGACACACCGATAACGTAGGTGACGACAACCTGAACATGGTGCTTTCTAAGAAACGTGCTGAAGCACTCAAAGCCTACTTAGTTTCTCAAGGCATTGATCCTAACAGATTAATTACACTTTATTATGGTGAAACCAAACCAATCGCACCAAATGACACCCCTGAAGGCCGTCAGAAAAACAGACGCGTCGAGATGAAAATTGTTTTTGAATAACATCACGCTTAATTGATGAACAAAAAAGGCGGCCTTTCGGTCGCCTTTTTCAATGTTAATTTAATGTTATCTTTTCTACGACGCTTATTAACGCTTTGTTAATATTGCTTTAATGTCCTCATCAAGATACTACAAGACCTTTGCATTAAATTATTTAATGTAAAGCAATGAAGCTATTTACCTCAATTTTAGCAAGTTTATTCTTAATCGTTATCAGTTCACTTTCTTACGGACAAACAGGAAATATTAACGGAACCGTGACAGACGAAGATCAAAAAATTTTAAAAGAATTTACGGTCAAGTTATCTGCAGCTATCAAGCCAACTATTGATCTTGAAAAAGGTACCTTTACTTTTACTAACATTCCTGTAGGAACCTACACGATTGACGTAAAAGCGCCTGGCTTCGAAGTATTCAAGAGTGAAACGATTACCGTTACCGAAGGTCAAACCAGTACGGTAAGCGTAAGCATGAAAACACGTGCGCAGACCACCGGAGATATCCGAGTGAGTGGTAAGTCAGATAAAAACAAAGGTGATGTTGAAGTAACAAAAATGCAAATTAACCAGGCAGGAGTTGTCGATGGTATTAATAAAAACACTTTTGTAAAAACTCCAGACTCAAGAGTATCACAAGTCTTCAAGCGCGTGAGTGGCGCTAGTGTACAAGATAACAAGTTTGTCGTTGTTCGTGGCCTTAGTGACCGTTACAACTTCGCGTTGATCAACGGTGCACCGCTTCCAAGTACTGAATCTGATCGCAAGGCTTTCTCTTTTGATATCTTCCCTTCTAACATGCTTGAGAACCTTTTCATCATGAAAAGTGCTACGCCTGAACTTCCTGGAGAATTTGCAGGTGGAGTTATCGACATCAAAACGGTTGAGCCTCGTTCTGAAGCTTTTCAGAACATTCAGATTGGTGCCGGTTTCAATACAATTACAACTTTAAAAAACTCCCGTGTTTATGAAGGAAGTTCAACAGATGTCCTAGGTTTTGGAAACGCAGCACGAGCCCTGCCAGATGGTTTGCCTTCTACCGCTGAGTTCAATGCCTTGAGTTCACAACAAAAAGCAGAATTTGCCAAATTGATGCCTTCAAGTTGGGCTACAAGTAATCAGACAGCATTGCCTAATGGTAGCCTGCAATACAGTGTCGGAAATAAACTACAACTCAAAGACAAGAAAAGCTTAAGCTACGTTTTTGCTTATTCTTATGCTAACTCTAATAGTTTTAGTCAAGTTACAAGAAGAGAATTCGAGGAACAAGCCACAGGAGTCGTTACAAAAAACGAACTCAAAGATTCTGCATTTACCAAATCAATTTTGAATACGGGCATGCTCAACCTCAAGTTCGAGCTTAGCAAGCGAGCTGAAATTCAAGTTAAAACACTTTATTCTGTTTCATCTGACGACAAAGTGAATGTCCGTAATGGGAAGCGCGATATGGATATCGAATCCATGTATAATGAAAAATCTACCAATATTTGGTACACACAGAATAACATTTTAACCACTCAAATTCTTGGAAAACACAACTGGAAAGACGATTGGAAATTCAACTGGAATTTAGGCTATAGCAATATCAATCGCGATATTCCGTTTCTAAGAAGAATGGTCTACCAACAAGTAGATACAACGTTACCTTATTTCGCGGTAGTTCAGAACAACGATATCACCACGCTTGGTGCGGGAAATATGTTTTGGTCAACCATGAACGAAAATATTGCCAGTGCTCGTTATGACTTTTCGAAGCAATTTGGCGGAGATGATTCTAAAAATCTCTTCAAGTTTGGTGGTTTCCATCAGTACCGCGGCCGCGATTTTGCAGCAAGAAACCTTGGTTTTTCAAAATATGACCCAGCCGGATCAAGTTCGTTCAATTCTTCACTATTGCTTTTGCCAGAAGATCAAATCTTTGCACAAGAGAATTTAGGTCTCATGGCAGATGGGCAAGGTGGATTCAAACTTGAGGAAGGAACAAATGTGGATGACAGCTATGATGCGTCGTCAAATTTACATGCCTTATATGCAATGGTTGACGTGCGTTTGTTTACTAAATTACGTGTAGTAACCGGAGTGCGCGCTGAATCTTACCAACAGAAATTCCATTATGTTGAATTTGGGTCAAATGCAGATAAATATCTTGATACAACAGTTATAGACCTATTACCTTCGATAAACCTTACCTATAAGATTACAGATCGTTTTCAGTTCAGAGCTTCTGCTGCTCGCACTGTAAGCCGCCCAGAATTCCGTGAGTTGGCGCCATTCACGTTCTATAACTTTTTAAATGACAACTTGGCCTCTGGTAACCCGCAATTGAAACGTGCTACCATAAACAATTACGATACGCGTTTGGAGTATTTCCCTGGCAAAGGTCAAATCATCAGTGTATCGGGCTTTTACAAAACATTTGAAAATCCAATCGAATTATTACTCCGCACAGGTACTTCTGGACAGCCTGAACTTTACTACAACAATATTGCTCGTGCAAACAGCTTTGGAGCTGAGTTTGAATACCGCATGAATTTAGGTTGGATGAACCGCACCGATTCTAACTCAGTATTCTCAAGAACAACTTTCTATACGAATGCATCATATATTCGTTCAGCAGCCGACTTAAGTCAATTTGCAGGTCTTGAAGAGTACCCGAGTTCAACCAGACCACTTCAAGGTCAATCTCCTTACATTTTAAATGTTGGTTTATTCTACGAAAGCAAAAAAGACCTCATGATTAACTTTTCATACAATTATGTAGGCCAGCGCATTGCCATTTCAGGTAGCATCCAAGAACCAAGTGTTTGGGAAAATGGACGTCATGTACTCGATTTTCAAATTGGTAAAACTTGGAATGATAAATACGAATTGAAATTGAATTGTGCTGACCTTTTAGCGCAAGACCTCGTGTTCTTCCAGGATATCAACAAAAACAAGCGCTACGACAAAGGAGTAGACAGTGCTTGGCAAGAAATCACATTTGGTCAGACCATCACCTTAAATTTCAAATACAAGTTCTAATAAGTCAATGTTAAGAAATCGTTGGTCTTTATTAACACACATTTAAAGAACATTTAAGTATCCTATAACTTAAGCATAGGTAGTTAGCGGGAACTTTGTATCGTAAAAAAACTAAAAAGATGAAAAAGATTTACAATTTAATGACTGCCCTTTGCATTGGCGCTTCTGCCTTTGCTCAGGATGCTTTCTGGACGCCTACTTCATATCGTGGTGCTTTTCCAGTTACCGACAACACCCCTGCTACAGACTGGACGTCTGGCTGGGCGAATTTTGATCCTGAAACTACTGTTTATCCTACTACAGTTACCACAGTTTCTGCAGATATCACCACAAACACTACATGGAGTGGAGTTGTGAAATTGATGAACAAGGTATATGTAAAAAACAACGCAACTTTAACTATTGCTCCAGGAACAATTATCCGTGGCGATAAATTGACGCAAGGAACTTTGATCATCACGCGTGGTGCAAAAATCTTGGCTGATGGTACAGCTGCTAACCCGATTATCTTCACTTCTAACGAAGCCGTTGGTGCGCGTAACGAAGGTGACTGGGGTGGTTTGGTTTTACTTGGTTTGGCTAAAAACAACCAACCAGGTGGCGTAGCTAACATTGAAGGTATTGTACCTACAACAGATTCACAATTTGGTGGTAACTTCGATAACGATTACTCTGGTATTTTAAGATACGTACGTATTGAATTTGCTGGTATCGCTCTTGAGCCAAACAAAGAAATCAACGGTGTTACTTTTGGTTCTGTTGGTAATCAAACGATTGTTGATTACGTTCAAGTTTCATTCTCAGGAGATGACTCTTTTGAGTGGTTTGGTGGTACAGTAAATTGTAAGCACTTAATTGCTTACCGTGGTATTGATGATGACTTTGATACAGACTTCGGATACAGAGGAAAAATTCAATTTTTCATGTCTATCCGTGACAAAGACATGTCAGATGCTGCTGGTGACTCTAACTGTTTTGAGTCAGATAACGACGCTGCTGGTTCAACTGCACAACCTAAAACTGCACCTATTTTCTCTAATGGTACAATCATCGGAGCTAAAGGTAATGGTACTATTGCTTTACCTACTGGTGAGAAATTTGAAAAAGCTTTCCGTTTAAGAAGAAATACAGCGACTTCTGTTTTCAATACTTTGGTAACAGGTTGGGAAAAAGGTCTTTCAATCGAAGGAACGCCAGTTGTAAACAACGTAAATGGTGACACCCTTGTTTTTGGTCACAACACACTTACAAACTTTGCTCCTAACACATACACTATTTTTAACGCAGGTACTTCTGGTGGTGCTGCTTCAACTGCTGCTTTCTACCTTTCATTTATGGGTCCTGACGGGAACGATACTACCGCTACACTTTCACAAGTAAACTGGGTGAACGCTTTTACAGCTCTTGGTGTTACACCTGATGCACGTTTATCTGCAGGTTCAGTTGTTGCAGCTAACGGTAACTTCATGAATCCTAAGTTTTATTCAGTGGCCACACCAGTTGTTGCTACTACAAGTTTTACATATTGCCAAGGAGCTACTGCTACTGCTCTTTCTGCAACAGCTTTAACAGCAAACACTCTTCGTTGGTATACTCAACCAACAGGCGGAACTTACACTACAACTGCACCAGTTCCTAGTACAACAACTGCAGGAACTTATACTTACTATGTTTCTCAAGCTAATGCAAACAACGACGAAAGTATGCGTGCAGCCATCACAGTTACTGTAAATGCGCTACCTGCTACACCAGTGATTACTGCAAGTGGTTCTACAACATTCTGTACTGGTGGATCTGTTGATTTGACTTCAAGTGCTACCTCTGGTAACGTTTGGTCTAACAATGCTACTACCGCTACAATTACAGTGAACGCTACAGGTAACTACTCTGTTACTGTAACAGACGCGAACGGTTGTTCAAGTGTTTCAACTCCTATTTCTGTGAACGTTTCTAACGCTCCAGCTCCTACTATCAGCGCAACAAGTACACAAGCGTGTTCTGGTGATGTCGTAACGGTTACTTCATCAGCGGCTGATTCTTATTTGTGGTCTACAGGTGAAACCACTCAATCAATTCAGGTAACTAACACCGCAGCAGTTTATGTAACTGTAACAAATGCTAATGCATGTGACGGTGTAGGACAATCTTCAACTTCTAACATTACTTTCACTGCTACGCCAACTGCAGCTGGTTCATTCACTACTGCTGGGAACGTTGTGACTTTCACAAACACTTCTACAGGAGCTACTTCTTACTCTTGGGATTTTGGTGACTTCACCAACTCATCTGCTAGTGCTCCGGCTCACGCCTTTGCTGGAAATGGTGCTTACACTGTTGTTTTAACTGCCATCAATGGTAACTGTACAGATACAGTAGCATTTGAAATCTCTATTGAGGTAGGTATTGAAGAAAACAACAGCTTGACTTTTGAGGTGTATCCTAACCCTGCAAGTGCACAAGTATTTGTTGCTTTTGAAAACAACGATAATGCTACTTTAACTGTTCTTGATGCAATGGGTCGTGTTGTACTTACACAAGCAATCAACGAAGTTGGTTCATTAGTACTTCCTGTAAGCGTTGCTGAGCTTGCTTCTGGAAGCTATACAATGCAAATCATCAGCGAAAATCAAGTAGGTGTTAAGCGCCTCATGATTCGCAAATAATTTTATGATTCATTTGTTAAGAGGGGGTTTCGGCCCCCTCTTTTTTTAAAAAGCAATTTATAATGGAAAATACAAAAGGACACACTATTCTGATTGTTGATGATGAACCAGATATTTTGGAGTTTTTGTCTTACAACGTACGCAAGGAGGGTTATAAAGTTTTTACAGCAAGTAATGGAATGGAAGCGCTCAGACTTGTTCAGCAAATCAACCCCTCCCTCATTTTATTAGATGTCATGATGCCAAAAATGGATGGCATCGAAACTTGTCAGGTGATTCGTAAAGACCTCAATATGGTGCAACCAATTATTGCTTTTTTGACTGCCCGCACTGAAGACTATGCACAAATTGCCGGATTTGAGGCTGGCGCTGATGACTACATCAACAAACCTATCCGACCAAGACTACTTATTAGTAAAATAGAGTCTTTACTCAGACGCAATAAAAACGAACAAAATTCTTCAGATAAAATTACGATTGACCGTGATCGTTTTGTCGTAGAAGTTGAAGGAAAGTCATTGCAATTACCTAAAAAAGAATTTGAATTACTTGAATTGCTCGCCTCAAGACCAGGTAAAGTTTTTAACCGCGATCAAATCTTAGCAGTAGTTTGGGGAAATGACACCATCGTTGGCGAACGAACCATTGATGTTCACATCAGAAAATTGCGCGAAAAACTCGGAGATGCGTATATTCGTACCATAAAAGGTGTCGGATATACCTTTAACGAAAAGTGAGCAGAACAAGACCAAGTTTTTTAATCCTCAGAGGTAGTATTTTATTCTACCTTCTCAGTTTATTATTTACTTTTTTTGTACACCTCCAGATCGTCACCCTGAGCCCTGTGCTCATTTTTATTATCCCGTTAGTCAGCGGGATTTTTGCATATACTATCTTCTATTACATCATCAAACGCTTTTTGCACTATCGCATGAGTCTTATTTACAGGAGCATTCAAAATACTGAACCATCCAAGAATAAAGAAAAAAGCATCGATCAACTTGTTGATCAAGGAGAAAAAGAGGTCAAAGAATGGAAGCAGAAACGCAACCAAGAAATTGAAAAACTACAAGAACAAGCGGCTTTTAGAAAAGAGTTTCTCGGCAACTTAGCACACGAACTCAAAACACCTGTTTTTTCCATTCAAGGCTATATAGACTCTTTGTTAGATGGCGGCATGGAAGATCCTGAAATTCTGAAAACTTTTTTAGAACGTGCATCGAAAGCAACCGAACGCATGACCCACATCCTCGATGACCTCGATCAACTCACCAAATTAGAGCTAGAAAGAATTCCATTAGATGTGCGCAGTTTCGATATTTTAGATTTGATTCGCGAAACCTTTGACTCTCTTGAATTGATTGCGCGCGAAAAGTCGTTTCGCTTAAAATTAGAGACCACCAGCCCTTTCTGTTATGTCATGGCTGATCGCAATAAGATTTCCCAAGTGCTAACTAATTTATTCAATAATGCCATTGCTTATGGCAATGAAGGGGGAGAACTCAGTGTGAGTGTTGTTGAAATCGAGCAAACCTATAACATTCAGATCAAAGACAACGGGCCAGGCATTGAGCCTGTGCATATTCCACGTCTTTTTGAACGTTTTTACCGCGTAGAGAAAAGTCGCAATCGCAATGAAGGCGGATCTGGTCTCGGCTTGGCAATTGTTAAGCATATTGTTGAGTCTCATGGGCAACAAATTCAAGTGAGTAGTGTCGTTGGAAAAGGAACCTCCTTTAATTTTTCACTGGAAAAAAGTAAGGCTTCCGGGCCTGTAAGTTCAAGAGGTATTCCATTGAAATGACAGAAAACGTCCAAATATTTAGCCTCAAACAAGTCGCGCTTTCCATAGAGAAAACTATCGCTAGCCGTTACAACCAACAATATTGGGTAAAAGCTGAAATTCATAAACTCAACAAATACCCTAGTGGACACGCTTTTCCGGAATTGGTCGAGAAGGAGGACGGAAAAATTGTCGCGCAACTTAATGGAAGCATTTGGAAGCAGCACCTCCAACGCATCGAAAAGATATTTATCGATCAGGTTCAAGAGCCACTCAAAGACGGTATTCAGGTACTGATGTTGGTTAGGGTTCAATTCAACGCTACATTTGGACTGAGTTTGCAAATTCAAGATATTGACCCTGCTTTTACATTGGGCCATTTGCAAAAAGAAAAAGACATCACCCTCAAAAAACTCAAAGCAGAAGGGCTGCTCCAAACCAATCAGCAACTGCCCTACCCGCTCATTGCCAAAAGAATTGCTATCATTTCTGCTGCCACGAGTAAAGGACTTTCCGATTTTTATCAAGTTTTGGATCAAAATGCCTTTGGCTTCACCTTTCATACGCAACTTTTTGAAGCGTATGTGCAAGGAGACGTCGCTGTAGCGTCAATTCTAGTAGCGCTTCAAGATATTGAGAAGTGTAAAGATAAATTCGATGTGGTTGTGCTGGTTAGAGGCGGCGGTGCAGAAGTAGGTCTTACTTGTTATAACAACTACGAACTTTGCAAAGGCATTGCCACCTTCCCTTTGCCGATATTAACGGGCATTGGCCACTCGACAAACTTAACGGTTGCCGAACTGATTGCCTACGCATCAGCTATTACTCCAACGCAATTGGCCGAAATGCTGATTGCTCAATTTCGTGAATTTGAACTGCGCATAGAAAGACTCAGTCAGGGTGTTGTGCAACATGCCCAAATGCAAATTCAACGCAACACTGATAAAATCAATCAGGTAGTTCAGAACTTAAACTGGGCCTCCAATCAATATTTCAAAGCCAAGCAACTCGAACTCGAGCATGCGCTTCAAAAAATTAACCTCCTCGACCCCATTCATATCTTGAATCGAGGCTTTACGATTACAACTATTGATGGCACTCTGCTGAAAAATATTTCGGAGTTAGAAAATGGGCAGCTCATGCAAACTCAAACCAACGAGGCGCTCATCTATTCAAAAATCGAGAAGCCGAATCAAAATTAAAAATATCAAGTTGGGATGATCCAACTAGTGGGTACTGGTCATATTCGATGGCACACAAATAATAAAATCAGCTCTCCCGAAATGTTCGGCATCTAATTTTTTAATGTTATCCTGAGAGACTGTACTAATCGTTATTATTTTGTGCTCAGGTTTATCCTGCAATACATACCACATAATTCCTTGATAAAAATCTGAATGATACGCTCCGTTGAAATGAAGGTGAACTGTTTCTGGCTTGCGCCAAAGATTGTGTAAAATAAAATGTGCCATAGTAGCATCTTTAATCGCTTGCGATTCTACCATGCGCCAACCTGCACCAGGCCCCATATGAGCTCCCATTTCTTTCATGGCTTGGTATTGGGTCAGTGTGGTATCAAACTTGAAATCAAGTGGTGCCATTTGTGCTTTAGTGCTTTCGGGTAAGGTATCGAGTGCTACGCGACCTTTTTTAAAGAGTAAACTCGCATATTTTCGTTGAATATTGCTGGCCACACAACTCAGATTTTTCTCTTTGGCAAAATCAATCAATGGTGCATAGTCGGTTGTATAATTGGGCCAAAGGCGCAGTGTGTCTTTGAACTGCTCATCAGTTAGTTTTCCTGCCAAATAAGCATCTAATAGCACTTGCTGGTCTTGTTCGAACATTTCAAATCCTAATTGCAGCTTTCCCTGATACACGCTGTACATACGCTGTGTCAATTCCAGTTGCAACCAATGCGCAATCGGATTGTCATGAAATTCTCCAAACAAAACAAGATCAATATTTTTGGTTGCCGCAGCCATTTTATCAAAACTGACAGGTTTACCTTTTGAATTATAAATTTGATAAGCTGGTAAATCTTGAGCAAAAAACAACTGTAAGGTAAATAGGAAAGAAATTAGGATAATAGTTTTCATTTTTCTTAAATCTTAAATCTTAAATCTTAAATCTTAAATTATTAATGATTTGAAAATTAAGCACAAATAATGGGAATTCTTTAATTTTACACTAAACCCATTCTATGAAAAGCAAAAATCTACTGCTGACCATTCTTTCGTTATTCCTCATTTGTGAAGCCCAAGCCCAAACTTGGAGTGGCGAGGTTGCACAAATTTTTTACAATAAATGTACGGCTTGCCATCATCAAGGAGGTGCTGCACCATTTTCATTAATGACGCATGCTGAAGTCAGCCCTTTGGCTGCAGCTGTTTATCAGTGTGTCAATACAGGGGAAATGCCACCATGGCCCCCAGACAACAACTATCAACAATACCAACATAATCGTGCGCTTTCGAATACCGAAAAAACAAGTATTATCAATTGGCTCAATAACGGAGCGCCAGAAGGCAATGCCAATCAGACGCCACCACCGCCTGTTTATACTTCAACTACGTTTCTTGGCAACGGAGATCTCCAAGTGCAGATCCCGACCTACATGTCTAAAGCCACCACCCAAGACGACTACGTTTGCTTCAATATTCCGACTAACCTGACACAAAATCGCATCATTAAAGCAGTTGAAGTCGTGCCCGGAAACCGTGAAATTGTGCATCACTGTTTGGTCTATCTTGACCCTACTAGCGTTGAACAAACAGACACGCTTGGCGGAAACTGCGCGAGCCCAAATAATGGAACAACCAAACTCATTACCGGCTATACTCCTGGTGCAACTCCTATGATTTTACCATCTGCCGATCCACTCAAGCTCGGCCTTGACATCGGACCCGGCTCTTCCATTTATTTTGCCATGCATTATCCGATGGGTTCTTATGGCCTTTATGATTCTACAAAGGTGATTTTACACTTCTACCCTGTCGGGACAACCAATGTGCGACAAATCAGTGCCGGCCCCCTTTTAGCCGACTACAATTTTAGTCTAGCCGCCAACCAAGTGACACAACTCAATGCATTTTTCCCGGTGGCAAATGGGGCCACCTTGCCCACCAATTATTCAGTGTTGTCCGTTTTCCCGCACATGCACCTGATCGGAACCAATATCAAAGCCTACGCATACAAAGCTGGAGCAGACACCATCAAATTTGTCAATATTCCAAAATGGGACTTCATGTGGCAAGATTTTTACTTCTTCAAACACCTTCAGAAAGTCCCGACAGGATACAAACTCAAAAGTGAAGGCACCTACGACAACACGGTTAACAACCCAAATAATCCAAATAACCCGCCGCAAACAATTTTAAGTGGTTTCAATACCACCGACGAAATGTTCCTGACTTACTTTCATTATCTGCCCTATTTGCCTGGTGACGAAACCTATGACCTAGAAGCACTTTCCTCTGCCTCTGTTCAAGAGTACTTGGGTCCTGAGCAAGGTTCAATTAAGGCCTTCCCAAATCCTTATGCGACCAATTTAACCCTAGAATTCCCAAGTAGCCTCAGCACAAATGACCTCATATATATCTATGACGTGAGCGGCCAATTGAAAACTAAAATTAAACCTGAAGCAGGTGCTACTCAAATACATTTAGACTCGGAAAACACGGAATGGTTTGCTCTTCCAAAAGGCGTTTATTTTGTGTCGGCCCGTATCAATGGCTCCCTACTCTCAAAAAAACTCATCAAGTTATAACGATGGTTTTTTTCAAAGCGTAAAAATTTCTTATCTTTGCACTCCCAAGGTCTCATGGCCGAGCGGTTAGGCACCGGTCTGCAAAACCGTCTACAGCAGTTCGAATCTGCTTGAGACCTCCTTAAAACCCCTGAATCCCTTATGGAATCAGGGGTTTTGTTTTTTGTTGTACCATTTTAGGACCATAAATAAGACCGTAATCTATACAATGATCTTTATAAATGGATTTTGACTTCTTTCATTTTCAAAGAAATAAATGCTCAATATTGGCATTTCCTTGTAAAGGAATTTTTTCCTCGATGAACGCTTCCATTGTTTCTAAATCCCGGTGTTTTCAATATTAACTCTATGTTAATTTTCCTCCAATAATCTGTCTTAAACTTCACTTTAGTCCTTTATTTTTAGGTCTTTGTGTTAGATTGACAATAATTAATCGTTATTGATTCAAAATGATGCCATTTTCCTTTTGGCAAGGGGACAAAGTTTTTTTATATTTGGCGTTCAATTGTAAAAATGAAAAATTAAAAACTATCATTATGGACAAAAATCAAAAAACAGCCGGAGGTTTCTCAGCGATCATTGCTTTCCTGGCTATTGCACTTTCATTGATCGCCGGTATTTTAATTTACCAATTTATTTTTGGAGACCCAGGAAACTTCGTGGATCGCAATCCAGAAAATGAACCTGTTGAAGGAAACCTTTTAGGGGTTATCTACAAAGGTGGTTTTATCGTACCAGGATTGGTAGCAATCAACATCATCATTTTAATTTTCTCAATTGAGCGTTTGGTTACTCTTATGTTAGCTAACGGAAAAGGAAAAGCCAATAAATTCATTGAAAACATCAAAGAATTAATGGCAACTAAAAATTACGCAGGTGCCATTGAAGCATGTGACGCACAACGCGGTTCACTTGCTAATGTTGTTCGTGCTGGTTTAATTAAATACCAATTGATGGTTACAGATAGCCACATGGACAAAGAGCAAAAATTAGAGTCTTTGAAAAAAGAACTCGAAGAAGCAACTGCACTTGAATTGCCAATGCTTTCTAAAAACTTGCCTGTACTTTCTACAACTGCTTCTATCGCAACCCTTATCGGTCTTATCGGTACCGTACTTGGTATGATCCGTTCATTTGCTGCGATGTCGCAAGGTGCGCCAGATACAGCAGAACTTTCTACTGGTATCTCTGAGGCCTTGATCAATACAGCACTTGGTATTACAGGTTCTACAATCGCGATCATCATGTTCAACTTCTTCTCTACGAAGATTGATGCCATGACCTACAGCATCGACGAAGCTAGCTTCACGATCGTTCAGGACTTCGCAGCCAACAATTAATATTTTACACACCAGTAAAAAACTCAAGCAATGCCAAAAATTAAAATGCCCAAAGGGACTCCTTCCATAGACATGACGCCTATGGTGGACTTGGCGTTCTTGCTTGTGACCTTTTTTATGTTGACGGCTTCATTCCGTACTGCAGAGCCAGTTACCGTTGAAACACCATCAAGTATCAGTGACAAAATCATTCCAGAAAATGTCATTATGGTAACGCTTGATCGTGACGGACGCGTATTTTTCAATCTCTCAGATCCTGAAGCCCGCAAAGAAATGCTTGGTAGCATGCTTTCTAAGTACAAAATGAATTTGAACGAAGAGCAAGTTGAAGAGTTTTCTTTCATGTCAACTTTTGGTTGTACTATGCAAGAACTTCCTGCATACATGAACACTGAAGCAGCTAGACGCGCAGATTTTCCTACTAAAGGAATCCCTACAGACTCTACTCGCAACGAATTACTAGACTGGATTTCATTTGCAGCTGCGGCTGCGGCAAACACCGGAAAAACTGCTTTTGAAGAAGCAAAACTTAAAGGTGGTGAACCTAAAATGGAAGATTTCAAGCCTAAATTCATCTTGCGTGTCGATTCGAAAACGCTCTATAAAGATGCAGCTACAGTTATTGATGTATTCAGAGAATTGAATTTGAATAACTTAAATTTTGTAACCTCTGCGGAAGCAATTCCGGTTAATTAACATCACATGGCAGAAATCGCAGAAAGCGGCGGCGGCGGCCACGGCAAAGGTAAAAAAAGAGCGAAGAAAGGCTCCACGCGTGTCGACATGACACCAATGGTTGACCTTGCCTTCCTTCTACTTACATTCTTTGTCTTGACCTCGACTTTTAGTAAGCCTAAGGTCATGCCCCTGAATTACCCCGCAAAAGTTAAAGACCCATCAACGGTTAAAGCACCGAAGGTCAACAACGCGGCTACATTTATTTTAGCCGACGACAAAGTTTACTACTACCGTGGTGAATTTTACCCTAAAACTAAGCCCGGACCAAATGGCCCTACTGAATTACAGGAGGCCAATTTCGGTACTGGAGAAAATAGTGTCAGAAAAATGTTAGCTTCTTGGAATGAATACGTTATTAGAAATAAGGCGATTCTTCAACAAAAGCTCGACAAAAAGCAAATTGCTGATAGCACCTTTACAAGGTTAGTAGACGAACTCACTGTAGACAAAGAAGCAGTAAAAGTTCTGATCAAAACCGACGAAAAAGCGCTGTGCAAAAGCTTCATTGACTTAGTTGACGAACTCAAGATAGCCAATGTCGGTGTCATCGCACCAACAGACCTATCGCCTGCAGAGAAGGATTTGTTAAAAGAAAAAAACTAAAGTCATGACAGTCATTTATATCATCGTAGCGCTCGTCACCGGATTCTCACTCTTTGACTACTATGTCAACAGAAACTGGGAAGCCATTACATCAGTAAACAGAAATGAAGCTGTTTTTGCGCACCGCAATCGCGAATATGGTGCCTACGTTTTGCGTTCAGGCTACAACAAGCGCATGAGTCTCATCATGGGTGGTTTGGTAGCCTTAGCAGCCTTAGGTTTCGTGGCTAACCTCATCATTAAAAATCTTCCAAAAGACGAGATTAAAAAGCCAAAAATCAGTGAAAAGAACTTCACTATTGAGGCGCCTAAAGAAGATGTGCCACCGCCACCGCCACCGCCAGAAACGCCACCGCCACCAATGACGCAAACCCAAGCGTTTATTGCACCGGTAGCTGAAGACGACGTCGTGGAAGACGAATTGCCAACACAGCAACAACTCGAAAACATCGCCATCTCTACAGAAACCAACGAAGGTGACGAAAGTTGGGGTATTCCAAACACTGAAGAAGACGGTCCTGCACTTGTCGACAACACACCAGTTGTAGAAGATGTAGTCGATGTCGCTGAAGAGGATGCGGAGTTCCCTGGTGGTTACGACAAGCTTGCCGATTACATCAACAATACGCTCGTTTATCCAGATGAAGCACTTGAACTCGGTGTAAAAGGTAAAGTTATGGTTCGCTTTGTCGTAGAAAAAGATGGTCGCATCTCAAATGCTACCGTTGAAAGACCAATCGTTGAGTGCCCAGCTTGTAACAAAGAAGCACTTAGCGTAATCAACAAAATGCCAAAGTGGGTTCCAGCTAAAAATGCGGGTCGTCCAGTGCGCCTCTGGGTGCGCATCCCGATCATTTTCGATACCCAATAGATTTTTTACAATTCAATTAAATCCCCATTTCGATGGGGATTTTTTTTCTCTAATAATATGCAGTACATCCAACATTTTTTAGGAGCTTTAGTAGTGGTGCTTTGCCTTGGTTTTGCAGGTCTACTGCTCACTACAGACCTCTTCCCCATGGAAACTTGGCGCAGAAATATTCTTGTTTCCGTATTCATCTTATATGCGGCCTATCGAGGTTTTCGTGTGTATTCCGGATTCAAAAAACAACAAAATGAAAGTAAGTATGAGCACTAAATTGATCTTTATCGGACTACTGGTTATCCTGAGTTCTTGCGATAACAATAACAACCCATTTGTATATCAGAAAGATGCACACGGACGTGGTAAGGCTAAAATTTACATTGAAGAATCTTTCAAACCGCTTTTTACTACTTGTATTGAGACCTTCATGAGCCAATTCCCTAAAGCAAAAGTTACCGCAGTCTATGGTGCAGAAGATCAACTCATTGCTGATTTCTATAATAACAAGACTAAAACAATTGTTATTTCTCGTGATTTTAATGAGCAGGAGAAAGCCTATCTCAAAAGCAAAAATGTGTCGTATCGCAGTGATAAAATTGCCTCAGATGCCATCACTATTATTATGCACCCAAGCATGACCGACACCATCTTAAGCGTCGCTCAACTAAAGGCGCTTTTATCAGATAACAATGCTAAACTTCCATCGAACAAACTGGTTTCAAACATTGTTTTTGATCAAAAGGGCTCTGCCAATTTCAATTACATGACCAATATGTTGCAAGTCAACAAATTGGCATCACGTGTTTCTGCTGTAAATTCTAACGAAGAAGTGATCAATTATGTCAAGACACATCCAAATACAATTGGTGTGATTGGCCTCAATTGGGTTTCTGACCAAGAGGATCCCGAAGCGCTTAATTTCTTAGATGGGCTTCGCATTGCAGATATCTATATCAATGACCCTGAAACCGCTTGTAAACCTTATGCAGGTTACATTTATACGAAGGAATATCCGCTCATTCGCGATATCTGGATGATCAATAAAGGACGCAGATCTGGCTTAAATACGGGCTTTGTTCTTTTCATGAAAAAAGACGACAAAGGCCAGTTAATGATCCAAAAAGCAGAATTGGTTCCGGCACTTACACCAGTCCGACTCGTTTTGCAATAAATAAATTAATAAAATAATATCGGGCACAATTTTTGTTTCCCAAAAAACTAGGTTATTTTTGGCCGCAAATTGAATGATTAAATTTTAGAAACCATGAGACGCATATTGCTACTTAGCACCCTCTTACTTACCGGTTATTCTTTCGCACAAACGCTTCAATCAGCAAATAATAAAGCTGAAAATGAGCGCTACCGCGAAGCCATTAACGAATTTAAAAAGTTAATCGCTGCTGATCCTATTAACGGTGAAAATTACTTTTATTACGGTGACTGCTACTTTGAAATGGAAGAACTCGATTCTGCAAAAATGATGTGGAAAAAAGGTTATGAAGTAGATAAGGTGCGTGCTCTACCTATCGTAGGATATGGTCGTATTCTTTGGTTAGAAGGTAAAACTACAGAGGCAAAAGCTGAATTTACAAAGGCTTTATTATTGGCTAAAAAAGACAAACTAAAGAAAGCGGAAGTCATTCGTGGTATTGCTGAAGTCTATATTGAGGCTCCAAACAAAAACCTAGACGAAGCATTAGTTTTACTTGAGGAAGCGATCATTAAAGATCCTAAAAACGAAGACAACTATTTGTTGAAAGGAGATGCACTTTATGCACGCAATTCTTCTGATGCTTCTGAAGCATTAAAAGCGTATAATCAAGTATTAACCATCAACCCGAAATCTCCAAGAGGTATCGTACGTAAAGCACTCATTTATCAGCGTGCTAAAAACGAAGTTGAAGCCAATAAGATGTACAACGAAGCAAAAGCTATTGACCCTACATATGCGCCAGCGTATCGTTTGAATGCTGAGCTTTATATGATGTTCGGCAAGAATGAAAAAGCCATTGAAAACTGGGAGAAGTATTTAGAGCTCAATAACAACCTTGAATCTAGATACCGTTATGCGAACGCCTTATTTGGATTCGGTGCCAAAGCGTATCCTACCTTATTGCAACAACTTGATTATTTAACGTCAAACGGCATGTCTAATTTTTACACGGAGCGAATGTATGCTTTTAGCTATGCTGAAAACACAACAGACTCTCTTGCGCTAGACAAAGCACTTGCTTCTTCTGATCGTTTCTTTTCAATGGTTCCTAAAGACAAAATCAATTACCAAGATTACAAGGTAAGAGGTAATATTTTCCAGAAAAAAGGCAATGATAGTTTGGCTATTGTAGAATACGAAAAAGCTTCTCAAGTCAATGACATTGCTGCTAAAGAATTATCAGCTGAGTTGATCAAACTTTACAACAAAAACAAACTCTACGAGAAAACAATCGTGGCTTATGAGGCGCGCCGTAAACTCAATGGCAAACTACAGGCTGCTGAAGAATATGACCTAGGAAAGGCATACTACTTTGGTAGAAACGACTACAAATCAGCCGACAGTATCTTCCAAATTGTCATCAAGAACGATTCAACTTATGTACCTGCTTACATCTTTAGAGCGCGCAGCAACTACAAATTGGATACCAATAATGAAAAATGGATGGCTTTGCCTTTCTATATGAAGGTAACCGAGATTGTAAAACCTGAAGACCGTCAACAGCAAACAAAAAAGACTTTTGTTCTTGAATCATTGCGTTACGTTGCTGACTACTATTCAAAATCGGAACAAAAAGACTTAGCAAAAGCTAAAATTTATTTTGAAGAGATCCTTAAGGTTGAACCAAACGACGCAGTAGCTAAAAAAGCGCTTGGCATCAAAGATCCTGCTCCGGTAACAGCTCCAAAACCAGGAACACCTTCAACAACACCTAGAAACTAAGATCTTTTATTGATAAAGATTTAAATTGAAGACAAACAATAAGGGCGGCCCTGCGGGCCGCCCTTATTTATTTCTATTGCGCTTAACTTAATTACTGTTGCAAGCTCAAGTAACGCGCAACGTACTTTCCAATGATATCAAACTCTAGATTGACGTGATCTCCGGCCTTTAACTGGTGAAAATTGGTGTGCTCATAAGTATACGGAATGATACAAACCGAGAAGCGACCTTTTTGAGAGTCTACAACTGTTAGGCTGGTTCCATTCACTGTAATGGAGCCCTTTTCAACGGTAACAAATGATTCAGGATGCAAAAAAGTATAGCGCCAAGACCCGTCCTCGTCTAGGACTTCTGTACACACGCCTATGCAGTCGACATGACCCTGAACCATATGGCCGTCGAGTCTGCCGCCTAATTGCATGCAGCGCTCCAGGTTAATTTTAGTACCGAGCTCCCATGCACCTAGGTTGGTTTTCAATAATGTTTCGTGGATGGCTGTTACCACGTGCTCTTGCTCATTTTGAGCAACAACTGTAAGGCAGCAACCATTGTGCGCCAAACTCTGATCAATTTTTAAGTCAGAAGAAAGTGCTGACGCGATCGTAAAATGAATATTTCCGGCCTCTTTCTCAATGGCAACCACGGTGCCAATTTGTTCAATAATTCCTGTAAACATGAAGTAAAATTAACCAATCTTGACTGACTACACTACCACTTGGAGGTCTTTAACTAATAATTGCAGCGTGGTGCGGTTGTTAAAGGTGTTTGCGCTCAGTTGAAAAACTAAATCAATATAGATACCGGGCGTGAGTTCGTCCTCGAGGTGTGCAAGATTGAAACCAATAGCCTCAAGCTGCACCGGATAGCCATCTTGGGTGATTTCTAATTTGAGATGAGCCTCTTTTAAAATGCGATAAGCGGTCACTAAACAATTTTTAGCCAAGAAGGTGCCGTGTAAATTGCCTGGGCCGCAAGGTTCAAAGGCCTCTAAAATTTTTAAAATTCTAGGGAAGTGAAGGTTGGGGTTAGTTCCAAGCTCTTTGAATTCCAATTGGGCATCTATTGGGAGCTGTCTTTGTAACTGCTGACCCTGCAGGGCATTCTTGACTGCTGCATCAAAGGCATTACTAAAAGCACTGAGGTTTTCAGGTAAAAGACTGAGACCAGCAGCAAACTGATGACCTCCAAATTGTGAAAGGTGTTCTTGACACTGGTCTAGGAGTGCGTAAAGATCTAAGGGCGGCATACAACGTGCTGAACCAGTTATGAGACCATTCGATTCAGTAAGAACGATAGTAGGTTTATAATGCTGCTCTATGATGCGCGAGGCGACGATTCCTACAACACCCTTATGCCAGCTCGGATCAAACACAATATTTGAAAAACGCGCGGCTTGCTCAGCATCTGCTTCAAGCAGCTCTAGCGCCTCTTGGGTCATGTCTTGGTCGAGGGTGCGCCGATAAGCGTTGTCTTGATCAATGTCTTTGGCCAAAGCTTGAAGTTCTTGTTCGTCGTCGCTGAGCATCCAGGCAACTGCCCGGGCGCCAGAAGCGATACGGCCAGCGGCATTGATGCGTGGTGCAATGACAAAAACGAGGTCGCGGAGAGAAAGCGGGAAAGATTTAGTGGCTAATTCTAATAATATTTGAAACGCACGTCGCGGCTTGGCATTGATTTGCTTGAGGCCTTCAGCACAGAGCACTCTGTTTTCATCTAGCATTTCTACGATATCAGCACCAATGGCTAGTGCCACCAAATCAAGACTTTTATGAAGGGTTTGTGTATCGATCCCGTTTTGTAAGTAGTAGGCTTGTAAAAGTTTAAAAGCAACCCCGCAACCGCAAAGTTCTTTGTACGGGTAATTGCAGCCCGGTTGCTTGGGGTTTAGGATGATCCCAGGCGGCAATGTTTGATCTGGCTGATGGTGATCACAAACGATTACATCGATATTGGCTGAAATTGCTCGCTGCAGTTGTTCATGCGCTTTGATACCGCAGTCAAGGGTGATGAGTAGGTCAATTTTTTTCTCAATAGCGTAGTCAATTCCTTGCTGGCTTACTCCGTAGCCCTCTTTGTAGCGATCTGGAATGTAATAAATACAGTCAAGGCCTAAGTGGCTCAATTGCTCGTGCATAAGGGCAACAGCTGTAGTGCCATCTACATCGTAGTCACCGTAAAGTAGGACCTTTTGTTGATTTGCAATGGCAACATGCATGCGCTCAATAGCCGAGGCCATATTGCACATCAGAAAAGGGTCGTGCAATTGGCTTAAGTTGGGTCTGAAAAAGCTAACAGCAGCTGTGCGCGTCTCGATTTGTCGGTGCAGCAGTAGTTGCGCAACAAAATTCGGGACCTGTAGTTCTTGAGAAAAGGAATATATAGATTCAGCCGGCGCTGAATCTTTGAGCTGCCAGTTTGCTTTCATTTGACAAAGTTACAAGAAGATGAACTGATAGGTTCCGTTATTCTACGTAACTGAGCTTCAACATATTGGTTCCGCCTAAATCTTCAAGTGGAATTGACGCCACATTGATCACGACATCACCTGAGTTGAGGTAACCCTCCTCCTTCATAAGGTACTTGATATCTGCAATAGTGTGGTCGGTTGAAATACGCTTGTTATAGAAAAAGGCACGAACACCCCAAACTAAATTAAGTTGAGTAAGGATTTTTCTGTTGCTCGTAAAGACGTAAATATAAGATTCTGGTCTTTGGGAGGCAATTTTGTAGGCTGTATAGCCCGAATAAGTCATAGTTATGATGGCATTGGCTTCAACGCGCTGCGCCAAACGGCAGGCATTGAAACAAATAGAGTCAGAAATGAAGCGCGGGTTTCCTTTTGGTGGCAACTCTTCTTTATGATAAAGACTCGGGTGACTTTCCATTTCTTTGATAATATTGGCCATGGTTTGCACCACTTGCACAGGATACTGACCAACTGAAGTTTCTCCGGAAAGCATGACCGCATCAGCACCATCGAGGACGGCATTGGCGACATCATTCACCTCAGCTCTACTTGGTGTGAGGCTATTTAGCATGGATTCCATCATCTGTGTAGCCACAATAACAGGTTTCGCTTTTGAGATGGATTTACTGATGATCATTTTTTGAATGAGTGGCACATTTTGATATGGAATCTCAACGCCAAGGTCTCCGCGCGCAACCATCAGGGCATCGCTTGCATCTATGATGGCATCTATGTTTTCAAGTGCTTCGGGTTTTTCAATTTTAGCTACCACCTTAGCAATGCTGCGCTTTTTAGCGATCCGTGCTTTCAAATCAGTGATGCACTTTTCTGTGCGCACAAAAGAAAGGCCAATCCAGTCTACACCAAGTTTGAGTGCGTAGTCGAGGTCCTCAATATCTTTTTCAGTGAGCGAAGGCATGGAAATTTTGGTATTTGGGAAGTTGACGCCTTTTTTTGAACAAAGCAAACCGCCTTGAATGACTTCGCAGCGAATTTTTGATTTTTTGTCTGTTTCTTTGACTTCTAGAACCAGCTTGCCGTCATCTAATAAGATGCGCTCACCTGGGTTCACATCACGAGGCAATAAGTTATAATTAATAGAAAAGCGCTGATTGTTTCCAAGTACTTTGTCAACCACTACTTCTATTTGCTGGCCAACTTCGATCAAGACGCCATTGTTTTCCATTTCATGGGTCCTGATTTTTGGGCCTTGAAGGTCAGCGAGAATGGCTACATTGAGGCCAAGCTCGTCATTGAGTTCACGGATGAGTGCAACGGCACCTGAGTGATCTTGGTGAGAACCATGTGAAAAATTGAGGCGGCAAACATTGAGCCCTGCCAACATCATGTCTTTTAATGTTTCTTTTTTGAGCGATGCTGGGCCCATTGTTGCAACAATCTTTGTTCTTTTCATTTTAACTTGTTAAGTAATCAATTAATTCAAACTCTTCATGGTTGAACTCAAAAATAGCAACGACACCATTGATGCTTCTCAGTTTGGTTTGAAGCGTTGTAGCCGGATGTGAGTTATTTTCTTTTAAAATGAGAAAATAATCGATCATGGGGCGATCCGCTTGCAAGAGGTGTTGCTCTTGCTTGTTTTTCACTAAAAAAAACTTCGTGAGTAATTCATGGTCTTCATAAAAAAAGTATCTGAATTGCTGATTACTTTTTGTTTTTGGGATGAAGACTTCAAAACTATTTTCAGTTTTTTCTAGATGGATGCCCAAAACTTGATTGAGTTCCCAAGTGAGTCTGTAGTCGGCAAATGCCGAAGAAATGCCATAAATTTCGAAGGGCTGCTCTTCATCGAAGGTCAGTTCGTATTTTTTGACTTTTCCCATAGTGTCAAATTTACTCATTTAACTCTTACTCGACATCAACAATGTGTTGTCAATTCATTTCATTTCTAGAAGTTTTTGCGACACATTAAATAAGTACATTTGATTCTCAATACACACTATGAACAACAAGCACGCTCTCCTTATTCTTTTTGTTTTTTTAGCTCAGGCAGGCATTTCACTTGCACAGCCCGACAAAATGATCACCAACCGCGATAACTATTTTTGGCAATTTGGAATCGCCTGGACGGCCTCTGATGACGACGGACAAGAACTCAACCCAATGCCCGCTGATCAATTGCATGGTGCCATTATCCCAACACGACTCTATGTGGATCGCTATATTTATAACGGCTGGAGCGTTGAGGGTGTTTTAGGCGCACAAACCTATGACTCCACCAAAATGGTCAATGATTCAATGGGGGTAAATGGCTTCTTGGGCTATTTTGATGCCGCACTAAAGTATTCCTTTTACAAGCAACTCGGACGCGGCGCTCTAGACCCTTATTTAGGCGCTGGGGCAGGTTTTACCATCAGAAACAACGACCCAAGACAAAGTGCGCCAGGACTAACACCAACCGTTAATCTTTCCGCAGGCTGTACTTTTTGGATGAGCAAACAACTAGGTTTACAAGCTCAAGGCGTTTATAAATTTGGTTTGATAGATGTTTTAGGCGCGTCTTCTTATAGTCAATATAGCCTCGGCGTAGTTTATAGAATCGAAAAAACAGACGGCTACAAAAGTGACTTTCATAAATCGAAATACAAAATTCCTAGAAAGCCATCTAGAATCAAGATCGAGAAATCGGGCGACGAGTCTTAGTTAAGAACCTCCATTCTTTTTGTGGTCTCTTGATCTGTGGTAACAATACCATAGTAATAGATGCCATTTGCCAACTGTGTAGAGTCAAAACGGATGAGATGGCCTCCTTTGTCAAATTCTTGGTTGGCCAACTCATGAATCAAAACACGATCTTTCCAGATGGCAAACTGAACCTTTTGTGGGGCCGGACAAACAAAATAAAAAGACAATTCGCCAGTCGCTGGTTCTTGGTCAAGGTTATAAAGTTCACAATAATCTTTGTGTACGATCTGTCCTTGCTGAAAGCGCTTCAAGAGGCGCTTGTAGGCAATGACCGCCAAAAGAATTAAAAAACTAACAAATAAGAATTTTACAATTGCTTCCATTATAATGAGATTATACCAGGTATTTTTGCGGCGCGTTCATATACTTCAATGATTGTTTGGGCAGACAACATGATTTCTTTAGCACTCACGCTCACGTACTTGCCTGTCTGAGATTCGTGAAATACAACTTCACTGTTTTCGTCAAAAAGTGCGCTTACTTGTGCCAAATGTTGGTTGTCATTGGGGACAATAAATTTGAACAAATAAATGTTAGGCCATTCTTGTTGTTCGAGCTGTGCCAGCAGGCTATCAAAATTCCCCATGACACAAAATTACGAACTTGCGTTGTACCAAAGCGTTCAATTTTTATATTTGTTTACATGCATTTGAAATCTATTGGTCTTTCTTTTTTGTGCTTTGTGCTGTTAGCTTTCGCAAGTTGGCCCACTGCTGCTCCAATTCAGCTTGAAACTGCTCCTGAAGCTATAGAAAAATCAGCCGCTTTCACATCTTGCTCACCTGAAATCTATACCAAACAACTTAATAATTATCTGAACCAATATATGGACAGATCGGTAAAGCAAGGGATTCAGCCAGTGGCAAATACAGCAGGGCTCAGAAAAGCTTATAAGGCCCAGAAATTAGTTTTGGTACAAAAGAATATCGGTTACGAACTAGATACGTTCCAATATTCATACGCTTTTCTGACGCCATATGCGCATCAAATCTTAAATGAAATCGGGAACGCTTTTAAAGATTCAATTGCACAAACCCACCTCCGTGACTGCAATTTGATAGTTACATCCATGACCAGAACTAAATATACGGTTTCCAAACTCGTGAAGCAGAACAAAACAGCAGTTAAGAAAAGTCCGCATCTGAATGGCAATAGTTTTGACTTCTCATTTTCAAGATTTACAAGTACTCAAGCCTTAAGTGCTAATGAACGTCAATATTTACAAACCACCATTTCAAAAATTCTCTTGCACTTCAAGCAAGCGGTTAAAATTTGGGTGACCTATGAAGCCAACGAAGAATGTCTTCATGTGGTAGCTAGAAAAGGTGTTTAGTTGTAAATTTGCACATGCGCGCGCTCCTGCTCTTCTTATTTATTGCAACTGCTACCTATGGTCAAAAACAATTAGTTGCCAAAAAAATTGCTACAAAAATAACCATCGACGGAAAACTCAATGAGGCCGTATGGGACCAAAACAATCCGGTAGAAAAATGGACTCAAATTAAACCCAATCCTGGGCAAGCATCCGCATTAGCAACAAGTGTTCAGCTTTGTTATGACGACGATGCCCTTTATTTCGGTGTTTTTTGTCAAGACTTCCCAGATTCCATTTCAAAAGTACTCTCGCTACGCGATGACTACAACCCGAATTGCGATATCATTGGGATTTTTTTAGATACTTACAATGACAATCAAAACGGCTTCTACTTTGGGCTCACTAGCCGAGGCGTTCAGCTTGATGCCAAAATTTTTACCAACAATTACAACGACCAACTTAATTTAGTTTGGCACAGCGCAGTAAATGTCAGTGAAAATGGCTGGTATGCTGAAATCAGAATTCCTTATTCTGCCATTCGCTTTCCTAAGACTGAAGTTCAAAATTGGGGCATCAATTTTGGGCGACAAATTGCCAGAACACGTGAAGAATCGGCATGGGTTGCTGTGAATCCGGACCTAGAAAACATGTTGCTTGAAAGCGGCGATGTGGTCAATGTGAAAAACATCACCCCTCCGCTGCGCTTGGCCCTGATGCCTTATGTTTCGGCCTATGCCAATGAAGGATTTAACCAAGATGGTAGCAAAGGCCTTTTGAAATCATTCAATGGCGGGATGGATATCAAATATGGTATCAATGAAGCATTTACGCTTGATGTTACACTTGTCCCGGACTTTGGTCAGGTGGTTTTTGATCAACAGGTCTTGAATTTGTCTCCCTTTGAGGTTCAATTCAATGAAAACCGTCAGTTCTTTACAGAAGGAATGGAACTTTTCAATAAGGCCGGAATCTTTTATAGTCGCCGCATCGGAATTCAAGCACCTTACCGCGTGAGTCAGACCTTACTAAATGAGGGCGAGTATTTGCAAAATGCTCCAGGATCTTCTCAGCTTTATAACGCTTCAAAAGTTTCTGGCCGCATGGGCAATGGTTTAGGTGTTGGTGTATTTAATGCAGTCAATGCGGAACAATATGCAACTGCCATTTCAACAATTGATGGCGGACAACGAGAAGTTTTAGTCTCGCCTCTTACCAACTACAATGTGATGGTTTTTGATCAAAATTTAAAGAATAACTCATCAGTTACCTTTACCAATACCAATGTTTGGCGCTCTGGCTCTTTTTATGATGCCAATGTTTCTGCCCTCAATTTTAATGTCAATACAGCCAACAACGACTTCAATATCAACGGAAAAGGAATTATTTCTTCTCAGTTTGATCAAAATAATACACTTGGGCATAACCTCAACTTAAATGTTCAGAAACAGCGCGGTGCACTAATTGGCGGCATTGGTTACCTCGAAGAATCCGATACCTATGACCCCAATGATTTAGGTTTTAACTATAACAATAACCGTCGAATTTTTGAAATCAGTAGTGCTTACCGTGAGTTCACACCAAAATGGCAAACGCTCATGAAATGGACAGTTAGTGCCAATTTTTCACAGACCTACTTGTATAACCCGCAGGCCTTTACAAGCAACATGGCTTCACTTAACTTTTTTACGGTGACCAAGCGCTTCAATGCAATGGGCTTTAACGGAGGAGTTACGCCGAATGCTACACGTGATTATTTTGAACCACGAAGCTGGGGATCCGTTTTTAACATCCCAAGGCTTGCCTTTGTTAACGCTTGGTTCTCGAGTAATTATCAAAAACCCTTCGCACTCGATATCGGCGGAAATTTCTTAGCCTATGAGCACAGCCCTTGGAAGCAATATGCTTACAATATTTCACCAAGAATTCGGATAGCCGATGCCTTGTTCCTTGTCTATAACTTTGAAAAAGAACTGCAAGTGAACAATTTTGGTTACGCGATTGCATTTGGAGACCCGGCGCAAGATGTAGACGGAATTTTATTCGGGCAACGCGACAGAAATACCACCATTCAAGGTCTTTCTGCTGATTACATATTGACCAACCGAATGGCACTTAGCTTGCGTTTACGACATTATCGTTCTACCTTAAAATACGCCGCTTATTTTACCCTGCAAGAAGACGGAAGTCTTATGGCCCTTCCTGATTTTAATGGTTTATCTGCACAGGGCAAACCTGCTTATGACATCAATTATAATGCCTTTACAATAGACTTTGTATACCGATGGGTTTTTATGCCGGGTAGCGAATTGAATATTGTCTGGAAAAATTCAGTCTTTGCAGGTAATGATGCGGTCAGCACACCTTATTGGCAAGACCTCAGCAACACCTTGCAAACTGGTGCACTCAATAGTTTTTCAATGAAGCTCATTTATTGGCTTGATGCCCAGCAACTCAAAAAATCAAGAAGCCAATTACCACGCTGAGTAATTCCCATCACCATGTACATAAGCGCGGTTAGAGGCTTGGTCCGGTGAGAACTCAGTCACGTAAGGATACACCACCTGATCTTTCCAGAAAACGGTCTTTCCGGTTGGCACGGCAATTACCAACTCCACCTCTTGGTCACGCATTCTGTCATAAGAAGGGAATGAAAGTCCACTAGAAAAAATCAATGCGTTGTTTTTAAGTGCACATGGGAATTTGATATGAGCGGCTCTTAAATTCGCTTTCATATACGATGAACCGTTAGCTCTTTTCAAGACTTTAATGTGGTACAAACTATCCGTGGACGGCTCGTAATTGATCGCTACACCACTGATATACATACGGCCACTCTCTGCTAAAATGAAATTTTGATCGGGGTGCTTACTCATTTCAAAACCATTCGTTTTCAGGTTTAATTTTTTCTCATTGAAAGCCTGTAAATGCATTTCATTAGAAATAACCAAGTTCAAAGAATCTCCTGAATAGGTGCTGATTTCCTTACTTAATTCTCCTTCAATAGCTAAGTCTTTAGTAGTATCTACTCCTACATAAAAGAGTAAAACAACGCCTATCACAGCAACAAGGCCAAAGGTGAAATAACCAATTTTGAGCCACTTTGCTTGAAATGAAAAGAGTAATCTAAAACCTGTAAGCAAACTAGAAAAACCCCATGCAAATCCGATCAGTGCGACACCTAAATAAACATAAGAATGCAATGTTTTGGTCTCAAAAAAGAGCGAACTGAGCTCCCCTAAAGAAGTAAACTCACCGTTGATTTGAGCCGGAATAATTTCTGGATCGATAAAAAGAAAAACACCAAGGCTAATAATCAGGCTAAGGCCAAATAATATGAGGAAAATACCAAAGGCCATCTTGACGAAGTTTACAAAGCGCTGCAGCCCTTGACTCAGGTTAGAACCCGCTTTAAATTGATTCGACCACTTTTTGGCATTGTTCTCCACACGCACTGCTGCTTCCTTGAATTCAGTCTTGATATTTTCTACATTGACCGCACGGCCGCGCATTTGTAATTTTTCGCTGGCTGTCTGCGCACGTGGTGTAACGATCCAAAGAATGATATAAATTGGGATTCCAGAACCAAAGGCCATGGTGAATAAGACAAAGAATACCCTTACAAATACGACATCTATATTGAAGTAAGCTGCAACGCCGCCAGCAACGCCACCTAAAACGGCAGCCTCAGGATCTCTGAAAAAACGTTTGTGCGCAGCCATTGGTTCAGTGTTTTCCTGACGCGTTTGATCAGCTGTTGTGGATTCTTCTTCGCCGAAAACCTCCGGATTGCCAAGCAACTGAATGATTTGTTGAATCTGATCTAATTGAACCACTTGTTGTGCGGATACTTTTTCTTGAAGCAACTCTACAATTCGCAATTCAATATCTTGAATGATTTCATCCTGGCCCTCCTCGTGTTCGAGCACTTTTCTTAAGTCTGAAAGATACTGTTGTAGCACTTCATAGGCTTGCTCTTCTAGAACAAATGGAAATCCTTGGATGTGAATGGAAATGGTCTTATTCATGACTTGCTTATTTATTAATTTTTAAAACAGCCTGCTGCAACTCTTGCCAAGTGCGCTCAAGCTCTACGTAGAATTGTTGTCCCTTGGAGGTGATTGAGTAGTACTTTCTCGGTGGCCCTGAAGTCGACTCTTCCCAACGATAAGTGAGTAACTCCATATTTTTTAGTCTAGTGAGTAAAGGATAAACCGTTCCTTCCACCACTAAAAGTTGCGCGCTTCGGAGCTGCTCAAGAATTTCTGAAGGATAGGCCTCCTTGCGGTTCAAGATGCCGAGTATACAATACTCTAATATGCCCTTTCGCATTTGAGACTGTGTATTTTCTACATTCATCAGTTAAATTTTATACAAAGTTATATGTTTTATTTTGTATTATGCAATACATAGTACTAAAAAAATAAAAAAAGCGCTACGTGAGCGCTTTATATTTAAGATATATCTTGTTTTATTTCAGACACTTAAAGTAATCAAAGGGCTCCTTACACGTAAGACATTGATAGTGTGCTTTACAAGCCGTGCTTCCAAAAAGACTGACCATTTTAGTAGAAGTGCTCTGACACTTGGGGCAAGGAACTTTTGGTGCCTCGGCAAAAAGGATCGATTTATCTGGTTCATTGACTGGAGGTGCAATGCCGTAGAGCCTGAGCTTGTGTCGGCCTTCTTCAGAGATCCAGTCGGTGGTCCAGGCAGGGCTCAGAACATGCTGAATACGGGCATTAGTAATCCCTTTTTCTTGAAGCTTCGTTAAGACATCGGCTTCAATTTGTTGCATGGCGGGGCAACCACTATAGGTTGGCGTGAGTTCTATTACCCACTCCCCTTCTGCTTCGTATATCTGCTGAACAACTCCGAGGTCATTGATGGTCAAGACCGGAATTTCAGGATCGCTGACCTCTTGTAAATAAGTTCTGATGAGCTCAGGACTTACCATTGCATGTTCGGATAAGCGCGTTGCATGTACTGTAACTCGGCTAATAAGTAACCCATGTGCTCAGAGTGTCTGCCTTGTCTACCACCATCAAATTTCCAGTTGTTTGCGGGAATTTCGAGGGTTGCTTCGGCAAAAACCGCCTTAACAGTTTCAAGCCATGAAGTTTCAATGGCCTTGAGCGAAGGAACCTGTGCTGCAGCTTGAAGTTCGGCATCAATGGCATCTTCGTAAAAAAGCTCATGAGTATAGCGCCACAAGTGGTCAATGGCTGCCTGAGCACGTGCGTGTGACTCTTCTGTGCCATCACCCATTCGGATGACCCACTCGGAAGTGTGCTTTAAATGATAACGCGTTTCTTTCAAAGATTTTTCTGCAATTGCCGCTAGTTGTGTGATCGGACTTTTGCAAAGTGCTTCATAAAACGGCTTGCGAAATGCATCAAAGAAAAACTGACGCAAAATGGTCATGGCGAAATCTCCGTTGGGTTGTTCAACGAGTAAGATGTTTTTATATTGATTCTCAAAACGCAAAAAAGCAAGGTCGTCATGGGTTTTTCCCTCACCTTGCAGTGCTGCCGCTAAATCAAATAAACTAATAGACTGACCAATTAAATCTAGGGAGATGTTGGTCAGGGCGATATCTTCTTCAAGAATGGGGCCGTGGCCACACCATTCTCCAAGACGCTGACCTAAAATAAGGCTGTCATCAGCCATACGGAGTACGTATTCAAAAAGTGCTTTTTGCTCCATGCTTACATGTGTTTGACACCGTCTGGTACTTCGTAAAAAGTAGGGTGACGGTAAATTTTTGTATCAGAAGGTTCAAAGAATGAATCGACTTCATCGATGTCTGTAGCATGAATGTTTGCTGACTCTACGACCCAAATACTGATGCCTTCTGACCTGCGCGTGTACACATCGCGGGCATTTTCTAAGGCTAATGTAGCGTCAGGAGCTCTGAGGCTACCGACATGTTTGTGATTAAGCCCTTGCTTACTTCTGATGAAGACCTCCCAAAGTGGCCAAGTTGAATTTGACATTGTCTTAAAAATTATATTAGGCTGATTTTTTCATTGCTCGTTTCTTGGCGTAAGCATTTGCTGCTTCACGCACCCAAAGACCATTTTCTTTGGCTTTTACTCTGGCTTCGATACGCTCTTTGTTGCAAGGGCCATTTCCTTTGACAACTTGCCAAAATTCGTCCCAGTTGATTTCAGAAAAATCATAATGACCTCTTTCTTCGTTCCAACGCAAATTAGCGTCCGGAATAGTAAGGCCAAGTAACTCGGCTTGTGATACAGTTGCATCTACAAAACTTTGGCGCAATTCATCGTTGGTAAATCTTTTGATTTTCCAATTCATAGATTGTTCTGAGTGCGTAGACTCTGCGTCATTAGGACCAAACATCATGAGTGCCGGCCACCAAAAACGATTGAGGGCATCTTGGGCCATTGCTTTTTGAGCAGGAGTGCCTTTGCAAAGTACCATTAGCGATTCATAGCCTTGTCTTTGGTGAAAAGACTCTTCTTTACAAATCTTGACCATAGCTCTGGCATATGGGCCATAAGAGGTTCTGCACAAAGCCACTTGATTCATGATAGCCGCGCCGTCAACTAACCAACCAATAGCACCGATATCTGCCCAAGTAAGCGCTGGATAATTAAAAATTGAAGAATATTTTGCCTTGCCACTGTGTAAATCGTCAATGGTTTGCTCGCGATCTGCACCGAGTGTTTCAATGGCAGAGTATAAATAAAGACCGTGTCCGGCTTCGTCTTGAACTTTGGCAAGCAAAACTGCTTTGCGACGCAAGTTGGGTGCACGTGTAATCCAGTTGCCTTCAGGTAACATTCCAACTACTTCAGAATGTGCATGTTGAGAGATCTGGCGAATCAAGGTCTGACGATATGCATCTGGCATCCAATCATTGGGTTCAATCTTGATTTCGTTGTCTATTTTCTCTTGAAATCTTTTTTCTTGTTCAGCAAGGGTCATAAAGCTTCTTTTTGAATGTAACAAATATAGGAAATAACCACGCCTTCAAAACATGATTCACGTCAGTTTGTTCATTGATAAATGTTTGTAAGGGCTTGAAGTTTATTGTTTACTTTTGAAGCTGAATAATTTGAATTATGTCAACAAAGTTTTACTCTTTAGAAGTAGCCGAAATCAGACGCGAAACAGCGGGTTGCGTTTCTGTTGCGTTTACGGTTCCAACATCCATAGAAAATGACTTTGCTTTTGAAGCAGGTCAGTATTTAACGATTAAAAAAACAATTCAAAATCAAGAACTTAGAAGATCCTATTCTTTGTGTAGCGCACCGCATGAAAATGAATGGCGGGTAGCAATCAAACAAATTCCAGATGGTGTCTTTTCAGGTTATGCCAATAACGAATTACAAGTAGGCGATACCCTAGAGGTATTGGCCCCAATGGGAAATTTTAAATTTACACCAGACGCACAAGCACAAAAAAATTATCTTCTGATTGCGGCAGGTAGTGGTGTCACGCCCATTTTTTCCATTCTCAAAACCATTTTAACGGCAGAGCCACAAAGTACGGTGACGTTTTTTTATGGCAATAAAGGTCAAACAGAAATTATTTTCAGAGAAGAACTCGAAGCACTTAAAAATAAATACCTCGATAAACTCAACCTCGTCCATGTTTTTTCAAGGGAAAATACAGGTGTGCCACTTTTAAAAGGTCGCATTGACAACGAACGTATTCAAAAGTTATTACAAGGCTTTCTAAAGGGGCAAACAATTGATGCTGCATTTCTTTGCGGTCCGCAACAAATGATTTTAGCAGCCAAAGACGAGCTCGTTCAATTCGGTCTTGTATCCAATCAAATTCATTTCGAACTTTTCCATGCCGAGCCAATTCAAAAAAGAGCTGAAGAAACAGTTCAAGTGCCTGCATTCGACTCTAAAATTGAACTCATTATGGATGGAGAGGTTACTAATTTTTATTTATCAAGTCAGGGGCCTACTATTTTAGATGCTGCTTATCAGGCTGGTGCCGACGCGCCTTTTGCTTGTAAAGGAGGGGTTTGTTGTACCTGTAAAGCCAAAGTGCTCCGAGGCGAAGTCACTATGGATATCAACTATGCTTTAACACCAGAAGAAGTAGAACAAGGCTACGTGCTCACCTGTCAGGCACATCCAAAAAGCACAGACGTACTCATTTCATTTGACGATTAATTTTTATGGGACTTTTCGATCTATTTAAATCCAATAAAACTGCGCAACTTCCTAAGGGCGCACACGAACTTTCCGTGAGTAAGGTAAGCCAACTCACCACAGAGGCTGTTCAAATTAGCTTTGAAATCCCTGAGACGCTCCAAAAGAATTTTCAATATCAGGCGGGGCAATACCTCACGCTCCAAGTAGAAATTGATGGTAAGCCTGAACGCCGTTCGTACTCGATTTGCTCGGGTCCAAATGAGCCATTAGCTATTGGTGTGAAGCGCTTAGAAGGTGGAAAAGTATCTGGCTATCTGCAAAAAATCCAGGCGGGTCAGTCGTTGGTTGTTTTCGAACCCGAAGGTAATTTCCTATTGCAACCCGCACACAAAAAAGTGGTCGCGCTTGCTGCAGGTTCCGGAATTACCCCTATCATGAGTATGTTGAAATCTGCAGGTTCAGATGTGCACTTTCAACTCATTTACGGCAATAAAAGCCCCGAGTTAACACTATTTCTCCAAGATATCCAAGCACAAGCAAATACCACGCTTGTACCTTTCTATTCTCAGGCAAAAATTGACGCTGCTCATGAAGGCCGCATCGACGAAGCGCAATTCAAAGGACTCATTAAGGACGACCTCAGCTTGCTTCAGGCCGATGCCTATTTCTTATGCGGCCCACAAGCCATGGTGGAAATGGCCGAAGCTACTCTAGATTTTTTCGGAGTTGCGAAGTCCAAAATTCACAAAGAACTCTTTTTTGCCACTGAAGCAGCACCGGCCATTTCAGCGCCTGCTTTTTCTGGCAAGAGCCATGTAAAAATGATGCTCGAAGGAGATATTGTGGAGTTTGACATGAACGGCTCGGATAAAAGTTTACTAGAGCTTGCGGAAAAAGCCGGGCTTGATGCGCCTTTTTCTTGCCGAGGAGGTGTATGTTCTTCATGTCGCGCCAAAGTATTGCAAGGTAGTGCTGAAATGCGCATCAACCATGCGCTTACCGATGCCGAGGTTGCCAACGGTTATATCTTAACTTGTCAGGCACATGCCACCAGTGAAAACCTAATTGTTAGTTTTGATGAGTAAAACTATTGTTGTTTTAGGCGCTAGTCAAGGGATCGGCGCATCCTTGGTCAATGTTTTTGCAGCCAACAGCAGCAACCAGGTTTATGCACTATCTAGGCAACTTGACAAAATGCAGCAGCAATTCCAACAAGCCAATGTATACTCGTTGCACATCGATTTATTGACTGACGTACATGCCCAAATTGCAGCACTTGCACTACCAGACAAAATTGATATCGTCATCAATAATGCGGGCTTACTCATCAATAAGCCTTTTCAAAACATTACCCACCAAGATTTTCACAATAGCTACCAAGTCAATGTCATAGGAATCATGGAGGCAACCCAAGCTTTGTTACCTAAACTGAGTGCGGGTTCACACATTGTCAATATCAGCTCAATGGGTGGTTTTCAAGGCAGTCTTAAATTTGCGGGCTTAGCTGCCTATTCTACTGCTAAAGCTGCTTTATGTTCATTTACTGAAATGTTTGCTGAAGAATATAAAGAAAGTGGCATTCATATGAATTGCTTGTGTTTAGGAGCCGTCCAGACCGAAATGCTGGCCCAAGCCTTTCCGGGTTATCAAGCGCCCACTACTCCTATAGAAATGGCCAAATACATTGCCAATTTTGCCGAACACAGCGGGCAGCTTCTCAACGGAAAAATTATTCCGGTTTCGGCAAGCAATCCCTAAGTATTAATTGCCTCGCTTTTTTGTAACTTCGTACATGTTGCGTCTGTTATTTTTGAGTCTTAGCCTTGTTTTGTTGTCCCAACTATGGGCACAAGACATCCATTGGACCCAATTTAACCAGAATCCAATCTACCTCAACCCTGCTCACGCAGGAAATTTTGATGAAGACCTCCGGCTCACCGCAAATTACCGAACACAATGGCGCAGTGTCAGTATTCCTTTTCAAACCACCGCACTTGCAGCAGATACCAAGTGGAAAGAGCTAGGGCTAGGGCTCAACCTTTTTCATGATCAAGTTGGCGATGGCAAGTTTCAGACTTTTGAGTTACAAACCAGTATTGCTAAAAGTCTACAATTGAATCAAGAACAGCACTTGCGTTTGGCACTACAAGTCGGAATCAATTACAGACAACTCAACAGCGCCGCTTTTTACTTCGACAGCCAATTCAATGGCTATATTTTTGACCCCACCACACCCACTAACGAAAATTTTCAAACGGCCTCCATGCTCAAACCCATGCTGGGTTTTGGCGCTATACATGAATACAAGATCAATCATTCACTCAGACTTGAGCAAGGCTTTGGGCTCTTTAATTTAACCAGACCCAACCAAAGTTTTTTTCTCGAAAACACCAAACGAGACCTCCGTCTCAACTATTTCGGATCCTTGTATTACGATTATTACCCAAAGCTGAGCTTACAGCCAAGTATTCAACTGAATTTTCAAGGTCCGTACCGTTTGGTTGTACTTGGTAGTATGGCGCATTACAAATTCTCTGAGGCAAATGCGATTTTATTGAGCGGTGGCCTATGGTGGAGAATCCAAGATGCATTTTGCCTCAATTTTGGATTTCAACGTGGGCCGCTTTATACTGGTATATCTTATGATTTCAATTATAGCTCTTTAGTTCCGGCTAGCCGAGGTAGAGGTGCCTTTGAGCTGAGCTTCAGGTATGTCTTTATTCGTTTTAAACCCCCTCAAAAGCAGTATCGCATATGTCCAGATTATATCTAGTCTTACTGCTACTCTGTAGCCAAGCGCTTTGGGGTCAAAAACAACTCGCTAAACTCGTTGCTCATGCAGACCAACAAGTCTTGCAACAGGATTATATTGAAGCACTTGACTTTTATCAAAAAGCGCTTGTATTAGAGCCTACTTCACTTGAGTTACTCTGGAAAATGGCCCAAGCGTATCAGGCTTCCAAAGATTATATTAACGGGGCTAAGTTTTATCTGAAAGTCTACGAACTTGATCCTGAAGGGATGCAATTCAATGAGGCGCAATTGAACTATGCCCTGATGCTGAAGCAACAAAGTTTGTATAAAGAAGCACTCGCACAATTCAAAGAAGTCAAGCTCAAATTTGCCGAGGATAAATCAAGTCTTATTTACAAAAAAGCAGCCCAAGAAGTTGGTGCCTGTAATTGGGTGCTGAAGCAATTGAAAAATCAAACTGCTAAAGAAAAAGCACCGCTCAGACCACACCCGATGAATACCCTAGATGCAGAATTTGGCCATGCCATTCTAAATCAAGAGCTCTACTTCTCCGCACTCAAGCCAGATTCCACCGCAACAGACCAAGTTGAGGTATTCGCGAAGTCCTACCGCATGCAACTCTTTAAAGTAGGATCAGAAAATCGTCAACAAATTGCCCTTTTTGAACTGAGCGCTCAAAACCCCAAGTTTTCTTTTGGTAACATTAGTTTCAATTCAGATAGCAGCGCTTTTTTATGCAGTGCTTGTCAGGAACTTCCTTCAGGTCTCAACTGTGAGCTCAGATGGGCTTACCAACAAACAGATGGCAGTTGGAAACTCGATACCAGCACGCAGGTACTTCCTGGTCTGAAAGCCAATTATATCAGCATGCCCAACTTGTGTCAAGTAAATAACGAAGAACAGCTTTTGTTTTGTGCGAATTTACCCGATGGAAAGGGAGGCCTAGACATCTACCAAGCTACTAGAAAAGAGGATGGTACTTTTGGCGATATCAAAGGAATTAATGCGCTAAATAGCGCAGAAAATGAACTCAGCCCATGGTTTGACCCGCTCACCAACAGATTATATTTTTCATCCTCATGGCACTTTGGGTATGGAGGCTATGATATTTTCTACAGTCAGCTACAAACCGACGGTAAATTTGGCCCACCCATCAATTTAGGACAGCCTTTCAATAGCCCAGCAAATGACCTTTACTTTTTCTGCGCTGCAGATACCGCATATCTGAGTTCAAACCGTATTGGTAGTCTTTATGCCTCTCACCCAACATGTTGTAGTGATGTTTTCACCAATATCATAGATCGACCTGATAAAAAAACTACTTTAAAAGATTCACTTCCCGTTCAAATTATCAAATTACCGATTGCGCTGTACTTTGAAAATGATTGCCCTGATCCGAAATCAAAAGCCGAACAAACTACTCTTAATTACGAGGAAACTTTTGTTCAATACCAGCAGCAGTTCCCCACTTATTTGAAGGGTGTTCAACAAAGCAGAGATAGCGAAACTGCACTAGCTTTAAGCACTGAATTACAGCGCTTTTTTGATCAAGAAGTACTCAAAGGAATGCAAGATTTGGCGATTTTCAGAGAACAAGTTTGGCAACAATTACAACAAGGAATGGAGGTCAGTATTTTGGTTCAAGGCTTTGCAAGCCCCTTGGCAAAATCCGACTACAATGTCCACTTAACTAAAAGAAGGATAGATGCTATCAAAAACTATTTTGAAGAAGTCGATAACGGGAAATTTGCCGCATACATGCAAGGAGATCAAGCCCGACTTTTATTTGTAGAAGTTCCGATGGGAGAATTTCAAGCAAAAAAAGAAGTCAGTGACAACTATTATGACCAAAGAAACTCTGTTTATTCTGCAGCAGCATCTAAAGAAAGAAGAATAGAAATTATTGAATTGCGCTCAAAGGCAGCTAAAAATTAGTTGTAACTTGCGCTCGATTAAGTCCGATATGGAAAACGCAACTCAATTAGCAACACCAAAAACAAGGCTCTATTTCATTGACATGGCCCGGACCATTGCCATTCTTCTTATGTTAGAAGGGCACTTCATCCATGACTCCTTGGCCTTAAAATGGGCCGATGATTCTTACCCTGCTTATGTCACCTGGAAATTCATCAGGGGCTTTACCTCACCTACATTTTTGACAGTTACTGGCTTGGTATTTACCTACCTTATGTTGGGAAATGATCGCGTATCCTTCTTCAAAAATATCCGCATCAAAAAAGGCTTCAAACGCGTTGTTGAACTCTTGTTTTGGGGTTATTTACTACAATACTACGCTTTTCATGTCTTGCAATGCATCGCTGTCGGCATCTTGTTTATTATTCTTATTTACGGGCTCTGGCGTAATATGCGTTTTATCCCGTTGTATCTTTTATATGTACTTGCTGGATTGGGTTTATTTTTATCCTATTTATTTTTCGGACAACTCGGTGATACCTATTGGCCAGCCCACGCACCAAAATTCATCCAAAATATTTTTCATGGGCCTTATTCGCTCTTTCCGATTACGCCACACATGGCTTATACCATGTTTGGTGCTGCTATTGGCGTTCTGATACATCGCAATAAAGAACAAGTAAAATCTTGGCCCGTTATTTTAGGTGCATTGGTTTTAGGATTCTCCATTTATTTTGGTATCAAGCCCGTGCTAGTATGGCTTGAATCAATTTTGGGGCTTCAAGACTTACGCCTTTATCGGATGGATTGGCTACTCGAAAAACTAGGTATCGTTTTAGTTGTTTTGGCCACATTATTAGGTCTAGAAACCTATGTTTTCAAGATTAAGAAAGAAAATCTTTTTCTAAAAATTGGTCAGAATACGCTCAGTATTTACATCATCCACATGATGATCCTTTACGGCAGTGTGATTAAATACGGCATCAATGATTACCTACACCACAAATTAGGCCCATGGGAAGTAATTCCTTACACGCTAGGCTTCTGGTTGGTGTTCATTGTCTTTGTCTATTTCATAGACGACATAAGAGCCAAATTACGCTTCATTTTATGGCCAATGAAGAAATACAGTAGTAAGTTGTTCGGAATCGAGTTAAAAGAAGCAGCTCCAAAAAATTAGGTCAAACCCGCCTCATTCTTGATGCTGTAAATGCTTAGACTTTGACACTGCGCTTAATAATGCGCTGGCCACAACTATCTTGAACTTTAACTTTAATGGAATAAACGCCGGGCTTGGCGTAAATATGTCTGGCTTTTGAAGTTGGCGCCGTGTAGCCATCACCAAACTCCCATACAACACTGGTCGCATTTGGGAAATTGGCACTATAATGCACTACTTTCTTATTTGCATCATTGAGCTTTACCTCGATATCGACGGTATTTACGTTTATCCCATACCTGTTTTTGTTTGTAAGAACGGTCGTGCCCGCAAGGTCTTGCAAAAGTGCAGCCGTTTTGTCATCAATATTGGCCTGATAACTCACCTTTGGGTTTGCTTTAAACAAGGCTGCATAGAAACATGAAGCTGTTAAATAAGATCCTGTGAGCGTAGGGTGCTGCTGATCTTCTTGGTAAAGTTTGATTTCCGGATAATTAGTGCGGACCGCTTCCCAAGCTCTACCTACAGGCACAATTGCTAAATTCAATCGATCGGCGACATAATTATACCCGTAATGAATGCGGTCAGACATCGTTTGGTAATCCCAACTGATTTGCAATGAATCATCCTGAAAACCATTCTGATAAGCCCAAGTTTGATACAAAAAAACATTTGTACAACTATTGTTGGCGTAAACGGAGTCTAGGATTTGTTTTAAAAAAGGTAAGCTTAATGAATCAATGAGGCTTGTATCTTGAGCTAATTCACGGCTAAATCCTTGAATAATGACGAAATCCCATTTGTATTTTTTGATGGACTGATACAACTCAGGGCGCTTGGCGTGCATTTCAAAGGTATGATTAGACTTTGCATCCATGTGGATGTCTGCACTTAATCCTTTGCTGTTAGCCATCTCTTGCAACAACTTTGGCATGTTGTTGTAATGCGTGTAGCTATTACCAATAAATAGAACGCGTGTAGGCTGCGCTGCTACCAGAACGCTTAAGATTAATCCAAAGAATAAACTAAAGCTCTTCATGTCTATGTTTTATGAGTTGCTACTCAGTAGCGTTGCCATTGCAGACAGTTGTTCTTTTGACGGCGCTAGTTTTGGGCCGCTAAAATTGATATCAGCTACAGTTTGCAGCGGAACTAAGTGAATATGCGCGTGTGGAACCTCTAAACCAATCACAGCAACACCAATTCGTTTACAATCAATTTTAGTTTTCATTTGGGTAGCCACCTCTTTAGCAAAAGCGAGTAAACCTAGATAGGTGGCATCGTCTAAATCAAAAATATAGTCAACTTCTTTTTTAGGGATGACCAAGGTGTGCCCAAGTGCGAGGGGCTGTATATCAAGAAAAGCCAAAAAGTCCTCGGACTCTGCTACTTTATAGCAGGGTATTTCACCATTGACTATTCTTGAAAAGATACTCGCCATTATCTAGAGATCGAAATAATTTCAAAATTCATGATGCCACCAGGTGTTTGAATTTCAGCGATGTCGCCAACTTTCTTGCCTAGTAAGCCTTTACCAATTGGAGATTCTATTGAAATCTTGCGCACCTTGATATCTGCCTCATTTTCAGCAACCAAAGTATACTCAATTTCCATACCATTCATTTGATTCTTGATGAGCACCTTTGAAAGAATGAATACTTTGCTGTTATCCATGTGCGTCTCATCCACCAAGCGCGCATTAGAAATGATTTCCTCTAATTTGGAAATTTTCATCTCTAAAATGCCCTGAGCTTCTTTAGCTGCATCATATTCAGCATTTTCTGAAAGGTCACCTTTATCGCGTGCCTCAGCAATTTGCTCAGAGATCGAAGGTCTTTGAACCGTTTTTAAATGATGTAATTCGTCTTTTAACTTTTGTAGACCTTCTGCTGTGTAATAATTGATGTTAGCCATGATACTCGGTTTATTGAAACAAACAAGAGAGCCCTAAAAGAGCTCTCTTGCACCTAACAAAGTTAGAAAATTATTTTAAGCTAATGGTAGCTCCGATAGTATGAATTATACCGAATACACCTGCAAAGCGCGTAGCGTATTCAATGCCTAATGCATTTTTGTTTTCACCTACAAGGGCATCGATTGAAAAACCTGCTGAAGGGCCGCTAAATGCACTTGAACGTGTTTCTTCATTGAACATACCATTCTCGTAGCAGAAACCAGCTCTGAGGTTAAACGCCATGCTCTCTTTAGAAATCCCGTAATCAAGACCAATTCGATATTGATCTTTCATGAATGAATTCGCTGTAAAACCTAAGGCAAGATTCAACTTATTGCTTTCATTAAAAATGAAATCATAAGAACCACCGATACCAAGTAAAGAAGGTAATTCAAATGTAGCTGAACGTTGCTCCAATGAAGCAATATAACCTGTACTTACATAAGTAACTTGTTGCGCCAAACCGTCACCTTTGTAACGCATTACCGGACCAACATTTTTGAGGGTAATACCAAACTTCAATTGATCTTGCTC
>JBEEKM010000003.1:0-81586 GCA_041168645.1 Bacteroidota bacterium | reverse complement strand
ACGGTTAAGGTATATTCTTACAACCCGAACGGCTTTGGTTTATTCTGTATGGCCGGTAACGTTGCCGAATGGTGTGCTACTGCCTATGACGAGTCCACTTATGAGTTTGCTCATGACTTAGCGCAAGATTTCGAATATGATGCGAAAGATGGTGATGCACCAGCTAAGAAAAGAAAAGTCATTCGTGGTGGTTCTTGGAAAGACATCGGTTACTACTTAATGAATGCAACAAGAACTTATGAATTCCAAGATACGGCCAAAAGCTATATCGGATTCCGTAACACGATGACTCACCTCGGACGCGGTGGAAAAGACATCGAGCAAGAGAACGGAGAGGAGATTCAAACTGATATTATCCTAAACTAAACAACTATAAACAACTAACAATTTAATTTCTAATTCTAAAAAACAAAAATTATGAGTGGTAATGGTGGATTTTTTGCATCACGCAAGTACAAATTAATTACAAAGTACGTAACAGGTTACGGAGCATCTGTAGTAATCTTGGGTGCATTATTTAAAATCATGCACTGGCCAGGTGCTGACCAAATGCTTATCGTTGGTCTAATCACAGAAGCTGCGATCTTTGCCTTTATTGCAATGGAACCACTTCACGAAGAAGTAGACTGGACACGTGTATTCCCTGAATTAGGAGTTGATGAAAACAATGACGAAAACCGTTTATTACCGCTTTTGAAAAAAGGTGGTATGGGTGGTGGCGGTGCTGCTGACCAATTGGCTAAAGAATTAGACAAAGCAGGTATCGACCAAGCTCTTTTGGCTAAATTGAAAGATGGTATGTCCAACCTTGCAGACAACGCTAAGTCTTTGGGCGCAATTTCAACAGCTGCTGGTGCTACTGACTCTTACGTTAAGAGCCTAGAAACTGCTTCAGAAGGTTTGAGCAAATTGACAGAACAATATGCTGCTTCAGCTTCAGCTATTGCTGGTATCGCTGGTGAAGGTCAAGGTAACTTTGGTGCAGAAATGCAGAAATTAGGTCAAAACCTTGGCGCACTTAATAATGTATACGAACTTCAATTGAAGTCTTCTCAAGATTACTTAGAGAGCATGACGCAAATGAGCAGTCTTCAACAAAACATCAAAAACATCATGGCAGATTTAGCTGCTTCTGCAAAAGATACGGCTTCTTACCGCGAGAACATGGCTATGTTGTCTCAAAACTTAACTGATTTGAACAACGTATATGGTAACATGTTGCGTGCGATGAGAGGTTAATCCCTTTCTTTAATGATATTATTTATTAATTACACATTTTAAAAGTTAAAGAAAATGGCAGGTGGTAAGGAAACCCCAAGACAGAAGATGATCGGTCTCATGTACTTGGTATTGACTGCGCTTCTTGCGTTGAACGTATCAAAACAAATCCTCGATGCATTCGTGGCAATTGAAGATAACATTCAACGTGGAAGTATTACACAATACGATCGTGGTGAGACCGCAAAAGGAACGTTAATTGAAGAATTATCTTCAGTTACTAAAGACGAAGCGGGTAGAGCTAAAGCGGCTAAGATTAAAAAATATCTTGGCATGATCGAGAAGATCGACAAGGATGTTGCTGAATTCATCAAATACGTAGACGACCTCAAGCTTGAGCTAATTGAAAAAGTAGAAGGTCCAGAAAGCGTTAAAGCAGCAAAGCCTAACGATAAAGAGAGTATTCTTTGGAAAAAATACGATCCGCAAACACCTTTGCTTCCAACTCGTCTGTATTTGCAAGCAATTCAACAAAAAGACAACTTTGATGTGCCAATGCACGAAATCGTTGGCTCTGAGATTTCAAAAATTGATCCAACCAAAAAAGGTCAAAAACTTTGGGACCTTTACAACGGTCTTCGTAAGTCAATTGTAGAAACTGCTGGTACTTATAAAGAAGGTGAGAAAAACTCTTGGAGAGTTAAAGTCAAAGACATCAATGACTACAAAGACTTCCAAGATCTTTCTAAGCAAATTGAGAAAATGATTAAAGGTGGTGGAAACAAAGTGAACCCAGAAGATATGGAAGCACTTCTTTCTATTTACCAAGAATTAACTAAACAAGAATTTGCTGATCATCACGAAGCAAAAAATATTCATTGGTTAGGTAGAACTTTTGACCACGCTCCTTTAGTTGGTGCTTTGGCTTCCTTGAGTTCGCTTCAAAATGAAATTTTAAGTGCACGTGCAAAAGCTGTTAACTTATTGAAATCAAAAGTTACAACTGGTGAGTTCTCTTTCAACAAGATTCAACAGTTAGTAAGTGGCCCAGGTGTAGCAACTTCAGGTGAAGAAGTTGAGTTGCTTGTAACGATGGCTGCTTATGACTCAGATAAAAACCCTGTGGTTACTGCTAACACTGGTTCAGTTGAAGTGAAAGATGGTATTGGCCGCATCAAATTAAAAGCTGGTGCCACTGACATGACTGTTAATGGATCTGTTACCATTACCAATAAGTCTGGTGTTCCTTACAAAAGAGACTGGGAATGGAAAGTTGCTGTTGTAAAAGCACAAGGATCTATTTCTTTGCCTGAAATGGCTGTACTTTACAGAGGTTATGACAACAAAGTTGTTCCAGTTGTAGCAGGTGCAGTTTCATCTTCTATCTCTGTTGCAGGTGGCTCGTCAAGAGCAGCTACTTGGAGCGAAGACGGAATGAGCTACAAAGGCTACATTGTAACTCCAGGAGCTGGAAATTCAGTATCGATTACACTTACTGGTAAGGATAAAGATGGTAAGTCTAAGTCATACGGAACATTCAAGTATAAAGTTAAATCGTTCCCTAAACCAGAAATCCTAGATCCTACGATCAAAAAGAGTTCCGGAGCCCGTGTAACACTTATTTTGAAGGATAGTCCATTAAAAGCAAACTTCAATGTGCTTGGTGGTGAAATCACAATAGGTAATGAAACTCCTGTTCCATTCTCTGGTGGTGTAATTCCTGCAAGTGCAGTTGCAAAGGCTAAAGCTGGTGCAAAAGTTGCAGCAGTAATTAGATACAATGGTACAGGTGGACCAAACACGATGTTAACTGTCCTTACAGTTAAGCCATAATTAAACTAACGACAATGAAATATATTGCTGTTTTTCTCACGTCTGCATTAGCTTTTACAAGCTACGCTCAAGATCGTCCACAACGAGGTCCTTACAATACTCGTCCGGGTGGAGTAATTGACGGTGTTGCCCTCCAAGACGAGGTGCCAGTACGTTCAAAGGTTGAGTACGAATATGTTCGTGCCAGCGATGTTGCGTGGCAAAAACGAGTTTTTTCTCGTATTGATGCGCGTGAAATCATGAACCATGATATATTTCTTCCATACGATTGGTTTGATTATTCTGAACTAGAAGGATCTACTTACAAACCGAAGTCAGCTGCTGAAATCGATGACCAAACTTGGTTAAAAGATGACAAGCGTTGGTCACTCTGGACAGTCATTCAAAGACACATCATGTTAGGTGATTTGACTGTGTACCGTGTAAACAGCCCTGATTTTAAAACAGGTGACGAAGATGGTTATTCCTTAAAATATCCAATCTCGCGTACTGGTCAAAATGACTATTTTGAATCAAAATCTTACAAGGACCAAGTAAACTCAGTAATGACATGTCAAGGTAACGGTGAAATCGTGACCATTGCACGTCCTATTTCTGAAGATACCTGGATGGTGGAAAGAACCAAACAAACCCTAGATGAATTCCTTGATTCACTTGATGCTAGAAACCCTAGTTCTGATTACGAAGAATTGGGTCGCCGTGACTTCAATGAATTGAAAAGACTTTGGGATCAAGCCGAAGTAGGTGCTATGGTAAGAAACGACAGAATTACCATGTATTTGAATTCAAGTAACATTGTTGCTTACCACATCAAAGAAGATTGGTACTTTGACAAAGAGCGTTCTGTCTTGGACAAGCGTATTATCGCCATTGCACCAGTTGCTCGTTATTCTGAAGCTACGCCTCCAGGACCAGGTGAACTTAGCACAAGAGGTGAGTTGTTGTTCTTTAACGAAAAAGGCACGCCGCTAGTTCTCGGAAACGGTGGCTTTCAGACCTACGACAAAAATATAGTAGAATTAGAAATGTTCTGGCTTTACTTCGATGAATTGCGCAATGTACTTGTAAACTACTATGTTTACAACGACAAAAATGATGCACAATGGATGTCTTTTGACGATTTATTTTGGAAGCGCAAGTTTTCATCAACAATCTATAAAGTATCTGACAAATTTGATCGTGAAATCGAAGATTACAAATTTGGTGTAGAGGCACTATATGAGTCTGAGAAAGTAAAAGAAAGCATCCGTAACTGGGAGCACGATCTTTGGAACTACTAAGATGTTCATAAGAATTATTGAAAATGAAAGCCTCGCTGAAAAGCGGGGCTTTTTTCATTTATTTTTGTATTGTGAAATGGATAGGAAATCGGATCAGTTTTATCGACCAAAAAGATAAAACGACAATTGTCATTGACCCTTCAAAGAATGCCTGGATTTCAGCCATCATGGGTGCTTGGTTGGGCATGTGGTATGCCATAGGCGGTACCGTGATTTGGGCCTTGAATGTGATGACTTTGAAGAATCAAGAGCAATTGATTCTTTGGATATTTTTGGTTTTCTGGCTTTATTATGCCTGGCGTGTCACCATGAGTTTTATCTGGAATTTAAGGGGGCAAGAGTATATCAAAATAGATCAAGAGGCTTTTTATTTAAAGAAATCCTTAAGACATATTGGTAAAACACACCAATACTTTTTTGAAAACATCAAAAATTTCAAATACGAATTGCCTAAACAAGGTGGTTTTCAAGATGTGTGGGAAAGTTCACCATGGATCAATGGTGGCGAGCGTTTTGAATTCGATTATTTTAATCAAAAAATCCGTTTTGGCCGCAAACTAACAGAGACAGAAGCCAAATTATTATATCAATTACTCAACAAGAAAATCAAATCATAATGTACGGTTCAATTAAACAATATTTAGCGGAAGAGCTTGCTCAAATTGAAAACAATGGCTTATTGAAGCGTGAACGCATTATCACCACTCCGCAAGGCGCTAATGTACATGTAAGTACGGGTGAGGATGTCGTCATTATGTGTGCAAACAATTATCTTGGGCTTTCGTCGCATCCTGATGTTGTAGAAGCTGCAAAGCAAGCACTAGATACTCACGGTTACGGAATGTCTTCAGTCCGTTTCATATGTGGAACACAAGATATTCATAAAGAGTTAGAACAAAAAATTGCTGCGTTTTACGGTACTGAAGACACCATTTTGTATGCGGCAGCTTTTGATGCTAATGGCGGTGTATTCGAACCACTTTTTAGCGAGCAAGACGCAATTATTTCAGATGAATTGAACCATGCTTCAATTATTGATGGCGTACGTCTGTGTAAAGCGGCACGTTATCGCTACAAGCATTCAGATATGGCTGACCTTGAAAAGCAATTGCAAGATGCCCAAGCTCAGCGTTTTCGTATTATTGTAACTGATGGCGTGTTTTCTATGGATGGCGACTTAGCCAAGATGGATGAAATCTGTGCATTAGCAGATAAGTATGACGCATTAGTCATGACTGACGAATGTCATTCAGCTGGTTTCATTGGTAAAACTGGCCGAGGTGTACCTGAGCATTTTGGCGTCATGGACAAAGTTGATATCATCACCGGAACACTAGGTAAAGCTTTAGGCGGAGCTATGGGTGGTTATACGACTGGTAAGAAGGAGATCATTGAGATGCTACGTCAGAGATCGAGACCCTATTTATTTTCGAATTCATTAGCTCCAGCGATTGTCGGCGCATCAATTAAGGTATTCGATGTATTGAGTTCAACAACCGAACTTAGAGATCAACTAGAGGCCAATACCGCTTATTTTAAAGAACGCATCAAAGCTGCAGGTTTTGATATCAAACCAGGAGATTCTCCTATTGTACCAATTATGTTGTACGATGCAGCGCTTTCTCAAGAGTTTGCCAATCGTTTGCTCAAAGAAGGTGTTTACGCCATTGGTTTCTTTTATCCAGTTGTTGCCAAAGGGCAAGCCCGCATCCGTACCCAAATTTCAGCCGCGCACTCAAAAGCAGATCTTGATAAAGCAATTGCAGCTTTCATTAAAGTCGGGAAAGAGTTAAAAGTGATCGATTAAGCGACAGATTTATCAGCGAACATAAAGTTTTCTTATATTTGTTATATGTCAAATTTGGGAAGGCTTTTCGCATTGTTTCTACTTGGCTTGTTTTTAGCTAAAACAAGTGCAGTGACAGTCTTTGCTGCTTCGCAAGTTGAAACCCCTATACTTTTATTGGCTGAAGATTTAGAAGATCAAGAAGGAGAATCTGAAATAGATTTTCCAGATGCTATGGATGAATTTTTTTCAGAAATACAAGCATATAAACTGATTCAGTCAAGTTCTGTTTTTTGTTCGCATTTTACTTCGATTTATAAAATCAACACTTACCCATCTGAGTATTTAGAGAAGGCACTACGGCCGCCATGTAATTGAAATTTTGTTTTAATTACTCATCTCTAATACTTAATTCATGTTCGTTTTTTTTAAAACAATCAAGCAGGATTTACCTGCTGGACTTGTTGTTTTTTTAGTAGCCCTACCTCTCTGCCTCGGGATTGGTTTAGCCTCGACTTCCGTGCTAGGCATCAATGGTTTACCTAATGTATTAAGCGGAATCATTGCTGGTATTGTTGGCGGAGTAGTTGTTGCCATTTTTTCCAATTCCAAACTTGGTGTCAGTGGGCCAGCAGCAGGGCTCATTACAATTGTTCTTGGTTCTATTCAATCGTTAGGATCTTTCGAAGCATTCTTACTAGCGCTAGTTCTATCAGGTCTTGTTCAGATTATTTTAGGCTTTATACGCTTTGGTATACTGGCCAATTATGTACCAACAGCTGTCATTAAGGGCATGTTAGCAGCAATCGGAATAACGCTTATTTTGAAAGAAATCCCGCATTTACTGGGTTATGATAAAGATTTTTTCGGTGATGAATCTTTTTGGCAATTTGATGGGCACAATACATTTTCTGAACTTTTTTATGCGCTTAATGCATTTGAACTTGGCGCAGTCATCATTGGCATACTTTCCATATTTATTTTAATAGTGTTCGATACGAAGTGGATGAAAAAACAACAATGGGCTACGTATATTCCAGGGGCCTTGGTTGTTGTATTGGTTGGTATCTTTCTAAATTCAGTACTGCTCAATAACATCCAGTTAACTGGAAAACATATGGTACAATTACCTGTCATACATTCTTTTTCCGAACTCATTTCCATTTTTAATGCTCCTGATTTCAATTTGATTGCTGCTCCAAAAATTTGGATGGTAGCCTTTACAATTGCCATTGTAGGAAGCTTAGAAACGTTACTGAGCGTTGAAGCCACAGATAAGTTAGATCCAGAGAAGCAGAAAACTGACCCCAATAGAGAGCTCAAAGCGCAAGGAATTGGAAATCTTGTAAGTGGCCTTATTGGTGGCTTACCAGTAACACAGGTCATAGTTAGAAGTTCGGCAAATATTGCAGCAGGTGCCCAATCTAAGATGTCGGCTATTTTTCATGGGCTACTCTTGGCTGTTGCGGTTATTTTTCTGGGCCCAATCTTGAATTTAATCCCTCTAGCAGCTTTAGCGGCAATTCTTATCTTGGTGGGTTACAAACTTGCTAAGTGGTCATTATTTGTTGAGATGTATCAAAAGGGACTGGCTCAATTTATCCCGTTTATAGCGACAATTCTTGGGGTTCTATTCACAGATTTACTCAAGGGAATTGCCATCGGAATCGTGATAGCTGTTTTCTATGTTCTGAAAAGAAATTATCAGAATCATTTTACGCTAGAACACACAGAGCATCAAATGCGAATGATCCTTTCTGAAGAGGTCACTTTCTTGAATAAAGGTGGTATCATGGAAGCTATCCATAAAGCAAAGGGTAAAAAAATAATTATTGACGCGAGCCGAACAAAAAGTATCGACCTTGATGTCCTAGAAGCTTTACACGAACTTAAACTAAATGCTGATCTAGCTGGACAGCAAGAAATCCAATTTATCAATTTATAATGGAAGCATTTTACAAACAACTACTCGATAATAATAAAAAATGGGTCGCCAGTAAACTCGAGAAAGACCCTGAATATTTCACCAAACTTTCTGCAGGTCAGAAACCTCCGGTTCTATGGATTGGCTGTGCCGACAGTAGGGTGCCTGCCAATGAAATCATCGGAGCAGAGCCAGGCGAGGTATTTGTGCACAGAAATATCGCCAATATGGTGGTGCATTCTGATATGAATATGTTGTCTGTACTCGATTATGCAGTCAATGTTTTGCAGGTCAAACACATCATTGTTTGTGGCCATTACGGATGTGGTGGAGTGCAAACAGCCATGACCAACAAACATGTCGGACTCATCGACAACTGGATTCGACACATTAAAGATGTCTACCGTTTTCATCAAAAAGAACTCGATGCTATAACTGATGAGCAACAGCGCTTCAATCGCTTTGTTGAGCTCAACGTTTTTGAACAAGTGCTTGACCTCGGTAAAACGTCAATTGTGCAATCTGCTTGGGAGCGCGGGCAGCAAGTACACGTGCACGGTTGGGTTTATGACATCCATGACGGCATGATCAAGGATTTAGACGTGACACTCAAAGATAACGACACACTCTGCGACGTCTATAAACTAGATTTGTAGTGGTCTCGCCAGGAATCGAACCTGGATCAAACGTTTAGGAAACGCTTATTCTATCCGTTGAACTACGAAACCAAGTTTTCTATTTCTTGCCAAAGTTGAACTGCGGCAAGATCCCAATCAAAGGCTTTGACACGTTCAAGGCCTTTTTGCTTGAGCGCGGTTTGCAAAGCTACGTCATTTTTTAGTTGCTGCATGCCTTGTGCAATGTCATTGGTGTTATAGGGGTCAACGTATAAAGCAGCATCGGCAGCAATTTCGGGCAGGCAACTTTGATTACCCGCTAAGATTGGAGTTTCAGTGGCCATGGCTTCAGCAAGCGGCATGCCGAATCCTTCAAAATAAGGGATATAAACAAAGGCAGTAGCGCACGCCATAATTTGCGCCAATTTATCTGTTTCTATATGCCCTAAAAAATGAATGCGATTTTTATACGGTTCTTGTATTTGGAATTTTTGTGCATCCCACATTGCTGAACCCACTATTACTAATTCTGTATTAGTTTCGTTATTGGCAAAAACTTGAAATGCAGCTAAAAGCCGTTTAATATTTTTACGAGGATGCAAAGAACCTACAAACAAAAAATAATTTTCTGGTAGTTTCAATTGAGCGTTTTTCTCAATTTTTTCCGAGTTGTTCAGTACTTGATAGGCAGGATTCACGCCATTATAAATCACTGCTATTTTTGCGTCTTCAATTTTGTAACAAGCCTTGATATCTTCCTTGGTAGTTTGAGAAACCGTCACAATTTTTGTGGCCTGACGCGCAAATTTTGGAAAAAAGTAACGATAGTATTTAGAAACAACCCAAGGTAGGTCTTTTGGGAAGTGCTCAAAGTTTAAGTCATGCACACTAGCCAAAGTTGGTATTTTTAGGCCCAGTGGCAACATGCCGTCGGGTGACCAAAATAAGTCGACCTGATCTTTTTTCAGGTACCTTTTTAGTGAAAATTGAAACCACCAAATGTATAACAGTGGATGCCTTGTCGGTGGAAATACACTTCGACAAACGGCATTGCTCGGGAAAGAAAACTGCTCAGAAACGGGTCTGTCAAAATAAAGATAAAAGGTGTGCTCCGGATGATTTTTGCAAATACGTGTTACCAATTCAAGCGTATAATTTCCAAAACCTTCCATTTTGGAACCCAACAGAGACCTTGTATTGATTCCGATGCGCATCCTTAAAATTGTAGAATATAGTTAGTGAGTTTTTCCTGACCAATTGTTGTTGTAGGACCATGGCCGCAATACACAATCGTTTGATCGGGAAACTTGAACAGTACATTCTGGATGCTGTTTTTTAATATTTCAAGGTCTCCTCCAGGAAGATCGACACGTCCAAAACTTCCTTTAAATAAAACGTCTCCGTTAATTACAAAACCGTCTTCATGGTAAAAAACTACGTGCCCAGGTGCATGCCCAGGGGTGAAAAACACTTTGAATTGAAGAGCTCCGAATTGTAAAATTTGTTGATCTTCAAGAAAATCACTTGGTAGGGTAGCTGCTTTATAACCATGAAAGCCATAGACAGCGGCATAGCGCTCTACGGCCTCCCAAGTGGCGTGATCTGATGGGTGCAAATAGGCTTTAGTTGTAAAGGTTTCATAACAGAAATGCGCTCCAAGGATATGATCGATGTGCGCATGGGTAAACAAAATGGCGTGAACGGTTAAACCCGTCGATGAAATAAATGCTTTGAGGTCGCTTTCTTCTTCTTTAGCATAACATCCGGGGTCTATGATAACCGCGTCGTTGCCGTTATATACAACATAGGTGTTTTCCTGAAAGCCGTTGAAGCAAAAAGCCTGAACTTGAGTAGACATGTTTCAAATTTACTGCAATTATATTTAGCGCAGTAAATTTACGTGTCCGGTAATGACCTCTTTGTTGTTTTTGAAGTCCGTGTATTTGATTTTCCAAGTATACGTGCCGTCCTGGCAAGGCCTGAAATTATAGGTGCCATCCCAGTATTCTTTGAGGTCATTGAAGGCGTAAATGAGTTCTCCCCAACGGTTGTAAATTGAAACTTCGACCTCAAGGTAATTCCCACCAATCACTCGGAAATACTGATTGAACATATCGCCATCTGGCGTAAAGGTATTAGGCACGTAAAAGAAAGGATCAAAATAAATATTGACTTGACTTTCAGCGGTGCAGCCATTTTGATCAGTGAAATAAACCGTGTAAAGCGCATTTTGCGATGGACTAACCTGTGTTGAGAGGCAATTGACGCAGCTTACTTCATCATCAGGCGCCCAAACTACTGAGCCCGGCCCTGAGGTGAGGGCATTGAGCTGTATGATATCACCTTGAACAGCATAAACATCGGCCCCTGCATTCACATATGCTGCTGCAAAAACATTGACTTGTACGTTTGCGCTGTCTTGACATCCTTGTGCGTCGGTCCCGACTACTAAGTAGGTGGTATTGGTTGGTGGCACCACGCTTACCGTAGCTCCGTTGCTGCTTGAACCCGCTGGCCCCGGATACCATTCATAATATAACGCGCCACTTGCCCAGAGCCCAGCTGCTTGTCCAGGGCAAACCGTGGTATCTGAACCTGCCCAAATTTGCGCAGTCAAGATGCTCACCCAAACAGAATCAGTTTCGGTACCGCAACTGTTTGTGACGTCCACAAAATAATACTGTGGACTCAAGGGATTGATTTGTACCGTAGCTGTGTTACCCCCGAGTAAATTGTTATTCGGATACCAGAAATAACTCGTTCCGCCGCTCGCTGACAACGGCATGGCAGTGCCGTAACAGAGTGAAACGCTATCTATAAGTTGTGGGACAGGTGGATTATTAAAGACAAAAATTGTAATAGAATCTTGGGCGGTGCAACCATTACTTGACGTAGCAGTGGCTGTGTAGGTGATGTCATTTTGAGGTGTAGAGATGACGTTTGCACCGCTGGTTGTATTTAAGAAATTACCCGGTGACCAAGAAATGTTTCCGCTTGCTGTAGCAGTTATGGGAACGGTTTCGCCAATGCAAATAGTGGTATCATTTGGCAAAGAAATAGTCGGCGCTGAAACTTCAAGGGTCAGTTGTAAGGTATCTGATCCACAAGAGTCAGCGATGATGACTGTAAAAGTTGTCGTACTAAAAATTGTGGCGGTTGGTTCGGCAATATTTGGGTTGTCTAGCACATTGGCAGGGCTCCAAGAGTAGGTAGAACCTCCGAAGGCTTCAAGTTGGTAGCTATCACCGGGGCAAATGCTCGCAGTTGGTTGGATGGTGCCAGCCGTGAAAGCACCAATATTGACTGTTACCGTAACAGAATCTGGGGTAAAACAGCCTGTAGAATCATATGCTACTAATAAAACATCATAAACACCCGGCGTTGTGTAAGCGTGAATCGGCTCGTAGGCATTTGAGGTTGTGCCATCACCAAAGTCCCAGAAAAAAGAGTTGGCGTTTTGGGAGTTGTTGTCAAAAAATACACTCTGAGGAATGCAAATTAATGGGGCTGGTTGTGCTGCAATAGCTTCAATAGTACTGAGTTCAAATTTAAAACAAGCCAAATTGCAATTCGAACTCTGATTAGTTGCAGACCAAACACCTGGTGTACTTGTAAAACCGAAGTCATTGCCACCACAAGCACCACAAACAGCGTGGTAAATTCTACCTTGGTTGTCAAAGCGGCTTGTACCGCCATCGACATGATTTGAGCTGCTGTTGAGCCCTCCCATAAAAGTAGCATACTTCAATGCAGACGCGTCTTGATCTAATACGGCAATATAAAAGTTAGAGCCATTGGTATTGAGCTGGTAGGCATCAAGGGTTACCGGGAAATTAGTTGTTGTTGAAAATGAAGCTTGTCCGTATAACTGATTGAGTTGCCCTCCCCAACCCGCCAAATAAATATCATAGCAGTCAGAAATTAAGAAAGCAGTAGGTGAGAGTTCAACATTACCCGTTCCAGCGCCAATCATGGTTGTCCAAGAAATGGTGCTCAGGTCTGTGCTGTATTTTCTGATAAACTGGCCAGAGTTAGCATTGCCGTAACAACCCGGAGAAATCGCCCAAGCGGACTGAGACTGCCCATAGACATAAACAGCATTGTTGACGTCGGTGCGCACGAAATAGGTTTGGTCGTATTCGGCTTGCCCCATGTAGGTACCTGATTGCAAAGCTCCACTTGCCGAATTGATGCGTATCGTGTAGCCATCGGCACTTCCTCCATTAAATGATAAATCATTTCCACCTGTTATGGCTAAAGATGTTGAAGTTGTTCCGCCGGCAACATAGACGCTTCCATTGCTTCCAGTTGTTATAGAGTTACCCGATTCATTTCCGCTTCCGCCAAAATAGGAGCTCCAGATTAATTGAGAAAGCCCCGTATTTAATTTAAAAACAACAGCATCTTGGGTTCCGTTGAGCGTATTTTGAAAAGCGTTCTGAGTTGGGAAATTGGTGGATGTAGTAGTACTTGAAACATAGACATTTTGATTGGCATCTAATACGATTTCGCCTCTGAATTGATCGCCGTAGTTGTAGAATAAACTCGCTGAATTTAAACCGTCAGTACTGCTTCCACCTACATAAGTAGAGGAGAGCAGTGCTGTGCCTGCCGCATTGAAGCGCGCAATATAGATGTCAGAGCCATTGAATTCGAGCGAATTTTGCAATTGGTAAGGCCCGCCATTGAAACTGTTATCATAGGATTGGCCCGCCATTGGGAAGTTGGTAGAGGAGGTCACGCCGTAAACGAAAAGTTCGCCATTAGGAGCACATACAAGGCTATGCGGCGTTTCGTTTCCAGAGCCACCTAAATAAGTGGAGTAAAGCAATGCTGTTCCTGTTGCATTGAATTTTGTGATTGAAACGTCCATTGGAAAGGTGCCTGTACCTGAATTGTAACTTGCATCAAAGGCACCAACTGTTGTCGGATAACCAGAACCAAACACAATTCCACCACCAAATAAATTCCCATTGACATCGGGCGTAGCTGTAAAGCCCCAGTTGTCTACAGGTGAACCCGTAAACGTTGAAAAAGTTAAACTCGGGTCAATATAAAGTGTTAGATTCGGGTCATAGTTTTCAGAAAGTACAAAATCGATTTGACCATCTTGAAGCACCCAAGAAATAGGCACTTCAATCTTGTCACCATTTGAATCTATATTCCAGGCAATTGGTTTACTGTAGGTTATTTCCCCAAAACGGTGTTTGAGTAACAATTGACCTTCAGGATTAATTGAAACGGCTTCAGCTCCTTGAATCTGAAAAGCAAATTGTTGGATATCGCCATGAGGCATTAACTCCAGATGAAAAGCAAGTTGCTCATTTTCGGTGGTGTAAATAAGTTTGCCATCTTGAAAATAATTGGGCGCAATGATTGTCGAGGAACCTCGCACCATTGACTTCCACTTTGAGGCGTCTGAACCAATGAAATAGTTGTGGTAATGTGCGCTCGAATCTTGGGTCTGAAAATTGGCGTTTTGTGCGTTGATGAATACATGTTTGATGCAGTGGTACTGCCCTAGTTCTGAGTGGGCTTCTTGCCTATTTTCCTGCTCGTTGTGCTCGTGTGCATGAGTGCTGGCATTTGACAGAAAAAAGGTCATACCTTCTTGCTCTAGATAAACTCGACCCCCTGAGAGCGGTAGGTTATATAAAATACGTGCATCCCATTGCCCCTTATTCGGATACATCCAGACCTTTTGCGCAAAGGTGCAATGCATCCAACTAAAAAGAAGGATTAAACGTACTATTATTTTCATGGTGTAAGTAAAATTAACACATTCATTACCAAACTCAAAACTATAAACTAATCAAAGCCCATATGGTTGCCAAAACGGTATAAAATTATTGTCGCGCATCTCAAAATATCTTTTATTTGTATTTCTTTTCTTTCCTTATGTATATGATGAATAAACTTTTTCTCGTAGTTAGCTTTCTGTTACTTAACGCAGTAGCTTGGTCTCAAGGGTATTTACGCTTACAAATTCCTGTAAATAACGGCGAATTAAAAATCCTAGCAGATCAAGGTGTAGCAGTAGATCACGGTATTTTCAAAGAAGAAAAATATTTTATTTCTGACTTTTCTTATGCAGAAAAAGCCATCATGGATCAGAATGGCATTGCTTATGAAATATTAATTGCTGACATCGAGCAGTATTATGAAGACCTGCTTAATCAGCCGGAAAAACCTACAGAAGCTGAAAGTGAGAAAAACACGAGTTGTTCAAATACAAATTCTGCCAATCCGTGGGCAAGCCCTGCAACTCCGACTCATTTTAACCTTGGCACTATGGGCGGCTACCTCAAATACGAAGAATTGCTTGCTGAACTTGATGAAATGGCAGCACTTTATCCCAACTTAATTACTGTTAAAGCACCTATTTCTAACTTTTTAACTTTTGAGAATCGCCCAATTTATCATGTGAAAATTTCTGATAATCCGGGCCAAGATGAAGCAGGTGAGCCAAAGGTTTTGTATACGGCCATACATCATGCCCGAGAACCCATGAGTCTGATGGAGACTGTGTTTTTTATGTGGTATCTCCTCGATAATTATCAGGTGAATCCTGAAATTCAGTACATCGTTAATCATATGCAGCTTTATTTTGTGCCTTGCATCAATCCGGATGGTTATGTTTACAACCAAACCACCAATCCAAATGGAGGTGGGATGTGGCGTAAAAACCGAAGATTGAATTCAGGTGGTTCTTATGGCGTTGACCTCAACAGAAACTATTCTTATGGCTGGGGAACAACCGGAACAAGTTTTAGTCAGAGCAACGATACCTACTGTGGCACTGCACCTTTCTCTGAGCCAGAGACACAAGCCATGCGTTGGTTGGTTCAGAATAACCATTTTATTACTGCTTTCAATGCGCATACTTATGCTGAGGATATCCTTTTCCCAATCGGGACCACCAATGCTGAATTTGCAGATCACCACGATTATTTTCAGACCTGTACCAATCATATGGTTGAGTACAATGGTTATACTGCCATGAAAAGCTCAGGTTTGTATCCAGCTTCCGGTGACTCTGATGACTACATGTACAAACTAGATATTGGCGTTGGGCAAAAAGACACCATGTTTGTGCATACACCTGAGGTGGGTACAGCTTTTTGGCAGCCGCAATCTCAAATTGTCCCGACTTGCAAGGAAATGTTCTTTCCTAATTTAATTTTGGCTCACCTTGCTGGTCGTTATACCTTAGTGAAAGATACCGACCCACAAGGCGTAGCAAGTTTGAATGGCAATTTTACACATGAAGCTACCAGACTCGGAAGAGAAGCAGGACCTGTGACGGTAAGCTTACTTCCTTTGCAAAATATTACCAGTGTGGGTGCTCCAGTTGTCCATGACTTAGCCATTCAGCAAACTGCTACGGCGAGCATCAGCTTTTCGCTCAATGGTAGCATTCAGTTTGGAGATACCATCAAATATATTTTACAGACAGACAACGGCTTCTGGCAAAAGAAGGACACCATTGTTAAAATTTTTGGCGCTTTGAATGTATTAACAATAGAAGATGCCACCGATCCGAGCCAATGGACAGGAACTTGGAGCACCACTTCATCCACCTATGTATCTGCTAGTAAATCTTTTACAGATACGCCTTCCGGGAATTACTCGAATAATGCCAATAGTACCTATACTTACACACCAACTATTGATCTTTCGAATAAAAGTGCCGCAAAAATCACATTTTGGTGTAAATGGAATATCGAGGCGGGATATGATTTCACACAATTCCAAGTGTCTACAGATAATGGCCAGACTTGGTTGGCTCAGTGCGGTAATTACACTGTTTTAGGTACTTCAGGAAATGGAAGTGTTCAGCCTGCTAACAAACCACTTTGGGATGGGGTACAGTCAACTTGGGTTCTTGAAGAAATTAATTTGTCCGAGTACTTGGGTCAGCAGATCAAAGTGCGCTTTCAATTAAGATCAGATGGGGGCACAAGAGCTGACGGTTTCTATTTTGACGATTTCAGTATCTATGCCAATGAAATTGACGATACTGGTCTTGAATCAGTTGGGAATAGTCAGTTGATGGTTTCTCCAAACCCAAGTCAACAACAATTTCAAATTCAGGGCTTACAACAGAATGCGCCGTATCAAATCCTTCATTCGAGCGGTAAAATTGTTCAAAGTGGCAAGGTAGCTCAAGCAAATCAACTATTCGATTTGGAAGAAGCTGCGGGCATCTATTATTTTCAGACTATTTTAAATGAGCAGCCGGTTCGCGTTAAAATCATGCTGCTTGACTAAAGCGCAATAAAATCCGCGATCTTGTCCATGTAGTTTTGATATCCCGCAATAAAGGGAGTAGTTTCGTGTTCTCCACCGGGTACTAAATAAGACTCTTTGTATCCTTGTGTTTTGTTATCATAAACTGGTTTCCCATGACTTTTGACCGTTAAAAAGGAATCAGCTTCGCCATGAATCCAGAGTAACGGGATGCTGATTTTTTTAATTTCAGTAGCGTTGTCAATTTTTAAATCTACTAAGAAAGAGCCTGGCATCGAGAGTAGCGCCGCATCCTGAATCATGACTTCTGCTGAGGCAAATGGTGCTTCCAAAATGAGTTTACTTGGTTCGAGTGCATATTCAGTTGGGTGTGCAGCAACTTCACAAGCAGCGGCCGAACCTAGAGAAAAGCCAAAAATGACAAAGCGTTCTTTCTGCAAACCTTGGTCCTTGAGCCATTGAATGGCGGCAGCAGTGGTTCTGTACATATTTTCTTCTGAGGCCATGCCTTCTGAGCGCCCAAAACTTGGGTAATCAAACATGAGTACGCCATAACGACCTAAGCCGCCTGTGTTGGCATAGAGTTTTTGTCTTGGCCAATAAAAATCCATGTGGTCTTTGTTGCCATGACAATATAAAATAACGGTGTCAGTTGCAATGCCGTTGATGTCGCCAACATAAATGGCACTCATTTTTGCCGAACCTTCTTCGAGTTCGACATCGAGTTGAAACTGATGGATCATGGATTCAGGCACAGAAAATTGCCCACCAAGATCAAGCGTCAACTCTCCGGAATAAGCATCAAGTTGGTAAGTTTCTAGTTGGCTCGGGTTAAATAAAAAACTGTCCAGTCTCTTGCGACAAGAGAAAAGACTAAGCGATATAATAAATAAAAAGAGTAATTTTTTCATGTTACAAACGATAAGTAATGCCAAAGTAAAGTCCCATTGCGCCGCGATTCTGAAGTAAACTTGGGTACGGAACCACAATATTTTCATTAGAATAAGTTGGAGCCAAAATTTTCATTTCTGCCTGATACGATAATTTTGGCCGAATCCATTGATGTCCGAGTTGAAAGTTAGGAATCCAGAGTTGTTCATTGGGCCTTCCCTGAGATTCAATGCGGTAGAAATCAAACCAATTGCTCATTCCGGCATAGAAAAAGTTGTAGTTTTTAGGCTGTTCCACGCAAAAGCGATCTAATTTCACAGGTTTCCACTCTTTTCCATATTTGAAATAGTAGTTTGCGTCTAATTGCGGCCAAATTCTGTTGGCACCCGTGTAGAAATCAAATAAGAAATTGACGTTGACTTGCCCAGAAACACCCATGCGGTCATTTTTCCAGATGCGTTGTGAAGCACCTACTTCAAATTGACCAACACCGAAAGCCAAAGAGGTCGTTTGTAGCGCGCCCATGAGGGTTGTTGTGTGGGTGATTCCTCTGCCGTAACCAATAGAAGTGAAAGGAATTGGTATAGCGCCAATTCCAGGAACTTTTGCTACGGGCCCACCAAAATGACCAGTAAGCACCTGTTCGCCTTTTTCTAAGGGTTCGACGAACCTAGCGGGAGCACATGCGCTTAAATAGAAAGCGGCAAGTGCGTAAAAAATCCATTTTTGCATAGACCAAATATAAAAAGATTAACCATCCAAATTGCTTACCTTTGTCTTATGTCAGGATCGAGTTATGGTCAAATTTTCAAGCTCACCACTTTTGGAGAGTCACATGGTGTTGCCATTGGCGGCATTATTGAAGGTTTTCCGGCTAATTTCGAACTCGATCTAGCAGCCATTCAGTTGGCTTTAGCGAAAAGACGCCCAGGTCAGTCGAGTTTGGTTTCGCCAAGGCAAGAGCCCGATCAAGTTGAGTTTTTGTCGGGTCTTTTTGAAGGAAAAACAACCGGAAGTCCTTTGGCATTCATGATCAAAAATCAAGATCAGCACTCCAAAGATTACGCAGCCCTCAAAGATACTTTCAGGCCTTCTCACGCTGACTTCACGTATCAACAAAAATACGGCATCCGTGACCACCGTGGTGGCGGTCGCAGCAGTGCCCGTGAAACCGCTTGCCGTGTTGTAGCTGGTGCTATTGCGGCTCAAGCGCTACAACAGTTAGGTGTTCAGGCCTCAACCTACGTTGATCAAATTGGCCCTGTGCAACTGCAAAGCCCAACTTGGTATGACACTACTCAAATTGAAGCTTCTGTTTTGCGCTGTCCTGATCAAGTGGTTTCAGAACAAATGGAAGCTTATCTCAAAGAAATCCATGCTGAAGGGGACACAACAGGCGGAGCTATTCGCTGTATGCTCAAGGGCGTTCCCGCGGGCTGGGGTGAACCCGTTTTTGATAAATTACATGCTGAATTAGGCAAGGCGATGCTTTCTATCAATGCTGTCAAAGGTTTTGAAATAGGAAGTGGATTTTCAGCCATTTCCATGAAAGGATCCGAACACAACGATCAGTTTTTAGCGAATGGCCAAACCCTCACCAACTACTCTGGCGGCATCCAAGGGGGCATCTCCAATGGCATGCCCATCAGTTTTAGAGTGGCATTCAAACCGGTGGCATCCATTCGTCAGGCGCAAGCGCTGCTCAATGCTGAAGGCAATTTACAAACTCAAGTCATTGAGGGTCGACATGACGCTTGTGTGGTGCCCAGAGCAGTACCAATTGTGGAGGCAATGGCCCATATCGTGTTATTCGATTTTTATTTAAGACAACAAAGAAATACCCTTTTTAATAAGTAATTATGTTACAACGCATTCAAACACTGTATTTTATTTTAGTCATGATTTTGCTTTCTACTTTGCTTTCAGGAGTAGAAATATTTGGATTTACCACGTCAAAAAACTATTTATCGTATTCGGTTTACGGCATTCAAAGCTTTAAATCTGAGGCGAATGCACCAATTGGCAAAGCGGAACATTTGGAAGGATCCATTTTGTTTTACTTCATCATCGCATTTGTACTATTTGTCTATTTTGTCATGATGTCCTATAAAAATCTCAAGAAGCAATTCAGATTAGCGAGAATTGTTGCCTTGATTTATTTAGTTGGATTAGTAGCGCTTTTATTAGCCGGTAGTTTGGGCCTTCTTGTGAAAGGCGCTGTGGCTATTCAACTCGCTTTTGGCTATTACATCTGTGTAGTTGGCTTGCCATTTTCTTACTTCGCTTTCAAAGGCATCAAAAAAGACAAAGACTTGCTAGAGTCTCTAGACCGTCTCCGTTAATCTTATGAATTTTCTTTCAGTCGAACAGCTCACCAAATCATATGGTGAAAGACTTTTATTTTCAGAATTAACCTTTGGCATCGAACAAGGCCAAAAGGCAGCCATTGTTGCAAAAAATGGCTCAGGTAAAACAACGCTTTTGCGTTGCTTGTTGGGTAAAGAGCCCGCAGATTCGGGCAGTATTACTTTTCGAAAAGAACTGCGCATTGCGTTTATGGAGCAAACCGAAGACCTCGATCCTGAACTCAGTGTTTTAGATGCGGTTTTAGCCCATGATTTACCCGAGATTCAGTTAGTGAAGTCTTATAACGATGCTTTGGCCGCTAACGACGAAGAAAAGTTGGGCGTATTATACCAAGCACTCACTGAACACCAAGCCTGGGACCTCGAAGTCAAAGTGCAGCAAATCTTGTCTGTACTTAAACTCAAAGACCTCAAGCAAAAAGTAGGCGCACTTTCAGGAGGGCAAAAGAAAAGAGTTGCGCTAGCCAAAGTGTTGTTGGCCGAAGCCGAATTTTTGATCCTAGATGAACCTACGAACCACCTTGATCTAGACATGATCGAGTGGCTTGAAAATTACTTATCTGCTTCTCAACTTACCATCCTGATGGTGACCCACGACCGCTACTTTTTAGAGGTTGTTTGTGACACTATTTTTGAGTTAGCAGATCAAACAATTTATCGCTACAAAGGCAACTTTTCTTATTATCTCGAGAAGAAAGCTGAGCGCGAAGACCAGTTACAGGCAACTATAGAAAAAGCGAAAAACACTTTTCGCAAAGAACTCGATTGGATCAGGCGTCAACCCAAAGCGAGGGGAACCAAACAAAAGGCCCGCGTAGATGCTTTTTCTGATTTAAAGAAAGTAGCGACACAAAGACTCGATGAAGATGAGCTCGAATTGCCTATCAAAATGGAAAGGCTCGGCACTAAAATTGTCGAGTTTCATAAGGTCTCAAAATCTTTTGATGAACTCGTTATCCTAGATGACTTCAGTTATCATTTCCAAAGGCAAGAGCGCTTAGGTATTGTCGGCAACAATGGCACGGGCAAAACCAGTTTTCTCAAACTTCTAACAGGTGGCATTGAACCCGATAAAGGCAAGATTGTCATTGGTGAAACTGTTGTTTTTGGCTATTATTCTCAGGACTTGATTGAAGTCGATCCGGACATGAAAGTGATTGATGTTGTTCGGGAAGTAGCAGAGTTCATACCGCTAGAAAAAGGCAGACAGCTGAGCGCAGCGCAATTGCTCGAACGTTTCTTATTTCCAAGAGACATGCATTACCATTTTGTACACAAACTGAGTGGCGGTGAAAAACGCAGGCTAAAGTTATTGCGTGTCTTGATGCTGAATCCGAATTTTTTGATCCTCGATGAGCCCACTAATGACCTCGATATCTTTGCGATGTCTGTTTTGGAAGACTACCTCAGACAGTTTCAGGGTAGTCTTATTGTGGTTTCCCATGACCGCTATTTCATGGATAAAATGGTAGATCACTTGTTCGTTTTTCAAGGCAAAGGCAAAATCAAAGACCTTGTTGGTAATTATCATGTTTACAGAAATAGTCTACAAGAAGCGCAAAGACAGCAGAAGCAAGAAGCTAAGCCTACCGAAGCTGCGCCTAGCCCACAGGTTTCGGAAAAACAACGTAAAATGTCTTTCAAGGAGAAGCAAGAATTCGAGCAAATTGAAAAGCAACTGCCTCAACTAGAACAGGAGAAGGAAGCCCTTACCGCAGACCTTTCTAGCGGAACCTTGTCCAATGAAGCCCTTCAACAAAAAGGCGAGCAGTTGGGCAAACTTGTGGATCAGATTGACGAACTTACGATGCGTTGGCTGGAGCTATCTGAATTAGCTTAAGATATTTTGCTCTTTGCCAAATTGACGGTAAGATAACATGACAGCTAAGCCGGCAATCAATAACATAACACTGAATACACTTAAGAAATAACCGATGCTTAAGGTTCCGGCAATAAGTTCTTTGGTTGCCAAAACTACATTGATCACCGGAATAAATGCGGTGCTCAGATCGAGTTCTATCCCTGGAAAAAATCCAATCATGGCAGGTAAAACCATGATAATGTTTAAAGGAGTGATTATACTTTGTGCCTCCTTAAAGCTTTTTGCATAAATAGCAATTGGGATCATCACTCCTGCAAAGAATACAACCAAAGGGAGTAGCAAAGCCAACATGGAAAGTATAAATGGCAAACTCAATATTCCGTGAATAACATCTAAAATTTCTTTATTGGCCCCAAGATCTAGGAATTCGATGGAGATAAACAGACCCAATAAGGAGCAGCTGGCAGCTAACATTCCTGAACTCACAACTACTAGCATCTTTCCGAGTAGAATTTTCCAACGAGACACCGGTGTGGTGAGCAATGTTTCAATGGTCCCTCTTTCTTTTTCACCAGTGAATAAATCGATGGCAGGATACATACAGCCAATAAAACCAAATGCGATAAAAATGTAGGGTAAGAAGCCACCAGCCATTTTTCCAATCATTTTTTCATTGGAGGCGCAGTTATTATAATTGGCTTTAACCGGTTCAATTTCCTGAATCCGAATACCCAATGCTTTGAGTCTTTTTTGCTGTTCTATTGATTCAATCGCGGCGTTAAACGCTTCTGCTCTTTCTGGTCTACCGACCTCTGTGGCATCAAATTGCCAGTCAAGGATCAGTGTTTTTTGATCAGCAGAATAATGATGGTACAAACCAAGGTCTATGCTTTGAGCCTTTACGTCTTTGTCTAGTTTCAAAGAATCAGAATAGATTACAACTGTTTTTTTACCGAGGCTTTCTGGTAAAAGCTGCAGTTGTTGTTTGAGTTGTTGGCTATTGGTTCCGAATACGCCAACTTTTAGAGCTTTTTGTTGCTCATCCTCCTCAAATGATTTTGAAATCTCTACAAATACGTTGAGCGTAATCGGGAAGACCAAAATCGGTATCACGAGCATGGTCATGAGCGTTCTGCGGTCGCGAAGGGTGTCGAGCAGTTCTTTGCGGAAAATGCGAAAAATCATTGTGCTGGGTTTTGAGTTTGAACAATACGAATGAATTCTTCGGTTAAGTTTTTAGTTTGCATTTGCGCCTTGAATTCTTCCATCGTGCCTTGGTACTTAAGTTCGCCTTTATGAATGATAGCGAGGTCATCACAGAGGAGGTCAACCTCACTCATGATATGACTGGAGAAAATCACGGTTTTTCCTTGATCTTTACAAGAACGGATGAGTTTGATGATATTCTCGGCGGTAATGACATCAAGGCCGCTCGTGGGCTCATCAAAAATAACCACCGCAGGATCATGAATCATGGTGCGGCAGATGGAGACCTTCTGCTTCATGCCGGTGCTCAGTTTTCCGATTCTTTGGTGTAAGAAGTCGTTCATGTTGAGCAGTTCAAATAATGCTGCTTTGCGTTTTTCACGCGTATTTGGCTCAACCTCGTAGAGATCGGCATAGTAGTCGATGAGTTCAATGGGGGTAAGCCTTGCGTACAAACCGGTGGAGCCGGTTAAAAAACCAATGTGTTTGCGTGCTTCTTCAGGATGACCAAGCGCGTCAATTCCTTGAATTTGAATTTGGCCACTACTCGGTTTGACCAAAGTAGCAAGCATGCGTAAAGTAGTGGTTTTCCCTGCTCCGTTAGGCCCAAGTAAAGAAAACACCCTGCCTGGTTGACATTCAAATGATATATCTTTTACAGCGTTTGCTGTTTTTGCTTGCGTTTGCAATTCTTTGCGTTGCTGCTTCGTTAATTCGAAGGTTTTGGAAAGGTGTTGTACAGAAATCATAGGCTAATTGAAGACGGTTTGTAAGCCAGGTAGTTACAGGAAGGCAGGCTTAAAATTTAAGAGCGCGCTCATTGGGCGCAATAGCTTTATTTTTATTGGCAAGCTGTCCGCAAGCTGCGTCAATATCTTTACCTCGGCTTCGGCGCACATTGACAATCAGGTTTAAGGACTCTAAGAACTGGGCAAAGGCCTCTACTTTTCTGGCATCGGCTTGTTGGTATTTACCGTCATCGATTGGGTTGTACTCAATGATGTTGATTTTGCAAGGCACACACTTTGCGAATTGAGCTAGCTCGCGAGCATCGCTGAGGTCGTCATTGAAATCTTTGAAGATGATGTATTCAAAAGTGACACGAGAGCCGGTTTTTTCATGGAAATATTGCAAGGCCTCGGCTAAACTCTCGAGGTTGTTGCTTTCATTGATCTCCATGATTTCGTTACGTTTGATATCATTAGCAGCGTGCAACGAAAGTGCTAAATTGAATTTGACTTCGTCATCACCCAATTTTTTGATCATTTTGGAGATGCCAGCCGTTGAAATAGTGATGCGCTTCGGAGAAATTCCTAGCCCATCTGGGCTGCAAAGGCGATCAACAGAACGCAATACGTTTTTGTAGTTGAGCAGTGGTTCCCCCATGCCCATATAGACGATGTTGCTGAGGTTTTGCTCGTAATGGGTCTGTGCTTGTTGTTGGAGATAAACAACTTGGTCGACAATTTCACCGGCGCTTAGGTTACGCATGAGTTTGAGCCGCCCAGTTGCACAAAATTGACAAGACAAACTGCAGCCAACCTGTGAAGAAATGCAGGCAGTCATGCGTGAACTTGTAGGGATGAGCACGCCCTCAATTACTTTTCCTTCTTCAATGCTAAAAGCACTTTTAATGGTGCGGTCTTTACTGATTTGTTGATCTTGAAGCGTGATGTGATCAATGAAGAATTGTTTGGAAAGCATATCGCGCAGCCCAATGCTTAGGCTACTCATTTGGGCAAAGCTGTGTGCATTTTTTTGCCAAAGCCATTCCCAAACTTGTTTGGCTCGAAAAGGCTTTTCGCCGAGTTCGATAAAACATGCTTTCAGTTCTTCTAAAGAAAGGTCGCGGATGTTTTTAAGCTCCGTTGACATTATTTAGCGATTCAGCATCACTGGCATGACCAACATTAAGATATCTTCATGCGCATTTTCTTGCGTTGCCGGAGTTAACAAACCTGCACGGCTTGGTTCGCTCATGGATAACTTGATTTCGTCGGCATCGATGTTGCTGAGCATTTCTAGTAGGAAACGCGAGTTGAACCCGATTTCGAGGTCATCACCGTCATAGTTACAAGTGAGTCTTTCGGTTGCTTCGTTGGCGAAGTCGATGTCTTCGGCAAATAAAGAAAGCTCAGAACCTGTAAGTTTGAGGCGAATTTGATGCGTTGTTTTGTTAGAGAAAATTGATACGCGCTTGATGGAAGAAAGGAATTGGGCGCGGTCAATGGTGAGTACGTTTGGATTCTCTTTTGGGATAACAGCTTCGTAGTTCGGGTATTTACCGTCGATGAGGCGGCAAACTAAAACGAGGTCATTGAAGGTAAATACGGCGTTTGATTCGTTGTATTCCATGGTGATTTCTTCGTCACCGCGGAGATTTGATTTCAAGAGGTTGAGTGGCTTTTTTGGTAAAATAAAAGCCGAACTTCCGCTAGCCTCTGCATCGGTTCTTTTGTAGCGCACGAGTTTGTGGGCATCTGTAGCCACAAATGTGATTTCGGTTCCGGAAAACTGGCAGAATACACCGCTCATGACAGGACGAAGGTCGTCATTGCCGGTAGCGAAAAGTGTTTTGTTAATGGCTTTCGATAAAACAGCTCCAGAAAGTTTGATAGCGCTTTTGTTAGCAAGTTCAGGGACTTTAGGGAATTCGTCTCCGTTGAAACCTACCATTCTTGATTTACCGTTGTCGTAGGCGATTTCAATTTGGTAATTGCTGGCGTTGACCTTAAAAGTACAAGGTTGATCTGGTAAATTTTTAAGGACGTCTAGCAATAATTTTGCTGGAATTGCAATTTTGCCATTTTCTTCGGATTGCACCTCGAGTTTGGTCATCATGGTGGTTTCGAGGTCTGAAATAGAGGCAGTCAAGATGCCATCTTGAATTTCAAATAAGAAATTATCTAAGATAGGCAAGGTGTTGCTTGTGTTTAAGACACCGGAAATACTTTGAAGATGACGTAAAAGTGTGGTACTAGAGGCAATGAAATTCATAGCAAAAAATTTGTTTACAAAGTTAACATTTCAGATGAATTTGACGCTGATTTTAAGCAGACTTATACAAACTTCCTACGTAAATACACCTTAAATGCTTCTCGGTGCAAGATGACTTCAGCTAATTTTTGATGATAAGCATGTCCGGATTGTAAATCCCAGTCAATTTCAGGGACATCTATAAGGTAGAGCAATTGCTGCAGTTGAATTTGTGGTAAATTTTGAATGGCAGTTTCAATTTCAAATAAGAGATCGTTCGCTACAAACTTTACCTCAACCTGAGCGCGGTCAAAATCTTTTTGAAGCTGCTGTAGGGTTTGTTCCCGGAAATCGGGAAGTGAAAGTGCCTCTTGAAGTTGTTGGATATCGAGCAACTCAGTTTGTTTTGTTAGTTTTGTTTCACTAAGTTACGATGAAAAGGGCCTTTGATATTCTTGTTTCGCTAATTGTTTTGCTTCTTTTTTTTCCGCTAGGTCTTGTTTTGGCCATTTGGATTAAGTTAGAATCGAAAGGAGGCGTATTCTACCTACAAGAAAGAGTTGGAAAAAATGGCCATCATTTCAAATTGATCAAATTCAGATCCATGCGCCCTAATGCCGAGCTGAGTGGCCAACTTACTGTAGGCGCCAGAGATCCGAGAATTACGCGAGCCGGATATTTTATCAGAAGGTTTAAACTCGATGAGTTCCCTCAGTTTATCAATGTTTTGATCGGGCAAATGAGTATTGTTGGCCCAAGACCTGAAGTGCCGTTTTATGTAGCGCTCTATAATGAGGCTCAGCGAAAAATCTTAGATGTCAAACCCGGAATTACCGATTACGCTAGTATTGAATACTATCATGAAAATGAAATTTTAGCCGCAGCTACTGATCCACAAAAGGCCTATATTGAGCAAATTATGCCGGCAAAAATCAAGCTTAATGAGCGTTATTTGTCCAACCCAAGTTTAGCCCAAGACTTGAAAATCATGTGCTTGACCTTTCTGAAAATTTTGGGGCGTTAGGCTACTTGAAAGCGGCCCAAATACCGAGCTCGGGTAATGGCGCAACAACACTAATGGTTTCTTTTGAAGTTGGGTGCTGAAATGCAAGGGTGCGGGCGTGCAAACAAATAGAGCCATCCGGATTCGAGCGCTTATCGCCGTATTTTAAATCTCCTTTAATGACGCAACCTAAGTTAGCTAACTGACAACGAATTTGATGGTGTCTGCCTGTTTCTAATTTGATTTCGAGTAAATGATAGCGTTCAGAACTCTTAAGAAATTGGTAATGTAAAATGGCCTTTTTAGCTCCGGGGGTGTCTGAAGACACAACATAGCTTTTATTTTGGCTTTCGTTCTTTTTTAAATATTGCACCAGTGTACCACTATTTTGTGCAGGTTTTTGACTCACAATGGCCCAGTAAACTTTATTGGTTTCTTTGTCCCGAAATTGGGCATTGAGTCTTTCGAGGGCCTTGCTGGTTCTGGCAAAAACCAAAGCGCCACTTGTTGGGCGGTCGAGGCGGTGTACCACTCCTAAGAAAACATTGCCCGGCTTTTGATACTTTTCTTTGAGATAGGTTTTGATCAAATCAGGTAGTGTTGTATCGCCTGTTTTGTCTCCTTGCGTTAGTTCAGAAGGCAATTTATTGACAACAATTACATGGTTGTCTTCAAATAAAATGCGGTCTGAATTCATCATGAATCGAGCAAAGCCGCTTTTTGTTTCTTCTCGATTTGGCGGTTTCTGAAATAGGCAAGTGCCGTAAAGCCGGCCATGACGATGATCAGGATGGTTAGCCAAGTTGGAAACTGATTCAGGCCTTCTCCTTGCGCATAGCTATGAAGCCCCACTAGCATGAAATTGACGCCAAAGAAGGTAAATAAGATCGCTGAATAAGACCAAAACGAAAGCGCATTAAACAGGAATCGGCCTTGTAAGCCAGGAATCATGCGGAAATGCAAAATAACTGCATATACCAGCACAGAAACCAAAGCCCAGGTTTCTTTTGGATCCCAGCCCCAGTAACGACCCCAAGATTCATTGGCCCATACGCCTCCTAGGAAAGTACCGATTGTTAGCATGTATAAACCAACGGTCATGGTCATTTCGGAGATAGCTGTAATTTCTTGAATATTGATGCGAATTAAAGGCGCCGTTCTTTCAGTTTGAAATAGGTAAAGTTTCAGGTTGATCAGGCCTAAAATACAGGCCAAACCTAAAAATCCGTAGCTACCTGTAATGATCGCAACGTGGATCATGAGCCAATAAGATTTAAGAACCGGAACCAAAGGCGTGATTTCAGGATCCATGAGATTCATTTCGGTAACCCATAACATCAGGGCCGCCAATATGGCTGCACCCCCAAGCACAACTTGGTTTTTTCTAGCGAAAATGAAACCAGCAATCATGGTGATCCAACCAATAAAGACTATGGCTTCGTAGCCATTACTCCAAGGAGCATGCCCCGAAATTAGCCAACGCATTGCAACCCCTGCTCCGTGATATAAAAACGTAATAACCAATAGAGCAACAAGAATACGTTTTGGCCACTTTAATAAAGCAACTTTGGCTTCCGAACGGAAGAAGATGCCGATGAAAAAGATGATGAGCAACAACAAGCCTTCCATTAAATAGAGTTGGTATGCCCTCTTGAAAATTTCCATTTTGTTATAGCTGATTTCAAGTTTCACCTGTGATTCTGAAGGGGCTACTTTTTGCCCAGCTGCTCTTTGAAACGCTTTAAAACTCTTGAGTAGGTCAGTGGCTTCGCCAAAAGATCCTTTTTCACCGCCCGCATGAACAGCAGCTAAGTAATTAAGAAAAGGTTTTGAAGACAGCGTATCTTTTTGACTCAGTTCCATACTCAGCGGAACAAACCAAGTGTTATTCGGGTCATTTTTAAGTGGAATGACGCGCATGTATTGCCACATGAAAATGTTGTTGGCAACCTCGTATTTTTCGTTGAGTTTGATCAGCTTTTTATCAAATTCATTGCGTCGAGATTCCAGTTTTTGATGGGCTTCTTTGTAGGCTGCCATCCATTTGAACTCACCGTTCTCAGTGAGTTCCATCATGTTGGCAAATTCTTTCAGCTTGAGTGGTTCTCTTAGCGCTCTTGGTACTTGAATAAATGGTTGTTTCACCCAATAAGAAGGGTACATGTGCAGGCTCAATACAAACTGAACGCCATTTAAGTCTCTAAATTTATTGCTGTGAGTGAGTTTTCTTGTGAGCTGGTCTGCAATGGTATGAAAGGGCACGATCCGACCCTCGAAGTCTTGTACCAATAATGATGCGAGTTCATCGGCGTGTGCTTCAGTGATTTCGTAATGCACTGGTTTTTGGTGCTGGTGTTGTGCAAAAAGTTGCCCGCCGCCTAATAAAAGCACAATTCCTAGAGCAGCTTTTTTAGCCTTCAATTTTTGCAATTGTTGCCCCAAATAATAGAAGCGACCAGCAGGCGCAAATAAAGAAAGAATCATAGCCAGCGCCATGAGTAAATAACCTATGTAAGTAATGGTGGTGCCCCAAAAGTCGTGGTTCACGCTTAATTTTGTTCCTTCTTCATTCTCGGGTGTGGACGGATCGTCTAGTTCATAAGAAGACTGAAAAAAGCGATAGCCGTCGTAATCGATGACATTATTCATAAAGACGCGTTTGTCCATCCTTTTATTATTCCTTGGATCTTCAATGGTGAGTTCTGATGCGAAAGATGAAGGAGAATTGGAGCCTGGGTATTTATCGAGCTGGAAGTCACGGCAGCGCACTGAAAAAGGCAAATTCTTTTGGATTGAGCCGTATTCTAATTGATATACTACACCATTCATCGCAAAGCGTTCAGGCTTCGGAAATTGACCCTTGCCACCTTCGAGTTGCACTAATTTAGTGGCTTTACCATCTGATACCTCAACACTGAGGTAGTCCTTGCCTGTGTTTTTCTTCGGGGCTTTTAACAAGCCCTTTTTGGCATGTGGAATGAGTCTTTTAAAAACAACTTGTTTTCCGCCAACCAAATAAAGGGTCAATGGCGTAAATTCAGACCATTCATTGAGTGGGAATTCTTTGTAAAGACTGTCAGCGGGTGCTTGCCCAGATGCCCTTACTTTTTGCATTTCACTCATGGGTAGTGATTTCAGATTCGTGTTATTCGGGTAAACCATCACTTTTCCATTTTGTACATCCAAATAGATACCTGGCTCAAGTGGTTTAGCTGAGGTTGCAAAGAACGGCGTTTGGCCCACCATAAAAAGATCGCCTTCACACAGATAATTCGAGCGCATTCCGTCTGTGACGAGCTCGAGTGCACTTTCTTTGTAGTTTTGGTTGATTACTAAAGAATCAACGCGATCTGACATAAAGCCCTTGTAACTGAGTTTTACAGTTTTTTGCCCGATCTCAATTTCATGATCAAAACCGTTAGCGTTGTACTCGCTGAGATAGGTTTTCCAGGCTTGAAGGCTTTGCTTACCTGTTTCGAGTTCTTGCGCATTTACAAGTAAATAAGGATCTGCGGTGTAAATAAAATTCTGGCTTGTACCCTCTCTAATGACCATAAGACCTTCAAAACTCACAAAGCGCGTAATGGCTGCACCCAATAAAATGATCAAAAACGACAAGTGAAAACTGAACATGGCGATTTTTTCGCGCTTCCACATTTGGTAATGAAAAATATTCGAAACGAGCGCTAACGCAAGGTATAAAAGAAGGCCCTCAAACCAAGATGCGTCGTAAATGGTGATTTTTGCCGCTTGAGTACCGTGTGTAGATTCAATAAAAGTAGCAGCAGCAATAGCGACTAAAAACGCGATGAGGCCAACACTCGCCCAGCGCATTGAAAACAAGGTTGAAAGGAGTTTATTCATCTGAATAAAAATTTTTTGACAAAAATAGACATTGTACGCGCAACATTCACTGAAAGACCTTAATCTTGTTAAAAAAAGCATATGCGTTACCTTATTTGGCTCTTATTAATTAGTCTCACTCCAATCTTCGCCCAAAAAGACACTAAAAATCAATGGGATGACGCTGCATTCTCAAGAGAAGTGAAATTAAAAGTATCCGGTGGTTTTGTGTTTCGATACGAGCTACCATTTGGTACCACCACAAGAATGGTGGATGTTTTCGTGTCGCAAAACTCAAATACCTCTAAAGGCGGCCTGAAAACACTCTATATGCACGATGGTCAAATGCTATTTGATAGCACAGTAACTTGGAATAAGCAAGAATGGTCTGTCGATGAAATGCAGAGTCAAACACTTTCAAAATACGCGCATGAGCCCTTCATTGTTGTAGGGATTCACAACGACCCACCAAATCGCTATGCTGAGTTTTTTCCGCAAAAAGTTGCCGATTACATGCCTAAAAGTTATCGCGATAAATTACTCGCCGCTCAATGGAACGGACAGCTGCGTGCCGATGCCTATCTGAATTGGATTGAAGATACCTTAGTTCCTTTTATAGAGCACAATTTTAACACGAGTAAAAAAACGAAAGATAGAATGGTGATTGGGTCTAGTATGGGTGGGCTCATTTCGCTTTATGCACTCTGTGAAAAACCAAAGCTCTTCGGAGCAGCTGCTTGTTTGTCAATTCATACGCCAATGATCAACTTCGGGATGTTTGACGAAGGCATGGTTGAGGCTTTGGTCATTCCTTTCAATATTTACCTTGAACATGAATTAAAAGCTGACAAAAAACACAAGCTTTACATTGATAGAGGAACGGAAACCCTTGATGCTTACTATGGCCCTTATCACGACAGATTGCTCAGCACTTTGGAATTGGTTGGTTATGGCCCGAAAAACCCACGATTTTTAGAAGCTGTTGTTCAAGGAGCGGGTCACGATGAGGTTTCATGGGCCAAGCGCCTGCATGTTCCTGTCTTGTTTATGTTATCTAGCGGCAATTCACAATAGTTTTCTACATTTGTGACTCTCTTTTGGCATGAAAAATATCTTACTTCTCGGCGCAGGTTTATCAGCTTCAACGCTTATTAAATATTTACTTGATCACAGCATTGCTGAAAACTGGCAACTCCATGCGGTTGATCAAGACCTACAAATGCTGCAATCAAAATTGGGTGGTCATCCCAATGCAATCGCACATAGCTTTAATGCTCTCGATTCAGAAGTGCGCAAGCCCTACATTGAAAAAGCAGACCTCGTTATTTCGATGCTGCCTGCCATTTATCATGTAGGTGTTGCTCAAGATTGTATTGCACTCAAAAAGAATTTAATTACACCGTCCTATATCTCCGCTGAAATGCGGGCACTCGATGCCAATGCGAAAGCTGCTGGTATTGTGATCATGAACGAAATTGGTGTGGACCCTGGGATTGATCACATGAGTGCGATGAAGATCATCCATCAGATTCAAGAAGAGGGCGCTACACTGTTGTCTTTTAAGTCTTATTGTGGGGGATTAATAGCACCAGTTTCCGATGCCAATCAATGGCATTACAAGTTTACCTGGAACCCAAGAAATGTTGTCTTGGCAGGGCAAGGAGCTGCTGCAATTTATAAGGAAGCGGGGGCCCTAAAGTACTTACCATATCACCGACTTTTTCAACAGACAGAATTCATCTCGGTACCTAATTACGGACAATTTGAAGCCTACGCGAATCGCAACTCGATTTCCTATTTAGAAACCTACGGTTTACAAGATTTACCAACAATTATTCGCGGAACCCTGCGTGTACCTCCGTTCTGTGCCGGTTGGAACGCCCTCATTCAACTCGGTTTAACCGAGGATACCTATACCATCAAGAACGACGGTAGTTTCACACCGCGCATGCTCTTAAATACTTTTATTCCGTTCAAAGATCAACGCAGTGTAGAGCAAAAACTTGCCGCTTTTTTAGGTGAAAACGCCGACTTACTGCCACTTTTTGAAGAAATCGGATTGTTTGACGCAAATTATGTGTTTAAAGCTACCGAAGCAACACCAGCACAGTACTTACAAGAGCTTTTAGAAAAAGCATGGAAATTAGGCCCAACGGACAATGATATGCTGGTGATGTACCATGAATTTATTTATGAGAAGGCCGGGGAAAAATTCAAAATAGAAAGTTCAATGGTAGCTATAGGTCAAGACCAACGTTTTACAGCGATGTCTGATACAGTTGGCCTGCCAGTAGCCATTGCTGCTAAACTTATTTTAAATCAAACAATACAACATAAAGGAGTGACCTTGCCGGTTTACAAAGAAATTTACCAACCGATTCTTTCGGAACTTGAGCAATATGGCATTACTTTTAACGAACACGAAACACAAATTTAAAAATGGAAAATCAAGAAAATCAAATGAATATTGAGCTCACTGAGGATGTAGCTTTAGGGGTTTATTCAAATTTAGCGATCATTACACACTCACCCGCTGAGGTAGTTTGTGATTTTGTGCAAATCATGCCAGGTATGCCAAAAGGCAAGGTCCGTTCTCGTGTGCTCATGACGCCGCAAAATGCTAAACGCTTTTTACAAGCTTTGGCTGAGAACATTGAAAAATACGAACAAAATTTTGGCGTCATTGATGAGCCACAAGCTGGTTTTCCACCAATGAATTTTGGTACGCCCAATACAATGGCTTAATGCTAAGCCCCTCGCAAATTAAATGCTGAGTTTAAGTATCTGTATTCCGGTTTATCGAACAGACGTCAGAAAATTAGTACTGACGCTGCTCGAACAGATCAAGCGTTTAACCGATGTTCAAGTCGATATTGTTCTCATTGACGACGCTTCAGGCGAACCATTTACGGCGCTCAATACTTTCAACGATGCAATTGTCAAGCCTGTTTTTCTTGCGCAAAATGTCGGCCGCTCAAAAATCCGAAATTTGTTTTTACAACATACAAATGCACAATACCTACTTTTTATAGATGGTGATAGTACGGTTCTCAATGAAAAGTTTGTATTCAATTATGTCCAAAGCCTGAGCTCAAAAGCCGTTCCGGTTTTAGTGGGGGCAAGTTGTTACCAACAGGATCGTCCGACAGCTAATTATTTATTGCGCTGGCGTTATTCGACCCAACGAGAGAGTTTGAATTACGAACAACGCATTTCCAAAAAACAAGCGGGCTTCAAAACCAATAATTTTATAATTGAAAGGTCACTCTTTGAACAACTTGGATTTGAATCAAGATTGACAGGTTATGGCCATGAAGACACACTGTATGGCGTCGCGTTGCAGCAAGCCCAAATAAAAGTAGCACATATAGACAACCCAGTTTGGAATCTTAATTTGGATGACAACGCTTCTTTTTTAACAAAAACTGAACAGGCCCTTAAAAATCTGTTATGGATTCAGCAACATGCTCCATCTGCTGAAATGTTGGAGATGAACAAGCTATTAGCGACCTACTTAGAAATAAAAACCAGCAGGCTGAAAAGATGGCTGCTTCTTCTGTTAGAATTTTTCACCAGACCAATGAAGTGGTTGCTCTCGAGAGGTAGTGCGCCTCTCTTTATTTTTGATTTGTACAGACTCGCTAGACTTAGTGCTTTGGAAAAGCAGTCAAAATAACCCGTTCAAGAATTTTGGCATCTTTTCCCCAATGCTCTGTTTCAGCAGCTTTTAAGCAGTTGTGTTTGTAAGTTTCCAATAAGTTAGCATTGTCAAAAAGCGCATTGATGTGCGCTGCAATTTCTATCGGGTCCACTTTTTGAATCACGGTTCCGCAATTATACTGAATAATAACCCTTTCGATTTCTTTTAAGGGGCTTGCTATAATAGGCGTAGAAGCTTGCAAATAATCGAACACTTTATTGGGCAGAGCGAGGGCATAGTTTAAGCTCAGCGGTTTATCTAATGCAAGTCCCAAATCTGCACTTGCGGTATAGCGCAGCATCTCTCGATAAGGAAGTCGGTCAACAAATCGAACTTTTTGAGAAAGCCCTTTTTCAAGCACCATTTTCTTCACTTTCGGAATCACATCGCCGCTACCCACTAAAAATAATACCGCATTATGGATATGCTCCATGGCAAGTACCGCTTCTTCAATACCCCGATCTACGTTTAAGCCACTTCCTTGAATAATGAGCATTTTGGTTTGCTCAGAAAGCTCAAGTTCAGTTTTGCTCAAAGGTTGAATAGCAGCTATTCTAATTGGTACATTTCTTACTACAGCAACTTTCGTGTGGTATTTCTCTTCAAAAATATGCGAAATTGATTCATTGACTGTGATGGCAAATTTGAGCTTAGGAAAAATCCATTTTTCTATTTGCAGCCAAATTTTTTGAATGTTTGGGCGCTCAACGAGCTCCGGTACTTCTGTAAATAACTCATGGCTATCATAAATGAGAGGAACACGTTTGAGTTTACTAATTAGGTAAGCTGCAGGAAGTGTATCGAGATCATTGGCAAATAAGTAATCTATTCTTGTAAAGAGCAACTCAATAAAAAGCCTAAAATTTAGAACAGCATAGAAAAGAGCGCCTTTTTCAAAAAGCAATTTCATGCGTTTGAAACCATAGCTTCTTTGCGGCATTTCAGGGCTATCTTTTTTAACTCTACCAATTAGAAATACGTTGTAGCCCAATTCTGTAAGAAGGGTACAACTGCGGTCAACGCGATTGTCTGTAGCGAGGTCGCTAGAGACGGTCATCAAGACTCTTTTATGCTGCATTGAAACAAAAGTAAACAAATCTCGTATTTAAAGCCCTGTCAGTGAAAACGACTCTTTTTTGGCATTGAAGAAATTTTTTCAAAAACTCTTTGTGATAAAAAAAAGTTTCGTACATTTGCAATCCCAAAACGCGAGGTTTAGGGGAAAAGTTCTTTCAATATTTGTGAATTACCAACATTCAAATAAATAAGCCGATGTAGCTCAGTTGGCCAGAGCAGCTGATTTGTAATCAGCTGGTCGGGGGTTCGAATCCCTCCATCGGCTCTCAATGTTGGGGAGATACTCAAGCGGCCAACGAGGGCAGACTGTAAATCTGCTGGTGTACACCTTCGCAGGTTCGAATCCTGCTCTCCCCACAGTACATTTGAAAATAAGCGGGAGTAGCTCAGTTGGTAGAGCGTCAGCCTTCCAAGCTGAACGTCGCGAGTTCGAATCTCGTCTCCCGCTCACTTTTCATTGAGCGCCGGTGTAGCTCAGGGGTAGAGCGCTTCCTTGGTAAGGAAGAGGTCACGAGTTCAAATCTCGTCATTGGCTCAACATAGTATTGCATTTAAGTCCGTTGTGCGCTGCGCTTCGGACCTTTATGATAGATAAGTATATTATTAACTAAGTAACAAATACAAAAATGGCTAAGGAAAATTTTGACCGTTCCAAACCACACGTCAACATCGGTACAATCGGACACGTTGACCACGGTAAGACCACGTTGACTGCTGCTATCTCTAGCGTTCTTTCGAGCAAAGGATTGGCTCAGGCTCGTGACTTCTCCTCAATTGATAACGCTCCTGAAGAAAAAGAGCGCGGTATCACCATCAACACATCTCACATCGAGTATGAAACTGCTAACCGTCACTACGCGCACGTTGACTGTCCAGGTCACGCCGACTACGTAAAGAACATGGTTACAGGTGCTGCTCAAATGGACGGTGCGATCTTGGTTGTAGCTGCAACTGATGGTCCAATGCCACAGACACGTGAGCACATCCTTCTTGGTCGTCAGGTAGGTGTTCCTCGCATGGTTGTCTTCATGAACAAAGTGGACATGGTAGACGATCCAGAATTATTAGAACTTGTTGAAATGGAAGTACGTGAATTGCTTTCTTTCTACAAATATGACGGTGACAACGCACCAGTTATCAAAGGATCTGCACTAGGTGCTTTGAATGGTGAGCCACAATGGGTTGCTACTGTTGAAGAATTAATGGATGCAGTTGATACTTACATCGAACTTCCTCCACGTGACGTTGATAAGCCGTTCTTGATGCCAGTTGAAGACGTATTTACGATTACAGGTCGTGGTACAGTTGCAACAGGTCGTATCGAAACAGGTGTAATCAACTCTGGTGAGCCAGTTGAGATCCTTGGTATGGGTGAGGTTAAATTGACTTCTACTGTAACAGGTGTTGAGATGTTCCGTAAGATTCTTGATCGCGGTGAAGCAGGTGACAACGTTGGTTTGTTACTACGCGGTATTGAAAAAACGCAAATCAAGCGCGGAATGGTTATCTGTAAGCCAGGTTCAACTACTCCACACATTGAATTCAAAGCTGAAATCTACGTATTGAAGAAAGAAGAAGGTGGTCGCCACACTCCTTTCCACAACAAATACCGTCCTCAGTTCTATTTCCGTACTACAGACGTTACAGGTGAGATTTTCTTATCTGACGGTCGTGAGATGGTTATGCCAGGTGACAACGTATCAATCAATGTTAAATTGATCGTACCAGTTGCAATGGATAAAGGTCTTCGTTTCGCAATCCGCGAAGGTGGTCGTACAGTAGGAGCTGGTCAGGTTACAGAGATCGTAGCTTAAGATTCTACCAAAAGTTAAAATCAAGGGGAGTTAACAGCTCCCCTTTTTAAACGGGTGTAGCTCAGCTGGTAGAGTAGTGGTCTCCAAAACCATTGGTCGTGGGTTCGAATCCTACCGCCCGTGCACATTAAAACAGCAATTCGTGTTAAAAATAAGATCATACATCATCGATATTTACAATGAGATGGTTCATCAAGTAACTTGGCCTACATGGAAAGAGTTACAGAACAATACCATTCTTGTAGTAGTTGCATCCTTGCTCATTTCCTTAGTCATTTTTGCCATGGATTTCACATTCGGAATCACTGGTGAAGAAGGTTCACTTTGGAAAGGTGTTTTAGGTTTTATATACGGATCTTTCTAACCCAAAATTTAAAATGGCGGATATAGCAAAGAAATGGTATGTAGTCCGTGCCGTAAGCGGCAAGGAAAAGAAGGTGAAAGAATATCTTGAACTCGAAATCGCGCGTATGAAACTCACTGATTACGTTAATCAAGTGCTCATACCTACAGAAAAAGTTTTTAAAATTCAAAACGGCAAGAAGGTCAACAAAGAAAAGGCTTTCTTACCTGGTTATGTACTTATTGAAGCGGCATTGGTTGGTGAGGTCACACACGTGATCAAAAGCATTCCAAATGTCATTGGTTTCTTAGGTACAGAAAAAGGAGGTGATCCGGTTCCAATGCGTATGGCTGAAGTCAACCGCATTCTTGGAAAAGTTGACGAACTTTCAGTAACAGAAGAAGAATTGAAAATTCCTTTTGTTATTGGCGAGTCTGTCAAGGTAATCGATGGTCCTTTCAATAATTTCAGCGGTGTGATCGACGAAATCAACGAAGAGAAGAAAAAGCTGAAAGTAATGGTCAAAATATTTGGCCGCAAGAACCTCCTCGAGCTCAACTATATGCAGGTTGAGAAAGAGGGCTAAACTTGTATTAACCGTAGGAGTGGACCAGATGACTAAAGCTTCCCGTCGAAGAGTCCACGTTTAACTACATAATTTGTATATATATGGCTAAAGAAGTAGCAGCATTGATCAAGTTACAGATCAAAGGAGGCGCAGCCAATCCATCTCCTCCAATCGGACCAGCTCTTGGTGCGAAAGGTGTGAACATCATGGAGTTTTGTAAGCAGTTCAACGCGCGTACACAAGACAAAATGGGTAAGGTGGTTCCGGTTGTCATCACCGTTTACGGTGATAAATCTTTTGATTTCGTTCTCAAGACACCACCTGCAGCGGTGCAAATCATCGAACATTCAAAAATTAAGAAAGGTTCATCTGAGCCAAATCGTGTAAAAGTTGGTTCCGTAACTTGGGATCAAGTTCGTGCGATTGCCGAAGATAAGCTTCCAGATTTGAATTGTTTTACAGTTGATTCTGCAATGCGCATGGTTGCGGGAACAGCAAGAAGTATGGGGGTTACCGTTAAAGGTGGCGAAGCTCCTAAATCCAAATAATCATTCATTATGAAAAGAGTTTCTAAAAAAAGAAAAGAGATTTTGGCAAAATATGATTTGTCAAAAGCTTTCACTCTATCAGAAGCATGTGATTTGGTGAAAGGAATTTCTACAACCAAATTCGATGCCTCTGTAGATATTTGTGTTCGTTTAGGGGTTGATCCTCGTAAAGCGAATCAAATGGTACGTGGTACCGTTGCCCTTCCTCACGGAACTGGTAAGGATGTTAAAGTACTCGTACTTTGTACTCCTGACAAAGAAAAAGAAGCGCAAGACGCAGGTGCAGACTACGTTGGTCTTGATGATTACATCGCTAAGATCAAAGGTGGTTGGACAGACGTTGACGTGATTATCACGATGCCTTCTGTAATGGGTAAAGTAGGTGCGTTAGGTCGTATCTTAGGTCCACGTGGTTTGATGCCAAACCCTAAAACAGGAACTGTTACCATGGATATTGGTAAAGCAGTTGAAGAAGTGAAAGCCGGTAAAATTGACTTCAAAGTTGATAAATACGGTATCGTTCACGCTGGAATAGGTAAGGTTAGTTTTGAAGGTGCGAAGATCCGCGAAAACGCAAATGAGATCATCCAAACCCTCATTAAACTCAAACCGTCTGCTGCAAAAGGTACTTACATCAAAAGTATTTACCTAAGCTCAACTATGAGTCCTGGAATACAAATTGACGCGAAGTCTGTTACTGCTTAATACTTAGAACACATGACAAGAGAAGAAAAAGCACAGTACATCAGCGATTTAGCAGCTCAATTGAGCGCTAGTAACGTTGTGTATTTGACAGATACTGCAGATTTAACCGTAGAGGCTGTAAACACGCTACGCAGAAGATGCTTCCAAGCGAACATCTCGATGCGTGTAGTCAAGAATGCTTTGCTTGAAAAAGCAATGGATCAAGTTGAAGGAAAAGATTTCGGTGCGTTACGCGACGTATTGAAAGGTAGTACTTCAATCATGATTTCAGAAGTTGCAAATGCACCTGCAAAATTGATCGCTGATTTCCGCAAGAAGTCTGAGAAACCAGTTTTAAAAGGCGCATACATCGACGAAGCAATCTTTATCGGCGACAACCAATTAAGTGCATTAGAATCTTTGAAAAGCAAAGAAGAGCTTATCGGAGACCTCATTGCCTTGTTGCAAAGCCCTGCGAAAAACGTATTGTCTGGTCTTCAAGGTGCTGGTGGCAAAGTTGCTGGTATCCTTAAAACGCTCGAAGAAAGAGCATAATTCATTAATTATTAAACCTTTTTAAATTAAAATAAAATGGCTGATTTAAAGCAAATTGCAGAAACGTTGGTAAACCTTACAGTAAAAGAAGTAAGTGAATTGGCAACAATTATGAAAGATGAGTATGGTATTGAGCCAGCTGCTGCTGCACCAGTAATGGTTGCAGGTGGTGGTGCTGCCGCTGGTGGCGAGGCTGCTGCTGAGAAAACTGAGTTTGACGTTATCCTTAAGTCAGGTGGCGCTAACAAACTTGCAGTTGTTAAGCTCGTTAAAGAATTAACCGGTAACGGTTTGAAAGAGTCTAAAGACCTAGTTGATGCTGCTCCTTCTACATTGAAAGAAGGTGTATCTAAAGACGAGGCTGAAGGTCTCAAAAAGTCTCTTGAAGAGGCTGGTGCTGAAGTAGAAGTTAAGTAATTCGATTCAGGATATTGCAGGAAAGGCACCGCCGAAAGGCGGGTGCCTTGTCCTGTTTTTTGCATGTTGATTTCAACAGAGTACAAAACATTAAAACAAAAAAGCCTTGGCAACAACAACTAATTCAACCCGAATTAATTTTGCTTCAAGCAAAAACCAATTTGAATATCCAGACTTTCTGGAAATTCAGTTAAAGTCTTTTCAAGAATTTTTCCAGTTGGAAACAACTCCGGAAAACAGAGAAAGTGAAGGACTTTTCAAAGTGTTTGCTGAAAATTTCCCAATTACGGATACCCGCAACCAATTTGTTCTTGAATTTTTGGATTATTTTATTGATCCACCGCGCTACACCATTGAAGAGTGTATCGAACGTGGCCTCACTTACAGTGTGCCACTCAAAGCAAAATTGAAGCTCTATTGTACCGATCCTGAGCACGAGGATTTCGAAACCATCGTTCAGGATGTTTATTTAGGTACAATTCCTTATATGACTCCGAAAGGATCATTCGTGGTTAACGGTGCAGAGCGCGTTATCGTGTCTCAGTTACACCGCTCACCAGGAGTATTCTTCGGACAGTCACGCCATGCAAACGGTACCAAATTATATTCAGCGCGTATCATTCCATTCAAGGGTTCTTGGATCGAATTCGCAACGGATATCAACAACATCATGTACGCATACATCGATCGTAAAAAGAAGTTACCTGTAACTACGCTTTTCCGCGCTATCGGTTATGAAACAGACCGCGATATCCTCGATATCTTTGGTTTGGCTGATGAAGTAAAGGTCAACAAGGCTAACTTGAAAAAATTAATCGGACGTCGTCTTGCGGCAAGGGTTCTTAAAACCTGGATCGAAGACTTCGTAGATGAAGATACTGGAGAAGTTGTTTCTATTGAAAGAAACGAAGTGATCCTTGACCGCGAATTAATGATTGGCGAGGAGCACCTTGATGCCATCATGGATTCTGGTGCAAAGTCACTTATTCTCCACAAAGAAGATGGTAACTCTACTGACTACACCATCATCTACAACACGCTTCAAAAAGATACATCTAACTCTGAAAAAGAAGCTGTTGAACACATCTATCGTCAATTACGTAACGCAGATCCACCAGATTATGAAACGGCAAAAGGTGTTTTTGAGAAATTATTCTTCTCTGACGCTCGTTATGATTTAGGTGAGGTAGGTCGTTACCGCTTAAATAAAAAATTAAACCTTGATGCAAATGAAGAGTCTCGTGTATTAACAAAGCACGATATCATCATGATCATCAAGTATCTGATTGAGCTCATCAACTCTAAAGCTGATATCGATGATATCGACCACTTATCGAATCGTCGTGTTAGAACAGTTGGTGAACAACTTTATTCTCAATTTGGTGTAGGTCTTGCTCGTATGGCTCGTACCATTCGTGAGCGCATGAACGTTCGTGACAACGAAGTATTTACTCCGATTGACTTGATCAATGCCAAGACTCTTTCTTCGGTGATCAATTCATTCTTCGGAACCAATCAGTTGTCTCAGTTCATGGATCAAACCAATCCATTATCTGAAGTAACACACAAGCGCCGTTTATCGGCACTCGGGCCAGGCGGTCTCTCCCGTGAGCGCGCAGGTTTCGAGGTACGTGACGTTCACTACACACACTACGGTCGTTTGTGTACAATTGAAACACCAGAAGGACCAAACATTGGTTTGATTTCTTCATTGTGTGTATTCGCTAAAGTGAACAAATTAGGTTTCATTGAAACGCCTTACCGTCGTGTAGACAACGGTCGTGTAGTTTTCGAAGAAAATCCGATTTACCTAGCTGCTGAAGAAGAAGATTCAAAAACGATTGCACAGGCAAACGCGAAAATCGATGACAAAGGTAATTTCCTATCAGATCTTGTAAAGGCAAGATACGAAGGAGACTTCCCTGTTGTAGCGCCGAAAGAGTTGAGTTTGATGGACGTAGGTGCCAACCAAATTGCCTCTATAGCGGCCTCTTCGATTCCGTTCCTCGAGCACGATGATGCCAACCGCGCACTCATGGGCTCGAACATGCAACGTCAGGCCGTTCCACTTTTACGTCCAAGCTCTCCAATTGTCGGTACTGGTATTGAACAATTAGTGGCACGTGATTCACGTGTACTTATCAATTCAGAAGGTACAGGTACAGTTGAGTACGTTGACGCAAACGAAATCGTAATTCGTTACGACTGGAACGACCAAGATAAACTTGTAAGTTTTGATAGCGAGGTAACTCGATACTCACTTACTAAATTCATGAAAACCAACCAAAGTACTTGTATCAACCTCAAGCCAATTGTCCGCAAGGGTGACCGCGTTGAGAAAGGTCAGGTTCTTTGTGAAGGATACGCAACTCAAGCTGGTGAACTCGCACTAGGTCAAAACCTTAAAGTGGCTTTCATGCCTTGGAAAGGTTACAACTTCGAGGATGCGATCGTGATTTCAGAAAAAGTTGTCCGCGATGACATCTTTACTTCTATTCACATCGACGAATATTCACTTGAAGTACGCGACACAAAACGCGGTATGGAAGAATTAACCTCTGACATTCCTAACGTTTCTGAAGAAGCTACTAAAGACCTCGATGAAAACGGACTCATCCGCATCGGTGCAGAGATTAAAGAAGGAGATATCCTTATTGGTAAAATCACGCCAAAAGGAGAAACTGATCCATCACCAGAAGAGAAACTCCTTAGAGCAATCTTCGGTGACAAAGCCGGAGACGTTAAAGATGCTTCTTTGAAAGCTGGTCCTTCACTTCGCGGTGTTGTGATCGAGAAGAAATTGTTCTCTAGAGCTATCAAAGATCGCAAGTCTAAATCTCAAGATAAGCCAATGCTTGAGTCTCTAGATGCTGACTACCAACGCGATTTCGCTGCCCTCCGCGATAAGCTTGTAGAAAAACTACTTGTTATCCTTGGTGAGCAAAAATCTTCTGGTGTATTCAACAACTTCAAAGAAGAGTTGATTAAAAAAGGTACTAAATTCTCAAACAAAGCACTTAGCGCTCTTGACTACGCAATTGTAAATCCATTGAACTGGACAGCTGATGCTGAAACCAATCAATTAATTTCTCGCGTGATCCACAATTTCAATATCAAAGCGAACGATTTACTTGGTAACTACAAGCGCAAGAAATTCCATATTTCAGTAGGAGATGAACTTCCTGCCGGAATCGTGAAATTGGCTAAAGTTTATGTTGCTAAAAAACGCAAGCTAAAAGTTGGAGATAAAATGGCGGGTCGTCACGGTAACAAAGGAATTGTCGCAAATATCGTTCGTCAAGAAGATATGCCATTCCTTGAAGACGGAACACCTGTTGATATCGTACTTAACCCACTTGGGGTACCATCTCGTATGAACCTCGGACAGATCTACGAAACTGTTCTTGGTTGGGCTGGTGAAAAACTCGGTGTCAAGTTTGCAACGCCAATTTTTGACGGTGCAAAACCAGAAGAGATCAATGACTGGACAGACAAGGCGGGTGTACCGCGCTCAGGTAAAACTTATCTTCACGATGGTGGCACTGGTGAGCGTTTCCACCAACCTGCTACAGTTGGTATCATCTACATGTTGAAACTATCTCACATGGTAGACGATAAGATGCATGCTCGTTCTATCGGACCATACTCACTTATTACACAACAGCCGCTTGGTGGTAAAGCACAATTCGGTGGTCAGCGTTTTGGTGAGATGGAAGTTTGGGCACTTGAGGCGTTTGGTGCAGCCAATATCCTTCAAGAGATCCTTACTGTGAAATCTGATGACGTCATGGGTCGTGCCAAAGCATATGAATCCATTGTTAAAGGTGATAACATTCCTGAACCAGGAATTCCTGAATCTTTCAATGTATTGCTACACGAGTTACGCGGATTGTGTCTCAACGTGTCAATGGATTAATTAAAATACTAACGTAAATAGTCGAGATAAAATGGCTTTCAAAAAAGAAACTCCAAAAAAGCAAAGCAGCTTCAATAAAATCACGATCTCCTTGGCTTCTCCTGAAGTCATCCTGGAGCATTCTAGTGGTGAAGTTTTGAAACCAGAGACCATCAATTACCGCACCTACAAACCGGAGCGCGATGGTTTATTCTGTGAGCGTATTTTTGGACCAGTTAAAGATTACGAGTGTCACTGTGGTAAATACAAGCGTATCCGTTATAAAGGTATCGTCTGTGACCGCTGTGGTGTAGAAGTAACCGAAAAGAAAGTACGTCGTGAAAGAATGGGACACATTTCATTGGTTGTTCCTGTTGCTCACATTTGGTACTTCCGTTCACTTCCAAACAAAATTGGTTACCTATTAGGTTTACCAACTAAGAAATTGGATCAAATCATTTACTACGAGCGTTATGTAGTCATTCAGGCTGGTACCGCAACTGGTTTTGATAAGTGGGCGAACCTTAAAAGAATGGATTTCCTTACTGAAGAGGAATACCTTGACATTTTGGATCTTCCAGAAATGGCTAATAACCATTACCTAGACGACACCGATCCTAACAAATTCATCGCCAAGATGGGTGCTGAAGCACTTTACGATTTGTTGGGCGGCTTGAATCTAGACCAAATGTCTTACGATCTTCGTTACCAAGCTGAAACAGAAACATCTGTACAGCGTAAGAACGAAGCACTCAAAAGATTACAAGTTGTTGAGGCCATGCGTGATTCTCAGACACGTATTGAAAACCGTCCAGAATGGATGATTGTCAAAGTAGTGCCTGTGATTCCACCAGAATTGCGTCCGTTAGTTCCACTAGATGGTGGTCGTTTCGCAACTTCTGACCTCAATGACCTTTACCGTCGTGTGATTATCCGTAACAACCGTTTGAAGCGTTTGATCGAAATCAAGGCGCCGGAGGTAATCTTACGTAACGAAAAACGTATGTTACAAGAAGCTGTCGATTCACTTTTCGACAACTCACGTAAATCATCAGCTGTTAAAACAGAATCTAACCGCGCTTTAAAATCACTTTCTGACTCATTGAAAGGTAAACAAGGTCGTTTCCGTCAGAACTTACTTGGTAAGCGTGTCGATTATTCTGCACGTTCAGTTATTGTCGTTGGTCCAGATTTGAAATTACACGAATGTGGTTTACCAAAAGATATGGCTGCTGAGCTTTACAAGCCGTTTATCATCCGCAAGATGATTGAGCGCGGAATTGTAAAAACAGTGAAATCAGCTAAGAAAATTGTAGATCGCAAAGAACCAGTTGTTTGGGACATCCTTGAAAACGTATTGAAAGGTCATCCAGTCCTACTCAACCGTGCACCAACACTTCACCGTCTTGGTATTCAAGCGTTCCAACCGAAATTAATTGAAGGAAAAGCAATTCGCCTTCACCCATTGGTAACCACGGCCTTCAACGCCGACTTCGATGGTGACCAAATGGCGGTTCACCTTCCATTAGGAAACGCCGCTATCCTTGAAGCACAAATGTTAATGTTGGCTTCACACAATATCTTGAACCCTGCAAACGGCGCGCCTATCGCGGTACCTTCTCAAGACATGGTCTTGGGTCTTTACTACATTACGAAAGGTAAGCGTACGACAGAATCAGAAATTGTAAAAGGTGAAAACGGTATTTTCTACTCTCCAGAAGAAGTCATCATTGCCTATAACGAGAAAGTGCTTGATTTGCATGCGCACATCAAAGTGAAAACTTACGATTTAGGAGAAGATGGTCAACCATGTCTACAAATGGTAGAAACGACTTGTGGTCGCGTACTTTTCAACGAAAAAGTTCCAAGACAAGTTGGTTTCATCAATGATGTAATGACTAAAAAAGCATTGCGCGACATCATCGGTGAAGTGCTTAAAGTTTGTGGTACTTCCCGCACCGCTCAATTCCTAGATGATATCAAGCAACTTGGTTATGAAATGGCCTTCAAAGGTGGTCTTTCATTCAACCTTGATGACATTATCATCCCGAAAGAAAAAGAAACGCTTGTCTTGAAAGCCGAGAACGAAGTGAAAGAAGTCATGATGAACTACAACATGGGTCTTATCACGAACAACGAGCGCTATAACCAAATCATTGATATCTGGACGCACACCAACTCGCGCCTGACACATACGCTCATGGAGCAATTGAAATCTGACCGTCAAGGGTTCAATTCAATCTACATGATGTATGACTCCGGAGCACGTGGTTCGAAAGAACAGATCCGTCAGTTATCTGGTATGCGTGGTTTGATGGCCAAGCCTCAGAAATCTGGTGCAAGTGTACAAGAGATCATCGAGAACCCGATCCTTTCAAACTTTAAGGAAGGTCTTTCGATCCTTGAGTACTTCATTTCAACGCACGGTGCTCGTAAAGGTCTTGCAGATACCGCCCTTAAAACAGCGGATGCGGGTTACTTGACGCGTCGTTTGGTTGACGTTGCACAAGACGTTGTCATCAACTCTAATGACTGTGGTACCCTTCGTGGAATTGTTGCTACAGCTTTAAAGAAAAATGACGAAGTCGTAGAACCACTATACGATCGTATTTTGGGTCGTACTTCAGTTCACGATGTTTATGCTCCAGATTCTGATCTAATTATTGTAAACGCCGGAGAACTCATCTCTGAAGACGTTGCTCGCGAAATCGAAAAAGCAGGTATTGAAGAAGTTGAAATTCGTTCAGTACTTACTTGTGAGATGCGTCGTGGAGTATGTTCTAAGTGTTATGGTCGCAACCTGTCTAATCACCGTTTGGCACAAATTGGAGATTCAGTTGGTGTTGTGGCAGCACAATCGATCGGTGAGCCTGGTACACAGTTGACACTTCGTACCTTCCACGTGGGTGGTACTGCATCTAACATCGCTGATATCTCTGACCTCAAAGCGAAAGCGAATGGTAAAGTAGAAATCGACGAATTACGTACAATTGAGCGCAAAGCTGCTGATGGTAGCAAGCGTGTAATTGTAGTTGGTCGTTCTGCTGAACTTCGCATCACAGACGAAAAAACTGGTATCGTTGTCATGACGGCCAACATCCCTTACGGATCTGACCTCATGATTGACAACAACTCGAAAATTAAGAAAGGTGACGTGATCTGTAAATGGGATCCATACAATGCCTTGATTATTGGTGAGGTTGCTGGTAAAGTCGTATTCGATGGCATCATTGAAAACATCACTTACCGTGAAGAAGTCGATGAGCAAACAGGATTTACCGAGAAAGTGATCATTGAGTCTCGAGACAAAAAGAAATCACCGGCGATCCACATCATCGATCCAAAAACAAAAGAAATTCTTCGCGAATATTCAATTCCGGTCAATGCGCACATTTCAGTTGCTGAAGGTGACAAAATTGAAGCAGGAGATATTCTTGTAAAAATCCCAAGATCTGCTGGTAAAACAGGGGATATCACCGGAGGTCTTCCAAGAGTAACAGAATTATTCGAAGCTAGAAACCCATCTAACCCAGCGGTTGTGTCTGAAATCGACGGTACAGCTACATATGGTTCAGTGAAACGCGGTAACCGCGAAATCATCATCACTTCAAAACTTGGTGAAGTTCGCAAATACTTAGTTCCACTTTCTAAGCATATCCTTGTACAGCAAAATGACTACGTTCGTGCGGGTCAGCCATTATCTGATGGTGCCATTACGCCAAACGACATTTTGAATATCGAAGGTCCAACAAAAGTTCAAGAGTACATCGTGAATGAAATCCAAGAAGTTTACCGACTTCAAGGGGTGAAAATCAACGACAAGCACTTCGAAGTGATTGTACGTCAAATGATGCTCAAGGCAGAAATCATCGAGTCTGGTGACACTCGTTTCCTCGAAGGACAAAGTGTTCACAAAGCAGATATCATGGAAGCCAATGACGAATTGTACGGCATGATGTTCGTAACTGACGCCGGAGATTCTACTGAACTTCACAAAGGACAGCTTGTAAGTGTTCGTCGTTTACGTGATGAAAATTCACGCTTGAAGCGCGAAGACAAGCAACTGATTGAAGCTCGCGAAGCAATGCCAGCTACTTCAACACCGTTGTTACAAGGTATCACAAGAGCATCGCTCCAAACGCAATCATTCATTTCAGCAGCATCTTTCCAAGAGACAACAAAAGTTCTCAACGAAGCGGCTATTTCAGGAAAAGAAGATCACCTATTAGGTTTGAAAGAAAACGTAATCGTTGGTCACTTGATCCCGGCTGGAACTGGTGTTCGCGCCTTCCAAAACTTAATCGTAGGTTCGAAAGAAGCATACGAAGAATTGATGGAAGAAGCATAAGCTTTACAAACAGAACAGTAAAGGGCGGCCATTTGGCCGCCCTTTTTTTGTTGTATTTATTAAAGAAATTTAAGTAAAAAGGTATTTAGGATGGGTTGCATAGGAATCTGCACCCTAATTTCATAAACGAATTTAAGAAATGCGTCCCCAATTTGGTTTGCCTTGCAGAACAGCCCTCATGGTTTCTTTTAAAAAGCTATTTTTTTCAAGCTGGAGGTTTTCGTCTTCTTCTAGTATTTCTCGGGCTTTTTCTCGGGCCAGTTGGACAATTTGTCCGTCACGGGCGAGGTCGGCAATTTTAAGTGCTAGGGCACCACTTTGCTGCGTCCCCATTAAATCACCTGGGCCTCGGAGTTGGAGATCGACTTCTGCCAACACAAAGCCGTCATTGCTCGCAACCATGGTGTCCATTCTTTTTTGGGCTTCTTTGGAGATGCCATCACCGGTCATCAAAATACAGTACGATTTTTCTGCACCCCGTCCAACCCTGCCGCGTAATTGGTGCAACTGAGACAAACCAAAACGCTCGGCACTTTCAATGACCATAACCGAAGCATTAGGAACATTGACACCTACTTCTATGACCGTTGTAGCCACCATGATATGCGTTTGTTTGTCAACAAAAGTTTGCATGGCAGCATCCTTGTCTTGCGATTTCATTTTTCCGTGAACCATGCTAATCGCATATCCGGTACCTTCGAAAAATGTGGAGATTTGCGCGTAGCCATCTTCGAGGTTTTTAAAGTCGAGCTTTTCAGATTCTTGGATGAGCGGATAAACCACATAAGCTTGTCGACCTAAATCGAGTTGTTCTTTGATGAAACTGAATAGCTTTTCACGGTGATTTTCACGTCTGTGTATCGTGTGAATGGGTTTCCTACCTGGTGGCAGTTCGTCGATAACCGAAACATCTAGATCGCCGTAGAAAGTCATGGCTAAAGTTCTCGGAATTGGAGTTGCGGTCATGATCAGCACATGGGGCGGAATTTTATTTTTTCGCCACATTTTAGCGCGTTGGGCAACCCCAAAACGATGCTGTTCATCAATAACTACCAGCCCAAGCGCTTTAAATTGGACGGTATCTTCAAGTAAAGCATGCGTGCCAATCAATAGGTCAATTTCACCGTTTAATAGTGCTTCATGAATTTTGACACGCTCACTTTTTTTCGTAGAACCAGTGAGTAGCGCCACTTTGACCTCCATTTTGGCTAGCAACTCTTGTATACCGATGAAATGCTGATTGGCCAAAATTTCAGTTGGGGCCATTAGGGCGCCTTGTAAGCCATTTCCTATAGCAAGTAATAAACTGAGCAAAGCAACGAGCGTTTTTCCACTGCCTACATCGCCCTGTAATAGGCGGTTCATGTGCTGCCCGACTCCTAAATCTTTGCGTATTTCTTTGAGTACACGTTTTTGTGCACCTGTCAGTTCGAAAGGTAAATGCTTTTGGTAAAATTCGTTAAATGCTTCTCCTACCTCTATAAATTGAAAACCATTTAAATTCCGAGCCCTGCTTCCTTTTCTGAGTAGTAATTCCAACTGCAGATAAAACAACTCCTCCCATTTCAAACGGTATCTGGCCGCTTTTAAGAGGTTTTCGTTGCTTGGCAGATGAATTTCTTGCAGCGCTAAGGGCTTTGGCATAAGGTGCAACGCTTCGCAAATGTAGCCAGGTAAATTTTCTGGTAATTTTCCTTTGCTTTGCTCGAGTAATTGCGCCATTAATTTGGCCAGTCCACGGCTGTGCAAACCTTTACTCTGACACTTTTCCGTACTTGGATAAAATGCTTGAAATCCCTTTAGTTCAGTTTCAAGCGTGACTTTATTGAGCTCAGGATGTGGAATCGTCCATTGGTTTTGGAAAAACTTTGGCTTCCCAAAAACGATATATTGATCTTGTACATTCAGGCCAGACTTCAGCCATTGAAAACCTTGGAACCAAATGAGTTCAATGCTAGCAGAACCATCAGTAAATTGAGCGTGTAGTTTTTTATGCCGACCACTTCCTGATTCATGGATGTGGGTAAAACGCCCTTTTAATTGTACATAGGTATCTTCAGGTCTAATTAAAGAGACCTGATTAAAGACTGTACGGTCTTGATAGCGGTAAGGGAAATGAAATAGTAAGTCCTGGAAAGTAAAAATACCTAACTCTTCCTGTAAGATTTGAGCCTTTTGGGGGCCTACACCTTTCAGGTAGGCAATCGGAGTTGCCAAAAAGGAGTTCATGATATTTTATTTCCAGTAACCCATTTTGCAGAACTTTTCAATGCGCTCTTCGATGCGTTTTTCTGGCGCTTTTTTATCGAGTTCCTTGAGATAGCCATGTAGTTTTTCGCGGAGCGTTTCAAACATTGCCTCCTGGTTACGGTGTGCGCCATTACTGGGCTCCTGGATGACGTCGTCCACTAAGCCATTTTGTTTCATGTCAGTGGAGGTAAGCTTAAGTGCAGAAGCGGCGATTTCTTTGTAATTCCAAGAACGCCATAAAATTGAAGAACAAGATTCTGGGGAAATTACAGAATACCAAGTATTTTCAAGCATCACGACTTTATCTCCGACACCTATACCTAGTGCACCTCCTGAGGCACCTTCACCAATAATAACGCAAATGACAGGTACTTTTAAGCGCATCATTTCATAAATATTGCGTGCAATGGCTTCTCCTTGCCCACGTTCTTCGGCTTCTAGGCCAGGGAAAGCTCCGGGTGTATCTATGAAGGTGACAATTGGTTTATTGAATTTCTCGGCCAATTTCATGAGGCGCAATGCCTTACGATAACCCTCTGGGTTAGGCATACCGAAGTTGCGGTATTGTCTCATTTTGGTATTGATCCCTTTTTGTTGACCAATGAACATTACTGTTCGGCCATCGAGTAAACCAAAACCTCCAACCATTGCTTTGTCATCTTTGACATTGCGATCGCCGTGCAGTTCTTGAAATTGTCCGCCTGTTAGCGCATTGATATAAGCAAGGGTGTAGGGTCTGTCAGGATGGCGGGAGAGCTGAACGCGCTGCCATGGTGTAAGATTGCTAAATACCTCTTTGGTCTTTTGGGTTAGAACAGCCTCAAGCTCTGAGATTTTGTCTTGCATGTCAACTTCTGTTTGAACTGCAAGGCTACGTGTTTGGGCAATTTGTTCTTCGAGTTCTTTAAGCGGCTCTTCGAAATCCAGGTAGGTTGTACTCATGGTTCTTAATTTGTATTGGCAAAAATAAGGATTTTCATCAATTGCTTATCTTTACTGCATGATCTTGTTTCCTCCAGCTAAAGTGAATTTAGGTCTTCGGATCCTTGCGAAGCGCCCAGACGGTTATCATGAAATTGAAAGCGTCATGGCAGAAATTCCTTTTTGTGATATTTTGGAACTCAATGAAGCGGAACATGATTCTTTTGTCCAAACAGGGATCACCTTCCCTCCGGACGGCCAATTGAACTTGTGTGAAAAAGCAGTGGCTATTTTGCGTCAACACGCGAGTTTCCCACCGGTTCATATTCATTTGCGCAAGCAAATACCTGTTGGCGCTGGCTTAGGTGGTGGTTCTGCAGATGCGAGCTATACACTTGTAGGCCTCAATGAATTATTCAGTCTAGGTTTTTCAAAAGTGCAGCTAACAGACTTCGCTGCTCAGTTAGGAAGTGATTGTCCTTTTTTTATCGAAGGAGGGCTGCAGTTAGCAACGGGTAGAGGAGAGCAATTGACAAAACTCCAGCCTTTAGGCTTGAAAAAATGGTTGGTGTTGTGCAATCCGGGCATCCATGTTTCGACAGCAGCGGCTTATGCCAAAGTTAAACCTAAGCAAGATGGTGCGTCCATTCAAGAAATGCTCATTGAAAATGGAATCCAAAGACTCATTAACGATTTTGAACATTCTGTTTTTGAACAGTTTCCGGAAATTTCAGATTTGAAAACCAACTTAAAAGAAGCTGGAGCTTACTACGCAGCTATGTCAGGAAGTGGATCTTCTGTTTTTGCACTTTTTAATCAGCAACCAATTTTAACAGACCGAATTCAGAAATATGTGGTTTTTCAAGGCGAATGGACTTTGTAGTCCTTGAAAAACCAACAATAATTGATTCAAGATTTAACTTTAATTTTTTTGCTTTTTCATGGGAAGTAGAAATATTTTTTTATTTTTGAATTGTCAAGTTGACACTAAGTATTATTAACCTTTTTAATTTTTTAACTATGAAGAGAATTTTTACTCTATTAACAGCGCTTGTTTTTGGTGCTGTTGCGTACGCGCAATTTCCTTCAGTAGGGATCATCGGATCTGCAGTTCCACCTTATGACTGGTCTGTAGATGTTGACATGCTAACTATTGACGGAGAAAACTATGCTGGAATTGTTACTTGCGTTGCAGGTGAAGCTAAATTCCGTCAAGACAACGACTGGGCTACTAACTGGGGTGCTACTGATTTCCCATCAGGATTAGGTACACAAGGTGGTCCAAACATTCCTGTACCAGCTGGTACGTACTTGGTTATCTTTAACCGTACAACTGGTTTTTACAGTTTCCAAACATCTTTTGATGTAACTTACAAAGTTGACGTAACAAACTACTTAGCAAACAATACACTTGCTGCTAATGGTATTCGCGTTGGTGGTAACTTCGCTGATTTCGGTGGTTCAGTTGCTGCAGGTGCTATGGCGAGCTGGAATCCATCAGACGCTAACTCTGCAATGACAGACGAAGGTGGTAACATCTGGTCAATCACTGTATCTTATCCAGTTGCATCTTTGGGAGCTACTCAACTTTACAAGTTCGTAAACGGTGACTGGGGTGCAAACGAAGGTACAGATGCTGCTAACACAATCGCTGTTGACTCTTGTGGAGTTGACGATGGTGGAGGTAACATCAACCGTACTTACGCTTTGATGCCAGGAACAGTATGTTATGTATGGGATGCTTGTGATGCATGTGGTGTTTCTGTTGCTGAAAATGCAATCGCTGACCTTACAGTTGCTCCAAACCCTGCATCTGATGTTGTAAACTTCTCTTTCGAAGCTAACAACGCAGCTACTGCTACTGTAACATTATTTGACCTTGCTGGTAAAGTAGTTGCTACTAAAACTGTTGCTACTTCAGCAATCACTACAGTAGAAATGAATACTACAGCGCTTCAAGCTGGTTCATACATCTACAATGTAGTTGCTGGCGACAAAGTTGCTACAGGTAAATTGATTAAGCAATAATCAATACTTGATAAAAATTAAAGGCCTGGGTGGTTACACCCGGGCTTTTTTGTCTTTAGTTCACCCTTTTCATTAAAAAAATTGCCATGAAGCATCAGTTTCTTTTATTGACATTTCTTGTGTTTAGTAGCCTTTTCGGTACTGCTCAAATCTTGGAACTCAATCCTGCTTTCCCGACAGTGAATGACGTTGTAACCATCACTTATGATGCAACTCAAGGAAATGCTGCTTTGGTTGGTCAAAGTCAAATTTATGCGCATGCAGGTTTGATTACCTCGGCAAGTACTTCACCTACCAATTGGCAATTTGTACAAGGAAACTGGGGAACTGTAGACCCTCAGGTCGCCATGACTAATATTGGCAACAACAAACACACCATCACTATTGACATCGATCAGTTTTATGGCTTTCCGGCCGGGACTACCGTTTTGAAATTGGCTTTTGTATTTAGAACGGCCAATGGTTCTGTTGTCGGTAGAGATACAGATGGTAGTGATATTTATTATGATGTTTACCCTACAAATGCTGGCTTACTCGCTAACATTTTTCATCCAAGTGCAGGAACTACACTTGATGTCAATGAGCAGCTTCAAATAGAAGCAGCTACCAATCAGCCAGCTACATTAACACTGCAACAAGACGGCGTTGTTTTACAGACGCTCAGCAACGCTACTCAACTCAATTACACATTAACTGCAACTCAGGCAGGGACACACTTGCTTGAATTTATTGCAAATAACGGCACAACACAGGTCATCGACTCTACTTACATCACAGTCAATCCGTTAGTTGTTCCAATAAACCCACCCTACACGGGTCTTCAAAATGGCATCAATTACATCAATGACACAACTATTGTTTTGCAATTGCATGCCCCTCAAAAAGAACACATTTACGTTATCGGTGATTTCAATAACTGGCTCCCGACAACGAATTACCATATGAATTTGTCCACCAACATGAGTACATGGTGGCTTGAAATTTCAGGATTAACTCCTGGTCAAAAATATGCTTATCAGTATTTTATCGATGGCACTTTACGCTTGGCAGATCCGATGAGTCCCTTGATCTTGGATCCAAACAATGACGGCAGCATCAGTGCACAAACTTATCCTAACCCACACCCTTATCCGACGGGTTTGACCACTGGTTTTGCAACAATCATGCAGCCAGGGGCAAGTTCATACACCTGGGTCAATGCCAATTTTGCCGCGCCTGAAAAGAAAGATTTAGTAATTTATGAATTGCACGTTCGCGATTTTGTTGCCAAACGCAATTACCAAACCCTTATAGATACGCTTGACTATCTTAGTAAGTTGGGTATTAATGCCATTGAGCTCATGCCACCTGGTGAGTTTGAAAATAACGAAAGCTGGGGCTACAATCCATCCTTCCACATGGCCCTAGATAAATATTATGGCACACCTGAAAAATTCAAAGAATTTGTTGATTCTTGCCATGGCAGGGGAATCGCAGTCATTGTTGATATTGTTTTTAACCATGCGTTTGGACAAAGTCCAATGGTCAATATGTATTGGGATGCTGCCAATGCCAGACCAGCTGCCAATAGCCCTTGGTTCAATACGGTTTGTCCACACCCACCATACTGCTGGGGTTATGACTTTGACCATACCCGACCTGCTACTCAGCAGTTCATAGACCAAGTCAATAAATACTGGATTGAAACATATAATGTCGATGGATTCCGATTTGACTATACCAAAGGTTTTGTCAATAACTCTAATGGCTATAGTCTAGAAAGAATTAATTTACTCAAGCGAATGGCGGATGAAATTTGGGAATACAAAACAAATGCTTATGTCATTTTGGAACATTGGTGTGACAACAGCGAAGAAGAGCAATTGGCCGATTACGGCATGATGCTCTGGGGAAACACAACCTATGGTTATAAAGAAGCGCTCATGGGCTACCCGAATTCGAGTAACATTAGCTCTGGTATTTATACAAATAGAGGATGGGCCCTTCCACACCTTATTTCTTATGCCGAAAGTCACGATGAAGAGCGCAGTATGTTTAATACACTTACCTACGGAAACTCTTCTAACGCTGCACACAATGCAAAAGATCTTTATACCGCATTAGGTAGAGCACAGGCCTTAGCCGTAACTTTCCTAACGCAACCTGGTCCAAGAATGATGTGGCAATTCCAGGAGTTGGGTTATGATGTCTCTATCGATGTTCCTTGCCGCGTTTGTAATAAACCCATTTTGTGGAACTACTATACGCAAGCGCGCCGCCGTCAGCTTTACGATGTTTATGCAGCTACCTTGCATTTGCGCAACAGTTACGAGACTTTCCGCTCTTTGAGTTTTCAATATAGCTTAACTGGTGCGGTAAAAAGAGTCAACATGAACCACAGTACAATGAATGGTGTTTCACTCGCAAATTTTGCCGTAACCAATCAAAGCGCTGTACCAAACTTCCAACACGCTGGTTGGTGGTATGAATACTTCACTGGTGATAGCATCAATGTCGTGAATGCAGTTTCTCCAATTGATATGGCGCCGGGTACTTACCGCATTTATACAGATGTGAAGTTGCCAAAACCAGTAATTACAGATGCTCCTGTTTCGGTTGATGAATTATTGAACTCAGATTTTGACCTGCAATTATTCCCAAATCCGGTTCTTGAAACTGCGAAAATTCAATTTGCTGCCGATGCAATTGAAAGTTATAAATTGTTAGTAATCAATGTAGAAGGGAAAATTATACAGCAACAAATAGGATTGACCCAAAGTGGCACTAATCAAATCGAATTAAATATAGCTGAACTACCTCAAGGGAACTACCATATTTTAATCCAAGTTGGTAAGAATTACGCTAATCAAGAATTTGTAAAAGTTCAATAATGCGCATTCTGCAGCTTGCACTTTGTTTTGGTTTCTCCTATGCTTTTGCTCAGATTCCGCAGCCAGCTAATAATTTGGCTTTTTTACAAGACGAAGTTGCGAGTGTTTACATTTCAATTGAACAAGATTCGCTTGATTTATTATTAGGCGATAGCTTATATAGCGGCCACGAATTTATGGCTGTCATGACCTATGAACATTCAGGTGGAATAATCAGTTACGACAGCATTGGTTTTCGGGCTCGGGGAAATACTTCCTTGGTTTCTCAAAAAAAATCTTTCAAACTAGATTTCAATCGATTTATATCCAATCAAAAATTTGAAGGTCTTGAAGAGCTCAATTTGAATGGCGAGCACAACGATGTTTCGATCATGCGTGCTTTTTTTGCACAGCACTTAATGCGTTCTTCTGGTTTGCCGGCTGCACGCACGAGTTATGTCAAGCTTTACGTCAATAATGAATACAAAGGATTGTACATCAATATTGAGCATATCGATGATGAATTCTTGGATTTGCGTTTTCCAACCGAAGCCAATGGAAACTTATGGAAGTGTAACTATGGTGCTGACTTAACTTGGTGGGGAAACAATCCTTCATCTTATCAGTCCGTTTACGAACTCAAGACCAATAAAGATAGCGCTGATTACACCGCCTTGATCAATTTTATCAATGTCCTCAATAATGCACCTGCTTCGGGTTTTGCTTGTGCCATTCAAGATGTTTTTGACGTCGAGTTATTTTTGCGAAACATGGCATTAGAAATCCTCATTGGACAGTGGGATGGCTATGCTTACAACAAGAATAATTACTATTTGTACCAACGAGAGTCTGATGGAAAAATAGTCTACTTATCCTATGACCTCGATAATACTTTTGGTATCGATTGGTTCAATATCAATTGGGCACTTCGAAATATATATAGTTGGTCACCAGGAGGGCAGTCTAGGCCGCTTTTCACCAAATTAATGGCCATTCCTTATTTCAAGGATCGCTTTACTTTTCATATGCAAGATATTCTTACTTCTGTTTGGAATGTTGCTGATCTTCAAACCTTATTACAAGATAAACAAGCCCAAATAACTGCTGCAGCACTTACAGATGATTATAAAGGTTTGGACTATGGTTTCACGGATCAAGACTTTTTGAATGCACTTCAATTGACTTGGGGGGCACATGTCAAAAGTGGCATTGTACCGTATCTTCAAAATAGAAAAACCAGTGCTTTAGGTCAATTAACTGCATATCAAAACCTTCCAAATCCTTGTTTGAATAACTTGACCGAACTAGAACTTCAAGCCACCGGAAAAATCATCAGTGTCACCGATGTTTTAGGTAGAAGTATTTCTGCTGAAACAAAAAATTGTTTAAAAATCCTCCTTTATGAAAATGGCGCTCAAAAAAGAATCTATGAAATGGAGTAGTTTACTCTTTGTATGTTTTGCAATATCGACAAGCTTCGCACAACTATTGCAGCATGTTGAACCCGCAAATTGGTGGGTAGGCATGGAGCACCATCAGGTGCAAGTATTGTTGCACGGCCCCCAAATTTCCAAATACAAAGTAGAAGTAGCCGGCTTGACCATTTTGGAACAAATTCGAACGGAAAACCCAAACTATATTTTTGTGACCCTAGAGACGCAAAATAAAGTAGCGGGTACGTATCCAATCAGGCTTATTGATAAAAAGAAGGTGCTTGCTTCGCATGATTTCAAGCTCGAACAACGCATTGCAAACAGCAAATATCGCCAGAGTTTCACAAGTTCAGATGTCATCTATTTATTGATGCCGGACCGCTTTGCCAATGCCAATGAAGGCCTTGATCAGCATCCCGAAACAAAAGAAGTAACGGATCGTTCGAATCCTAGCGGAAGACACGGTGGAGACATAATGGGGATCATCCAACGCTTGAGCTACATCAAAGAATTAGGAGCCACTACCATTTGGACTACTCCATTACTCGAGGACAACGAACCAACTTATTCTTATCATGGCTATGCCCAATCTGATTTATATAAAATTGATCCACGATATGGCAACAATTCTTGGTACAAGGAAATGGTTTTAGAAGCACATCGTCAGGGCTTGAAAGTCATCAAAGACGAAGTGCCTAATCATTGGTCAAGTAAACACTGGATGATCCAAGATTTACCAACGGCAACTTGGATTCATCAGTTTGATGAATTTACGCGTTCGAGTTACCGTACCTCAACTCAATTTGACCCCCATGCTTCTCGGACAGATCAAAAAGCATCTGCCGATGGCTGGTTTGATACCACGATGCCAGATATGAATCAGCAAAACCCGCTTTTGTTGACCTACCTGATTCAAAACACCATTTGGTGGATTGAGTATGCGCACTTAGATGGTTTGCGCGTTGACACTTATTCTTACAACGACAAAGAAGCGATTGCCAAATGGACCAAAGCCATTATGACCGAATATCCTAACTTAAATATTGTAGGAGAAGTCTGGATGCACGACCAAGCGCAAATGGCATATTGGCAAAAGGACAGTCCAATTGGTGCGCTACAAGGGTTTAATAGCAATATGCCATCTGTTATGGATTTTACCTTACACGATGCCATGATGCAAGCTTGGAAAGAAAATGAGCAAAACTGGGATCAAGGCATGGTGAGATTTTATGAAAACTTTGCCAATGATTTCTTGTATCCGAATCCAAATAACTTGTTGATATTCATGGAAAACCATGATACACAAAGGTTCAACGAATCACACCCCGATGTTGCTACTTACAAAATGGCCCTCGCTTTAATTGCAACAACAAGAGGAATTCCTCAAATCTACTATGGTACTGAAATTGGTATGAAAGGGAGTAAAGCTGTAGGGGATGCAGATATTCGTCGAGATTTTCCGGGAGGATGGGCAAGCGATCAACATACTGCATTTTGTAGTAATGAAGATACCAAATGTAGGGCTTATCAAACTGGAAGAACTCCAGAAGAAGAGGCTTACTTCCAATTTACAAAGAACCTTTTGAACTGGCGAAAAAATCAAAAAGTCATCCATGAGGGTGAATTTTTACAGTACGTTCCTCAAAATAATGTGTACGTATATTTCCGCTATTTAGAGCCGGTTACAGCATTAGGAAAAGAAGCTGAGGTTATCATGGTGATCATCAACAATTCAAACAAAGAAGAAACACTTACGTGGTCAAGATTTGCAGAAGGTCTCCATGGATATGAAAAAGGGCTCGATGTCATGACCAACCAGAGCTTTGATTTTGAACAGCCAACTGGAAAAATCCCTGCCAAGACTTCATACATCATTAAATTAAGTCATTAAGTATGTTCAAGTATTCAAGCGCCCTTCTCGGAATAATAGTCAGTTTTTTAGCATTTGCTCAGAATTCCAATCGTCAATTCATATCAATTGAGGAAGGAAAAACAAGCGATGTTGTTGTTGTGAATGTAAATGATGGACAATATCAAATAAGCTTCTTTGATAACAGGATTCAAATCGTTGAAACCTCGTTCATACCTTCAGGATCTGCTGCTGTTCAGGAAGCATCTCATGCGGTTGTTCCTTCCCAATCTAAGTTTAACCGCAGTATCAAAATTCGAGAGAATGTGACCCAAGAAGGCAAATATTATGATGTTTCTTTATCAGCAGCATCTATTCATGTTCGCGTCCAAGAAAAGCCTTTTCAAATATCATATTGGTATAAAGGCAAATTGTTGAGTTCGGAAGCCAACGGATATCAACTCAAGGAAACGCCTCAAATACAATTCAATCTATCCGCGACTGAACAACTCATGGGTGGAGGTGCGCGTTCTTTGGGCATGAATCGCAGGGGCTATCGCTTGCAATTATACAATCGCGCGCATTACGGTTATGAAACGCATTCAGAGCTGATGAACTTCACAATGCCCATTGTGATTTCTGATCAATGTTATGCCATTCACTTTGACAATCCGCAAATTGGCTACCTCGACCTCGATTCAAAAAAAGACAACAAACTTACTTATGAGGTTATTGGTGGGCCTTTGCGTTATCAGGTTATTGCTGCATATGATTGGCGTAATTTGACAGAGAATATGACCTATTTGACTGGCCATCAGCCCTTGCCAGCCCGTTGGACACTTGGTAATTTTGCGAGTCGTTTTGGTTATCATTCTGAAGCCGAGGCACGAAAAGTGGTAGAAGGTTTCCGTAAGGAGCAAATTCCGTTAGACGCCATCATTTTTGATTTGTATTGGTTCGGAAAAGAAATACAAGGCACACTTGGCAACTTTGAATTTTACCGCGATTCATTCCCCAATCCGGAAATGATGATTGCTGATTTCAAAAAGCAAAATGTCAAAACCGTACTTATTACGGAGCCATTTGTATTGACCACCTCTAAAAAATGGCAGGAAGCCTCGAGTAAAAATTTACTCGGAACTGATTCTTTGGGCAATCCATATCGCTACGATTTTTATTTTGGCAATACTGGGCTCATTGATATTTATAAGCCCGAAGCTCGAGCTTGGTTTTGGGAAATTTACAAAAAACTCCATTCCATGGGGGTTGCTGGTTTTTGGGGTGACCTCGGCGAACCAGAAGTACACCCTGCGAAACTAAAGCATGGTGATAAATGGGCAGATGAAGTACATAATATTTATGGCCACGACTGGGCCAAACTTCTTTATTCCGGTTTCGAAAAAGAATTTCCTACCGAAAGACCTTTCATTTTGATGCGTGCTGGCTATTCGGGTTCACAGCGTTATGGTATGATTCCATGGTCAGGAGATGTCAATCGAACTTGGGGTGGCCTCAAACCGCAAATGGAAATAACGATGCAAATGGGCTTACAAGGCATGGCCTACATGCATTCTGACCTCGGCGGTTTTGCTGGCGCAAACAATGATCCAGAACTTTATGTCCGTTGGTTACAATATGGCGTTTTTCAGCCCATTTTTAGACCACATGCTCAAGAAGATGTCGCCAGTGAAGCCATCTTCAAAGATACTAAAACCAAGGCCCTGGCGAAAGCGGCTATCGAATTGAGATACCAACTTTTGCCGTACAACTATAGCCTAGCTTTTGTCAATAGCACTTCGGGTCACCCGCTTATGCGCCCAATTTTTATGGAATTCCCTGAAGAAACTTGGTCGTTTACTGAGGCCAATTCATACATGTGGGGGCCGTCGTTGCTGGTTCATGCCATCACAGATTCTATGAACAGTTCTACAAAACAAGTATACACCACTAAATTACCAGCTAAGGTTCAGTGGTTCGATTTTCATACAGGCAAGTTGGCGCACCCTGATGCCAATCAATTGGTTACAACGCCTAAGACTTTAGAATCAATCCCTGTATTTGCAAAATCTGGCGCTTTTATTCCGAGAGTCAAAACGATACAGTCAACAAATTTGTATACTGATACCTTAGTGACAATGCATTGTTATTTAGCGAAACCATCAGCTACCGATACTTCTATTTTTGTTTGGTATGAAGACGATGGCAGCACCAAAAATGCGATACTCAAAGGCGCTGCAAAAATGCTCAGATGTGAGGCTATTTCAGAACCAAACCGATACACAGTAACCCTGAGCCCCACTATTCAGGATTATGCAGTTTTGCCGTTTTTTCAGTTTGAATGGGCTTTTCATATGGATCAAGCCCCAAAAACTGTGAAAGTTAATGGGAAGAAGGAAAAATTCACGTTCGATGCTGCAAATCAAGTCCTATATTTAAACGGTCAGCAAAAAATGCACATTGCGAAGAATGAACAAGTCTTGCAATTCAAGTGGTGAAAACTTTTTCATTGTGTCAACTTGACATTAAGAAAAAATCAAATATATTTGAATGATTAATCTGTTATAAACGCAAAAACGAGAACTATGCAAATGAAAACTACTACAAGTTTATTTGCCTTCTTACTGTTTCTTGGCTTTACGAGTTTGGCGCTTGCTCAAACTGGTGTAAAAGGAACGATTACTGATGCATCGGGCACACCGCTCTATAATGCGTCGGTTTTAGTAGAAGGGCAAGGTAAAGGTGCTGTTTCCAATGAGAAAGGTTATTACGAAATCTCAGGATTAAAAGCAGGAACCTACAAACTCATCTTCAAATACATGGGTTTCAACCCACAGTCTGACGAAGTAACCATTGTTGCCAATCAAATGATTTCAAATGATTTCCAGTTTGCATCAAAGGTGCAAGAAACTGGAGATATCGTGGTCATCGGTTACGGTACACAGCGTACCAAAGACCTCACTGGTTCAGCTACAATCATCAATGAAAAGAACTTTGTTCAAGGATCATTAGCTTCTCCGGAGCAATTGGTAATGGGTAAAGTAGCCGGTTTGAAAGTAACTTCAAATGACGGTGCTCCGGGTTCTGGTAGTACTTTGCGTCTTCGCGGAGGAACTTCAATCAATGCATCGAATGACCCACTAATTGTGGTAGATGGTGTTCCTTTAGATAACGGAGGTATTGCAGGCGCTGCTAACCCACTTTCTTTGATCAATCCAAATGACATCGCTTCATTTGTAGTCTTAAAAGATGCCTCAGCTACAGCAATCTACGGATCTAGAGCGGCAAACGGAGTTATCCTCATCACGACTAAACGTGGATCTGCAGCCAATGATGTCAAAGTTGTCTTAGACTCTAAAACATCTGTTTCAACAATTGCCAAATATTTCGATGTCTTAAGTGCTGACTCACTAAGAAGCTTGGTCAATACAATTGGTACCGCTCAACAACAAAACTTATTAGGTACTGCCTCTACAGATTGGCAACGCGAAGTTTTCCGCAGATCTTTGATCACAGATAACAACGTTTCAATCACAGGTGGTATCAAAAACTTCCCTTACCGTTTGTCTATCGGTAATCGTATCGATAACGGTATTTTGAAGCGCGATCAATTTCAACGTACTTCAGTGAGTTTAAACATGAACCCAAGTTTGCTCGACAAGACTTTGCAAATCGAAGCTAACATGAAATATGTTCAAACAGGTTCATTTTTTGCAAACCGCGGTGCTTTAGGAGCTGCGTTCTTTGACCCAACTCAACCGGTATATTCTGGTACTGAAGTTTACGGAGGCTATTTTGAGTGGCTAGACAACAACAAGCCAAACACACTATCGCCACGTAACCCACTTGGTTTGATTGAGCAGTCTACAGACAAGAGTCGTGTAAACCGCGCAATTGCCAATGCAAAACTCACTTACAATTTGCCATCGTTGCCAAGTTTGAAGGCAGTAGTAAACGTGGGTGGTGATTACTCTGAAGGTACGGGTTACACCATCACACCTGCCGCTTCTGCATCTGGTTATTATACGCAAGGTCGATATACAGAATATCGTACGTCAAAGTCAAATAAGTTATTTGAATCTTATTTGAACTACAACTCAGGTACTCGTTGGTCAAATCAAACATTAGATGTAACTGCCGGTTACTCTTACCAAGATTGGGATACTGAAAGCCCGAATAATCCTGCTTGGAACGAAAATCAAGATAGCATTATTCAGCCTGCAACAGCGTTCCCTTTCTACACTCGTAACGTACTTATGTCTTACTACGGCCGTGCCATTTACAACCTAAATGGAAAGTATGTTGTTAACGTATCTGTACGTCGTGATGGTTCTTCAAGATTTAGCCCTGAAACTCGTTGGGGTATTTTCCCAGCTGCTTCTGCTGCTTGGATTATCTCTGAAGAAGCATTCATGAAAAACTCCTCTAAAATCAATATGTTGAAATTGCGTGCTGGTTGGGGTGTTACAGGTCAGCAAGATGGCATTGGTGATTACGCATACATTGGTAATTATTTCCAAGGTGCAACTACTGCGCAATATGCTTTTGGCGGTCAGTACTACCAAGTATTACGTCCGGCTGGTTTTGATGCAGGTTTGAAGTGGGAAACCACTACTTCTTACAACATCGGTCTTGATTTCGGTTTCAAAAATGACCGTTTCTCAGGAAGTGTAGATGTATATCAAAAAGACACCAAAGATTTATTAGCTACTGTTCCGGTTCCTGCTGGTACCAACTTTACCAATGAAATCCTGACAAACGTAGGTGCCATGCAAAACCGTGGTATTGAAGTTTCATTGAACACTGGTCTTGTTGCAACCAAAGACATGCGTCTAGATTGGTCGGTAAACGCTACTTACAACAAGAATGAAGTGATGAAGTTGTCTCAAGTTGTTGACACAACTTCACCAGGTGTATTGATTGGTGGTATTGGTGGTGGTATCGGTAACACGATTCAAGCACACCAACTTGGCTACCCAACCTACACTTTCTTTGTACTCCAACAACAATACGACTCACAAGGTCGTGTAATTGAAGTGGGTTCACAGTCTGAAATCGACATGAACGGTGATGGCAACATTACAGCAGCTGACAAATGGAAAGATACAAACGCTTTCGTTGATCAAAATAAGGATGGCATCATCAATGTCAAAGACCGCTACTACGCTGGTCAGGCAGCTCCAAAAATGTTCTTCGGAACTGCTTTGAACTTCCAATACAAAAAATGGTATGCGGGTCTTTCAGCCCGTGCTGAATTAGGTGCTACTATTTACAACAACATTCACTCTAATAGTGCAACCTTCCAAACAGTTGACGGTACGAAAAAATACCTTAACAACATCAGTTCACTTTACTACCAGGATGAGGTGCAGCGCACCACTGCCAGCCAGTTGATGTCTGACCACTATTTAGAAAGTGCCAACTTCCTTCGTATGGACTTCATCAATGTTGGTTACAACTTCGGTAAGCTTGGTTTCTCTAAAGATAAAGTAGGCTTAAACGTGAACCTTGTTGTTCAAAATGCTTTTGTCTTGACGAAATATTCAGGACAAGATCCAGAAATTGGTAGCGGTATCGATAACAATTTCTACCCACGTCCACGCGTGTATTCAATTAACCTCACCTTTGATTTCTAATTCTTGAGCTATGAAAAGATTAGTTGCATTTACAATAATTTCAGGAGCACTCTTGTTGTCTTCATGTGGCAAGAACCTGAACCAGTCACCTAAATATGGTCTCAATGCTGAGGCGGTTTACAGTGACCCTAATAATTACATGAAGGTTTTAGCAAAACTGTACTCTGGTATGTCTATGACCGGTAACCAAGGTCCTGCAGGTCAGGCTGATATTGCTGGAATTGACGAAGGATTCTCAGCGTATGTTCGCGTACTATGGAACCTTCAAGAATTACCTACAGACGAAGCCATTTGCGGCTGGAATGACCCAGGTATTCCGGACTTAAATAAGTCACAATGGAATGCAGACAATGTTTGGGTCAAAGGAATGTACTACCGTATTTTCTACCAAATAACGCTTTGTAATGAGTTCATTTGGCAAGCGCGCGAAGAGAAACTCAATGAGCGTGGCTTCACTGCGACTCAAGTAGCTGATATCAAAATGATGGTCAATGAAGCTCGCTTCTTACGCGCCTTGGCTTATTACCACGCAATGGATCTTTTTGGTAATGTTCCTTTCGTTACAGAAGAAGATCGCGTAGGTGCTTTTAATCCTGAGCAAATTATGCGTGCAGACCTTTTTGCATACATTGAGTCTGAACTCAAGGCAATCGAAGATAACCTAACTGCACCAGCAGCTGTTGCCTATGGGCGTGCTTCTAAAAGTGCAGCACATGCTTTGATGGCTAAAATGTACTTGAATGCTGAGACCTACCTAGGTGCAGGTAATTCAAGAAATGCAGAATGTGCTACCTACTGTGAAAAAATTATCAATACAGGAGCTTTCCAACTTGATGACGTTTACCAAGATGTCTTCTTAGCAGATAACCACACTTCACCAGAAATCATTTTCCCAATTGTTTATGACGGCTTGTACGCACAAACTTGGGGAGGAACAACTTTCATGATTTGTTCTGCTCTTGGTGGCTCAATGGTGGCTGCAGATTACGGTGTAAATGGAAAATGGGCTGGTAACCGCGCTACGCGTCCGTTCATTGAGAAATTCACGGATTCTACTGAAGATTCACGTTGGATGTTCTATACAACAGGTCAGCAAATGGACATCACGTCAATGAGTACCTTTACACAAGGTTATGCCAATCCAAAGTACAAGAATAAAACTAAAGATGGTCTGAACGGTTCTAATAACGCTACTTCAGCGCATGTAGATGTTGATTTCCCAATGTTCCGTTTGGCCGATGTATACTTAATGTACGCTGAAGCTAAATTCAGATCAGGTGACCAAGGAACAGCCTTGACTTACATGAATTATATCCGCGAGCGTGCTTACGGTGATGCTACTCATAACTACACTTCACTTACCTTGAACGATTTCTTAGATGAGCGTGCACGTGAGTTGAACTGGGAGTGTACACGTCGTACGGATCTTATTCGCTTTGGTCTTTTCACTAGCAATACTTATGTGTGGCCTTTCAAAGGTGGAGATGCGGCAGGTTTAGGCGTAGACGACAAATACAACCTCTACCCACTTCCAACATCAGATGTAGTTCTGAATCCTAATTTACAGCAAAACCCAGGTTACTAATATTTAACTTGTTGATTGATGGAAAGGGGGGGTCTTCGGATCTCCCTTTTTTTATGCATTCATCTAAAGAGAAAAAGGAATGAATTAAAAGTTAATGCCTTTTAAAATGAGCAAATAATACCGGTTCCTCTTTAATGAATTGATTTTTTTTAAAACTGATAACAATAGGAAATCCGGGTCAAAGGTTGCGTTCCGTTAGCTCTGATTCTTAAACCAACTTGTAATTTTAAATCATGGTGCTTAGGTAATTCAATTGCAGCACCAAAGAAATAACGCCATTGTGTAGTAGCTCCGCTCACAAGCGCACCTGTTGGTGTATTGATAACAGTAGCATTCCAACGATAAAAATGTTCAGCACTCATGCACGGACTGAGCGGAAAATTCTTGATGTCATAGCCAAGGCTCAGTTTGTTGCGCCAAAGACTACTTGTTTGTTCATTGAGTTGAAAGCCCCATTGTTGGGTGCTGCTCCAGTTTAGTGTCAGTCTTTTGGATCCCGCATCTAGTAAGTCAAACACATCTATCTTGAAACCAATCTGAAAACGATGTGCAAATAGATCGCGTTGTAGCGCAAACTGGTTGCCTTTTTCATTACTTACAAATCGGTATGCCCCCTCAAGCTGAATTCCATCATATATTTGAAACTGCTGCGACACGTCTAGGAATAAGCGATCAAAGCCCTTGCCCAGATTACGTCGATTGCCAATAGTGAATTCTGAACTGAATTTTTTATTCCATTTTTTTTGCACTCCTGCATCTAACCAAAACCCAGTTTGGGCAAAAGTGTTGAGTTGCATGAATAGGAGGGGGATGAATAGTTTTTTCATTAGTTTTTGATGACTTTTTCGTAAATACCTAACCTTGGTTCTGTGAGAAAATAGACCCCATTTTGAAATTGTTGGAGTTCGATTCTAATATTATCGGAATCGAATGGTGCCCTATGAACTATTTTACCAGCTAGATCTAGGATGATGATTTCTCCGATACCTTTTATTCCTGAAACGAGGATTTCATTTTGTGTTGGGTTGGGCACAATACTTATTTGGGAATTGATTATTTCTTTTGAATTTGCCGTGCAGGTCCCGAACATGTTGTTGTCCATCCAGGTGGCTCTTGATAGCACCCAATTTTTAAGATATCCTAATTCTTGTTGGTAGGTTTGTCCTATATATTGATTAGGCCAAACATAGGTGCCTAAAATAGGCCACTGTTGAAAGTGTCTTTCAGCTGGCAGCATTAATTGCGAACCGATAGAATCTATAAAAGTACTAAGCGCATTGTTACTCAATATTGTTGATCTTAATTCGGTCCACCGGCATTGGACTTCATTGGCGAACAAAGGGTCCTCGAGCATGCGGTTCCACCAGAAAGGGTTTTGCCAGCTGCCGCCGCAAATGCTGTTAAAATTGATTTCCCAACCAGTTGTCAGATTTCCTTCGCAATAATTGGCATTGCCCCATGCGATATTGTAATCCCAAAATGGGCCAGCGATTAATTTGCCACCTTGGCTGCTGTGCTGCTTGTGTAAAAAGGTAGAAATGCGGTAACCATCTACATTTTTAGAAAGTTCCGTAACCAAAAAATAGTCAATAAATGAACGCACGTCAATAAAGGGCTTGTAGCCAACAATCGGGTGGGTAAATGCGGTGCTTTTTAGAGCTTGCTCCCAATCAGTAATATAGTCCTGAATATATGCTTTTTGAAAGGGATGTATGGTGTCGTACTCGGGGTCATGTAATTGAAAACTAATGGTTCCATTTCCAGGTATTTGCGCGCCATAAGGCGAATTCCAAGCAATCTGGCCGCCGCCGGAAGTTTTATCTACTTTTACAATGTATCCTCCTGTAATTTGGTCATTTAAAGTATCAGCATAGTCAAGACCCGGTATATTGACTCTTCCTGAGCTTGTTTTAATCCGCTCCATGAAAACATATACGCCAACATAGTCCCCATTAAGAATGACTTCACAAAACTGGGTGCGTGGAGCCCAACGGCCAAGCTCGTTACCAATTTTATAAGTCAGCACATTTCGCATTAAAGACTTATCTGTATAAGGTGCATGTAAGACCCAGTCATTGTCAGAGGGCCAACCAAAAAGTGAGACATTTTGATTGCTTGAGTCGGGCCATCTGGTTTCCAAACTATATGATTTTTGAGGAAAAAAAAGAGCCGATGATGAACCTCGTTCTTCTATGCCAATAGGACCAAAATATTCATTAAATGGGTCAGTAAGCTGATTAACCAAGCCGGGGCCATTATTGATGATGCCCATTGTCGCCATGATTTTTGGTTCATCTGGAATGGCTACCCCTCCAGTATTAATGACAACTATGGGTAAGTTTGAACTTGTTAAATTATTCTGAGCAAAGGGTTTTAACCACAATACGGTAACAAAAAATAAAATGCAAACCTTTTTCACGCCTGAAATTTACGTGAATTCTTGGCATAGTTCATCAGAAATGTACTGAAGCTAAGTAAGATCCATGAAACGGAAATACCCGCCAACCAGTCTCCATATTTAGTGTAGAAGGTCTGGCCTGAGTGCAATTTTACTTGTTGAGAAAAAGCGCTTTGGGTCCAGTAGGCTGTTTTTTTGATGACTTTTCCACTCGGATCAATACTACCGCTTGTACCTGTATTGGCACTGCGCAAGACCCAGCGTCGGGTTTCAATGGCACGCAAGCGCGCAAAGGAAAAATGTTGTTTGTAGCCAGGCGTATCGCCCCACCAACCATCGTTGGTCAGGATACACAGCACTTGCGCACCTTGTTGAACCTGTCTTCTGACAAAATCACCGTAAATAGATTCATAGCAAATTATGGGTGCAATTGAAATGATTTGTTGTTTTGAAGCATCTTTAGGATCAGGACCAAACCGAGCCACACGCTTTATATTCATAACCTTTGGCCCCGTTTCTGTTCCTAAAGTCCCTGAAGAACCCCCATTTTCAATGGCAATGGCAGAAAGAAATGGCAAATAGGCAGAGAACGGTATAATCTCAACACCAGGCACTAATTTAGACTTATGTACATAAGTAACAGCGGGCGCTTTATTTTCCGAATCTGAACCTTCGTCTTGAGACTCCTTTGCTATCAGTAAAGAAGAGTTGTAATTTTCAAACCAACGTCCACTGTTTGGTATTTCCTGGCTAGCGACCGAGTTTTTGTTATCGAATAAAAGGGCGGTTGAGGCGCCCACTAATAAATTGGCATGAGGCCATTTTTGAACTTGCTGAATCAAGGTTTGTCCAAATTGAAAACGATCTAGATCCTCTTCAAGAAAAGACAAAGGCAGCGCTGTTTCCGGCGCAAGCACTAAGTCGGTTTGTGAGGTCACATGACGATTTGCCAGCGTGAGTATGGAATCAGTGAATTTTTCATTGGAGGCTTCAGCTGTAAATTTCTCATTGTAAGGGTCCACATTGGGCTGAACAACTACCGCATTGAGATAGGAAGGAAATTTTTCAATGGTACGCAAACGCGCAAAAGACAATAGCAATTGACTCACCAATATTGGCAATAGCAGCGCTCCAAGAGTTGAAAAAATAAATTGGTTTCTTTTAGCAACAGTGCTATAATGGGTCATTAATTGAAAGAAAAGCAAGTTGATGAGTAATACCCATGCACTGCCACCAAGTGTTCCGGTCCATTCATACCATTGAATCCAACCCGTATGCACTGAAAAATAATTACCAAGCGTGAGCCAAGGCCAAGAAAGATCCCAGCGGTGGTGTCCAAATTCAAAGAGCAACCAAATCGGGATGAGCAACCAATAAGATATTTTTGAGCCCACTTTTCTATGGATGAAACTCCAGGCGCCAAAAACCAAACTCATGAGTAAGGCGTTGACTGTAAAAGCCAAGACTGCACCGCTAAAAGACGCTTTGGCTACCCACCAAGTACTGCCAATGTTCCAAAGTAAAAAACTGAGGTAGGTCCAGAGCAATAAAATGATTGGCTTCTTGCCGCTTTCGATGAGAATTTTTCTGAGTTGCAAGAGTGGTAAAAAGCCCAAGAAAACAAAAGGCGTAAAACTGCCTGTATTCGGAAAGCCAACAATAAGAAGGGCGCTTGTTAGCAAGCTGAGTAATGCCGATTTTGATAACAAATTCATTGCTTCAAAAATAAGGATTATAGTTTGAAAAATTTGGGCAAAAAAAAAGCCCCACACGTGGAGCTTTTTTAATTTGATAAGATGTCTTATGCTTTGTTTTCCTCGAAAGGAACAACAGAAACAAAAGAACGGTTGTCTTTTTTCTTGCGGAATTCAACAAGACCGTCAGTTAAAGCAAATAGGGTGTGATCTTTACCGATACCAACGTTGTTGCCTGGGTGGTGTTGTGTACCACGTTGACGAACGATGATGTTACCAGAAATAGCAGCTTGACCACCAAAGATTTTAACACCTAGACGTTTGCTATGTGATTCACGACCGTTTTTCGAACTACCGACTCCTTTTTTGTGTGCCATGGTTTCTAATATTTAGTTCCCGAAGGAAATTATGCTTTAATACTTTTGATTGTGATCGCAGTGAATTGTTGACGGTGACCATTTTTAACACGGTAACCTTTGCGACGTTTTTTCTTGAAAACGATGACTTTGTCACCTTTAACATGTTCTAAAACTTCTGCGGTGACTTTAGCACCTTCTATAGCTGGGGCGCCAAGGGTTACTTTGCCAGCATCTTCAACTAATAAAACACGGTCAAACTCTAGTTTTTTACCTGCTTCAGCGTCAAGACGGTGTACAAAAACCTTTTGGTCTTTTTGCACTTTAAATTGCTGCCCTGCTATCTCTACAATTGCGTACATATAGCTTAAATTATTGTTTAATATTCCAAAATTGGTCTGCAAAGATAGTGATTTCAGTGCGACCGCCAAAAAAATAACAAACTTTCTTACGGTCGTTTTATCAATTTGTTGCCTTGGTTTTGGCAAAATTGATCAGTAACACGGCAAAGATGATCACAAACATGGCCACAAACTGCTGCCAAACAAGGCTTTCGCCGGTGGAAAGACCGATCAGGACCGCTACAATCGGTATGAAATAAGTGACGGCACTTGCTGCTAGTGCACTGGTTTGCGCGATGATTTTATTAAATAATACGACTGCAAAAGCAGTTCCGATTAAGCCGAGCGTACTCACCGCTAAAAGCCCTTGCATTGCTTTAGGGTGGTTAGTGATTACATCTGGTGTTTCGAAGAGTAAAAAACAGATGAACGCGGGTAAAAATGCCATTGTAAAACCTCCGGTGGCTATTTCAAGGGGTTTATAATGCTGAAGCTTGTGTTTAATAGTATTGAGGCTAAGGCCATAAAGAACTGTTGCAAATACAATCGCGAGCGCCGGCCAAAGTTGCGCCTCACCAGTTGTTTTCTGACCAGTGAGTAAGAGCCAGCTGATGCCGCAAAAGCCAATAATGGTTCCTATGAGTTGCTGAAAAACTATTTGTGTTCGAAACAGCAGAAAGCCGATAATTAAAGTAAAGACCGGCGTGAAGCTATTCATGATGCCTGCAATGCCAGAATCGAGACTTTGTTCAGCATAAGTAAATAGGAATGCAGGGATGAGGTTACCACCAAGCCCCACGATGCAAAAGAAAAGAAGATCGCGTTTTTGATGTAGCTTTTTAAATAGGGCTGGGAACATCGGGAGAAAAACCAAACCTGCCAATACAATCCGGAGACTGGCTACTTGTGCCGCACTAAATATAGCTTTCCCACTGGCGTCAAACATCCCGAGTTTCATAAGGATAAAAGAGCTACCCCAAATGAGTGCAAGTAGGGGAATAAAAAGATAGCTCAAGCGGCTTTTTGACATCTGACAAAGGTAGTAAAATCAATGGGTTGACGCGGTTTATTTCGCTTTTTCTGAAGGCGGTAAAAATCGGATATTAACAAAATGTTGAAAAAACTCCCACAAACTCCCACCTATAGTGTCAAAACCCATGTAAAACAAGGGATTTTAGTTGTTAATAATTGTTAATATGTAACCTTTAATCGTTCTATACGTTAGAAGTTATCAACAAATGAAATTGTCTGTGGTAAAAAGTGGTAGGAATCCACTAATTTTACCCATTATAACGCTATGGCAGGACTAGTAGGTGAATTTGAGGTTAAATTGGACGAGAAGGGGCGCTTCCTTTTCCCGTCTGGCTTGCGCAAACAATTGCCTGCGGTATCCCAGCGAGATTTCATGTTGAATAAAGGATTCGAAGATTGTCTTACGCTTTTTCCGCTACCAGATTGGGAGCGCATTAGCGAGAAGCTTTCCAAGATGAATTTATTCAAGCCAAAAAATCGAATGTTTTACAGGTTGTTTCACCAAGGCGCAAAGCAGGTCTCTTTAGACAATGCAGGTCGTATTTTGGTGCCTACAGCTTTAATGGAACGCGTTGGCTTGGTTGCTGAAGTAATGTTAATTGCTTACAACGACCGCATTGAAATTTGGGATAAGTCTAGATACTTCGAAATGATCGAAGGAAACATGGCAGATTTCGCTGACTTAGCGGATGAAGTAATGGGTGACTTAGACAATGACAATTAACGAATCGTATCACGTACCAGTATTATTAAATGCTTGTTTGGAGGGTCTGCAAATCCAACCAAATGGTATTTATGTTGATGTTACTTTTGGCGGCGGCGGTCATTCGCGCGCTATATTTAAACAACTCGATGTTTCAGGCCGTCTCATTGCCTTTGATCAAGACCCCGATGCGCTCGCCAATTTATGGGACGCCAGCAATTTTAATTTTGTCGCAGCCAACTTTGCTTTTCTTCAAAACCATTTGCGTTTGCTTGGCATCAAGCAAGTGGATGGCATCTTAGCCGATTTAGGCGTTTCTTCCCATCAATTTGATACTGCTCAACGCGGCTTTAGCATCAGAGAGGATGCGCCGCTCGACATGCGGATGAACCGCAATGGTGGGCAGTCTGCAGCCGAGCTTATTGCTACTGCCGATGAAGTTAAATTGGCAAGCATACTTTATGAATACGGCGAGTTGCGCAATTCAAGAGCACTGGCGGCACAATTGGTGCGTCAGCGCGAAAATGCACCGATACTGACTACGTTCGGTCTAATGAAAGCGCTTGAGCGTTTCGCGCCTAAATTCAAGGATCACAAGTTTTATGCTCAAGTTTTTCAAGCGTTCCGCATTGAAGTCAATCAAGAGTTGCAGGTACTTAAAGATTTCCTAGAGCAAGCTGCACAAGTTTTGAAGCCGGGTGGACATTTAGTAGTGATGTCTTATCATTCTTTAGAAGACCGCTTGGTCAAAAATTTCATGAAACGCGGCAGTTTTTCCGGTGAACTCGATAAAGATTTCTTCGGCAACGTCAATAAACCTTTTTCAGAAGTGAATCGCCACCCAATTGTGGCTGATGAGCAAGAGTGTGCGCTTAATTCCAGAGCGCGTAGTGCAAAATTAAGAATCGCAAAACGCAATGGCTAAGCAAGAAACAACCCAACAAAAGTCGACCAAGACGAATAAATCAAGTGCTTTTGCGCAGATTTTGAACGGCGATTTCTTGACTAGAGAGTTCGTGCTCAACAACCTCAATTATATCTTTTTTATCATGTTGCTTTTATTGATCTTGATCTCTAAAGGCTATTATGGAAAGCAAATCAACAAAGACATCGACAACGCCCAACGCAATTTAGACCAGCACGCTGCTGAGTATATTGAAGCAAAAGCGCGCCTAGAATTGGTGACCCGACGCTATCGCATGGCAAAAAGACTCGAATCTAGAGAGCTCAAGGAAACCAAAAATGCTACCAAAGTAATCCGCATCAAACAGGTCAAACATGAGCAAGAATAAAAGCCATCTTTATCGCCGTGCCTACCTGATTTATTTTGGGTTTGTTTTCATCATGGGAATGGTACTTTACTCTACCCTAGATCTTCAGATCAATGGCCCAGGTGTTGCTTTTGAAACCAAAGAAGGTCAACTGCCAACTCGCGTTGTAAATAGAGTGCCAAGAATGGGCCAAATTCTTGACAGAAATGAGGTGCCATTAATTACGAGCGTTACTTTTTACGACATCTACATGGACCCAACGGTTGTTGAGGAAAAATTGTTTGACGCAAAGGTCAGTGAGTTAGCGCAAGGTTTACATGGCTTATATCCAGAAAACTCATCGCGGTCTTACGAAGAAAAAATCAGAAAAGCCCGTGCCAATGGCGTTCGTTATTTACTGATCCGCAGAAAAGTGACCAACTACGAGCGTAAACGCCTGCGCAAGCTCCCCATTTTTGAGCTTGGCCAAATGAAGGGCGGAATCATTGATAACGTAGAAACTATTCTGCGCAAAAAACCTAATGGCAACTTGCTCAATAGAACTTTAGGTTATTACAAAGACCTTGATGGCAAGCCGTTCCGTGTAGGTATTGAAGGTGCTTATTACGAATATTTAAAAGGAGAAGACGGCAAAGAAGTAGAGCAGCGCATTTCTTCAGGGTGGAAAAAAACGGGCAAGGTGCTTAAAGAAGCCATTGAAGGAGCCGATGTGATTTCCACAATTGATAAGGAAATCCAGGAGGTTGCTCATTCTGAACTTGAAAAACAAATGATTTTCATGAATGCCGAGCATGGCTGTGTCATCTTGATGGATGTCAAAACAGGTTATGTCCGCGCGGTTGCCAATCTAACTAAAGTTGAAGAAGGCAAGTACACTGAAAGTTACAATTACGCCATTGGTTACCTCGAAGTACCAGGCTCAACTTTTAAGTTAGCTTCATTAATGGCTGGCCTCGAAGATGGTAAATTTAAAATTACAGACAAAGTCAATGCTGGTGGGCGTTATTCGGTTGGTGGTTCGAGTATGTCTGACTCCAACCATGGGATGGGTTATGGTACTATTACTATTCAGCAGGCTTTTGAAAAATCATCGAATGTCATCTTGCAATTGATGCACCGTGTGTATCGCAATCAGCCTGAGCAATTTATTGCGCAACTCAAGCGCTTTGGACTCACAGAAAAACTCGGTATCACACTTGAAGGTGAGCCGCGTCCGGATGTAGCAACCCCGGGTTCTAAAACTTGGTCAGTGTTGTCTTTACCTTGGACTTCAGTGGGTTATGAAGTACGACAAACGCCATTACAAACACTGGCTTTTTACAACGCCGTTGCCAACAATGGCAAGTTGGTCAGACCACTTTTCGTCGAGAAAATCAAGCGCAATGGCCAGGTCATCAAAACATTTAAGCCAGTTGTACTCAATCCACAAATTTGTTCAACTCACACGCTTAAAATATTACAAAACTGTCTAGAAGGTGTCATGCTTCGCGGTACAGGTCGTTCGTTAAAAAGTTCTTTGTTTACGATCGCAGGAAAAACAGGAACAGCTGTGCTTACTGCTGCGGGTGGTGGTTATGGAACCGCAAACGGAAAATCTTATCAAGCATCATTTGTGGGCTATTTCCCGGCAAAGAAACCCATCTATTCTTGTATTGTCGTTATTTCAAAACCACAAAAGGCATATTATGGTGCGGCTGTATCAGGAACTGTATTTGCAGAAATTGCCAATAAGGTGTATGCGTCGGCCTTGCAATATCATAGAGCGGTCAATGACCCAAGAGCCAAATTATCCAATGAAATCCCGATGGTGAAGAGCGGTGCTGCCAATGACTTAAAATATGTCATGAAAGAGCTCAATGTGCGCTACCAGCAAAACAACGAAGCTGAATGGCTAAAAGGGGACACCACAGATCAGCGCCTAGAAGTTTCTCGAAAGGTGATTACGCAGAAAAAGGTTCCTAATGTATTGGGAATGACGGCAAAAGATGCCGTGTATATCCTTGAAAGCAAAGGCTTGGTGGTCACATTGAAGGGCCTAGGCCGTGTAGTGAGTCAGTCTATTGCACCCGGTAATCAAATCGTAAAAGGACAAGTCGTACAACTCAAATTAAATTAGCATGCAACCCTTGAATCATTTGTTAGTAGCAGTAGTCGGTCAGCACATCCAAGGTGAGCTTACTCAGACCATCGCTTCCATTGAATTTGATTCAAGAAAGGCCGCCGCAAATACCATTTTTGTCTGTATCGTAGGTTTACAAGCCAACGGACACAAATATGTACAGCAAGCTTATGCACAAGGATGTCGGGTTTTCATTACCCAAGAAGCCGTAGACTTAGCACCAGATGCTTCTGTTTACCAAGTTCAAAACACCAGTGCTGCGTTGGCGCAATTGGCTTGTGCATTTTATGGCCACCCTTCAAAAGAGCTGAAACTGGTAGGTGTAACGGGCACCAATGGCAAAACGACTACCGCAACTTTACTCCACGACCTATTCACCACATTGGGTTATAAAGCAGGCTTGTTGTCAACGGTGGTCAATAAGATTGAACAAGAAGCCATCGTGTCTACACATACTACGCCAGATCCAGTGAGCCTCAATGCTTTGCTCAGACAAATGGTGACGGCAGGTTGTACACACTGTTTCATGGAAGTGAGTTCGCATGCTATTGATCAAGACCGCATTGGCGGGCTTCATTTTGAAGCAGCTGGTTTTACCAATATTACGCATGATCACCTCGATTATCACCACACTTTTGCTGAATATCTAAAGGTTAAAAAAGCATTTTTTGATGGCCTAGCTGCTTCAGCTTTTGCACTCGTGAACGCCGATGATAAAAATGGTTCGGTCATGTTGCAAAATACGAAAGCCAAGAAACTTACCTATGCACTCAGAACCCCTGCTGATGTAAAAGGAAAAATCATAGAAAACAGTTTGGCTGGTTTGGTTTTGCAAATCAATGGCCAAGAAGTGCATACGCGTTTAGTTGGCGCCTTCAATGCCTCTAATTTATTGCTAGTATATGGTTTGGCAGTTGGTTTGGGCGAAGCACCTTTTGAAGTTTTACGTGTAATTAGTCAACTGAGCCATGTAGCGGGTCGTTTCGAATATGTCAAGAGCCCAAAAGGCATCACAGCTATTATCGATTACGCGCATACACCTGATGCGCTTGAAAATGTACTTGCTACCATAGCTGCTTTCAGAAAAGGAAATACCAAAGTATTTACTGTAGTGGGTTGTGGTGGTGACCGCGATAAAGAAAAGCGTCCAAAAATGGCTGCTATTGCTGCCGCTAAAAGCAATCAAGTCATTCTCACCTCTGATAATCCGCGCTCCGAAGATCCAAATCAAATCTTAAAAGACATGGAAGCGGGTCTAGGGACTGAAGAAGCACTCAATACACTTTCCATCGTTGATCGTCAGCAGGCCATAAAAATGGCCATCATGCTGGCTCAGCCTGGCGATATCATATTAGTGGCTGGTAAAGGCCACGAGACCTACCAAGAAATCAAGGGTGTAAAAACCGATTTCGACGATGTAGCGATTACACAAACCTTGTTTAACCAACTCGATAAATAACATGCTTTATTACTTATTTTCTTGGCTCGATCAACTCAATGTACCTGGTGCAGGTTTGTTTCATTACATTTCCTTTCGCGCCGCATTGGCACTCATTTTTTCCTTGATTGTTTCGGTTATTATCGGTAAAAGAATCATCAATAAGTTGCGCATGCAGCAAATCGGTGAAACGGTCCGCGACCTCGGTTTGGCGGGTCAAATTGAAAAATCCGGAACACCAACGATGGGTGGCTTGATCATTTTAGCCGCTATTTTGGTGCCTACACTCTTGTTTGCCAAACTGCATAACATTTATGTAATTACTATGTTGGTGGCTACTATCTGGTTAGGTGCTATTGGCTTCATTGATGACTACATCAAAGTTTTTAAGAAAAACAAAGAAGGATTAAAAGGAACCTTTAAAGTCATTGGTCAAATTGGCGTTGGACTTATCGTAGGGTCTATTCTTTATTTCTCTGACGACGTAGTGGTTCACAAACGTGTAGATGCCGACTACAAATTACAAGCCGACGAAACTTATGTTACGCATGAGCACGTGCAGTCTGAAGGCGAGACCTACAAATGGATCAAAACCGACGACATGACCACCACCATTCCTTTTTTCAAAGGAAATGAGTTCAATTACAATTGGTTAATCGGTGATGTCAATAAATCTTACGGTTGGTTGCTCTTTATTCCAATCGTCATCTTTATCGTAATTGCTGTGTCTAACGGCGCCAACATGACAGATGGTCTAGATGGTCTGGCGACAGGAACCTCTGCAATTGTGGGTATTGCACTTGCGGTTTTGGCCTATGTAAGTTCACATGCCAAATTCGCCGACTACCTGAATGTCATGTACATTCCAGAAGCGGAAGAGCTGGTGATTTTTATTGCAGCATTTGTTGGGGCTTGTATTGGTTTCTTGTGGTACAACGCTTTTCCAGCTCAAGTTTTCATGGGCGATACCGGAAGCTTGGCTTTGGGTGGCATCATTGCCGTATTTGCTATCGCCATCCGCAAAGAATTACTCATTCCAGTGCTTTGTGGCATTTTCTTAATTGAAAATGTATCGGTCATGCTACAGGTAGGCTATTTCAAATTTACCAAACGGCGCTTCGGTGAAGGAAGGCGCATCTTCCTAATGGCACCATTGCATCACCATTATCAGAAAAAAGGGATTCACGAAGCCAAAATTGTTGCGCGCTTCTGGATTGTAGCGGTTTTACTAGCGGTTGTAACAATTGTTACCCTCAAATTGAGATAACATGACACAAAAAGTGCAAAAATTAATCATACTTGGCGCCGGTGAATCTGGCGTAGGCGCAGCCATTCTCGGTAAAGAGAAGGGGTATGATGTTTTTGTATCTGACGCTTCGGAAATCAAGGCATCTTTCCAAAAAGAATTGCAAGCAGCAAAAATTGAATTTGAATCGGGGCAGCATTCCATGCCGCGTATATTAACTGCAGACCTCATTATTAAATCTCCCGGAATTCCTGAAAAAACAGCGCTCATGAAAGCCATTCGTGAAGCAGGGATTAAAGTAATATCTGAAATTGAATTTGCGGGTTATTATTCAAAGGCTAAGCACATTTGCATTACAGGTAGCAATGGCAAAACAACCACTACCATGCTGTGCTATCACATTTTGAAAAAAGCGGGTCTCAATGTCGGTTTGGCAGGAAATGTCGGGCAAAGTTTTGCCAAGCAGGTAGCGCAAGAAAACTATGATTATTATGTCTTGGAATTGAGCTCTTTTCAGCTCGACGACATGTTTGATTTCAAAGCAGATATTGCCATCCTGACCAATATTACACCCGATCACCTCGATCGCTACCATTACGAATTGCAGAATTACGTAAACGCCAAGTTTCGCATTTTACAAAATCAAAGCGCCGCAGATTTTTTCATTTACAATGCCGATGATCCAATCATCTCTGCACAAATGAAAACAAGTAAAACGGCTGCTCAACTTCGCCCTTTTTCTATGAAGCAAACCATAGCCGAAGGCGGATACGCAACAACTGAACAACTCAACATCAACATAAACAAACAACAACTTACCATGTCTATTCACGAATTAGCTTTAAAGGGTAAACACAATACCCAAAATGCTTTGGCCGCAGGAATTGCAGCCAGACTAGTAGAAATCCGCACAGAATTAGTGCGCGAAAGCCTCGAAGATTTTGTCAATGTCGAACACCGCATGGAGTTCGTGGCTAAAGTCAATGGCATTGAATTTATCAATGACTCCAAGGCAACAAATATCAACGCGGCTTGGTTTGCCCTAGAATCTATGGAGAAACCAACCGTATGGATTGTTGGAGGTGTCGATAAAGGCAATGACTATTCTGAACTATTTGATCTTGTTGCTCAAAAAGTAAAAGCGATTATTTGTTTAGGTGTCGATAATCAAAAAATCATCGAAGCCTTTCAAGATAAAGTAGCTCATATCGTAGAAGCGAAATCTGCCACAGAAGCAGTTGCTTATGGATACCGTTTGGCAGAGAAGGATGAAACTGTTTTGCTTTCTCCTGCTTGTGCAAGTTTTGACCTATTTGAAAGCTACGAAGACCGCGGTCAGCAGTTCAAACACGCGGTGCGTATGCTCTAATAAAGTTCCATGAGATCCTATCTGAAATACCTCAAAGGCGATCCAGTTATTTGGATCATTACCTTACTAATGATGGCTTTTTCATTGGTAACGGTATATAGTTTTGT
>JBEEKM010000002.1:0-92899 GCA_041168645.1 Bacteroidota bacterium | reverse complement strand
TCTTCAAAACCTTGAAAAAAGTCAATTTCAAGAACAAAAATTAAATCAACAAAGCGAGAACAAGCATTTAACAACTTTTAAAACTTCGATAAATAATACTACACGACAGGCAACAAAAAACAAAAACAAAAACGAAAAGAAAAATTTATATGCTTCAAGTAACTCAGATTTTGCAAATGTTAATCCGCTGACCAACTCTCCTATCGCTTCGGATCAATCAACATTTCAATTGAACAGTCAAGAACAAACTATTCGACAACTCAAACCATTTAAAATTTTACATTATTGTGCACCTTTAATAGAAACTTTCCAGGTAGCTCAGGCGCAAAATAACGATATCAATCTAGACCTTAATCTGAACCTATTAGCTAAATTGGACCGCTTGGTTTCTAAAGATATTGGTCTTTCAAACAATCAATCTTACGACCTTCTATTACCAGGCAAGAGTAATATTGATGCGCAAATTACAAGCGTAGGGACTTTGTCCCAGACACGCTTTCAGACCACAAGTAACCTGAGGTCACACACCCAAACCGAACAAATGCAAATGCAACAGCAAATGAGTTTAGATGCTTATGTGCGGGCCTTGCGCAGTGGTTTTGGACTTCAAACAACCTACAAACAATTCGCCAATGGCGCGGTCTCAGACTACGAGGTTGCTTTTATTGCCGCTCCTAAAGTATTGCTCTCTAGAAATATCATCCTTGAACCTAGTGCGCGACTCAAACTTGGTGCACGCTATGCCAATCAAGAAAAACTACAGGCGCTCTCCTTTATTGAATTAGGCCCCTCAGATCTGAGAACTATTGCCATTGACTCCTCTACTGAAATTGGTCGCCGCATTTTTTATAAAGACCTTGATTTTGCGCTCGGTATTCAAACCCCATTGTTCTTTCTGAATGCACAACTTGAGAATGCATTTAGACACTTTGATTACGCATTCGGAAATCAAGCACTAAGTGGCCAAGACAGAGCGCTGCAAAACTGGACCATTTCAATGGGCACACAATACGCTTCAAGAAATGAGAAAATGCGCCTCTCCCCCTATTTTATCTATACCAAAATGGCGCAACAAGACAATGTATATGCCGGTCTACAATTCAATTTCAAAAGTCTACAATTTGGCGCAAGCTACGGTAGTGCTCAACAATACCAAGCAGCTGCGGGTTTTGTCGGTAAAAATTGTGCGGTGCACATTCAAAGTGCACGCCAACAACTCACAAGCCTAAATGTCCCAAGTTATTTCCATCAAGTTAGCCTCAGATTTTACTCTCAACCTAGTCGCAAAGCCCGACGCTATATCAGCCTTTAAGCCATGAAAAAGATCCTATTTAGCCTACTATTCAGCTTCAATTGCCTTGTTTTGCTTGCGCAAGACCCCACCTTTACGCAGTTTTACGCAAATCCGGTTTACCTTAACCCTGCCCTTGCGGGTTCTAGTGGTTGCCCGCGTGTAGCCCTCAATTACCGCAATCAATGGCCACAACTTACTGGGAACTATGTCACTTATGCAGCCTCTTATGATAGTTATTTCAAAAATATTTCAGGTGGTGTTGGTCTTGTTGCTTTGCACGACACGCAAGGGCCAGGTACCATTCAAACTTCTATGTTAGGTGCGAGTTATTCTTATTACCTTAAAGTAAACCGAAAATTCAGACTCATGTTCGGAACACAAGCTGCCTACTACCAAAGGTTTCTTGATTGGAGTCAACTCACCTTCGGAGACATGATAGACCCGCGCCGAGGTTTCATTTATCAAACCGGCGACGTACCCCGCGGCAATGGTCGCAGAGGTTTCTTTGATGTTTCAGCAGGAATGGTCGGATTCACAAAGAACTTTTACTTCGGTTTAGCCGCTCACCACTTAAATAGACCCGACGAATCTCTTATTCTTGGTCAATCTCGACTTCCCGTAAAATTTACGGGTCATTTAGGGGCCAATATTAAAATTGGTCAGCGCGGCCGTTATTCAAGCACTACTTTTCTATCACCAAACATCATTTACCAGTACCAAAATGGCTTTCAACAACTCAATATTGGGGCATATCTTAAATATGAAAGCTTTACCATAGGGGCTTGGTACCGCAACCAAGATGCCTTCATTTTAACCGTCGGAATCACTACAGACAAGTACCGAATTGGCTATAGCTATGACCTCACTGTTTCCCAACTAGGCAGTGGGACGTCCGGTGGCTCGCATGAAGTCTCTTTGGGCATCAATTTGAAGTGCAAGAAACGCGTTACCGATTTCAGACGCCTCAGTTGCCCATCTTTTTAGCGTCGAGTCTGTATAGAATTGAGTGTGTTGAGCTCAATTTTGTACTTTCGATGTATGAAAAGAACTTTTTTACTGCTGTTGCTCCTTCAACAGCTATCCTATTCCTATGGTCAAAATTGGTCTGAGAATTCGAGCCCAAGCTATCCTGAACTCATCACTCATTTACAAAAACTAGATCGGGCACACAAAGAAATTAAACTCTATAACATGGGGCCTTCGGATTATGGGCTACCTATCTACCTTTGTGTTGTCAATGGTCATAAAGATTCTTTAAAGACCTTTGAAAAAGCACAAGAAGGCACCACCATCCTGATTAATAATGCCATTCATGCAGGTGAGCCCGACGGAATCAATGCTTGCTTACTTTGGCTAGATCAATGGATACGTGCCGGAAAACCAACAATGGATGCACAGAATCGGGCATTGCCAGTTATCGCATTTATAGCAGCATATAATGTAGGCGGGATGATGAACCGCAACTATAAAAGTCGTGCCAATCAAAACGGTCCAGAGGCTTACGGTTTCAGAGGATCCGCTAAAAACCTAGACCTCAACCGAGATTTCATCAAAATGGATGCGATCAATAGCTTCACTTTTGCTAAGATTTACCACGCCCTCCATCCAGACGTTTTTATTGACAACCATGTTTCAAACGGTGCAGACTACCCCTACACACTCACTTATATTGCTTCTCTGCGTGAACGCCTTGCGCCTAGCATCAGCAACTTAACCTATGAAAATTGCATCCCTACACTTCAGACGTATTGCAAGCAAAGCGGTTTTGATTTATTCCCTTACGTGGAACTAAAAGGAGCTATACCTGATAGCGGAATTGTTGCCTTTAACGATCTTCCTCGTTATGCCATGGGTTATGCAAGCTTGTTTCATAGCCTCTCTTTTACCGTTGAAACACATATGCTGAAGCCTTTTCCCGAGCGCGTTCAAGCCACCCTTAGCTTTATGAATGCGATGATCGCTTATTGTATGGAAAAAGGCGAGGAAATTGAAGCAGCTAGAAATGCAGCCAATGCTTGGACGAGCTCCCTGAGTTATTTTCCTTATAACTTTCAATTAGATGCAACACAATCCGAGCCCATTCGATTTAAAGGTTACAAAGCTATTTATCCAAAGCATCCTGTAACTGGGCTCGAACAATTGAGTTATGACCGCGGTCAACCTTTTGAGAAATACATCCCAAATTTCAATGCTTACAGGGCACAAGATTCGGTTCTGATACCGAAATATTATGTAGTTGGCGGGCAAGAGCTTGAGATCATTGCCAGGTTAAAAGCCAATCAGATTGCTTATACGGTGGTAGATGAAAATACAGCCAAATCGGTCAAAGTAAACTCCTATGTAATTAAAAATTTCAAGGCACCGACCAAACCTTATGAAGGTCACTTTAAATTGCAACAAATCGAACTCGAGCGACAAACTTATACACTTACGCTAAAACCCGGCGATCTGCTTATTCCTTGCGCGCAAGGAAAAGCGCTCTTTATACATGCTGTACTCCAACCGCTAGCAGAAGACAGCTACCTGAGCTGGAATTTTTTCGATAGCTACCTACAGCAAAAAGAGTATTTTTCGCCTTATGTTTTCAAGGAGCAAATCGCAGAAATACTATCGGCTCAACCAAAATTAAAAGAAGCCTATGAGCAAAGAAAACAACTTGATGTCAAATTTGCCAATGACGAATGGGAACAGCTTTTCTTCATTTATCAAAACAGTCCTTATTTCGAACCTTCGTTTATGAGGCTTCCGGTTTATGAAATCCATAAATAAAAAAAAGCCCCGCAGTGCGGGGCTTTTTTTTATTTCAGAAAATCGTTATTGATTAATTCTTAATGATGCGGATGGCTTCGGTTGTTTCAGCGATGCGTAGGAAGTAGATTCCACGCGCTACCTCGTTGAGCTCAACCGTTGTTGAAACGCCATTCATAAGGCCTTCTTTAACAATTTTACCTTGAGCATCTTGAATGCTGTACGTTCCGTAAACCGCTTGGCTTGCATCAATTGTAAATTGATCAGCAGTTGGGTTAGGGTATACTTCATAAGCTACACCGTTCAACTCATCAAGACCTACAGTAAGCGTAAGATTCAATGTGATTGTTGAATCACAACCAGCTTCGTTTTGAATGACTTGAGTAAATGTACCTGCAGTTGTGTACTCAACACCGTTCAATGTGTATGAATCAAGAGCAGTTACATCAATAGTAGAAGCAGATGACTGACCTGCACTAATAATGATGTTACCTGAGTTAGATGAACAACCATTTGAACCAGTTACTGTAACGCCATAAGTACCGGCATTTGAAACGGTAATTTCATTTGCTGTTGAACCAGTAGACCAAGCATAAGAGTTGCCAGGAGCAGCAGAAAGTGTCAATGTTTCACCTGGGCAAAGTACACTATTTCCGTCCATAACAACGTTAGCTGATGGCACTGCGTTTACAGTTACTGTTACTTGCTCAGCATCAGTACAACCATTGGCTGCAGTAACGGTAACAACATAATTACCTGATGTTGTCGCAGAAAGAGCTGCGGTATTAGCACCTGTACTCCAGCTGTAAGAAGAACCACCAGTTGCAGTAAGGTTTACAGAAGAACCTTGACAGAAAGTTAATGGACCATTCGCATTGATCGTAGCATTTGGAACTGGAAGAACCGTTACGTTGATCGGAGCAGATGTTCCTGTACAACCTGAAGCATTAGTTACTGTTACTGTGATTGGGCCACCAGCAGTTACATTGACACCTTGCGTTGTGGCGCCATTAGACCATAGGTAAGAAGAACCTGGGCTCGCAACTAAAGTTACAGGAGTTCCTTGACAAACCGTTGTTGGAGACAAGGCTGTTGCTGATGCAGTAAATGTTTGTTGTGCATTGACAACGATATTGTTTGACATTGTTTGACAACCTGCTGCATTGGTTACAGTTACAAAATAAACACCTGAAGCGCTTGCAGTGATGTTTTGAGTTGTAGCGCCGTTAGACCAAAGGAATGTTGAACCAGCAGATGCATTAGAGTTTAATACAACATTTGCACCTGTACAGAAGTTAACTGGACCATTTGGAGTTACAGTTACCGTTGGAGTTGTAGCAGCAGTAAGTGTCACAGGAGCTGAAGTTGCTGAACAACCATTGGCATTTGTAACAGTTACACTGTATGTACCCGGAGTACTTGTTGCAATTGAAGGTGTAATTGCACCGTTGCTCCAGAGGTACGTAGCTGCAGTAGGTACACTTAAAGTAGCTGTTGCTCCTGGACAAAGTGCAGTAGCACTAGCTGTAATGTTTGTAGCTGGAAGCGCATTGACAACAACAGGAACTGTTGCAGATGTTCCAGAACAGATACCAACATTCACAGTTACAAAGTAGTTACCTGCTGTTGTAACCGGAATAGTTTGGGTAGTAGCACCATTAGACCACACATAAGAGTCCGCAGGAGGCGCAACAAGCATTACTGAACCACCAGCACAGAATGTTGTGTTTCCGTTTGGCGCAATGATCGGCTGTGGAGCCGGGGTTGGCAATACGGTTACTAAAACTTGATCAGTACCTGTACAACCGTTAGCAGCTGTAGTAGACATCGTGTAAGTAGTTGTTCCGAGTGGCGCTGCGGTTGGGGTGTTTGAAGTTGCATTGGTTAGCGTAGCGGCAGGTGACCAAACTGAACTGATTGAAGGACCGGCAATTCCTGACCATGGACCAGCTAGACCAATTGAGTAGTTAGAAACCAAAGTTGTTCCCGCTCCATTTAAAACGGTGATTTTTGTTTCTTCAGGATAAAAACCTGTTGCATTGAATACGACAGAAATAGCTGCGCCTGATTGTGCACCAAATGTGTAAGACACCGGACCAAAGCCAGTTGCTAAAGTGATGTTCGACAATACTACTGTTCCATTTACTAAAACGTTTGCAGAGTTACCATTCCAACCGTCACCCCAGGTATCAGTTAATTGAATAGTGTGTGTTTGAACGAATTGAGCAGAACCGTTTAAGTTCGTTGAAGCACCTGTACAAACAGTAACATCAGGGCCAGCGTTGACAACCGGAGTTTGCTTCACTGTAATCGATTTTGTATTGGTAGAAGCCGCACACCATGTTCCTGGGTTAGCTACAGAGTAAACGATATCAGTAGTACCAACAGCTACACCTGAAATGACACCTGTAGTTGGGTTAACTGATGCAACCGCAGGGTTGATACTAGACCAAGCTCCACCAGCTAAAGTGTTGGTGAAAGTTGCAGTCGATCCAGCACAAACATCAAGTGCACCGGCAGTGTTTGGTACTAAAGCTGTTTGTTGAACGGTTACTGTGTTTGAACCCGGACCTGCACTCGCACATCCTGAAGCATTGTTGTAGTTTACACCTACAGTTTTAGCACCAGCATTTAACCATTTTACAACAGCTGTATTTGATGTTGCTGTACCTCCTGAAACAAGTGTGTAATCAACACCTGCTGTACCTGGGAAGGTCCAAGCGTAGTTTTGCATACCCGACTGTGTCGTGTAAGTGTAATCGATATAAGTACATGCTTGTACAGGAGCAGCAGCTGTGAAAGATGGCGTGAAAGGAGCACCTGCAACATATTGTACGAGGTAATCTTCAGCTTCACCGTAGCCATAGCTCAAACATGGATCCATGGTAGCACCGTTACCCAACCAAACACCACGTACACGCATTCTGTGAATTCCGAGTGGAGGCGTACATGGAAGGTTAATATTAAAGGTTACAGAACCAAAGCTAGTAGTAGTAGTTCCGGCAGAAAAACCAACTTTTTCACTTGCAGAGAAAACGTTGTCATCATTGGCATCAATCCAAACTGCAAATGCCTGACCTGAATAAGAACCAGCTGTTACAGTCATTGAATAAGAAGTAGCGGCCTGCATCATAACAGGAGCTAGGTTTGTGTAAGAAACATATGATGGGCCAGTAGTTGCTGTTCCAGAGTTGTTGTTCCAAGTTAAACCAGGACCAGAAATGGCTACATTCGAAATGAGGTCACCATAAAGCGTACCAGAAGAATAAACTGGTTGACAATAAGGATTCAATTGAACTTGAACTGGATTTGATGTTCCATTATTTCCTGAACAAGTCACAATACAACGGTACCATGTAGTTGCAGTTGGTGCTGCTGTAAAGCTCGATGCTGTACCACCTGTTGCAACGTTAGTCCAAGGACCTGTTGAACTTGGAGCTGATTGCCACTGGTAGGTTACACCTGCACCTAATGTAGCAGTCTGTAAAGTAAGTGAAGCTGTTCCGGCAGGGAATACAGATGGTGTAGAAGTAATTGTGTTACCCGGAGCAGGAGTTCCTGAACAACCTGGATTAGCAACTGTACACGGGTTGGTTACAGCAACACTTGCAGGAGGAGTTCCTGATGGAGACTGATAAATAATAGTACCGGTAGCATTTGGACCGTTATAAACACGGTAATAATTTTCGTAAGACCAACTACCAGCAGTATAATTAGCTGTAATGTTTTGTCCTTGGTAAGCTGAGAAATTAAAGGTTGCAGGACCACCACCTGATGCGAGAGTAACACCCGTAAGTACGTTTGTACCGCCAACATTAAGAGTGAGGGCTCCACCGTTCCATCCGTCACCGTAAGTATCGTAGAGAGCAACAGAATAAGCACATGGCGCAGGTGGTGCTTGATTAATGTTTACATTATCAAAATACATCCAGTAGTCACCAGTGCCATATGTACAATTGAAACGCACAAAGAAAGTCGCAGATGCTGGAGGTGTAAAGGTTACAGTTCTTGTAGCACAAGAGGTAGATGGAACATGGTTCGTACTATTGATTGTTTCAACAGTAGTCCATGGACCAGCTAAAGTACTTGCGTATTGAACAGCAATTGAACCAAAGGTTGCAGGTGTAGCAGTAGTACCTGCTGACCAGTTTGTAACTTTATACTGGTAGGTCATCGTAACAGAGGTACCGATTGACTGTCCTGCATCTGGAGAAATGAAAGAACCTGCAGTTGTAGGCGTGTAAATGTTCACACGTGCAGCACCGCTACCTTCACAAACAAGTGAGGTTGTGTGAGCCCATGTTGAAGACCATGTTGCACCCATAGCTGAAGTCCAACCAGACAAACTTCCTGCGTTGAAGTTTTGAGAATAGTTGATTTGTGCGAGCAATCCTGAGGAGAGCAATAAAAACAGCGTCAACATAAGAGTTGCGCTGGATTTCATTCTTGCCAACACGTTGAAAGTAGTTTTTTTGTTCATAGTTTTTTTGTTTATTACAATTTTAAGCGTTCTAGGCTTATCAAATATATACTAAGGCCTAAATTTATTCACAAAAGATTGGTTTTCAGTCAAGATTGAACAAGGAGTGGTGTTCAGTGAATATTTATACGTTTTTATCGATTATTTGATATGTCTCATTGAATATTATGTGGTTAGAGTTTTATCAAAAGCCTTATTTTTGTTCATAACATGGTAAAAATTGGATTGTTATCGGATACGCACGGGGATTTAGACCCAAAAATCTTTGATTATTTCAAGGATGTCGATGAAATTTGGCATGCGGGTGATATAGGTTCAATTGCAGTGCTTGATCAACTTCATGCATTTAAACCAACTAGGGCTGTTTTTGGGAATATTGATGACCATATTATTCGAGCATCAACAAAGGAATTTTTGCGTTTTAAGGTTGGACAAGTAGAGGTGCTTATGACACACATTGCAGGCAGACCAGGAAAATATGCCAAACCTGCCTTTGAAGAAATTCAACGCAACGGCGCTCCAAAATTATTTATTTGCGGACATTCTCATATCGCACTGGCTCAAATGGACAAGCGCTATAATATGCTCTGGCTAAATCCGGGCGCTTGTGGTTTCAAAGGCTTTCATCAAGTTAAAACCATTTTTCGCTTTTCAATTTCGGATGAACAAATTCAAAACTTAGAGTGCATTGAACTTGGTCCGAGAGTCCGTAAAATTGCTGATTAATCAAAAAAAAGAAGTCGGGATACCGTCTTTTTACTGAATTCTTTTCTGTACCCCACCCATACTTTCGTGTCAAAAATAAACGACATGAAAACAAACTTTCTACTTCTCGCACTATTAATGCACTATTCAATCTTTGGGCAAGGTTGCACTATTGATTACAACCAAACAACGGTTGGTATTTATCCGAGTATTCTTCCGTCAGCAACCGTTGGGCAGCCCTACAGCACAGACGTTACCTTTGTTTTACCCACTGACACACTCGGCTATCCGTTTACCAATTTTCAAATCACAAGTATCACCTTGCCTTTAGGTCTCAACTGGACCTGTAGCGAAGCGCAAAATAATTGCAATTACAATCCACAATTTGATGTATTTGGTTGTATCAACATATCCGGAACACCGCTCCTTGCTGGCACTTTTCAAATCAGCGTGATGGTCTTAGCTGATCTTACTATTTTACAAGGTTATCCTTACCAATTCCAACTTGATTTCCAGGTGAATTCGCCAACCATCATCAATAATAGCGGGGCTTTCACCTATCAAGTTTCACAACCTTGTGCACCTGCACTTGTATCCTTTAACAACTTACAGCCTGGCTTAGCTTATTATGCTTGGGATTTTGGAAATGGGTCCACTTCTAATTCCCAAGACCCAAACCCGCAATATTTTGCAACTGCAGGATCCTACCCGCTGCAATATGAAGCTTATGCTGCTCTAGATACAACCATTCATATCCAACTCACCCAACTTGACATCCAAAGCATGTCTAATTATGGTGAAAACTTCCCCTCGTTTGAAGAAGCCGATGCTTATTTTAAAATCATTAAAAATGGTCAGCTCATCTATCAATCAGGTGTTGTCATTGATCAAAACCCACCGGTTTCTTGGTGGCCCAATCTAGATCTAGAACTTGGACAAGATTACATCATTGAAATATGGGAAGCTGATCAAAGCATCGGTGAAAGCTATTTTGGCGCAGATGATTATATCGGCAATCACACCATTAATATTGGCTCTTGTAATGCTTGTGTGGCGGGCAACGCTCAAATTGCCTATCAAATCAATATTGAAAATGTCAATCCGACACCAAGTTTCATTGAATCGGATACCTTACTGCTCTACGAAAGCCCTATCACACCTATTATAGTCAACGACAGTTTACAAGGGCAACTTTTCGCAAGCAATACGAGTTCTTTTACCCAGTGGTATTTCAATGACACTCCACTTTTTGGGCAGAACAGCAATTTGCTTCAAGTATTACAAACAGGTTACTACCACTTACTTTCTATTAATGAACAGGGTTGTTTTCAATCATCAGATACGCTGTTTATTGAAATGAATACGGCCAACTTACAAACAGTCAATTCAGATGAATTTAAAATCAGCCTTGACCAAAATGCACAAACGATAAAAATCGAGCTCCACGAATCATTGGTCGGAGCTGATTTTTCTATATTGCATCTCGATGGCCGCCTGGTCAGTCGTTGGAAGAGCGAGCAAACAAAAGAAATGCATTCAATAGCTGGTTTATCACAAGGTATTTACATTGTTCATTGTACCAAAGGAAATCAAAAGCAAGCGCAACGATTTGCTTACTTCAACAATTAACATTTTCAAAACAAAGCCGAAACAGGAACTTTGATACCTTTGTTCTGTGAAAAACAATACCGCCCTCACCCGTTATCAATGGCTCACTGTAGCCATTTTAGCCCTCACCCAGTTTACAGTCGTCCTCGACTTCATGGTGATGTCCCCACTCGGAGACTTACTCATGAAAGAATTCAAAGTGAAACCAGATCAATTTGGCATTGTAGTTTCGAGCTATGCGTTGGCAGCAGGCATCTCTGGATTTTTAACTGCAGGCTTTGCAGATCGCTTTGACCGCAAGCGCTTGTTAGTATTTTTTTATAGCGGGTTTATTTTAGGAACCCTCTTTTGTGGAATGGCTGAATCATACAATCAACTTGTCTGGGCGCGCATCCTTACAGGACTATTCGGCGGTGTGATGTCGTCAATTTCTATGGCTATTGTGGCCGATATTTTCAGTCTAGAACAACGAGGTAGAGTCATGGGCTTCATGCAAATGGGCTTTGGCCTGAGTCAAATTGTAGGTATTCCCTTGAGTCTTTTTATTGCAGATATGTACCATTGGCAAACACCTTTTTACCTAATTGTAGGCCTATCAGTTGGTATGCTATTGGCTATTCTATTGGCGCTGAAGCCTATTAATGCGCATTTGACTTTAAAACGAGAAAACTCGGCCTTCAAGCATTTGTTGGCCACTATTAAAAACCGCAATTACAGAATTGGTTTTATGGCTACTGCATTCATGTCTTTGGGGGGCTATTTCATGATGCCTTGGGGCAGTGCGTTTGCAGTCAACAACGTGGGTATTTCTCAAAAAGAGCTTCCGTTACTTTTCATGATTGTTGGTATTTCCACTTTTATGATCATGCCTTTAATTGGCTGGCTTGCCGATAAAGTCAATAAATTTCAGCTTTTCATGCTCGCTTCTTTAGTAATGATCGGCTCCGTTTTGGTTTATGTACACTTGGGGGAAACCACCCTTTTTGTGTTGATTGTTGTCAACATTTTCATGATGGGCGGCATTATGGCACGCATGGTACCGTCTCAGGCACTTACTACTTCGGTGCCTGAAGCAAAAGATCGAGGCGCCTTCATGAGCATCAATTCTTCTTTACAACAAATGGCAGGTGGTGTTGCCGCTATGATCGGTGGCAAAATTGTTTGGCAATACAGCCCGAGCGCACCTCTTATGAACTTTGATCTTTTGGGCTATGTTGTAATTGCTGTTATTCTCATCAATATCTACCTTACTTATAGAGTTTACAATTACGTGAAGGCCAAAAAATAAGAAATAGAATTCAGATTATCATTTATGAAGAGATGATTTCAATTGGATAAACTATAAATAACAAAAGAGGCGGCCGATGGCCGCCTCTTTTGTTATTCGGTGATTTAGTTCCGAAAGAAATGCTACATTAAGCTTCCTCGTTCACATCAATATCTGCAAGCTTAGCTAACTTCTTAAATTGAATTTTAGCTTGAATGCGATCCACGACATAGTACATCATTGGGACGACAATAATGGTCAAGAACATGGAACTGGTTAATCCACCAATGAGTACCCAAGCCAAGCCATTTTTCCATTCTGCACCTGAGCCAGTTGCTGTTGCAATTGGCACCATACCGATTACCATTGCGATGGTGGTCATGAGAATTGGGCGCATCCTTTCACGAACGGACTCAAGCAAAGCTGTGTAAGTAGTCATGCCTTTTTCCTTGAGGTGATTGGTGAAATCGACAATTAGTATGGCATTTTTGGCAACCAGCCCCAATAGCATCAACATACCCAACATCGTGAAAATCCCCATGTTTGAAGAGGTCAAGGCCAAGGCCAGGATAGCACCTACCAAAGACACTAAAATTGAAAACAAGACCACAAACGGATACACAAAGTTATCGTACAAGGCCACCATAATCAGGTAAACTAAGATAACCCCGATACCCATGGCAGTTCCGAGCGCACCAAAAGATTCTTTTTGTCTTTTTATTTCTCCACCCCATGTCAGGCGAACATTAGGATCAAGTGGTGCTTTTTTAAGATAATCTTCAATGGCAGTAGCAACAGTACCTGGGGCTGTACCCAAAACATAACATCTGAGTGTTGTGTTTGGAATACGGTTCTTGCGCTCAAGTGTACCCGCAGCATTGTCTACGCTAATATTAGCGAAGTCACTGAGGCGCACTTGCTTGCCTTCGTTGTTAGTAAAGCTGAGCTCAGAGATATCCTGAATATCCTTTCTATTTGCTGCATCGAGCATCACGCGGATATCGTATTCAGAACCACCAAGGTCAATTTGACTGTCGTCATTACCAGAAAGCGCACCTTGCAATTGCATACCAACTGCAGCCACATTGACTCCTAATTGCCCCATCTTTTCACGATCTAGCGCAATTTTAACCTCAGGCGTGATATCTTCCGTACTTAAAGATGGATCTTTAGCTCCTTTCATGGCTTTAATCGCATGCTTCAAGCGCTGTGCTTCTTTCATCATGAGTTCTTTATCATTACTAGAGATAAAGATTTCGATTGGCGCCTGTTCAGAATCAATCAAGCCCATATTGAGCGCTTTGACTTCAACACCAGGGAATTCATCCTCAATTTTCTTGCGAATGACATTCATGTAATCTATAGTCGGAATTTCCTTTTGCTTGTCTTTGATCATCATGACGGTTACCTCTGAACGGTTTTCAGCACCAAATGCAGCTGCGCCAAGACCTGCGCTCGGACCACCCACATTTGAGAATACGATATCAATCATGTCTTTTTGAGCCAATAACAACTGCTCAATTTTCATGGTAGTCAGGTTATTCTCAGCAAAAGTGGCACTCTTTTCATATTTCAGTTTGAGCATAAATTTACCTTGGTCTCCTTGAGAAACAAATTCTTGCCCCACAATACCTAAGCCCATCGTAGAAAATGATGCCACAAAAATTCCAATGATGATCAAGCCCATCGAGATTTTGTGTCTGAGTGCCCAACCAACTATTTTCACATAAGAATCTGTGAAGATGGTAATGCGGCGCTCAAACCAAAGTAAAATAGCTTGAAAAGGCCTCTTTGGATTGAGTTGAACTTCTTTGGCAAAGCGCGATGCCAACCATGGTGTCAAGGTAAAGCATACAAACAAAGACATCAAGGTTGAAATCACAACCACAATAGAAAACTGATGTAAGATATCAGAGATGGTTCCTTCAATAAAGACAACCGGCGAGAATACCACGACGTCAACTAGTGTAATGGCTAGGGCGGTGAAGCCGATTTCGTTTCGACCATCTAGTGCGGCCTGACGGCGCTTCTTACCCATTTGTAAGTGGCGGTAGATGTTTTCTAAGACCACAATAGAGTCATCCACAAGGATACCAATCACCAAAGACATCGCAAGCAAAGTCATGAGGTTGAGCGTGTAACCCAAGAGGTACATGGCTACAAAGGTTGAAATCAAGGATGCTGGTATTGAAACCAAAACAATAAAGGCATTTCTGATGGTATGCAAGAACAAGAGCATCACTAAGGCTACCAACAAGACAGCCAACTCGAGGTCATGAATAACGGCGTCTACTGATTCAATGGTTGGAATTGAAGTATCCGTTGCAATGGTGAATTTCAAGCCTTCTTTGGCATACTTCTCTTCGAGGTCTTTGAATTTCTGCTTGGTCAATTTGGCAACATCAACTGCGTTGGCGTCACTTTGCTTTTTGATGCGCAAACCAATTCCATTCACGCCATTCAAGCGGCTAATGGTTACTTGATCATCACTGGCATCAACTACTTCGGCTAAATCACCTAATCTGATCGACGAAGTTCCTTTGGACACCAAAACAAGATTTTTAAGGTCGTCAATGCTTTGGTACTTACCCGTTAAACGCACGGTTATTTGCTCGTCTTGACTTTTGACTTTTCCTGTCGGGAAATCGAGGTTGGACATCGCAACCGCTTGATTGATCTGTGCTAAAGACAAACCGAGTTTGCGCATTTTTTCTTTGTCCACATTGACGCGAAAAGCACGGCGCTCGCCACCAATCACTTGCACCTCTGCCACTCCTTTTACTTGCTTGATTTGCGGCAACAATTGTTCGTCCATCAAGCGCATGAGTTCTGCATCGTTGATTTTGGATGCTACTGCACTTAGCTGTAATACGGGTGTTGCATTCGGTTCAATTTTAGCAACCACCGGATTGAGCGCATCCTCAGGGAGTTTACTCAGGTTGTTATTGATCTTTCTTTGTGCATCTTCAAGTGCGTCATCAATATTGGCTGAGGCCTTGAACTCAAGCAAAACAAAAGAAGCATTATCAAAAGAAAACGAAGTCACTTCATCGACGTTTTCCATGCCACTCAGGACATCTTCAAGTGGTTTAGACACCTGAGACTCAACAGTAGATGGAGACGCACCCGGATAAGCCGTAGTGATGGTTAATAGAGGAGCCGAGAAATCCGGCATGAGCTCATAGGAAAGCTGCTTGTAACTGAGGATTCCACCACCAACTAAGATGGTGAATATAACTATGATAAATGAGGGCCTTTTAATGGCCAATTCTGTAAGTGTCATGGGGCTATTAATTGCGTTTGATGTTCATCCCGTCTTCTAAATTCACTTGTCCTTTCACGACAATTTGATCTGATGCTGCTAAGCCTGAAACAACTTCAAGGTAGTTTCCATCAGAAGTCCCTGGACTAAAGCTCGTCAGCTTCGCTTTTCCATTGCGCACCACATATACTTGCGGCGTTTTCGTAGAGCCAATTAAAGCTTTTCTTGGCACCGCCATGGCTGTCACCGACTTAGAGCTTTGAAGTGTTACACTTCCGTACATACCGGCAAGAATTCTTGCTTGCGCTTTATTTGATACCAATATTTGTACTTTGAAATTATGCAATGCATCAGCTTGAACAGAAGTGCTATAAACGGTTGCATTATAGACTTCTCCTTCATGCGCATCTACACTCACTGCTACTTTTTGGCCCACTTTAAACTTGAGTACATCGCGCTCTGGAACTGAAATAGTGAGTTTGAGCTGACCAATATCGGTGAGTTCTACAATTGGTGTTCCAGGCATCACCATTGAACCGAGGTCTGCCATTTTTTTAGTAACAACCCCTGAAAATGGTGCTAATACTTTACAGCCTTTGAGTTGCTTTTGAAGTTGCTTGAGTTGTACTTCGGCAGATTTCAAGGCCAACTCCATTTTTTCTGCTTCAACAGACGATACCGCTTGTTCTTTGCGGAGATTCGCAAAGCGCGCGTTGTCATTTTTCAACTGAGCAATATTGAGCTTCGCATTTTCAATTTGTAATTGAATGAGTTCGTCATCAAGTTTAGCGAGAACCTGCCCTTTTTGAACTTGTTGACCTTCCTTGACTAATAAATCGATGAGTTTACCTGAACCTTCTGAAGCCACATTATTTTGGTGCATGGCATCAAAAACACCTAAATAAGAAAAGGCACTCTCAAATGTATAATTCGCCACAGGGTTAGCCGTTTCAACTAAAACAGCCGCCTCGAGGTCATGGATGTAAATTTTCTTTTTCGCCGCATCTGCGTTTGATAAAAGTTTTGTCACGGTTAAAGCTAATGCTCCAATGACGATAATTGAAATAAGGATGATTCTTTTCATGATAGATTATTTGATATTTCCGTTTGTTTTTAAGTATTCAAGTTCTGCTTGTCTGAGTGAAACATATGCTGCGACTACACCTGCTTGTGCTTGCTCAAGACCTGTTTCAGCCATTAAGAAGTCATTCACCGAAATGAGGCCTTCTTTGTATTTCAAAGACGCATTTTTCAAAATGGATTCAGCCAAACCTAATTGCTCTTTAGCAACATCTAATGCAGATGCTTTCACTGTAATATTGCGTTTGTTTTGTTCACTTTGTTGTTGTAGTTGTATACGCGTAAGATCTTGTTGCGCTTGAATTTGCTCTTGCTTAAGGGCATTTACAGCTGCTTTATGATGCTTTTCAAGACCATCAAATAAATTCCAGTCCAGACGCAACCCAACAAATGCCCCATCAATACCCGTACGAAAATCTGTTTCAGGGTTCATATTGACGTTGTACTGGTAGATGCCGTACAAATTTAAGTTAGGTAAATAACCCATCTTGATCCCTTTTGCTTCTTCTTCAGCCATTTTTTGTTGCTGCTCGAGAAGTTGAATGGCAAATAAATTGGCTTGTGTAGGGTCAATAAGTAAAGTTTGCTGAACCATTTGGTCATCAGAAAGTGAAATTGAAGTTTTTGGATCAACACCAATCATGATCTTGAGCAATTCTTCTAATTGAGACTTCGTTGCGGTAAGGTTGGCCACATTGTTGTCTATGTTGAGCAAATTGATGCGGACTTTGTCTGCCTCTGTTTGCACAAGCATACCCTGACTCACGAGTAGATCCATGTTTTTGAGCATGCGTTTCACGTGAGTGGCATTGCTGTCTAGAAAACGCAATTGCTGGTCTACACCTTGTAAAATAAAGAAGGTATTGGCTACTTGATATTTTACTTCTTGAATGGTCATGTCGCGCTTGATCTTGACGATATCGCTATTGATACGCAAAGCGGCTAAACCATAATTTACTTGAGAATTAAAGAGAATCTGATTGAGTTGAACTGTATTGCTCAAAACGATAGGAACACCAAACTTCACTTCTGCGAAGGTACCCGCTGGGCCGCCAAAAAACTGAGCCGGCACTACCTGCCCAGGAATCACGGCATTGTAGCGATAATCACCACTGAAATTTAAAGATGGTAAACGCGTTGATAAATAAGCCGAACGCTGACTTTCATTAATGGCAACATCAAGTTGCGCATTTCGAATTTGCACATTGGCGGTTTCAGCCATGCGCAAGCAAGATGCGAGGTCATACTTTTGGGCCTGTACAGACAGACCCATCAGTACAAATAGCAATCCGAAGGAGAGATTGGGTTTCATTTTCATGCTTTTGGGTTTGATATAAATAAATAATTGATAATTAATTCTTTGACTATTGCTTTATGCTTGATTAAATCCGCTTCAAAAACTTCGGCGTCAATTCCGTGAAACTGTTCGGTCAATTTTTTCGACATGAAAGGATAATGCACATTAGACATCAATAACATGGTCATGTTACGAATACTGATATCTCTGATTTCACCTTTGGCTTTTGCCATTTCAAATTGCTCGAAGATGCCCGTGTTAGCGATGGGTTCTAAAAAATGACTTGGCATTGGGGCATCCGTTTTGTTCTGATGTAAGGACTGTAGAATAAACATGGGTAGTTCAGGGTGCTCCATGAAAAACTCAAACTCTTTATCTATGAGTTGTTCTAGCTTTTCTTGAAGTGTGAGATTGGAACTAAATACTTCAATCATGGACTGCAAGAAATCACTCATGGCACCTTCAAAAATGAGTTCGAAGAGTTTTTCTTTAGATCTAAAGTAATAGTTAAGCAAAGCGACATTGCTTCCAACCTCTTTGGCAATATCACGTACTGAACAACCATCGAAGCCTTTGGTCATAAAGACTTTCTTTGCAGCTGCCTTTATTTTTTCTTCCGTACTGAGGTCTCTTTTCATAGGTGTTGCAAAATTTGCGCTGCAAAGTTAAACACTCTTTTTAAACAAATGTTTAAGATTTGCATAAAAAATTAAACAAATGTTTAAATTTTGGTCGTTTCGGGGCATTTTTGTTCCTTTGAGAGATGAAAAAAATTGGACTTTTCCTCTTCCTCCTACCGTCTATTTTTTTAGCACAAGAAACCCAACAAACTTCTGAATGGTTTGCCGACGCCAAACTTGGCATCTTTATTCATTGGGGCATGTATGCGGTTGATGGCACCTCAGAGAGTTGGGCCTTTCATAACAAAAGTGTGAGCTACCCTACTTATATGTCGCAAATGAAAAGGTTCTCGGCTGAAAATTACCAACCTGAACAATGGGCAGCACTCATCAAAGCCAGTGGCGCCAAATATTGTGTCATCACCACCAAACACCATGACGGTTTGGCCCTTTATAATACCCAACTCAAAACTCCTCAAGCCAGTAAACAGCAAAACTGGAACCCGAAGCATCCATTCAGTACGAGCTTCCAAACACCGGCCAAACAAGATTTAATTGCTCCATTCTTTAGTGCACTGCGAAAAGAAAACATCAAAACCGGCGCTTATTATTCTTTACTCGATTGGTCCTCAAATGACTACCCTGCCTTTCTCAAAGATTCAAGCCGTTATCAAATCAAAGATGACCCCGCACGCTGGGATCGTTTTTTAACATTCATGCACGGCCAAATTGCTGAAATTGCAACGAACTACAACCCTGATTTATATTGGTTTGATGGCGATTGGGAACATTCCGAAACAGAGTGGGAAGCAGCAAAAATTGATTCTATCATTAAGGCTAAAAATTCAACTGCTATATTAAATGGAAGGCTCAAAAGCTTCGGAGATTACGACACCCCAGAGCAAAACATGCCGGTCATTCACCCAGACAAAAACACTTGGGAATTGTGCCTCACCACCAACGACAACTGGGGTTATCGCCCACAAGACCGCAACTTTAAGAGTCATTTTGAACTGCTCAGTATTTTTACTGAATGCCTGGGCATGGGCGGCAACCTGCTACTCGACATCGGGCCCAAAGCCGATGGTACAATTCCCGATGAACAAGTTGCCATTCTAAAAGAATTTGGACGTTGGACACAAAAAAATGCAAGCGCCATTTATGGTACAACGGCGGGTCTGCCAACTGGGCATTATCATGGTAACTCTACACTCAGTAAAGATTCTTTACAATTAAACCTATTTGTACCAAGCCCACAAAATATGGAGCTCAGTACTGCAAAAGGTGTCATGACCATTTACTTAAAAGGCTTTAAAAGCAAACCAACTCATGTGAAATTACTTGGAACTGAGCATATTATTCCGATCAAAGAAGTTGGTAAGATTTCTTGGAGCTATGTACCCGGAACTTACTTTATAGAAATTCCAATTACTGCAATGGACCCCATGATCAGTGTGCTACAACTCCAATTTGCTGAACCCCTTCAACTTTACCGTGGCAAAGGCGGCTTTCATTAAAAAACCATATTTACGCATATCATTTCATGAAAAACCTCATACTATCCTTCTTTTTGCTTTTGACGTTTGCGACTTTCGGTCAAAAAGAAATGTTTTTCCCTAAGCTGCAACGCACTTTTGAATTTTACCTGCGTGAAGCCGGGCAACAAACCACTCAATTTCAATTGCGCTTTTTCTGGCCTGATCAACAACTTTTTCCGAACTGCGAAACTTGGGGAAGCGATGGCTTTGGTGTGATTTGTGACCAACGTCAGATTCAAATTTTTGGTTACTCAGAAGCCGCCTGTAAAAACGCTGTCTATGATGTCTTGCAACGCAAATTTGGCTTTGAATACTACCAAGCTGAGTGCACCAAGTTGCCGAGTCGCTTGGCTGTTAAATTTGCCTATGACCGTTATGAATCTGTCCCGGCCTTCGAGTACCGTGAAATTTTTTACGGAGAAACCAGACGCACTGGCTACGGCGACTGGCACAAACTAACCAGCGGTGAATCATCATTTACCTTTGAAAACCATCCGGGTTGGGGTTTATGGGTACACACTTTGCACAAATTGTTACCGCCCGAACAACACTTCGAAACACATCCAGAATATTATGCGCTGCGCAACGGAATCCGCATGAAGGATCAAGTTTGCCTGAGTAACCCTGATGTTTTGAATCTGGTCTGTGACAATCTCGCCATCGAAATCAGTAAAAAACCTGATGCCAAATATTGGTCGGTGAGCCAAATGGACAACTACAACTATTGCGAATGTGCTGCCTGTAAACACACAGACTCTATTGAACACAGTCACGCTGGCACCATTTTGCGCTTTGTCAATGAGGTAGCCAAGCGCTTTCCGAGTAAAATTATTTCAACCCTCGCCTACCAGTATACCCGAAGTGCGCCAATACTTACCAAACCCGAAGCCAATGTCAATATCATGCTTTGCACCATTGAAGAGAATCGGGCAAAATCTTTAAAAGGCAGCAGCTTTGAAAAAGACCTGAAAAATTGGGCGGCCCTGACACAAAATATCCTCATTTGGGATTACGTCATCAATTTCTCACACATGGTGATGCCCTTTCCCAATTGGCCTACGCTCCAAGAAAACATCCAAATTTTCCAGCAAAATGGTGTCAAAATGCTCTTTGAACAAGGCTACAACTCGCCCTCCTCGGAAATGCAACCATTGCGCGCCTTTCTACTTTCCAAATGGGCCTGGAATCCGAGTTTAAATGCCGATAGCCTGATTTATGAATTCACTGAAAATTATTACGGCCCTGCGGCTAAGATTGTCCGTGAAGTACTGCGTGCCCAGGTTAAAGATTTACAAGAAAGTGGCAAAGCGCTGACGCTTTACGAACCACCCATTACCCATATCGGCGGCTATTTAGCTCCTGCCAATCTCAAATGGGCACTCAATATGTATGAAAAGGCCAAAAGCCTTCCTGGTATGGAAGCTACATACATTCAACGAATCGAAATGGCCGAACAAAGTATCCGTTATGCCTTACTCGAGGTTTCCAAATCACCGAGTGCAGGCAACGATTGGTATTTTTCGGGCAACGGCGCTTATTATCAGCAAATGCTCAAAGACTTTACACGCATTGCGCTCAATTATGGGCCAAAACTCTTGCATGAAGTCAGGCTCAGCCCTTCAGATTATGAAAAAAGCACGCAGCAATTTTGGCAAGAAGCCATGGTGAATCATTTGGCAAAAAATCAACAAATTAAGTACCACAGCCTACCAGCAAAAGCCTATGCCGATGGCCTTCAAATTGAAGATACACTTGCATACACTTTGAGCTCTAGCCTCAATGACGGTTTGCGTGCCACCCAAGAATACCAAAGAAGTTGGCAAGGATGGCAGGGTCAGGACGCTAAGTTTCAACTAGTGCTCAAAAAACCATATGTAATCGATTCAGTGCGCATTCATTATTTGGCTAATAACCAATCATGGATCATGGGCCCAAGTTATTTGAAGGCATTTGGACAAACTACAGATCAGCTAAGTTTTGCAGATTCTACCCTGAATGCTTTGGTCAATCAGGCACAACCTAACGGCAGTTATCCGCTCACCCTGACGCATTTTCCAAATAGCAGCATTCAAACACTAGAAATAACCATTGGTAATCCAGGTCAACTCCCTAAATGGCGAGGTGTCGATGGCTTAGGCTGGTTATTTATCGATGAAATTGAAGTTTATGGCCATGAAAAATAAATTACAGCTCCTTCTACTTTTATGCGGCTTGCTTCCAAAGTTCGTCAGCGCACAACACCACGAGCAAACCTACTACCCTCCGACCGACAGCTTGGTCCTGAATAAATTAGCTACTTGGCAAGATTACAAATTTGGGCTCCTGATGCACTGGGGCGCGTACAGCCAATGGGGCGTTGTTGAAAGCTGGAGCATTTGCCCCGAAGACGAAGATTGGTGTACGCGCCGCGGGCCATATGCAGCTTCTTACTTCGACTACGTAAGTAACTATGAAAAGCTTCAAAAAACCTTTAACCCCACACAGTTTGATCCAAAACGTTGGGCCAAAGCGGCCAAAAATGCAGGCATGAAATACATGGTGTTTACCACCAAGCACCACGACGGCTTCTGCATGTTTGATTCCAAACTCACAAATTACACAGTGGCTAACCCAGCCTGCCCCAATAGCAAAAGCACTCAACCCGACCTCACTAAAAGTATTTTTGATGCCTTCAGGGCTGAAGGGCTCTGGATCGGCGCCTATTTTTCCAAGCCCGACTGGCACCACCCCGACTACTGGGACCCCAAATTCCCACCCTACGACCGCAACCCCAACTACGACCTTCAAAAGAAAGCAGCTAAATGGGAGTCTTTTGTTCAATTCACACAAGGCCAAATCATGGAACTCATGCAGCACTATGGCAAAATTGACATTTTGTGGCTAGATGGTGGTTGGGTTCAGCCCTACACCGAAACCTCCCCGAAGTGGGGCTACAAACCCGTTGATCAAAATATCCGAATGGATGAACTTGCGGCCAAAGCACGCCAATTGCAACCGGGCTTAATTGTTGTGGACCGCGCTGTTGAAGGCCGGAACCAAAACTACCTCACGCCAGAGCAAAGTATTCCTGATAAGCCCCTGCCTTACCCCTGGGAAACTTGCATGACCATGGCCAACAGCTGGAGTTACGTGCCTGGTGACCAATACAAAAGCACCGCAACACTGCTCAAAAATCTTTGCCTTATTGTCTCAAGAGGCGGCAACTTTTTACTCAATATTGCCCCAGATCCGCAGGGCCGCTGGGATAGCATCGCCTACCAAAGACTCGATGAAATCGGGGACTGGATGAACATCAACAGCGCAGCCATATACAATTCCAAGCCAATTGCCCCTTACGAAATCAAAAACGGTGAAATCGGCACTTGGGTGTTTACACAGGTAGAAAAAGCAATTTATGCCATTTGGATTCCGGGTATACAGTCAAAAAATCAAGTCAGATTAGATCTTTCTTTACTACGTCCTATCGAACAAGCAAAACCGAGCAAGTGGAGCGTAAAGCCCTTGGATAAAAGAAATCAAGCCGAAATAAAAAATGGCATCTTATACCTTCAATTGGATGTAAATCCTTTGCAAACCCCACAAGTTTTTCGTTTGCAATAAAAAAGCAGCTGCTTTCTTCGTAACTTTGTACCTACGTTCTTTGGGGTCGACATTGGATTTGACAGCGATAGCGGTAGTCAGGTGTCAGCATGCAGAGGCTTGTAGTGTTCCTCTTAAATCAAATGCTACGAACAATAAATGACAACACGTCATACGCACTTGCTGCTTAATTAACGGAATGTTAATTGGCTTAATCTAGCTGAAGTATAGTAGGCCAGACAAGTACTTCTGATGAACTGCCATCCTTTCGGTTCATCGCTCAGAAGTTCATCCCATAGGGTTAGTGTTGCCAATGGTTTTACCGCAACATGAAACTAAAAAACCTAAGTATGTGCGTTGGGTGTTCTTGTCCGGCCACATATCGAAAATCAACCAACGAACTAAGCATGTAGAAAGCTTGAAAACTCGTCGTTTGGACGAGGGTTCGAACCCCTCCGACTCCACAAAAAAAGCCCTCCGAAAGAGGGCTTTTTTGTTAGAACGATTCACCGACCATGAAATAAAAGTACCCGCCTTCGGTGCCGTAGCCGTAGTCGAGGCGGATGTTGAGTCTTTCAGCTGGGTCTACAACGAAGCGCAGGCCAGTGCCGACTGAGTATTTTAGATTTTGAAAATTCAAATCTGAGCTTGGGCCAAAAACATCTCCTACTCCGGCAAATGCCACAGCCCCGAAGCGCCACCAAAGAGGAAAGCGATACTCGACTTGTGTCGCCATAAAATGTCGGTCTCTGAAACGATTTTTAGGATAGCCTCGCAAAATATCATCATTGCCAAGTGTTGAAAGATCAAGAAAGGGAACCGACCCAAAAGTGAAGCGACCTTTTGCTTGTAAGGCCAAAATATGCTTCGGCCTGATTTGCCAATATTGCTGATAAGTGGCATTAATTGTTTGAAAACTAAAGGTGCTTTTGAGTTGAGGTAGAAAAAAATAGGATGAAAATTCAGCATATCGCCCTCTGTAAGGATTAATGATGTTATCTCTGGTGTCAATAATACTGACAACACCAAGTGCAGAGCCTACACCCCCTTTATAACCAGTGATGTTTCCCGCTTCCAAAAGTCCTCCAGCTGAATACGAAAAACCGTATTCATATTCTAGCTCGTAATCAAAACCCACAAATAAACCTGGCTTGATTTTTTTCAATTGCAAGGACTTCAGTACAAATAAGTTGTAACTATATTTTTCCTCTTGAGATTTACTTGTATTATTTCCAATTCCATAGAAGCGATCCGGAAAATCTCGAAAACGAATATCGCCCTTCAATAAATAGTTTTCGTCTTGTGTAAATACATGCCAGGTTGCCCAGGCATCTAGTTGACGATTCTGGGTGTAATCCGCTAAAAATTGCAAATAAGAGACCCTAGGATGCGGAGCCGCATTTAAGGAGGGTTTTACCTTGAAATAGTAAACACCTGCTGCACCTGCTGCCCAACGCGTATCTGGTGTGTAGTAAAGAAGTGGTAAGGCAAAAATGCCATTTTTGTCTTTGGCAATCGTATCTGATAAAGGCGCGAAACCTAGAAATTTCTTATGCTGCGTCGTGTCATACTGCGTTTGTGCCTGTAGTGATAAAATAGAAAGGCACGACCAAAGTAAAACCCGAAAGTTCAAGGTAAAAAGATATTAGGTAAGACGCTCAATTATTTCTCTGTGTGCTGCAAATTTAAGCAACAATTGCTCAGCAGTAAACAACTCAAAATCTCTAAAGTCGAAGCCTGGCGCAACGGCGCAAGAAACCAAAGCATAGCCTTCAGCATCTAGAATTGAGCTTCCAAAAATGGTGTCCTTGGGAATCCAGAGGAAGGGTTGCTGGCCTTTGCTGAGGTCGAGACCTAGATGGTGTTGCTCATGACCGCGCTCTGAAAGGGTATGTACTATTAAAGGGCTGCCGGCGTGAAAATACCAAAGTTCGTCGCTTTTGATGCGGTGAAATCTAGATACGTTTTCAGCCGTCAGTAGAAAATAGATGGACGTTAGTAATTGTCGATCTTGCCCCTCAAGCGTTTGTGAAGAGCGATACGTTTCTTTATAATAGCCTCCTTCCGGATGGGCTTGCAGCTCTAGTTCATTGATGAGTTGTTGTAGTTGGGTCATGCTCAAAAATAAGCAATGTTACAACTCCAAATACTTCAAAAATTCATTTTTGGTTTGCTCTTCTTCAAATTTCCCGCAGTAATGAGCGGTTACAGTACTGCTGTTTACATCCTTTACTCCTCTTGAAGAGACACAAAGGTGTGTTGCATCTATAACAACCGCTACGTCTTCGGTTTCGAGGACTTGCTTCAAGGCATTCGTGATTTGCATAGTGAGGCGCTCTTGAACTTGTGGGCGCTTGGCAAAGTGCTGTACAATGCGGTTGATTTTGGAGAGGCCAATCACCTTTCCGGAAGAAATGTAGGCTACGTGTGCCTTTCCAATAATTGGAACAAAATGGTGCTCACAGTTAGAATAGAACAAAATGTTCTTTTCAACCAACATCTGATTGTATTGATATTTGTTCTCAAAGAGTTTGATATCTGGAAAGTTGGCCGGGTTGAGGCCGCTAAATATTTCCTGGACATACATCTTGGCAACGCGTCGTGGTGTGCCACTGAGGCTGTCGTCTGTACGATCCAGGCCTAAAATATCCATGATTTGCCCAAAATGATGAGCAATTTGATCAATTTTCTCGTGATCTGAAAGCGCAAAAGCGTCTGATCTCAGGGGTGTTTCTACGGAGGTACTCACGTGCTCATCTCCAATTTCATCTAGCAGCACGTCAATCATGTGGTTATTTACCTTGATACCGTTTTGTTTCATCTTTTGTTTTATTTGTTAAACAAAACGAAAGAGGTTTAGTTCGGTTTGCCATAAAAAAAAGCGCCCCGAAGAAGCGCTTTTGCAATATCTGCTTTTAAACAAATAGAAGCGTAAACGCCTTGATTGGTTAAAATATAAATTCTAGCTGCTCTGAAATAAGGAGTTCACCCGTTTTTAATGCAGCAAAAGATCTGAGGTAATAGGTTTGACCAGGCACCATAAAACTCAAGGTGCCACCATAGATATTTGTATAGGATGTTGGACAAGGTAAACCAACTTGTGCATAGGCATTACTTAGTGGCGCATTCGCTATTGAATCAAGTCTAACGCCATAATACAAGACTTTTTCACGTGGTAACTCACTAAAATTGCCTGTAGCATTGACATATTCATTATTCAAGCCAGATCGGGTCATTGAAATGGTGGGCTTTGCCGTTTCAAACTTCGTACAAGCGAACGTCAAGGTTACTAAGAGGGAAAGAAGAAATATTTTCATGTTGTGCAATTTAAAATCTGAAACCGATACCAAACTGATGGAAGGCTGTGTACCACCATACTTTTTTTTCAGCATCAGTACTGTAAGTTGGTTGTTCGATTAAAAAATATGGAGAAGTGACTACATAACTTGCCGCATATTCACCAAAGATCTTTAGTTTTTTACCTAAAGGTTTCTCAAAACCTAAATGAGCTTTCAAGCCACCACCACTTGTATAAACTGCTGCTGATTTTTGATTGTAAGCGTGTAGACCTACAGATAAAAACGCATCAGGACCGAAATAGATATTTGGTAACTTATCAAACAAAAAATAATCCAAGCTCGATACCAATTGGCCATTTAGAAAAAGTGAACTCGTATAGGTAGCAGATTCAAGGTAGTCACCACCAAAACTGCCAGAATTATGGTTGAATCCATAGAATGACTCCGAAGCTCCTTTGTGATAAAATAAGTCTAAGGACACCCGAGCACGAACATTTAATATTTTCTCTGATTCTTTGCCCAACGATAAACAGGCTCCTTTTCCGACAAGAGCTCCTACGCTACTTCCGGGCAAAGTACCTCCAAATTTGATATAATTCGGTTGAGAAAAGCTAATAAGTCCTATGAAAAAGCTCAAAAGGAAGACGAAATATTTGAAATGATTCTTTTTCATATTATTTCTTGTATTGGATGTTGAGGTATGAAGAAACTAAATAAGAAGGAATAGCAAAACCAACGCCTTCGGTATCTTTTCCTACCAATTTTGACTGAATGATTCCTTGTAGTGTTCCGTTTTTCTCAAATAACGGACCACCGCTGTTTCCGCCGTTGATATTGATGTTTAACTGAAGTAAATTATTATTGTTGGTCATCCTTTCATTGGATATAAGACCCAAACTTACCGACTGGCCTAGTTCAACGGATTTTGGAGCGCCAATTGTATAGACTTCGGATAAATTTTTGAATGTTTTGGTATCTGAAAGCAAAAATACTTTCTCAAAATTGTAAGCCACTTTCAATAAAGCAACATCCCGAGCTCTGTTAAAACGAACAATCTCAGCATCTACAAGGATGCCATTTGAAAGGATTACCTTGATATTAGATTGTTTGTCTTGGGTCTTGCCCGAAATGACGTGGTAGTTTGTCAGGATATAACCGTCCTGCGTAATGGCAAAACCAGAACCATGCCCCCCGTCTGCTCTTTTGATGATCACTGAAGCCAATGAGGCATCGGATAACTCTTTTACCAAATTCACAGGCTTGTTCAAACTCAGTATTGGTTCTTGAGAGTTAAAGCTGTTTTGCATCGGTAACTTTTGTTGAAACGAAGCCATTTGTTTGAGCTCATAATAACTCTGAGCCAAGGCATCATTGATCATGCCTACATAATTTGGACTGATACCATATTCTGAGATGAATGGATCCGAAAAACTATACGTTTCAAGTGAATCTATGACTTCATCGTAGGTATTGAAGTTTGTCCAAACAACTTTAATGCCTAACTTTCTGTAGTTCTCAGTACCTTCATAAATCAAAAATTCATCGATTTCTTTGATTTTTGCCTCTAAAAAAATAGTGTTATTGTTGTCTTGAAATACACGATTCACGGTGTCAATGAATCCTGATTGCAATAGCACTTCAAACAAATCTTCTGTAAAAACCGTGTTTTCAGCAAACAAACTTTTGCGTTCATCTGCAGTTTCCAAGGATGGTGCAATAGTTAATCGTTTGCGTTTTTTGTTAGACAATTGAGCCAAGCGTTCCTCTTCTAACCTTTTTGCTTCCAATTTTTCGGTGATGCGAAGTTGTTTTTGCTCAAGTAATTTGGGCTCAATATCTTTTTCGTGAGGGACTACATAAAATTGAATGTCTTCCTCAAAATTTTTGATGTCAACTTTGACATCTTGAATATTGACATAGCGCTGTTCGGCTTTTCTTTTTTCGAAAAATATCTGATGAACTAAATGCACTTCATTGGCATAAAGCAAAGAATTTGGATGACGAACGATTTGCTCCCAATTAACTAGGACCAGCGGGAGGTCTAAAATAGCAACCGGATAAAACCAAGGGTCTCTTCTTTCAGGAATAAGCAAGTGGTGCTCATCTTTAAAACCTGGCGTATGAATGACGATTTCTTGCAAACCAGCCCTTGCAATGTTTGTGCTAATATTTTTTCCTTTACCTAGTTCTTTGTTTTCGGCTAGAACTTGGCTTGAATCAGAATCAGTAATGAAAACAACCGATTGAGTGTCAGGAAGTAAGAAGGATGTACAAGAACTTAGGGATAGGAGCCCCAGTATACAAGCAAATTTGAAGGAAATATGCATGATTAATTAATTTGAGGACTAAATTTATCATTTATTTTACAAACAAACTTCATTTTACTTTTTTATCAAAGCAACTTTATTCCCCTTTTTTACGTCTAAAACCCCGTATTTATAAACCTTTTTTGTGAAAAAATCTACCTTATTTGTGGCTATCGCCCTCGCTTTCAATTCGTTTCAATCATTTGCTCAGTCTGTAAAAGGCGAAAGTATCACCTATTCTTACGTGAAACTACCGAGCAATCCTTTGAAACCGAAACCAGCTTATTATCAATCTTTTGTAACTGCGGCTTACGAAGTTGAGAATCAAAAATTATTGGCGCAGTTTGAGGCCGACAAAGCACAAGCCGAGGCTGATTACCAACGTGATATGGCTGAATATCCAAACCGTTTGAAGGCTGCTGACGACAAATATGCCAAAGAAATGGAAGCTTGGAACGCGAAGTCTACCGCTTCTAAAATCCTGGAAAAACAAGTTTTAAATGAAAACAACCATCCGGTAAAAGATTATGTAGCCCAACCGTATCGCCGCACGATCAATCCACCAGTGCTCAAAACCTCTTATGACTACAATTCCCTGGCTTCCACTTACCTCTTTATTGATGGTGTTGAAAAAGGTAGCAACAATACACTGAATTATATGGTCACACTTCAAGGTTTTGATGCCACGCCTGCTAAAATCGTTACCGAACAAAAAGCAGAGGTAAGCATCGTGAACAATGTGAAAACCACGAACAATGTCAATTACTACCACATTGAATTCACCTACCGCCACCCTATGAGTTTCAGGGTAGCCAATGCAGCAAACCAAGAAATTTATGCAGCAGCGCCGGCAGAATTCACAGAATATAAGCTTTACAAAGGTGCTGCATCAAAAACCCAACCTTCTATGGATGTCAGTGCTGCACTAAAAGCAATGGAGGACAAATGTTTGCAAGACAACCTGAAGGTAATCAACCACTTGGTTAATGATCGGATCGGTTTTGAAAAAACAGACGAAACTTTCGAATTGTATTATGTGAAATCAAAAAATGAGTCACATAATGACATTCAAGATGCATTTAACGCTGCACAATTGGGTTTTAAAATGCTCACTACCAATGAGGCACAAGCAAAAATCAAATTAGAAGAAGCAAATACTATCTGGAAAAAAGCACTTGAAGAATCTGACCTCGAAAACAAAAAAGCCCGCATCGACAAAGATGTAACGATCGCTATCTACTTCAACTTACTTGAGTCTTATTTTGCGATACGCAACATCGCTGAAGCGGATGCTATTTTACAAACACTTGGGCGCATGGACCTTTCCAACCGCGACAAAAAACTACGCGAAGCCTATGAGCAAGCCTACCTTGACTTAAAGTTAAGAATGGCTGCCAACGGACTCTAAGATTCCGTAACTTCGTAGACCATGAAGCAGCTGGTCTTATTTCTTTTATTGAGCTCAAGTCTTTTAGCCCAAAGCTATAAAGACCCTCAGCTCCCAATAGAAACAAGAGTTCAAGACCTACTTAGCCGCATGACGCCAGCTGAAAAAGCTTGGCAACTTTTCATGGTTCCCTCTGATTTTGACACCACAAAATGCCGTTTTGACAACGGCATTTTTGGTATACAGCTATTTGCCAATGGGCAGCAAGATCCTACAAAGCAACTATTGAATTATTCTAATGGCCAAGGAAATCTAGAGCTCATTGCCAAGGCAAACAGCATTCAGCACTATTTCGTGGAGCAAACGCGCTTGGGCATCCCGATTATTTTCTTTGATGAGGGGCTCCACGGTTTAGTTAGGGCTGAAGCCACAAGTTTTCCGCAGGCAATCGGCATGGCAGCAACCTTCAACCCAAACCTGATGGCCGATGCAGCACTGCAAATTGCCAAAGAAGCGCGCCTTATCGGCATTCGTCAAGTTTTAAGCCCTGTACTCAATTTAGCTTCAGATGTACGCTGGGGCCGCACCGAAGAAACTTTTGGTGAAGACCCCTACTTAGCCAACCAAATGGGTATAGCTTTTATAAAAAACATAGAGCTTTCCGGTGTCATTTGTACGCCTAAACATTTTATTCTTAATGTAGGCGAAGGCGGCCGTGACTCTTACCCAATTGGCCTGAGTTCCAGAGCGCTTTACATGAGTCATTTCAGACCCTTTTATACCGCTTTTACCGAAGGCAAGGCCAGATCTGTCATGAGCGCTTACAATTCTTTAAATGGCAGTGCCTGTTCAAGTTCAGAATGGTTACTTCAACAAACACTCAAAAAGGACTGGGGCTTCGAAGGCTTTGTTATTTCAGATGCCAATGCGGTAGGCGGAGAGTTGGTTTTACACCAGACTGCCAATAGCTATGCCCAAAGTGGCGAACACGCCTTGAATGGAGGCCTCGATGTGATTTTTCAGACCGATTGTGCGCATTTTAAACTTTTCGAAGCGGGTTATTTCTCAGCACAACTTCAAAAAAATCAAATAGATAGTGCCGTAGCACGTGTATTGCGTGTCAAATTTGAATTGGGTTTATTTGAAAATCCTTACTTAGAAAGCCCCAGCCAAAAAGAAATTCAAAAGCTATTGAATCAGGGCTGGGAACTTGCCGAGCGCTTTGCTGAAGAGGCCATCGTATTACTGAAAAATGATACTTTAACTAACGGAAAGGCAGTCCTGCCTCTTTCCAAGAATACAAATATTTTATTGCTCGGTGAAGCTGCTGATCAAATAAGACTCGGTGGCTACAGCGGTAAAGGCTACAAGGCCCAGAGCTTTTTAACTGGGCTTACAGAAACCTTTGGCGCGGATCACATCAATTACCTATCCATTCCGGAACAACCTTGGGCCGATTCAAAAGTGACGCTAAGCGCTGAGAATCCGTTTTTTGAAACACTGAGTTTTCAGACCAACTACTTCAACAACCCTCATTTTAACGGTGCACCAGTACTGACCAGAACTGAAACGCAAATCGATCATCATTGGACACTCTATGGGCCTTGCCCAGAAACAGGCAACGGATTCTATTCGGCGCGTTGGCAAACTGAGTTGAAAGCGCTAAAAGACACCACTTGTGTGATCGGCATAGAAGGAAACGACGGTTTTCGTTTATTTATCAATGATACTTGCGTCATTGATCAGTGGCAAAAAGCGGGTTATCACGCAAGCACCCATGCACTTCAACTTCATAAAGGTCAAACACTCCGCTTTAAACTAGAGTTTAAGGAACCACAGGCTAATGGCCGCATCAGGCTGTTCTACGAAACAAAAAAACACCTTGAAAAGCATTTTGTAAAACTCGAAAAAGCCATAGCAAAAGCCAACGTAGCAGTTTTTGTAGTGGATTTTCCAGAAGGAGAATTTCAAGACCGCTCCTCTTTGCGTTTAGCTCCTGAGCAAATAGCACTGATTAAGGAACTCAAAGCATGCGGCTTACCAGTAGTGGTCGTGATCAATGGCGGCGGCGCAGTAACCATGCAAGAATGGCAAGCGCAAAGCAGTGCCATCTTGTATGCGTGGTATTTGGGCGAGGCAGGTGGTGCTGCACTGGCTCATGTTTTGGCTGGCAAGGTGAATCCGTCGGGTAAACTTCCTATAACCATTCCGCAACATGAAGGGCAGCTTCCGCTTTCTTATTGGCATGAACCTACGGGGCGCGGCAATGACTACGTCAATGGCATTGGAGAACCACTTTATCCGTTTGGTCATGGCTTAAGTTACACGCAGTTTGAATTTCGCGATTTAAAAATTCAAGAGGCTTCTTTAGCTTTAAACGACACACTTGACCTTTCTTTCACGATCCAAAACACAGGCGCTTATCCAGGAGCTGAAGCTTTGCAGTTTTATATCAAGCCTATTTACAGTTCAGAAACGCTTCCGGTTCAGTACCTCATCCGAACTGAAAAAACGCGTCTTAAAAATGGAGAAACCAAACTCTATTTAAACTATAAAATTCCGGTTTCTGCACTTGGTATTCCGACAGGACCCAAAAGCACGGCCCTTCCTACTCAGTTTTATTTACAAATTGGTGCTTCGTCAAAAGACATTCGCTTACAAAGCCCCATTATTACCCTTTCAGAATGATGCGTTTATTTCTTTGTTGCGCTGTTTTATTTGGTTTCAATGCGCTGACCTATGGCCAAGATACACTACGAGCGCTTTTCATTGGCAATAGTTATATGGCCGTCAATAATTTACCAACTTTGGTGAGCGAGGTGGCCAACGCACAAGGAGATCACCTCATTTATGACAGCAATACGCCTGGCGGTCAAACCTTTCAAATGCATGCCAATAATGCCATCAATTATCAAAAGATGCAAGCACAGGCCTGGGACTACATCATTTTGCAAGGCCAAAGCCAAGAACCGAGTTTTCCCTATGAGCAAGTCAATACCCAAACACTACCCTATGCCTTGCAACTTGCAGATAGCGCCAAAAGCATTCAACCCTGTAGCCAAGTCAATTTTTTCATGACTTGGGGGCGCCAAAACGGTGATCCGCAATGGGATTCTATCAATACCTTTGACAAAATGAATGCGCGCCTCAGATCAGCCTATTTACGCATCGCTGATTCTGCCGCTGCCGCGGTATCACCCGTTGGAGTTGCCTGGAAATACGTACGAGACAATTATCCGAATATCAATTTATATCAGCAAGATGGTTCACACCCGAGTCTAGAAGGCTCCTATTTGGCAGCTTGCGTTTTTTACAGCGCATTGTTTCAGAAAAGTTGCCTAAACAATACTTTTAACCCCGGAATCGGACACGGGGATGCCTTTATTTTACAGCAAGTAGCGAGTAGCATCGTGTTGGATAGTTTGGGTACTTGGGGCTTGGTACTTCCTAGTGAGCAATTGCAAGTCACAGCAGGCTACAGCAGCATTCCCGGCGCAAGTTTATTGAGCTTCACGGCAAATGCGAATCAGGCGGCCAATTATACTTGGTATTTTCCGGACATGACCATTGAGGTAGGCCAAAACATTGGCTTTGAGTATAACCTCAGCACGTATCAGGTGATGCTGATAGCCACCGGGCTCTGTGACACCGACACCCTGCTCATTGATGTCAATCTCTCAAGTGCTGCTGGTTTAGATCTTGAAACGCTACAATATCAGTGGAAAGCAGCCGCTGCACTTCAGCTTTTCTCATCAGATTTTAACACGATCAAAGGCTATGACCTTCTTGGTAAAGAAGTACCGTTGGTAATAGAAAAAGGACAAAAAGGGCTTTTCATTGCGTATCCGACCACCTGTTTTATGCTTCAATTGGCCAAGGAAAACCAAAACTACGTGTTGCGGACGCCTTTAACTGTTGCTCCTTAATCTCCAATCTCGATAATAGCTTCGTTTCCAATTTTTTGTTTGGAAAAGTAATTTTCAGCCGTAATTTGAATCGGGTTTGGATTGTACCATTTGGTAAAAAAGGTGAAGTCTGACTCATGTTTTTTGTGCCATTTCTCAAATTGGTTATCTGGTGCCATATTGAACAACCAATAGGTGTAAGGCTCAATAAAGCCGACATCATTGAGTTGCTGCCAAAAATCGAACAAAACTACCTTGTAGGCTGCTGCTTTTGGAGCTGCTTGCCATTTGGTCAAGAATTCCTGTCTGAGCTCGAGGAGGGTTTGAACATTTAAATCTACTTTTTTATTGTTCAGTAAATATTTCGTTGCAGCCATTCCCATTTGCATTTCAAATTCCATACTAAATGGGCTCATCGATTTTGCAAAACTCACGGAAATCGTGCCTTTGTCAAAAACTAAAGCTTTCTGGTAAGTCTGATACAACAACACGCTCATTTCTCTGGTTCTTTTGGTATTTCGCTCCAAATTCATGAAAAGCTCTCCATAGATCAAGCCCCACAATTCATCTTCAGAATCACAATAAATTTTGGCCAAACGGTAATAATTAGAAGAAAATTCAGGCGCCATTTCAATGCCCTTTTCATAACTCTGAATGGCGAGTGGCATATTTTTTTGCATCAAATAAATATTGCCCGTCTCTACGTAGAGGCGCCCGCTGTTCGGAAACTTTTTTAAGCCTTCTGCATAAGCTGCAATTGCACCTTCCGGATTCCCTTGAAAGTCTACGGCATTGCCAATCATTTGCCAAAGCTGGTCGGTGGCTTGCGGATGTTCAGTTTGCTTGCGCATGATTTCTTCCGCTTTTTTGTAATCTTTTTGCATGTAATAACTGTAGGCAAATTCATACCAAGCATCGTAATTGTTCGGGTCTTCCTTCAACACCTCCTCCAGTTTCAAACGGCTATCTGCAAATTGGCCTGCATCCATGAGTTTAATGGCTTCGCCAATTTCTTTGGCCTTTGGATTTTCTTGAGCTAAAAATTGTAAAGGAAGTGCGAGTATTATCAGCGCGTAAAATAATTTCATAGGTTAGGTTTTTTAAATGGTAGAACTTTAAACACTTTTAACTGATTCTTATTCACTGAAGAAGTACGCCAAAAAACCCGGCGTGCGCCACAAAGATGCGCTATTTGTGCCAAAAAACCACGACCTCGGTATATTTTACCGAGTTGATATCCTAAATATAAATAATGTAAACCACTTTTCGTCTCCACAATTAAATACTGATGATAATAGCTAGGCAAAGACGACAACACCGCTTGACTATAAAGCTGTTTACTGAGTATCGGATAAAAAGAAAGCGAATCTGTGAATCTAGGTACGTGATACTTTAATTTTCGTTCAACCCTGCCCCATTGTTCTAAATAAATTGCTTTCTGAAGTGTTGAAAATCGATGAATAGCAGGCTTTACTGGTTCCTGTATTAAACCCGAATCTACCACCAGTAAGTTAGAATAATAAGCCCCTTGATACGCGAAACGTTGGTCGCTTTCATCAATAGGCTCTTTACTTTCCCCTTCCTCATCGTGCCAACGAAATGCATATTGAAACCACTCTCTACATACATGCGGTTGATATTTGACCATGAAGAATTCATTTGGTGTTGATAGCGACTCAATCCGCAGTAATTGCTTAAAAGATTCTCCGGGAGCTAAGGACCAAAACTGCATGTACTTTTCATCTACAGTTGCTGAATCTTTGAGCACTAAGGAAAAAGTTGAATCTAGTCGAAATTGATTGGTTCCGGTTTTTTGGTACCTGTACACTTCAAAAAGCCCCATACCCAATTGCGGATGCCCTGGCACCAAAATGCTCCCATGAAGGGCAGAAAAATTCCGAATTTCCAATTCTAATAAAATGTACTGATTTGACTGACGTTTGATTTGCCTTAAAGAAAGTCTGAGTTCTGGTGGTAGCAAATCTGCAAAAACACATGTTGGAAGCAACCCGATGAAAAGTAAGAGCGCACTTAATCTTGCCATAATTCAAATTTGTCATGATGAAGTTGTTGCGTCTGCAAATCCTCCTTGGTAAAAAGATGCTGCAAGGGTTCAATTTCCATATCCGGGTAAATCAAAAATGACTTGACTCCGAGATGATGGTTATTGACATGAATTGCCGTGCAAGGCCCATACGTTTGAAATTGTAGGCGGATAGGGCGGTAAAAATCAAGTTCTGAACGGATCTCATTCACAGGAAGTGTACCCAAAACCTCCGGATAAACCCGATATAAAAGTTCAAGACACGCCATCAGATGCGCAGGTTCGAAAATTATCGAATCATATTGTTGTGCCGAAAATAGATATTGAAGCCCTCTTTTCTCGTCGGATGTTAATGCTTGAAAATGATGCTTACGAGCTACATTTTCGGAATCTTTGACTGGATTCCCCTGCTGATAGTGTTGTGCAAATTGTAGTTTTCCTTTGGCATCGTATTCGCGGCACCAACCATTGCGCAGGCCTTTGTGATACCTGTAATCTAAAAGCAAGACCCCTGTTGTATCAAAGCGCTGATAAGGCCCTTCAAGAGAATCGAGAATGGTATAGCGGTACAATATTTTAGTACCGTTTGCAGCATAAAGTTCCTTGAAGCTTTCTTGATTTTTATAAAGCACGTAGCTTTTTCGGATACCGCTCGGGTAAAAATCTTCTTGACTTTGCATCTGATAACCATCTGGGCGCGTTTGCGTCAAAAAAACAGACTGCTGAATTTTCCCTTCATACCACCTGCGTACCTCACGCGCACTGCCCGCACGATCCTCCTTAAAAACCTCAAGTCTTTCTGGGTCTCCATTTTTGTAAAACTGCACCATTGTTGTATCCTGGCCCTTGCGGTAATCACGCCGCCAATGCAATTGCCCATTTGGATACCACCACGTTTCGACACCAGTGTGCTGGTCGAGCAAATAAATATTGACGTCATGAATAAGTATTCCTGTCGGGGTCCACTCTTTGAGATAACCACTGCCGCTTTCATCCAAAACCTGTTCAAGTGTCAACTGACCGTTATCGGCCCATTCTTTCTTGCTGGGCGTAAACGGATGTGCACTTTCTAGGTCGTAAACATAAACAGAAGAAGGCTTGCCATTGGGATGCCATGCTTCCCATTTTCCGATCTGAACGCCATTTTGATAAGCACCCGAACTCAACTTCTTTTCATCCGGGTAGAATTTTTCAAAAAGCCCATCTAGCGCACCGTTTTTGTAAGTGCCTTTGGCCTTTACTTTTCCGTTTTCATAATATTCAGTGGTGGGCCCATGCAAAGAACTATTTTCATAGTAGCCGTTCTTGATGAGTTGATGCGTCCGGACTTGCGTTAAGGCGCCAGAAAAAGGATCATATATTTTCTCGGTACCAAAGGGTACACAAAGATAGGTGTATCCGTCTTCATCCACCGTATGAGGTGGATGCATGCTTTTATCAGACTCGTTGAGCTCGTTATAGCGTATCCAGGCAAGTGACCTTTCAAAACGCTTCTTCCCTCCTGTTCCATATTGCGTTTCAGTCATGCAGCGTCGGCCCGAACGGTCCAAGTAATAAACCGAATGTGATTCCTTCTCACCGCTTTCGCGCCAAACATCTTGCACAACTAAAATGCTGTCACCATCCCACAAAGAAAATTGCGAACGCACTCTGGGCTTATCCTCAAACGTATTGATCGTTTCTTCAGCAAGCCTTCCCTTGACAAATACACGGCGCTCATATATTTTTCCCAAATGCAGAGTCTGGCAAACTCCTTCACGGACCTTATGCATATAAGGATCTTCAAAAAAAGTCGAGAACAAGTACAGCCCTCCTTTCTTATACTGCGGATTGAAGTCACAGTTATCTTGCGCAAAGACCGCAATCGAGAAAAAAATAAGATAAAGTAGCGCGCGGCGTTTCATAGTTTTGTTTGCTTACTTTTTTAGGTTTTCAATAAACTTAGCATGCTAGCCAATTGAAACTCTAACGCAAGTTCTTTTCAAAACTAGTAAAGTTTGGGCTTTATTTTACTTTACGGCGATGATTTGCAAGGTAGCAGAGGCGCCGTTATGATAGGTCCCCTCCTTCACTTCTCGATAGACTTTATCAATTTGCAAAGAAGAAAAAGCGTTGCCAAGCAATTCGACTAATTCTTCTTTACTATAGAGCAAGGCTTCTTGTTGAGGGCCACCCGTGCCAAAACGCAGCTGTTCGAGATCGTAAACTTCCATAACGAGTCGGCCACCTGGTTTGAGAGCATTTGAAATTTGTGGCCAAATATGCTTTTTGACGTTCGGCGGAAAATGCGCAAAAATTCCTACGATAAGATCCCACTTCAAAGGTTCAAGTTCAACATCGGACAAATCCTCACAAATACATGATACCTCTTGACCTTTTAAAATTGCCAATTGCTTTGTTTTTTCAAGGCCTGCCTCTGAATAGTCAATGCAAGTAACGTCATTTCCCAAACTGGCTAGGTAAACTCCATTTCGGCCCTCTCCTTCTGCTAGGCAGAGTACATTTAAACCACTACCAAATTTTTGTGCCTTTAAAAAATCATTAGGTTCTTGCCCGTAAGCATAGACTTCTTCTTTATAGCGTTCGTCCCAGAATTCTTTCATTGGATTTGAATGGTTTTTGTTAGCGTATGCTGATCGTCTAAAATAAATTGAAGTGTATAAGTGCCTGATACAAGACCTAGACCTTTAATGTCTATAACCTTCTTCGCATTTTTTACCTTTTCATAATAAACTTCATGCACCAACTTACCCTGCTGATCCGATATAAATAACTCAACATTTGCTTTCTGAGTTAGATTGAAATCAAGATTAAGTTGAGCACTGGCCGGATTAGGAAAAATAGTAACATGAATAGAAGCGTTCTGTTCGGGCACTTCAATTGAACCAGCAGCACTTTGCTTGAGCCAAACTTCATAGAAAATGGCATTGGCGCTTGTTTGGGCCGTATTATTTTGGGTGAACGGATTCAGTGCTGTGCTTTTGATGCCGCCCACCAAATATCCGATGAGCACTGAATCGGGGGCGAGTGCATTTAAATCGATGATTTCATGATTGTAAAATGGAAGGTCTTCTTTAGGAATAAATTCAGCACTAGCGCCTAATAAGGCAGGCATTTCCTGATTGAGCACATATTCGTGAAAAGATCCATCGGGCGCTTGGCTCAGTCGGCTAATTGTCTTGACGAAAGGGACATTTGGATCATTAATCAGTGTGCCATTTTGATAATAATACTGACTAATTCCGCCAAGAAAAATATGATGCATAGAAGAAGTACTTGCATCATAAGCACTGAATTTAGCCGAATGGTAATTGCTGAGATACTGGCTAAAACCATTGACGGCTACATGTGAAGTCGGATGAATTTCTACCGGATATAAAAACGGAAGATCCGCATTGAGTTGAAATACGCCTGAAGAGATCAGGTAACCAAAACTTGAATCGGGGTAAATATGAGGCAACAGGTTATAATCGCGGCGGTGCAAATTGATTTGATCAGTAACTAACTGATAATTAGACACCGTTAATGGACTTCCTGGGGCACTGAGCTCGAATTTTTTGAGTCCATCAACATAGGTTTGAACAAAAGTTGGGTTGTTCATCGGGTTGTATCGCCCATCAAAACGATGACCACCCACTAAATAATATTGCGCACCGATTTTTGCCAAATTTCCGCCAGTAACCGCAAAACGCTCGTCTTGTATTTGCTCAAAAAACAGACTTATGGGCTGATTTAACATGAAAGCCGAAATCAAGCCATCTAAATTAATTCTCGTTAGGTAAGGAAAAGTAATGTGATCATTGGCTGTATTACTATAAGCATAACCTCCGGTGAGAATGAGCTCATTTCCATCCTGATAAAAATTCATGTTGGTACTTTGCAACTGCTCTTGCAGCGGTATTGCCAATTCTTGCAAAGAACGCGTCCAAATTTCTTTAGTATTTAAATCAATGACCTGAATTTGCTGATTATTCTGACTTGCCGGAAAAGCATTAAAAGGCTGGCGCGCATGCATGCCGTCTGGTCTACCACCAATCAACACCAACTTACTCCCTCTTTGCCCCCAAGCAAAAGCATGTAAGCCGTCAAAGCCTTGAATAGAGTCAGCTTTTAGACGGATTTCGTATGGGAAATTAGTGGTTTGAGCTACTAGGGTGTGTAGCGTTGAGAAAAACGCCACGCAAAGCACAAAATATTGAATTCCGAAGTGATGTTGGCGCATTTAAGTAAGTTCAGCTATACGTCGAGACCTATTTTAAAATCTTGCTTTGGCAAATGAAATTTGTTCTGGGCACTTCAGTTTTAGCTATGGCATTGAAACCTCCATCCACTTCCGTAAAATTTCGGTATCCTCGGGCTTGTAAAATGGATGCGGCTATCATACTGCGGTATCCACCTGCACAGTGCATGAAAAAGTGCTGGTCTGGCTGCAGATCTTTGGTCCAGGCATTGATGTAAGCAAGTGGCTTGCTATAGGCGTCTTCCACGTGCTCAGCTTCATATTCACCTTCTTTACGCACGTCAATGACCATAGATTTTCCTGCTTCAAACCTTGAAGCGAATTCTTCAGGTGAAATGCGGTCTATTTGATCAACTTCGAGGCCTGCTGCTTTCCAAGCATCAAAACCACCTTCTAAATATCCTAATACTTGATCAAAGCCAACACGACTTAAACGCGTAATGACTTCTTCTTCAGATCCTGGTTCTGTAACGAGTACAATTTGTTGTTGAACATCGCCAATGAGCGCTCCTACCCAAGGGGCAAAATCTCCTTTGATGCCAATATTAATAGCCTGAGGAATAAAACCTTTGTGAAATTCAGCAGGTGTGCGCGTATCCAAGATTAATGCTCCGGTCGATTCAACAAGAGTTTCTAAGGCAGCGGCAGTTAATGGCGTTAAAGCACGGGCTTTTACTGCCGCAAAACTATCATAGCCTTTTTTGTTCATGGCCACATTGAAACCAAAATATGCTGGAGGCGGCAACAAACCATCAGTAACTGCTGCAATAAAGGCCTCTTTATTTGGTTGATTGAGCGCATAGTTCATTTTCTTTTGGTTACCCAAGGTGTCTACGGTTTCTTTCATCATGTTTTTGCCGCAAGCCGAACCAGCTCCGTGTGCAGGGTAAACAGTAATATCATCTGCCAAAGGCATGATCTTGGTCATGAGTGATTCATAAAGCATACCCGCCAATTGTTCTTGAGTCATGTCCGCAGCCTTCTGTGCAAGGTCAGGTCGACCAACATCACCCAAGAAAAGGGTGTCGCCAGAAAAAATAGCTTCTTCCTTACCCGCTTCGTTGATAAGCAAATAAGTAGTGCTTTCCATGGTGTGACCTGGTGTGTGCAAGGCTTTGATTTGAATCTTGCCAATCTGAAAAACTTGCTCATCTTGAGCAATGAGTGCCTCAAATTCAGGATTTGCAGTGGGGCCATAAACAATTATTGCACCCGTTTGCTCGCTGAGGTCAAGATGCCCAGAAACAAAATCTGCATGAAAATGGGTTTCAAAAATATACTTGAGTTGAACACCATCTTGCTTTAATCTTTGGATATAAGGAGCAGTTTCACGCAGTGGGTCAATAATAAGCGCTTCGTTTTCACTTACTACATAATAGGCGCCCTGCGCCAAGCATCCGGTATATATTTGTTCAACTTTCATGGTAATTTCTTTATTTCAATTCAAAGTTACAAATGCGTTTGTCAATAGCCTGAAAAAACAACATTTTCTTTCCATTGCAAAATTAAAAAAGGTCACCGGCCTATACTGTGACTCGCGTTACATTTAAAACTAATTTTTGTCAGTATTTCTGAACAAAAAAAGACCCCCATCTGGAGGTCTTGAAAAATTTTGCTGATAGAACTTACTCTTTTCCGAGCATTTCTGCTTTCAAGCTTTCTTGAACTGGCGGTGTACCCAACCAAATTGAAAAGAGTGCTTTTTTGAACTCGATACCAGGAATGGTTCCTTTTACGGTTCCGTTTTTAGTGACGCGAACACCTTTGCCTGGTAAATAATCTAAATTGATTTTATCGCCTTCTTTGATCGGCTCACTGAAGAAAGCAACGAACTTTTTGATTTCTTCTTTTGTAGCTTTTCCGTGTGTAGCACTTGCAAAACCTTCGTTAACAGATTCAATAAAGCGCTCGCGGGTTACACTGCTTGAGATGATTTTGATATGAATGGCCATTTCGGTATCGTTGTAAATTACTTTACCTGCCTCATTGGTTTTTTTAGGGACATAAAGCGCCGCAACATAGAGATCCATCCAGTATTTTTCTCGGAGGCCCGCTCCATTCAATACTAAATTCTCATCGCCTAATTTAAGATCAGTATAGAAACTGACTCCGTGATATTTTTTAGTTTGCGCAAAACTTGTAGCCGTGAGGCCTAAGGCAAACATTAAAAGAAGTGTTAGTTTTTTCATTTTTTTTTGGTTTTAAAGATTGACTGCATATTTTGAGCAGCATAATATTAGTAATAATTATAAACATCATTAACTATACTAATATAAAACTTTACATCAATCTAACCAAAAATCTGGGTCTTCGTTTTCTTGGATGAGTTTTTGCCAATTGTGGCTAGGGTCTTCGGCATCAAACAAAATGGCTTTATATTCGCCTTCAGAAATCTCATAGCGCAATACTTCTTCACCCGTGTAATCTTCAATGGCATCTAACAACGGAATTTCATCTGGGCTGCAAAATGAAAGTGCTTGCCCCAAGGCATTACCACGCCCGGTACGTCCACAACGGTGCACGTAATTTTCTGGGTTATCTGGTAAGTCGTAATTTACTACATATTCCATATTTGGAATATCGATTCCTCGTGCTGCAACGTCAGTTGTGATGAGTACTTGATTTTCTGAAGCTCGAAAACGATCGAGTAAAGCAAAGCGTTCGTTTTGAGCGACGCCGCCGTGCAAGGCTTCTGCCTTTAAATTAGCGCGTTCAAGTGCCTTAACGATGCGCTCTACACGAACTTTGGTTCTGGCAAAAACTAAAAAACGCGCCTCGGGGTATTCCCGTATCATGTTTTCTAGAAAAAAACGTTTGTCGTCCATTTCTATGAAAGCCACCGCATGATGAACGTTTTTAGAAACTGGATTTTGTGGTGACAATTGAATTCGGATTGCCGAACGCACCACATCATAAGCCAAGGACTTTATTTTTTTATTAATGGTTGCTGTAAAAAACAAGGTTTGATGCTTGGCAGGAATCTTCTTTTTGATATCGTGGATATCTTTATTGAATCCGAGGTCGAGCATTAAATCAGCTTCGTCAAGCACCAAGGTGTGGACTTCAGAAACGTCTAGGTGCCCTTGGGCAATGAGGTCAAACATACGTCCCGGTGTTGCAATTAACACTTCAGAGCCTTTATGCAATTGAGCAATTTGCGCCTCTTGTTCTACCCCACCAAAAAGGCCAATCACTTTGACTTTGGTTTGCGCGCCTATTTGTTCAAAGACAGTGGTAATTTGCTGCGCAAGCTCACGAGTAGGCACCAAAACAATGCAACGGATATTGACCCTGAAGTTCTTTTTTGCATGGTATTTGACCAATTTATTGAGCACGGGAATCACAAATGCAGCTGTTTTTCCGGTACCTGTTTGAGCAACAGCCATGACATCTTCACCATCAAGAATGTGTTTTATGGCACGGTATTGGATATCGGTAGGTCGTTTGAAACCGAGCACCTGTAGTTGGTCTTTTATACTTTGATCAATAGTGTAGTCCTCGAATTTCATACAACAAAGATACAATAAAGCCCTTTAAAGCACGTTTTGCCAACTCAAACTTGAAATATGAAACTCATTTTTACCGCTTTTTCCTTCCTATTCGCAACCCTTTTACTTGCCAATGACCAAGTCACTGTAAAATCAACGCTTACAGGCGTTACCGTTTACACGCAAGGTGCACAACTGCAACACAAAGCCAACTACAGCATCAAGGCCGGCGTCTCAGAAGTAATCATTGAAGGTATTTCGGCACAAATAAACCCCAGCACCATTCAGGTAAGGGCAACCGGAAATGTAGTGATCCTAGATTCGAAATACGAGTATTATTATCCTCAGCCAAAATTAAACACAGGCGCCGAATTAACTCCGAAGGTTAGAAATGCCATCAAACAACTGCAAGACTCTATTTTACTAATCAATTTTGAATTAAGAGATATCAATGATGAAATTGAGGTGCTCGTTGCTGCGCGCAAAATCATCATTTCTAACGGCGCAGTAAAGGGTCAAGGGAAAGTTAATGATAGCATTCAGTTGCTAAAGCAAACCGTTGATTATTACACTTCTAAAGTGTCGGAACTCAATAAAAAAATAAGTGCACTCGATCGTCAAAAAGCAAAGAAAACCAATGTTGTGAATAGCTTACAAGAACGCTTGACCGAACTTGAAAACTTCGCCAATCAAAACAATCCACAACCCGAACTCAAAGGCATTCCGCGCATCGTAGTGACCTTCATGAGTAAAGAAATCGCTAGCGGAAAAATTGAACTCAGTTATTTGGCTGCCAATGCCGGCTGGACGCCACTTTATGACATCCGCAGTGAGGCAAGCACTGGTAAAATTAGCCTTACTTACAAAGCGCAAGTTCAACAAAATACAGGTCTCGACTGGAATGACGTCAAACTGAGCATCTCCACCAACAACCCTTACGCCAACAAAACCAAACCCACTTTAAACCCGTGGTATATTGACTACCAAGAATATCGCCAGAAACTCGAAGAAAAAGCCAAACAGCAGCGCTCAGATGCCTTTTTTATGGAAACCACACCAGGCGCAGTCTACAACTACGGCTTTAACGCTAATTTTTCGGCCAAAGTGGAAGATGACGCCCTCACTTCTGAGCAATTTACTACCGTTGTGCAACAACTCATTGCTGCCGAATTCCAAATTGACCTCAATTACAGCATTGCCTCAGACAATCAGATACGCATGGTTTTGGTGAAGCAAGCCGAGCTCAATACGTCGTTCAAATATTATTCCGTACCTAAACTTGATCCGGGTGTATATTTAGTAGCACAAATGACCAAGTTAGACGAATTGCAATTGGTGCCAGCAAAAGCCAATATTTTCTTTGATGGCACATATATCGGCGAAACCTACATTGACCCCACTACCCTAGACGACACGCTCAATCTTTCTTTAGGTCGTGACCCGAATATTATTGTGAAGCGTACTTTGCTCAAAAATCAGAGCAAGGAACGCATCATTCAAGATAAGAAAGAACGCAACTTTGCCTACAACGTTGAGGTGAAAAACTTGAAATCTTCGCCAATTGAGCTTGTCATTCAGGATCAAATTCCTTTAACCACAAATCCGGATATCGTAATTGAAAAATCTGACCTTGGCAAAGGGCAGCTCGACGAAAAAACTGGCTTACTCGAGTGGAATCTCAAACTTAAAAGCAAGGAAACGCAAGAATTCAAATACGATTTTCGCATACGTCATGCGAAAGATAAAATGATCAATATCTAAGTTTCAGAATTTTTGCAGCCACTATTTTTTTAACTTAGTGGGCATGAATTTTGTAATTGTTGACGTCGAAACCACAGGTGGCCACACCAAAGACTCCAAAATCACGGAGCTCGCCATCTACAAGCATGATGGTCAACAAGTTATCGATCATTACCACAGTCTTGTTAACCCAGAGCAAGCCATCCCCGAGTTCATCGTGCGCCTAACAGGTATCACGGACCGCATGGTCGAAAATGCCCCTAAGTTCTATGAAATTGCCAAAGAAATTTTAGCTTTTTGCGAGGGCTGTATTTTTGTTGCGCACAACGTGGCCTTTGACTACGGCATGTTCAGATCTGAATACAAACGTTTGGGCTACGAATTCAGAATGCCGCAACTTTGCACCGTTCGGACGGCCCGCATTTTATTACCTGGCTATGCGTCCTACAGTCTTGGTAAACTTTGCACAGAACTCGGTATCGCTAATAATGCCCGACACCGCGCAGACGGCGATGCCAAAGCCACTGCTGAGCTTTTCACTTTGCTATATCAAAAAGATACCCGCGAGCTCAAGAACTTTATTCAAGAAGTATTACAGCCCAAAGCGGTCCATCCAAACCTGAGCCTAGAAAGCATCGAAGAATTACCCAACAAAACAGGTGTTTATTTGCTCTATAACGAGTTCAATCAGCTCATTTATATTGGCAAAAGCATTCATATTAAAAAACGCATCGAACAGCATTTGCGCAATAACAAAAGCGCAAAAGGGCTACAAATGAGTCAGGAAATCTGCAGGGTAGAATATGAACTTACTGGTTCTGAACTCATTGCCATGCTCAGAGAATCAGTCCTGATCAAAGAGCACAAACCCATTTACAATCGCAAACTCCGTAAAAGCTTGTTCCCTTACGGGCTCTATGACCAACAAGATTTCGATGGCTATATTCGGCTCAAAATTGAAAATTCAGCCAAGCAAAATGCCGAACCACTCATTCAGTTTACTTCTAAAAAAGAGGCACAGCATTACCTTGAAACTGTAACAGAGCGCCATGAACTCTGCCAAAAATTGTGCTACCTCTATCCTACGCAAAGCGCTTGTTTTCATTACACGATTCAGCAATGTAAAGGTGCTTGTGTACAAGAAGAAATACCTGCCACCTACAACGAACGCGTTCAGCGCTTTATAGATCAGGTTCAGTTTAGCGGTTCTTCGTTTTTCATCCTAGACAAGGGGCGCAACAAAGGTGAAAAAAGCGTGGTATGGATAGACAAGGGCATTTACAAAGGATTTGGCTACGCGCCGTTTCATTTTCATGGCAAAGAGCCAATGCATTGGGCGCGCTATATCAACACAGAAAAAGAAAACCGAGACAACAAAAGCATCGTTTCTTATTTTTTGCGCTCCGACAAGAACCTCAGAATCGTTCAACTCAATGCCATTGAAACCTTATGAGTGAACACCTCGGGCATCTTACATTTTTAGGCTCCGGAACCTCACAAGGCGTTCCTGTCATTGCCTGCGAATGCCCAGTGTGTCTTTCAACAGACCCAAAAGATAAGCGTCTGCGCGCAAGTGTCTTTGTTGAAATCGCCAACCTCAAGTTCGGCATCGATGCTGGGCCCGATTTTCGCCAACAAATGCTTAGGGCGGGCGTCAAGCAACTCGATGCCATATTACTGACCCACGAACACAAAGACCATATTGCAGGTCTCGACGACGTCAGAGCTTTTAATTACAAACAACAAAAAGATTTCCCAATCTATTGTAGCAAACAGGTTGAAACAGCTTTGCACCGTGAGTTTTATTATGCTTTTGAACCAAACCCTTACCCTGGGGTGCCAAAGTATCAAGTCGAGCTCATTGAAAATCAACCTTTTTTGCTCAATGACTACTTGAAAATCGATGTCATTGAAGTCATGCATCACCGCATGCCCGTTTTCGGTTTCCGGATAGGCAATATGGCCTACATAACCGATGCCAAAACTATTGCTGATAAAGAAAAGCAAAAGTTAAAAGGTTTGGATATCCTTGTTATCAATGCGCTACACGAATACCAGCACCAGTCTCACTTTAATTTAGAAGAAGCATTAGCCCTCATTGATGAACTTCAACCTCAGAAAAGTTACCTGACCCACATCTCTCATTTATTTGGCAAACACGAAGATGTCGCTCAAAAATTGCCAGCCAATGTATGGCTTGCCCACGATGGCCTCCAATTAGAATTTCAGTATTTCGATTAATTTTAAGCATGCAAACAAAAGACTTTATAGACCTTGAGGCCTTGATCCGAAGCAAAAATCCGCGTTTGCTCAAATGGCTACCAAAGTTTGTGCTGAACTTCCTCAAAAACAAATTACACCAAGACGAAATCAATGCTTTTATTGCCGAATCCGGACACCTTAAAGATCATGAATTTTGCGCAGCCATTATTGATTATTTCGATTTTAAAATTGAAATTTCTGGCCTAGAAAATATCCCAAGAACAGGTGGCGCAATCCTTACACTGAATCACCCTTTAGGCGGAATGGATGGCGTTGCTTTAATTCATTCATTGCGTGAAGTAAGACCAGATGTTGTATTGATTGTCAATGATTTACTATTAAATTTAAAGCAGCTTTCTAACTTATTTGTTGGAGTCAATAAATTCGGACGCAACCAAGGCAATGTGAGGCACAGCATCCGGTCTGCATTTGAAAAAGAACAACTCGTCATCATCTTTCCGGCAGGGATGGTGACACGCGTCCACAACAATCAAATTGTAGAAGCTGAATGGAAAAAAACTTTTGTGAGTTACGCAAGAGAATTAGCTCGACCTATCGTCCCGATTTACATCGCCGGGGGACTATCAAATACCTTTTATCGCCTCAATAGATTTCGCACCAGATTGGGCATCAAAGCAAATCTCGAGATGTTCTTATTAGCTGACGAGATGTATAAACAAAAACACGGTAAAATTAGTTTTACTATCGGTAAACCCTTATTGCCAGCAGACCTACCCAACCAACTCGATGATGCAGCTGCAGCAAATTGGGTGAAAGACCACGTTTACCAACTAAAAAGCTAAGCATGAAAGAAATCATTGATCCCATAGATAAGTCTGTCCTTAAAGCTGAACTCAATGCAGAACGTTTTTTGCGGACAACCCGAAAAGGTGGCAACGAAATTTACCGCATCAATTGCCACAACGCTCCGAATGTACTCCAAGAAATTGGACGCTTGCGCGAGCTTACGTTCCGCACCTCAGGTGGTGGCACCGGTGAAGAAGTTGACCTCGATGAGCATGATTTTGGCCCTTACGCCTACGAACAGCTCATTGTTTGGTCACCTGAAGATGAAGAAATCATTGGTGGCTATCGTTATCTTGTTTGCGCTGAAGCTCAAGACCAAGATGGAAATTATCATTTGTCAACCACACATTACTTCGAATTTAGCACGGCTTTCAAAGAAAAATACCTACCTAGCACCATCGAACTTGGCAGAAGTTGGGTGCAGCCCAATTACCAACCAACAGTCAATCCTAAAAAAGGTCTTTTTGCCCTTGATAATATTTGGGATGGCCTGGGTGCACTGATTCGTTTTTACCCGAGTATCAAATATTTCTTTGGCAAAGTAACGATGTACCCCGACTACGACACAAGTAGCCGTGATTTCTTATTGTTTTTCCTGCAGCACTTTTTTCCAGATTCAGAACAATTGATCAAGGCATATCATCCACTTCAAATTGGCAACACCAGCGCTTATGCAGCGTTGATTGAAGGGAAAGAATACAAAGATGCATTTAAAGAACTCAATAGCTTTGTCCGAGAACGCGGCACCTTTATTCCGCCGCTCATGAATATTTACATGAATTTATCGGCCACCATGAAGACCTTCGACACTGCTGTGAATCCGGACTTCGGAAATGTAGAAGAAACGGGTATTTTGGTCACCATTGCTGACATTTACCCAGATAAAAAAGAAAGACACCTCGATTTCTAAACAATTTCTGGTCCTCGGGCTAGGCAAAAGAAAAAACCACAAAAAAAAAAAAAAACTACAACCAACTATGATCGGTGGTTGCTAACTTTTTTCTGATTTTGAGCTTGATTCTATTGATCTGAACATCAACGTACTGCAAGCCCAAACGCTGCTCAATCTCTTTACTAGACTTCTGATACATGTATTTCATCTTGAGAATCAAGGCCTCCTGCTTGGTGACACAACCCAGCGCCAAACTCATTAACGAAATCAGCTCGTGCTCTCGCGCCACTTCACTTTCAGAGGCCCGAAGTATCGCCGTATTGATGGTATTTTCCCAAACGGCATTTTTCTGCGCCTTTTTCTTTCTGAGTAACGAAATACAGAAATGTGCGACAACCGTTCTAAGCCAAGCTTTTGAATCAAAGAGCTCAGCATGTGCTTGATATTTCTTTTCATAGAGCATAAAGAAATGAATCGAGAATTCTTGCAAAACGTCGGCTTGTTCGTCTGCAGAAAAATACTTGGCAATGATCCTTTTGAAAAATGGAACTTGCGAAGTAAAGATAGGCTCGAAAGCACGGTTGGTGTAGGCTGCTTGGTTCATGTTTTTGGTTTTACAATTATCGTTCCAAAGTGCGATTTGCAGAATTTCTTAGTATTTTCACAATCTCGAAGCCAATTTTTCGTTGTAGTCCTTGCCTTATGAAAGTAATTACGCTACTTTTTTTTCTGATCAGTTTGAGCAGTCTTGCTCAGTACAACTTGGGCAACAACACTTTTAGTGGCTTTGAACAAACCAATTCCAGTAAAAGCCTTGGTGTCGGCTCAAGATACTACGCCTTACCAAATGGCGATCTTTCCACCACCCTAGACCAAGCTGCAGTGCTCGACCCTAAAATGCAAGGCTCCATGCACAGTACCATTGGCATCTTGCCTTCAGGTGTAAATTTTGGCATTTTCACCACAGCACTCAAAACTAAAATTGGCACCATTGCGCCCTATATTCGGTATTTAAACTACGGTAATTTCACCGAAACCAATAGCAACGGCGAAGCCATCGGTTCTTTTAATGCACTAGATTATCAACTTGGCGCTAGTTACGCCTACACACCAAACCCATACTTCCGCATGGGTATGCAGGTCAATTTACTGGGTTCTCAACTCGAGCGCTACAGTGCATTTGGCCTCAGTTCTACCTTCTCTGCCCTACTCATTCATCCAAAGCAATTGTTCACAGCAGCTTTCGGGGTGAGGAATTTAGGTTTTATTTTTAAAAACTATACGAGCACGCAAAGCGCACCTTTAGCTTTGGACACCTATATTGCACTGAGCTACAAACTCGCACATGCCCCTTTTAGATTTCATGTCGTTGGACACTCACTAAATAGGCCAGATAACATTTGGCTAGATCCAAACGCCGCGCCAACCTACGACCCACTCACGGGAGACACCATTCCAATTTACACACCCAACATCGGTGAAAAGATTGCAAATCACTTGAATTTTCAATTAGAATTGGTGCCTAAAGGTGCCTTTCAACTCAGAATGGGCTTCAACTACAACAGACGCCAACAACTCAAGCTTAATGATTTCCCGGGTCTAGCAGGTTTTTCTTTAGGCACAAGTCTTAAAATCAAGAAGTTTGACCTCGATTATTCCATTCAATTCTACTCTAAAGCAGGCACTATTCACGCCATTGGCCTGAGCACGGACCTACAACGCTGGAAGAAAAAAATCTAAAGTTTTTTAGCATGTAGAAAGCCAACATGCTGAATGTAATCTTGATGAAAGGTTCCGTCATTATTTCTGATGAAAAACGACTTTTCTTGTAGTTGAGCCTTATTTCTTGAGAAAGCCAAAACCCAACGCGCATCTAATTTTTGACTATTGGAATGAAATCTTATTTTTCGTTGCAAAAAAATGCCATTATGTGCCAAATCTTCAATCGTTTTCAGAGCAATTTCTTTGGGTAGAATTAACCACAAAAGACCTTCAGGCGAAAGTAAATGAAGACTGGCTTGTAAAAATTGATTGAATGCGTCTTTGCTTAAATGCTTGGCTTCGTTTAAACCTAAGTTGTCACTCTTGAGGTCATCAATAAAGTAAGGCGGATTACTCACAACAAGATCGAACTTTTGCTGGGTTTCAAAATTTTCAACACGTACCTGATGTATCGTCAAGCGTGATTTATAATTAGAAGCATGAAAATTTGATTGAGCTTCATTAAAAGCCAGATGATTGGGTTCTAGCGCCTCAATTGTTGCATTTTCAAAGCGCGAAGCTAGAATTAATGCAATGACACCAGTTCCAGTACCTACGTCTAGTATTCGAGGGTTGTTTGATGTTATCTGAACGGTAGCACCCAGTAATAGCGCATCTGTACCGACTTTCAGCGGACTTTGATCTTGAATGATACTGAAATCCCGAAAGTGAAAAACCGACATTAATAAGCTTTAGCGAAAACGACGCGTTGCGCCGAAGGCTTGCCTGTTACCATACAAACACCAGGTGTGGTATCGCCATCTAAAAGAATACAACGGATTGTTGCTTTTGTTTCTTGCTTGATGAGCTCTTCGGTTTCAGCAGTACCATCCCAATGTGCCAATAAGAATCCACCTTTTTCGATTTCTTCTTTGAACTGCGCATAAGAATCAATCACTTTTGTATTGGCAGTTCGGAAGTCTTTGGCGTTTTGGAGCAATTGTGCTTGAATTTGACCAAGTAAGTCTTGAATGTAGCTTGCAATGCCAGCAAAATCAACAACTTCTTTGGTTTTTGTGTCGCGACGTGCTACTTCAATTTTACCGTTTTCGAGGTCTCGTGGGCCCATGGCCAAACGCAAAGGAACGCCTTTGGTCTCGTATTCGGCAAATTTCCATCCTGGTCGGCGGTTGTCGTCGTCGTCGTATTTGAAACGAATACCCAAAGCCTTGAGTTCTTGAGCCAAGGTAGCGAAGCGCTCAGAAATAGCTGTAAGCTCTTCTTCGGAGCGATAAATTGGCACCCCTACTACTTGTATAGGCGCAAGTGCGGGTGGTAAAACTAATCCTTGGTCATCTGAGTGCGTCATGATGAGCGCCCCCATCAAACGCGTTGAAACACCCCATGAGGTGGCCCAAACGTAGTCGAGCTTGCCTTCTTTATCGGCAAATTTTACTTCAAAAGCTTTTGCAAAATTCTGGCCCAGAAAGTGGCTTGTACCAGCTTGTAAAGCTTTGCCATCTTGCATTAAAGCTTCAATACAAAGTGTATCTTCAGCACCTGCAAAACGCTCACTGGCGGTCTTACGACCTTTAAGCACAGGCATGGCCATATAGTTTTCTGCAAATTCAGCATAGACGTCTAACATTTGTTCTGCTTCAGCAATTGCTTCAGTTTTTGTGGCGTGTGCAGTGTGCCCTTCTTGCCATAAAAACTCAGCAGTGCGCAAGAAAAGACGCGTGCGCATCTCCCAACGTACGACATTGGCCCATTGGTTGATCAAGATTGGAAGGTCACGGTATGATTGAATCCAATTTTTATAAGAGTTCCAAATAATCGTTTCGGACGTAGGACGAACGATGAGTTCTTCTTGCAATTTGGCATCTGGGTCAACAATGACTCCACTGCCATCCTCGGCATTTTTAAGGCGATAGTGCGTTACGACTGCGCATTCCTTGGCAAAGCCATCAACGTGTGCCGCTTCTTTACTGAGGTAACTTTTCGGGATAAAAAGCGGGAAATAGGCATTGGAGTGGCCAGTTTCTTTGAATTTGGCATCGAGGACATCGCGCATGTTTTCCCAGATGGCATAACCATAGGGCTTGATGACCATACAGCCGCGCACATCTGAGTGCTCTGCGAGGTCTGCTTGATAAACAAGGTCGTTGTACCAGGTTGCGTAATCTTCTTGACGGGTCACTTTTTTCTCTGCCATTGCTCTTGAATTGAAAGCGCAAAGATACAGAATTCCTCGATGATATGTGTGCTATCTACCCTTGCAGCAACGATTTTCAATAAGACGATGCTGGTAATTTTGGTAGTTTGCCTGAAGTTTCTGGATGTAAATGCGCTCTTGTTTTGTTACTGCGCGCTTTTCAAAAGGCATCCAAGAAAAAATATCCAAAGTCTTTGACGGACATTTAAATAAAACAAGGCTCCCATTTTCATAAACCATTTTAGCACCTTGTTCTTTGGCAAACAGGGACTGGCCAAAGCAAAAAGCTTGATTATCATAACCAAGCATGTCTAAAATAGTCGGGAAAATATCAATCTGTTGAAAAACGGCAGAGGTCTCGTATTGATTTGTATAAAGCGCTTGTAAATTCAGCCCAGGGTGATAAAAACCAATGGGAATATGATAACGATCGGGAAGATTTTGGTTTGAAGCGCTGCGCGTAGGCCCAACATGATCTGCAACGAAAACAAACATGGTGTTTTTGAACCACTTTTTAGTGCTGGCTTTTTTGAAGAATTCTTTTAGGGCTTGATCTGTATACGAGATGGTCGCACAAAGTGGCTCAGGGCCTTTTTTAACGAGGTTTTTGTAGTTTGTAGGAAGCAAATACGGATGATGCGAGCTCAAGGAAAAGATAGTGCTAAAGAATGGTACTTTGAAAGTGCTGAGTTCGTCAGCAAAAAACGAAAACATAGCGTGATCCCAGATGCCCCAATTGCCATCAAAAGCTTCCGGACCTTTATACTGCTCCATCCCATAATAATGATCAACACCAATAGCCTTTGTAAAATCGTCAAAATTCATAGAACCTGTTTTGGCTCCGTGAAAAAACGAAGTATGGTATCCTTTCTGTTTAAAAAAACTTGGCAACGCATCAATTTGATTGGTGCAAAAAGGGCTAAGAATGTAAGACTCGTTTTGCCACGAGGGCATCCCCGCTAAAATTGCTGGTACCGCATCCATTGAAGTGCGGCCATTTGCAATGGCATTTTCTAGAAATAAACCTCCTGAGAGTATGGAATCAAGAAAAGGCGTATAGGATTCCTTACTGTTTGGTCCTGCATAAACAGTTCCAAAACTTTCAAGCATAACCACCACTACGTTCGTTTGTTTGGGCAGATGTTGATGTTTCCTTCGATGTGCTGTTGGCAAAAACCTAAGCACCTCATTATCTGATAAATATTGCACTTTTTTGGGGTCGTCGTAGCGGCTGGTTTTGAGTACTGTAAAAGCCGTGTTCAAGACAATAGGCGCTTGTTCAAGACTAGTTAGCGCCGTTGCATCAATGATGCTAATTGGCCTTAAAGCGAATCCACCTCTAGCTAGTGAGAAGGTAACAAAAAGTGATAACAAGTAGAAAACCCAAGCCTTCGGTTTTGAGGACGGGATTGTACTATTTCTCGGCTGCTTTTGAAGAATGCCAATGAGAACAAAGAGTAGTATGATAAACAAAATGGGCAACCACCAAAATTCTGCTAAAAATTCACCTGCTAAAGAGCTAGTTTCAGTACCCGTAAGTATATGCGTGAAATAACTAAAACTAGAACGCTTTTGTGTGTACGAAAAATAAGCGATGTCCCAGGTATTCAACACTAATACAAATAAGGCAATCAGAAAAAGGTAAGATTTACCTACCACACGGTAAAATTTACTAGCCTTCCATTGAAGCGGCATGCTAAAAAAGGCATAAGGCAAAGCAAGCAAGGCTATAGTTACGGCATCAAATAAAGCACCGTAAACAAATGAACCCAGTTGAAGGGATTCAAAAAAACTTGCATTTTGCCAGGCAAAAGCCAAACGCAATATACTCATGGCGAGCCAAAGCCAAAAGAATGGCTGTAGTGGCGAGATTTTTTTGAGCACGTTAATAGTTCAGGAGCTGATCAATGGTGTCGAGCAGTCGAGAATTGGCTAAAAATTGTTGCTCGAGGTCGGCTGCAAATGGAACTGGTGTATCTAAAGAGGCAACTCTGAGTACAGGAGCATCTAGCGCTTCAAAACAATGCTCATTGACCAAAGCCACTAGCTCGCCTCCGATACCGCCTGTGGTGGTATCTTCATGCAGAACTAATACACGACCCGTTTTTGATGCAGCTGCAATAATCGCCTCTTTATCGAGTGGCAACAAGGTTCTGAGGTCAAGGATTTCTATACTGGCATTTGGTCTGGAAGCAGCGGCGTCAAGTGCCCAATGAACACCTAAACCATAGGTAAGTATAGTGAGGTCCGAACCAGATTGAACGGTTGCCGCCTTTCCAATTTCAACATTGTAATAAGCATCTGGCACCATGCCTTTTAGACTGCGATACAAGTATTTATGCTCGAAGAAAATCACTGGGTTTGGATCTTCAAAAGCCGCAAGTAAAAGCCCTTTAGCATCTTGTGGGTTTGATGGGTAAAGCACTTTTAAGCCTGGTGTATGTACAAACCATGCTTCATTACTTTGCGAATGAAAAGGGCCAGCAGCAGTACCCGCTCCTGTAGGCATGCGCACCACAACGTCTGCTTGTTGTCCCCAACGCCAATGAAGTTTAGCAAGATTATTTACAATTTGATTGAAGCCCACACTCACGAAGTCGGCAAACTGCATCTCAACCATGGCTTTCATGCCTGCAATTGATAAGCCTAAACCTGCACCAATAATGGCAGATTCACAAAGCGGCGTATTTCTGACGCGATTTTTACCAAAACGTTCCACAAAGCCTTCTGTCACTTTAAAAGCACCACCATATTCAGCGATATCTTGACCCATTAAAATGAGTTCCGGATGTTTTTCCATGGCTAAAGACAGACCGTCTTGTATGGCATCGATGAATCGTTTTTCTGAGCTGGCACTAGAAGCAACAACAGGGCTAAACGTATGAGGCGCATAAACGTCTGAGAGTTCTTGCGCTAAATTTGGAACAATTTTCGGTTCTGCATTTGCTTGATCAAAGGCAGTTTGAATTTGTTGTTTGAAATCGGCTTTAATCTCATTTACAAACTGTTCTGAAAGAATACCTTCAGCGAGTAAATAGTTTTCATAGGCAACCACAGGGTCTCTGGATTCCCAAGACTCTTGTAAGCCTTCTGGATAATATTTGGTACCAGACGCTTCTTCATGGCCTCGCATTCGGAAGGTCATGAGTTCTAGTAAAAATGGTCTTGGACTTTGTGCCATTTCAGCTTTGATATGACGCACCGTTCGAATGACGTCAAGGATGTTGTTGCCATCCACTTGAATCGCTTCCATGCCATACCCTATGCCCTTATCAATGAATTGCTTGCAACGGAATTGTTCTATGGAAGGTGTACTGAGCCCCCAACAATTATTTTCAATTGCAAAAATGACCGGTAAATCCCAAACAGCTGCAACGTTTAAAGCTTCATGGAAATCTCCTTCTGAGGCACCGCCATCTCCAGAGTAAACAAGTGTGGCATTTTGTGTCCCTCGGATTTTATTGGCCAGTGCAATGCCATCTGCAATTCCAAGCTGCGGACCAAGGTGAGAGATCATACCCACCAATTTGTGGTCTTGCGTTCCGAAATGAAAACTGCGGTCACGACCTTTGGTGTAACCACTCATTTTTCCTTGAAATTGGGCAAATAAACGATTTAAGGGGATGTCTCTGGTGGTGAATACACCAAGGTTGCGGTGCATGGGTAATATGTACTCATCTGAGGACATCGCGTAGGAGGTTCCTACTGAAACAGCCTCTTGCCCCCAACCAGAAAACCATTTACTGATTTTCCCTTGACGCAATAAAATGAGCATTTTTTCTTCTATAAGCCTCGGTAAGACGAGCTTCTTATAAATGCTAATTAGTTCTTCTTTTTCAAATCCTTTTGGATCAAAGGATATGTTGGTGTTGATTGACATGTACTGATTAAACTTTTAATCCTTTAACGACGCGCTCTTTGCGTTTAGTTTTTTCTAATTTCTTGCGAACGACTTCTAAATGTGCTTGTCTGGGCATCCCTCTAGTGAGGTCTACTTTGTATACATTCCCGCCGTAGTTAATTTTTGCACCACCGCTGGCTGTCCAGTCTGCATCGAGGTAATAGCGTCTGACGCTAGCGCCCTCATTTTTTGTAGCAAATGGAATGTAACGTTGGTCACCTGTTTCAAAACGCACCAAGATTTGTCCGGCATCGCCAAAACCTTCAAAAATACATTTTGTTCCGGCCGGAATAATGACAGACTCTGATTGGCTATTTGAACTAGCCACCAAAGCGCCGTTTTGCGTGGTCAACTCACTTGATTGCACATTCATTTGGTTGAGAATGATGGTATGCGAGATGTAAAATTGTACCTGACGAAGTTTTTCTTCGGTATCTAAATTGAATTCATCGCGCACAGCTGTTGTATACTGTACTTTTGTACCACAAGAAAAGCTGATAAAAGCCAAGACGGCAAACAATACAAATTGCTTCATAGTTTGTTAAATTTGTTCAAAATTAATTAAAAGATGCGTGCACTGACCAAACCCCTGTTGTATATTCTCGTTTCTTTTTTGACTTTGACAATGGCCTGTCAAGACCAACCAGCTGATGCTGTTACAAATTTGGATCAAATCAGACCGAAGTCTAGCCAAAAAGATCAGAAAATAAGCACGCCTACTGAGTTGGACACACTCTCCTCTTTTCTCAAAAGCTATGCCAATGATTCATGTCAACTTAAAATGGCGAGTGTGAGTCTTGATAGTTCGCAACAAAAGCACTTCCTCAATCGCTTTTCGCAAAAGCATTTTCATGTACTTTGCACTGATTCTTTGTCGCAAACTTTCGGGCATCAAGAATGGGCATTTAAAGATTCAAATCAAGCAAACGAAGCATTTTTTAATTGGCTCGATCAATTCAACAGTCAACAGCCCTTCAAAATAGGTTCTAGTGATAAGCTATTCAAACAATTTACCTTGATTGTACTTGCAAATAATCAAATCACAGCTGTTCAATCCACAAAAAAAATCAACTACAAAGATTGGCTCAAATACCTGAGTGGACGTCACCAACAAGCAAACTTCAAATATGTGATGTTGGGTCAGCCTAGAAAAAGCACCAAATGGTACCAATATAAAAACGCACAAATCGTCAACTTATGAAATTAATCAACCGTGGTTTTCTTCTGGCTAAACCCAAAACTGCCTTTATCGAGTGGGCAACTCAAATTGACCCAGAACTCATGATGGATGAAGACTCAGAAGGCAGTCTATATTTAATTGAAGAAGAATTCTGGGACGACGACCTCATCATCGAAAAATACGCCAAAAAAATATGGGCTCAAGAATGCAGTAATATCGAGGCAGACCCTAAAAATTGGCCTGCACTCAGCGAAACACAAACATTCACACATTTCTTTCACCTAGAATTAGGTTGCACCGTCATTGATTTACTCAAAGAACCGCTTGAACAAGAGGAACTTTAAAGTTCTATCCTTAAACCTTTTCAATCAGATTGGAATTCAAATAGTTAGGGTCGAGCGTCACTTCTTTCCCTACCCAACTTGGTAGGTCAATGTGCTGATCTTCAGCATCTAACTCAAGCTCAGCAACAACCAATCCTTCAAGTGCACCATGGAATACATCGAGCTCCCACGTCGCTGCTTTGTATTGGATGTAATAACGGGTTTTGTCTAAGCATTTTAAATTGGCTTCAGCGATCATGATTTCGGCTTCCTCAACAGGAATTTCGTATTCAAATTCACTGCGCGTGATTCCAACACCGAGTTTAACGGTGAAAAAAGCCATGGTATCTGTGATGCGAATGCGCACCGAACGGTCAGCTTCCCGAAGTAAATAAGCTTGCTTGAGCACTCTTTGCCCTATTATATTTGCTGATTTCCAGTGGTCATTTTCCACAAGGAACTTTCGTTCGATTTCTTTCAAATTTGCTTAATTTGTGCTAAATTTACAACGCGTGCAACTTATACATTGAAGTTCGCGTCTAGCACAAATCTAAACTAATTCTATGAAAATGCGTCTTACGATCATCGGCCTCCTCCTTTTTTCAGCAACCAGCTTTGCTCAAAAATCAATCTCTAAATCCGGAATCGAAATCCAAACCAAGCCATTACACTGCAATGTGCCTTCAGAAGGATACGAAGCAGACCTCATTCAACTCACCATTACAAATACGACCAATCAAGTTAAAGTTGTCAATTACAGCTTTGAATTGTACTACGACGGTGCTTGTGCTACTTGCGGGCATCCTGAAATGGTTTACACACAAACTTTACAACCTCAAGAAAAATTAGAAGGTGTATGCCTTGATCGCAACCGTCAGGGCCTCACAATTTTTGATCACATGCCTGCCCATTTAACCAAAACACAACTGACAGATTTTAAAATTGTCAGTGTTACGGTTCAATAATTCTTTCTCATGAAAACCTACTATCAACTACTCTGCCTCGTCGCGGGCTTCTTTATCTTGAACTCAGCTCAAGCACAGTGTACAGTTCAAGCGATTGCTCAGGACACCATTGTTCCGTGCAACGGTTCAACTACACTTAGTGTAAATGGTTCAGGAACTAGCGTACTCGCTTTTGGTGAAAATTTTAACAATGGCCAGCCAGTCGGTTGGGATTTCTCACAAGTTGTTACTATTGCCAACAATACTTGCGGCGTACCTAGCCTCGATGGCTCTGACTTCATGTGGATGGGAAACCAATCCGTGGCGCCGCGCGTCATGACAACTGTCCCTCTAGACGTATCGTCAGGAGGAGAAGTTTGTTTTGAAATGCGTTATGCCATTCAAGCCCAAGCATCACCTTGCGAAGGTCCAGACTTAGCCAATGAGGGTGTTTATTTGCAATATTCTACAAATAATGGTGCTACATGGGTTACCATGAACTACTGGAGCCCTAATGGTGGTTATGATTCCTACATGACGTCTTGGAATAACTATTGTGAAGACATTCCAATCGGTGCACAAACAGCCACTACTAAATTTCGTTGGACGCAACTCGCCGTTTCAGGTGCTGGATTCGACCACTGGGGCCTTGACAACATCTCTATTTCAGCCACCATTCCGAACTACACCATTACTTGGCTTCACGACAATTATACCTATCCTACAGGTGTATATACCGGTGACAACCCTACGCCGGTCTCACCTACCGGAACAACGAGCTATATCGTCATGATGACAGACAGTACCAATATTTGTTACGACACCATCACTTTGTTTATTTCCTACCCGCAAATTGATACAATTATTGAAAACGACCCAACTTGCGGTAGCAGCAATGGAAGTTTAGTTGCTAGTTCTTCAGGAGGTGCTGGGGGTTACACCTACTCCATTGATAATGGTCAAAATTTTCAAAATTCTGGTACATTCAGCAACTTAGGAATCAATAATTACACCATTATTCTTGTCGATCAGAATAACTGTTCGGATACACTACAAGCCGCCTTACAAGGTGTTGATTCAGTTGACATCAGCAACATGATTGTCACTACTACCACATGTGGGCTCAATAATGGCGTCATAGATCTAACAGTCAGTGGAGGTTCCCCTGCATATCAATACAGCCTGACAAACGGCAGCACCTTTTCTGCCAGCCCTGTTTTTAGTAATTTATCTCCAGGATCCTATCAAGTCTATGTTGAAGACGCCAACGGTTGCTTTGACCAAACGACCGCAGAAATTTTCCCTTCGACAAATCCTGAACTTGGCCCTACAACTTCAACTTTAGAGTTTTGTAGCTTACAAGATGGCTCTATTTCTACAAGCGCCACTCTTGGTGTAAGCCCCTATGTTTTTGTTGTCCACCAAGGCCCTGTGTTGGTCGGCACTAGTATTACTGGTAATTTCCCGAATTTCAATTCAGGTAGCTATTGGGTTACTGTCATAGATCAAATTGGCTGTTCAGACAGCACTCAAATTATTGTAGATAGTATTCCGGCACCTGTTTCACCCATGACAGACACTGTTTTGTGTAACCTCACGCTACAAGTTAATGGTGTGGTCTCCTATACTGGCTCTAACTGGACCTCCAATTCAGGACTCATTTCCTTCAATGATGCCACGACTGAAAATCCATTAATTACTGCAGATACCGCTGGTATTTATATCATCAACATGCAAGACAGCGTTTGTGGCTTTAACCAAAGTTTTAGTCTCACATTTGTTGCAGATCCTTATACTTCCATTAACGACACTACGCTTTGTGTTGGAGAAACAGCCACTCTCGCAGCTGTTGTTCAACCACAAAACGTTAGCTACGCTTGGAACACCAATGAAACAAATTCAACTATTGCTGTCACCAATTCAGGTACATATATTGTAGCTGCTACTAACATGTGTGGCGTCAGTATTGACTCTACGCTCGTTACTTTTTACTATTGCGATATCGAGTTCCCAAATGTATTTAGTCCAAACGGAGATGGTAGCAATGACTACTTCCACATGACTTTCTATGGTGGCTTAGCCATCTATGAGTGTATCATTGTTAACCGCTGGGGCAACACAATCAGAACATTTACTGACCCTGCCTTCCAATGGGATGGTACCGATGAAAATGGAAAAGAGCTAGAAGAAGGTGTTTATTTTTATATAGCGAAAACGACAACCAACGCTAACCAAGAAATTGAGAAGCAAGGACTCATACACCTTGTTCGCGAGAAATAGTTAATTACTATCTTTGCGCGTGCTACAACTAAAGAAAAATACACCAAGATGGGTCATTATTTTACTTGATGTACTCATTCATTTATTTGCCTTATTCTTTGCCTACTTAATCCGCTTTGACCTCAAGGCGGATTTTTCTTTGATTCAAACCGAATGGGAAATTCTATCCAGAAGCCTGTGGTTTTTTATTTTAGTTAAAATCTTGGTTTTTGGTGTTTTCCAGATACATCAAGGCCTGGTGCGCTATTCCTCTACAGATGATTTCAAACGCATCTTATTTGCAGAGGCAATCAGCACTATCCTCTTTATCATGGGTGGTCTTTTCCGATTTTACTTCCTAGACCACTATTACCTCTTCCCGAATTCCGTACTGATTATGGAGTTTATTTTCAGTACTGCTTTTGTGATTTCGGCAAGGCTGGTTGTTAAGTTACTCTATTTGGAATACATCAAAGAAAAAGGTACCGAAGAGCCATTAGTGATTTTTGGCGCAGGAGTATCTGGCTTATTGACCAAAAGAATTATTGAAAAAGATACGGCTTCGTTGCAAAACGTTATTGGCTTCATTGATGATAATCCGAGTTTAAAAAGTAAGCGAATAGAAGGCTCTAGGGTATATCAGCTACATGAACTTGAAGCGCTTAAACAGAAGTTCAACATACGCACACTCATTATCGCAGTTCAAAATCTGCCTTCTGAACGTTTGCAGCAAATCGCTGAATCTGCTTTTGAACACGGCATACAAATCCAACGTGTACCAGAGGCGAAATCTTGGACCAACGGCACTTTTCAAGTAAAGCAGTTTACAAAAATCAATATCAATGATCTTTTAGGGCGCGAGGCAATCGAATTGAATAATCCGAAAGTTGCAGCGCTGATCTCAGACAGGATTGTATTAGTTACCGGTGCTGCCGGGAGCATTGGTAGCGGACTTGCCAAAAGCATTGCTCCTTTGCACCCACGAAAATTAATCTTATTAGATCAAGCTGAAACTCCACTGTTTGAACTTGAGCAGCAACTCAAAGCAAAATTCCCTAAACTTGTCGCTGAATATGTCATAGGTGATATCTGTGCTGCCCAACGAATGGAAAAACTCTTTGAGGTATTCAATCCAGAAATGGTGTTTCACGCTGCAGCTTACAAGCATGTTCCGTTAATGGAAGACAACCCTGTTGAAGCCATTAGAAACAATATCGGCGGCACACTTTTATTAGCTCAATTAGCAGCCAAATTTGCTGTCAAGAAATTTGTGATGATTTCTACAGATAAGGCCGTTAACCCAACCAACGTGATGGGCGCCTCCAAACGCATTGCAGAAATGGCAGTTGATTTGCTCAATGAGCGTCAGCAAACTGCTTTCATTACGACGCGTTTTGGCAATGTTTTGGGGTCTAACGGATCCGTCATACCAACTTTTGAAAAGCAAATTGCAGCAGGTGGCCCCATTACGGTTACAGACGAACGTATCACGCGTTTTTTCATGACCATACCAGAAGCGTGTCAACTTGTTTTAGAAGCAGCGGCAATGGGCAACGGAGGTGAAATTTTTGTTTTTGAAATGGGTCAAGCCGTTAAAATCATTGACCTTGCTAAAAAGATGATTTTACTTTCGGGCAAGCAACCATACAAAGACATCGATATTCAAATTACGGGTTTGCGTCCTGGTGAAAAACTCTACGAAGAAGTGCTCGCCTCCAGTGAAAATACCTTAACGACTCACCATCCAAAAATTTTGATTGCCAAAACGAGACAAACTACCCAAGAACAAAAGGCCGGTATTCAAGATTTACTCCAACAAGCCGACCAACAAAACAATGAGCTTTGTGTAACGCTCATGAAAAAATTAGTTCCAGAATTTATTTCTAACAACTCAACTTACCAGAAACTAGACAAATGATCGCTCCAGCAAAAGTTCAAATTAGATTAACAGATATCGATATTCTTGGTCATGTCAATAATTCAATTTACTTGGTGTATTTTGAAATGGCGCGCATCCACTATTTCAATCACATGGTGGGCCCTAACTGGGATTGGATGGAGCAAGGAGTTGTTTTAGTTAAAAATGAAGTAGAATACATTCAGCCTTTATACCTACACGATCAGCCTGAAATCAAACTTTTTCTGAAACATATAGGAAATAAAAGCTTTACACTGGCCTACCAACTTTTTGTGAAAGATAAACTGTGTACCACCGGGAGCAGCACGCTGGTGGGCTTTAACAGTAAAACGCAACAAACTATTGAGATTCCGGAGCGCATGAAAGCAGCGCTTTCTCAACTTGAGCAAATTTAACCCTCCCCGACCATGACTTGGTTCAAAAACCCATTCTTAATTTGCTTCCTTTCCTTTGCAAGCCTTTATGCACAAGTCCCTGAGCCTTGTAAAGCTACGCGTACTGCTTGCCCTGCAAAGAATGTCAATAATTGCCAAGATAAAGTTGCCTTTGATGAGCAGCGCAATATTTACCTTCTTAGAAAAGACTTTGCTACTCCCTACTCCGGAACTTGTACGAGTTGTTATTCCAATTTCTTAGTGGAAGAAAAATTGTATTTTGAAAATGGAAAAAGAGAAGGTCGCGATACTTCTTACTACCGAACGGGCTGTATTCAAGCCATTCAAGAATATCATTTAGGCTTACAAAATGGTTCTACCATAATTTGTTATGACTCCACACAGTGGAAGCAATTTGAAATTTGGTATAAAAATGGTGCTTTAGATGGCCCTTCCATTCAATTTGTCCGCAATGAGCAACAAGATACCCTGACCTTAAAAAACTACGCAAATGGCAAGCTACATGGTCAGCAACGTACTTATTACAACAATGGTAAACTAAGAAAAGTGAGTCATTATAACAATGGGCTTCTAGATGGTCAAATGTATACACTCACTGAAAAAGGAACCAAAGAAAGCTTGCTCAATTATAAGAACGGTAAAAAAAATGGCGTCTGGACCTATTATTTTGACAGCGGTAAAACGGCTCGCATAGAAAATTGGAAAGACGGCAAGAAGAATGGCGATTTCAAAACCTTTGATGAGCGCGGGCAAGTACTGAACTCCGAGCAATATTTAGCCGATATCCCAGTTGGTAAACACGAATCATTCTATGTCGATGGGAAACTCAACTATAGCTGTACCTATAGTAGTAAAGGAGAAAAAATCGAAGAATTTGTGATCGATGAATATGGCGTGAAAAAACAGTTGTTTCCGAAAACTAATGAAAAGGAATAAGTGACTTCAACAACATAGTGAGCCCCATCACAAACAACCCAATTCCGACAATCATTGACATCTTAGTATGATTGACCTTTTGAATGTACTTTCTACCCACAACTGTGCCAGCTAATGCGGCCGGAACACAGAAAAAGATAAGCAGCGTTGGGTAATAACTAAAAAGTGCGGTATTCGAAAAATAAACACTTATTCTAGTCAAATCTACTAACAGTGAAATAATTGCGGTTGTCGCAACAAAAACAAGGGGTTCAATTTTAAGTTTGGATAGAAACATAGCACGAAGTGCACCTTGATGTCCGGAAAAGCCACCAAAAAAACCACTCAAAACACCTCCGAAGCGCATGGCCCATTGCCCGTGAACAGGTAGTTTCCAATTAAAAAACTCTAAACAAGCGAAGCCCATCAGAATGACGCCAAAAATGGGCTCTAAATTTATAGTGGTCCTTGCTGATAAACTACTTAAAAGAAAAGCGCCTATAAAAGCAAAAATAATAGCTGGGATACCGAAATTCCGAAACAAGTGCCAATTAATCGACCTCGCCGTGAGCGCCACTTTCAAGATATTATTGCTTAGGTGAACAAGACCCGCCATTAAGACCGCTATTGGTGCATCCCAATAAAGTAAAAAAACAGGAACTAAAATGGTGTTGAGGCCGAATCCGGTGAAAAAGGTTGCCAAAGCACCCATAAAGGGCACTAAAATGAACACAACAATCGAGAGCAAAACATCCATGCGAAATTGTATTTTTGCTAAAAGTACAAATATGATTGATTTACGCAGTGACACCGTTACACAACCTACGTCAGAAATGCGCGCATTTATGCTAGCAGCGCCAGTTGGTGACGATGTCTTTATGGAAGACCCAACTATTTTGGAGTTAGAAGCTTACGCCGCTCAATTATTTGGCAAAGAAGCAGCCTTGTTTTGTAGCTCAGGTACGCAAACCAATCAGATTGCCATCAATGTTCATGTACAACCAGGAGGCGAAGTCATTTGCCACGAAGAAAGTCATATATATAAGTACGAAGGTGGTGGAATCGCCAAAAATTCCGGAGCCTCTGTTCGCCTTTTAAGTGGAGACCGTGGTCGGATAACTGCTGCTTCCATTGAAAAATGGATCAATCCAGCACATGATGTTCATTTTCCATTGACTCAGTTAGTAAGTCTAGAAGATACAGCTAACCGAGGTGGTGGAGCTATTTACGATCTAGATGAACTTCAAAACATACGTGAACTTTCTACCAAACTTGGCCTTCCTTTACACCTAGACGGTGCTCGTGTTTTTAATGCCTTAATTGAAAACGGCATGGAAGCAGCGCAGTACGGTCAATTTTTTGATAGCATTTCTGTTTGTTTATCTAAAGGACTCGGAGCTCCTGTTGGTTCTGTCTTACTCGGAACAAAATCCTTTATTGAGCGAGCACGTCGGGTACGAAAAGTAATGGGCGGTGGCATGCGTCAGGCCGGCATTATTGCGGCCGGGGGTCTTTACGCACTTCAAAATAACAGGAACAGATTGGCAGATGATCACCGCCATGCTAAAGCTTTAGAACTCGCCCTTCAAAAATGTAGTTACATTGCAGAAGTAGTGCCCGTACAGACCAATATTGTAGTTGCTATTCTCAAAGATGAATCTGCGCGCGACCACTTATTAGCTCAACTTGCTGAAAATAAGATTCGATGCATGGCTTTTGGCCCAGGTATGATACGAATGGTGACGCATTTAAACGTGAGCGAACAAGACATCGCTTACTGCGTAAATATTCTCGAAAAAATGTAACTTTTTGCGACAAGTTCGTAGATAGCACTATGTGCTTGTTTCGCCAACTTTTATTGAGTTCTGCCCTTTTAATGGCAACGTTTGCACAAGCGCAACAAGCGGCATGTACTACCACCGATAAAAAAATCAATAAAGTACTCCAAGAAGCATTGAATGCAACAAGTTTTGAAGAAAAAGCCAAGGCTTTAGCAACCGTTGCTCAAAAATATCCTGAAAATGTACAGGCATACTACTACTTAGGTGTTTTATTTTATTCAAAAGGAAGTGCAGAATATAAAAATAAGGCCACTCAGGCCGAGGGTGAAAAAAAACTCCAAAAATCTTTGACCTTCTTTCAGGCTGCTCTACAAAAATGCCCAGATTACAATCCTGATGCTTATTATTATTGTGCCAAATTACTTTACAATTTTGATCGCAAAGATGCTTGCTTGAATCAGATTGAAACTTTATTTGCATTTGATTCTTTGTACCCTGATAGCCGAAATGAAAATCTTCAAAACTATGACGAAATCAAGGCCGAATTAGCGCCAGTTTACAAAGAGCTCAGTTTTTTACGTGATGCCAAACTGAATCCGGTTCCTTATGAGGTGCAAAAGGTTCAGCAGGTCAGCACAACTCAAGACGAATATTTTCCGATGCTGAGCCCAGATAACGAACTACTCTTCTTTACTAGAAAAGCAGACAAGACTAATCTTGGCGATATTGCTGGGGGTGTGGAGGAAGAATTTACAATGGCTCAAGCTGAACAAATTCAATTCAATCAAGGGTTTGCACTGAGCAGCCCTTTTAATGATGGAAATTTCTATAATTACGGATCAGCAAGTCTTTCAGCCGACAACCGAGAGATGATTATTTGCGCCTGTAAAAAAGAAATCGTTTACCAAAAGGAATACCTGAATTGCGACCTATTCAGTACACGTTATCAGGTGACGCAAGTCAAAGGTAAAAATACCTTTTCATGGGGGCCGCTAAAAAACCTCGGGCCGCAAATCAATACCAAAGATGGTTGGGAAGCTCAACCCTCGTTGTCTTCTGATGGGAAAATCCTTTACTTCACAAGTTTTCGTAAAGGATCCCAAGACAACGATATTTATTTTAGCGAAAAACAAGCCGATGGTTCTTGGGGGCCAGCGCAACCATTCACGATAGTAAATACAGCAGGCAAAGACAAAAGCCCCTTTTTCCATCAAGATGGAGAAACCTTTTACTTTGTTTCAGAAAGCAAACGCGACAGACCTGGAATGGGCGGCTTAGATATCTTCTACATGCGAAAAACCGCAAATGGTTGGGGCCCTATTCAAAACCTCGGATATCCTATTAACTCAGAAGCAGATGAACTTGGGCTTTTTGTATCAACCAATGGCAAAGAAGCTTATTTCTCTAGTTATCAGGGGCAAAATTGGGATATCTATAGTTTTGAGCTTTACGAAGCGGCTAGGCCTAAAGAAGTCCGAATCCTGACAGGGAAAATTGTCAATGAACAAGGAAAAGGTGTTGCGGGGGCTGATTTACAACTCAATTACCACAATCGCGAGCAGCAAATTGAGGCCGGACAAACCAATGAGGATGGCACCTATGCTATTGCCGTTCAAGTTGGAGAAGATATCAGTATTTCAGCCAGTAAGGAAAACCATAGTTTTCAAGCGCAGGTCATCAAAGCCGAAGAACTCCGTACGCCCACTAATAAAGTGGAAGCCAAAGAACTCGTGGTAGATAGTCTTGAAGTTGGTAAAGCTTATACCCTCGCCTCTATTTATTACGCCACCGAAAGTCATTTACTTGACAAAGAAGCGAAAATTCTTTTGCAGAGTTTTGCGGCCTACCTGCAACAACAGCAACATATTTCGCTGCAAATAAATGGCCATACCGACGATCTTGGCGCCGAACAAAACAACTTACTCTTGTCTGAACGCAGAGCACAGGAAGTTGTCAATTACTTGATTGAACTTGGTATTGCTCCGGAAAGGTTACAAGCAAAAGGTTTTGGAGAAACGCAACCCAAAGTTGCCAATACTTCTTTAGAAAATAGAGCGAAGAATAGAAGAACGGATTTTGAAATTCTAGGGTTGTAATTCTACTAATTAGGAATTCTATTCTATTCTATTCTATTCTATTCTATTCTATTCTATTCTATTCTATTCTTGCAAATTAAATTCTAATTAGGTGAGATAGAAAATAGAAGACACAAAAAAAAAGGAGCCCAATGAGCTCCTTTTTGAATATGATTTTTACAGTGCTTAGTGACTGAAGTTTTTCTTTTCGCGGATACGAGCAGATTTACCAGTACGCTCGCGGAAGTAGAAAATACGCGCTCTACGCACAGCTCCACGTTTCACAACTGTAATGCTATCAATGAAAGGAGAGTTTACAGGAATGATACGCTCTACACCTACGTTACCTGACATTTTACGGATTGTAAAAGTTTCAGTGGCACCTGCGCCACGGCGTTGTAAAACTACACCTTGGAATTGCTGGATACGCTCTTTGTTACCCTCAACAATACGGTAAGAAACAATAATGGTGTCTCCTGCTCCGAAAGCTGGAAGTTCATTTTTGGCGATGAGCTCTTGCTCAATTTGTTTAATGACGTTCATCTCAGAAATTTTAAACCGTTTTCAATCAAACGGGGGTGCAATATTACGAATATTTTCTGATTTGCTCACAGAAAATTGCATTTTTTTTAGGCTAAACGTAAAAAGCCATCAGAATGAGCAACAAAGCGACTGCCGCGTAAATGACAACGAGTTGTAAACTCAGGCCTCGTTTAGAACTAGACTCAATGACTGCGACTGAATCTGTTGCGTTGACTGTCTCGGCTGCAACCTGTACGGGCCAATCAAATAAGTCTTTGATTGCCAAGTTTGTAGTGCCAATTTGCAAGTGATCATGGGCTTGGAGTTCAACCAAATGATCAATAGTATTACCGTTCAATAAAGCCCTTGCTTCCGCTACACACAAATGGAAATAAACGGCACCATTGCTATCTTGCAACAAAAGCGCATGATAAGGCAGCAATTCGGAATCAGCGAATTGAATGTCATTGGCAGCTGCTGCTCCTATCTTAATATATCGCTTGACAAACATTTAACAAAATTACTGAAAAACAACGGATTGTTTTACATAGCTAAGGCGCTGTGAATGAATGATATTGACAGCAAGCACATGAAAATGGTTGATAAGTTCCTAGACAGGGGCTTCCAAGAATGCAGAACTACTTGTAATTTTAGCTTTCAATAGATCAATTATGGGTAAAATCATTGCCATCGCCAACCAAAAAGGCGGAGTCGGTAAAACAACAACTTCCATCAATTTAGGTGGCTGTCTCGGTGTGCTTGAATACAAAACACTGATTATCGACGCTGACCCGCAGGCAAACTCTACTTCCGGCCTTGGTTTTGACCCTAAATCTGTCAAAAATATTTACGATTGTTTAGTAAACGGGAATCATCCTAATGAGGCCATCCTTGAAACTACCAATCCGAATCTTTTCATTTTACCTTCACACGTAGACCTGGTTGGTGCAGAACTTGAAATGATCAATATGCCCAACCGCGAATATTTGCTCAAAGAGGCACTTGAGCAAATTAAAGACGACTACGACTTCATTTTAATTGACTGCTCCCCTTCACTTGGTCTCATTACTGTCAATGCGCTTGTTGCCGCAGATGCCGTCATGATACCGGTACAATGCGAATATTTCGCCCTAGAAGGGCTTAGCAAGTTGCTAAACACCATCAAAATTGTTCAAGGCCGCCTCAACCCAAGTTTGGAAATTGAAGGCATGGTCCTCACCATGTACGACACCCGTTTGCGCTTAGCTAATCAAGTGGTAGACGAAGTCAAGACGCATTTTCAAGAATTGGTTTTCGATACCGTTATTCACCGCAACACCACACTCAGTGAAGCTTCTAGCCATGGCTCAACAGTTATCATGTACGATGCATCCTCTAAAGGCGCCATTAACTATTTGAATTTTGCGCGTGAACTTTTACAAAAAAACGACGCCACTAAAATTGGCAACGACGATAAAATAATAGAGATTGATCATGAGCTCTAACCCGAAAAAACAGCCCGCATTAGGTCGTGGCTTAAGCGCACTTTTACAAAATTCAGACACCGACATCACAAGCAACAACAATGCAGTTCCTGCAGGCGCTGTTGCCTTGATTTTGATCAGCTCCATTGAAGCCAATCCATTTAACCCGCGCACGCACTTTGAACTGAGCGCACTTGAAGAACTCAAAACATCGATCCTGACCCACGGCATTATTCAACCCCTTACCGTCAGAAAAATGGGCCGAGACCGCTACCAGCTTATTTCTGGTGAGCGTAGATTCAGAGCAGCGCAACTAGCGGGTTTAACTGAAGTTCCGGCCTACGTACGCATCGCTAATGACCAAACCATGCTAGAAATGGCCTTAGTGGAAAACATTCAACGTGAAGACCTGAATGCCATTGAAGTGGCACTTTCTTATGAAAGGCTCATCGATGAATGCAAACTCACCCAAGATCAGCTCAGTGAAAAGGTAGCAAAATCAAGGTCTCACATCGCCAATCACCTCAGACTTCTCAAATTACCGGCGCCCATTCAAGCAGCCGTCCGCGACAAGCAATTGTCAATGGGGCATGCACGCGCGCTTTTAGCACTTAGCTCTGAAAAAGAACAGCTTGCCGCTCTCGAGCGCATTCTTACGGAACAACTTTCTGTTCGTGCCGTAGAGGCACTCAGTAAACCAACCCAAGAATTAGGCAGCCAGGGCAAAGAAGCTTCAAAAAGTAGCAACAAAGAAAAGATATCGCTCACTACGACCGAAAAACTTTATCTATCTTATCTCAGCGAGCAACTTCAAAGTAAAGTAAGCCTAGATAAAGAATCGAACGGCAAGGGTAAATTGATCATTCATTTCGAAGAAGAGCAACAACTACAGCGCCTCATCGAGATGTTGAAAAAAACAGAATGAGAATCCTAGTACTGATTTTTCTGTTTCAGCAACTGTCGTTTGCGCAAATCATCAGTGAACCAGATTCATCCAGCCTTGAATTTCATCAAAAAAGCATGCTCTACTCTGCGATCATTCCCGGAGCAGGTCAAATCAGAAACAGCATCATTTCTACCCGACACAACAATGCCATTTGGAAAGTGCCCATAATTTATGCAGGGGTCGGAAGTGCTGGTTACTTTTTGATCAGTAATCAACGCATGCAAAAGGAATTGAAATTTGAGTATACTCAGCGGCAAATTGGGGGCACACCTGATCCGAAATATGCCCTCTACGATGACGCTGCGGTCTTGCAACTTTACAGACAATATCTAGATTGGCGAGACCTCTCTATACTCGGCCTTGCAGCCGTTTATTTCATTCAAATTGCCGAAGCTGGCGCAGAAGCACATTTTGTGAATTTTGATACTTCACCCGACCTCAGTTTTCATCTAGATCCCTTCTTTTCAACCCAGGGTTATGTCGGGGCAAGATTAAGCCTGAGCTTTCATTGATTTATATTATTTTTACAAGATGAATATCGCCCTGCTCGGATACGGAAAAATGGGAAAGGCCATTGAACAAATTGCCTTGGAACGAGGCCACCAAATTGTGGCTAAAATCAACTCTCAAACACCTTTAAAAAGTGTTGATTGGTCCTTGGTCGATGTCTGTATTGAGTTTACACAACCGCATCTGGCAGTGCAACACATTGAATTCTGCGCTAAAAAACAAGTACCCATTGTTGTGGGCACTACGGCTTGGCTCCAAGACCTCCCGCGTGCACAAGCACTTATTGAAGAGCAGCAGTCTGCTCTTTTACACGCAAGTAATTTTAGTGTGGGTGTGAATTTATTTTTTGCTCTTAATCAAAAATTAGCCGAACTACTTTCGAACTATCCTGAATATAAAGTGAGTTTGTCTGAAACGCATCATGTTCAAAAACTAGATGCCCCAAGTGGCACCGCTGTGAGTCTATTAAACGACATTCTCCAGATTCAAACTCAATATGACAGCTGGAGCCTTGAGCCGAATTCAGCTGCTCAAATTCCGGTAGTCGCACACCGAATTCCAGATGTTCCCGGCACACACGAGGTCAGCTATGACTCCGAAATCGATACCATTCGCATCGAACACATTGCCCATAATCGCAAAGGCTTTGCCTTAGGCGCCGTTCTTGCCGCCGAATTTTTAAAAGGCCGCAAAGGCTGTTATCAAATGTCTGACGTACTAAACATTCAAGCATGAGTTTCATTTATTTTTACTTACTGATCCTCTTACACCCCTACCTTGCTCAATGGCATAAAGTATTCCCGAAACTCGGTAGAAAATCGTGGGAGGCCATGGTGCCTGGTTATAACTACTTCATTTTGTACAAAGAAGTACTCAATAAGCCATGGTGGTCTTTATTATTAGCTTTCCCTGGCGTGCATTTAGTCATGTGGATGACGATCAACGTGAGTTTATTGCGTCGTTTTGGCTTTTACAACCTCAAAGAAACCTTACAAGGGCTATTTTTTCCGTATTTGTTATTCAATCAAGTTGCTAAAAACGAAGCCCTGACTTATGGGCCAGCTACCAATTGGTCTAATTCAAGAGAAGTTGAAATCAGAAAATGGGGTGATCACGTGGTATTATTCATGGCGCTGCCTGTCATTGGCCACATTTTAGCTATTGGTTTTGATAAAATCTCCCGCGATAAGCCAGGCACCAAACCAAGAGTTAAAGAATATGGCGATTCTTTCATTTGGGCCCTTGTAGCAGCCGCCGTCATTCGCACCTACTCTTTCGAACCTTTTCAAATCCCGACTGGCTCCATGGAAAAAACCATGTTGGTCGGTGACTTTTTGGTGGTTAATAAATTGGCCTATGGCCCTAAAGTGCCCATCACACCACTTTCCTACCCCTTGGTGCATAACATTGTTCCACTTGTCAATATCAAATCATACCTCGACTGGGAAAAAGGTACCTACACCCGCCTACCAGGCTGGGCGAAAATTAAGCGCAACGACATCGTTGTATTTAACTTTCCTTCGGGTGACACCGCCATCTTGGACCCACGCATGCCAGGTGGCCTCATGGGGCACGACTTCCACGGTCTCGTAAATCAGGAAGCTCTTTTTGAATTTGCCATTAAAAATAATGTCAGTGCTGTTTGGGAAAGACGCGAAGCAACGCCAGCGGAAAACAACTTGTTGGCTCAATTTATTGAACAACACGCCTACTGGAAAAACCTTGCGCGCGAACGCTTTAAAAATGGCGAATTCCCGGTTTATATGGAAGAAAGTAAATATAGCCAAACACATGGTGGTCTTATTTTTCGGCCTGTGGATAAGCGCGAGAACTATATTAAGCGCTGTGTTGGAACACCTGGCGATATTCTTGAAATCAAGAATTCTGTTTTATATGTAAACGGGAAAAGAGCTTATGTTTCACCAGGGCAAGCCTTGTTGTATCGGATTGAAAAAACAAAGGTCTCCTTCCCTTCAGTTCCTGAAATGCTCACACGCTATGGTCTAGAAAATTCTGCTGATGGCGCACGCACCGATTTTGACGCCTTCAATGACTCGAAATACTATGTCTTGAACCTGACCAAGCAAGAAAAGCAAAAAATTGAACAAGACTTCCGTATTCGCCTTGAAAAGGTGCGTTACCCACAGTGGTCTGCCAAAGAAGCGCTTAAAGCAACACCTTTACAAAAAATTGCCAACCTAGATCAGTTTCCGAAAGATTTCAATGTCAATAACACCATGACTGATTTTCAGCGCTTCCAGATTCCTCGCAAAGGGCAACGCATTGCTATCAACACTAAGAATATTGCTTGGTACAAACGCATCATCAGTGCTTACGAAGGACACCAACTGGCCATTAAAGGAGATAAAATCTACATTGACGGTAAACTCGCTACGCATTACCGCTTTGCTATGAACTATTACTGGATGATGGGAGACAACCGCTTCCATTCGGCAGACTCACGCGTATGGGGCTTTGTACCTGAAGACCATATAGTTGGACGAGCCTCATTCGTTTGGTTCTCGAAATCACCATTTGTAGATTCTTTCCTTGGCATACGCTTTGACAGAATTTTCCGCATTGTTGACTAATGCCTAGCTTTCAGACTGCTTATTTTCCATCTATGGCCTATATACGGGCCTTCATGAACAGTCCTGAAACGCTTATTGAAATACACGAGCACTTTGTGAAGCAAAGCATCCGAACGCGCTGTGAAATCTTGACAGCCAATGGCGTGTTGCAGTTGAATGTGCCGGTCATTCACCACTCCGGACAAAAAGTCAAAATGAAAGATTGCCTCATTGATTACTCAAAATCTTGGGTCACTGATCATTGGCGCGCTATTGAAAGCGCTTACGCAAATGCACCCCATTTCGAGCATTATGCACATGATCTAAAGGCCATATTTGCCGCACAACCCAGAACGCTTTTAGAACTCAATGAACTCATTTGGAATTGGCTTTCAGCAGCTTTAGGATTAGATATTAAACTCGAGTATAGCAGCGATTTCTTGAGTTCAAGAACTGATAAAAAAGAATGGTTGGGTAGAATTCAGGAAGTAACGACTCCTTATTATCAACTGTTTGCCCAAGAGCAAGCATTTGTAACAAATTTGTCTGTGTTAGATGGCTTATTTAACGAGGGTCCCCTTCTTAGGAAGCATCTTTTGCCAACGCACCTTTAGGATAACCGGATGCAAGACAGAACCGTCTGTAAGGAGTAGGTCTCCATTTAAATCAAAAGACAAAACCCTTGGCTGGCTAATCTGCTGAAGATCGATGTTTTGAAAGCTCAGGAAATTACCTTGTTGATCAAGTGTTAAGATAGAACCTGTGCTGCTTAGGATATACAATTCGTTGGTCTGAGGATGCACCGCCATTGAAACAGGGTCAAACGTGAAGACTTCATCTAACGAGAGGTCTTGCGTTTGTTGAATGAAAGCAAGTAGTGCACTTTGTTCGAATTGAAACAGCGGTGTTTCTGAAATTTTTTGAGCACCAAGGCGCATCGTTTGAATCGCGTAGCGCTTGTTTTCTGAACCTTGTTCTGTTTGCTTCAAAAATAAAAGACGACTTGTGTTGGGATGAAAACAAAGCAATTTATGAGTAGCATCTTCTTGAGCAATATTTAATGGTTCTGCTACAGCTTTTGACAGCGAGGCATCCATAAAATAAAGTTGCTGCGCTGCATCGAGCATCACAACTGTAGAATCGTGGTAAGCCACCTGAATGATTTTCGTACCTTCAGCCAAGGCTGGCATGTAATGGAAAGTGTTGGTTTGTGGCAAGTAGGTCATTAAACTTAAAGAGTCATGACTAATGGCCAACATGGAATTGGTGTCGAGGGAAGTGAGTGCAGAAAATGGCTGCAAGCCCATAGGTAAATAATGTGCTGCATCGGTTTCGGACAAATCAAAAAAGCCGATTTCCTTATGAAAAGTACTCGCTAATTCTTGGTAGTAAGACTTCACTCCTTCTTGCTGAATTGACCTAGCAGCAATGAAAGATATGGTGGCTAACACAAAAGAGAAAAAGTACTGAACTCTTGTCATTTCAAACAAATTTAGATGAAAATATCACACCAAAAAACAAATCAAAATTAATTATGAGCAAAACCTTGTTTATTCTGCTTCAAATCGGTGTATTTTTGTTGGAACGATTCTTGTAAAACAGAACACATGAAAAATTTTCTCTTTATTTTAATTGGTCTGCTGATACAGAATAACCTTTCTGCTCAAATCAGCTTTGGAGGTGGTCTCAGCTATACAAATTTCATGAATACTACAGGTCAGGCCCAAGAGTCTTTAAGTATGCCTGGCCTACATGGTCACATTGAAATACCAAGAAGCGGTGATGTTACGCTTTACGGGCGTGTCAATTTCCTTTTACCTAAAGCCAATAGCCAAACCATTACTTCTTACGTTACGGCAATCAATCCGAGCACAAACCCATATATTCTTGCAGTCAATAGCCGTTACAAAACAAATTACTTCTTGTTTGAAGGTGGAAACCGCTACTATATCGGCAATGACTACGACAACGGTTTTGCCGGATACGGTGGCTCGGGTCTTGTTCTGGGCATCGGAAAAGTCAGAAAAGCCTATGACAAAATTGATGTAACTGGCATTGTCAATTGGGAAAACGCGTACCAAACAGATCCAGCTGAAATTTTAGAAGGCAGGATATTTGCAATTGGTGGCTTCTTACAAGGAGGTCTTAAATATACTATGCCTGCAACAGGAACGGTTTATGCCGATTTAACCGCTTATTATCTTTTGCTCGCCAATGGCAGCAACAGCACGGCTAGTCAAACCAACTTTATTTCGCCGTTCTTTTTCAACTTTACGATCGGCTTTAAGAAAGATCTTTATTAAGAAAAGTCAGACAATCATTGAGCAAATCTGATGGCTCCTGCTGGGCATCAATGATATAGTTTGCCTGCTGGTAAACCTCTTTTCTTTTTTCAAGCAATAAATCAAAGCTGTTCAAATCTTGTAATAAGGGCCTATCCTCCGAACCTCCTATGCGTTCATACAAAACCTTTGCCGGAGCACTCAGGTAAATTACATGTCCTCTTTGAAGCAGCGTATCCATAAGTTCACCATAACAAGGCAAACCACCACCACAAGCCACAACAGCGGCCTGTTCTGGTAACTTTTCTATCAAAGCTTTTTCTTGTTCACGAAAATAAGCCTCACCAAATTCACTGAAGAGTTCAGAAACAGAATAGCTCGTTAACTTTTCAATCTCGAGGTCGGTATCATAAACAGGAACTTTCAAAGCAGTTGCCAAAGCCACAGCCAAGCTTGACTTCCCACTTCCCATCATTCCAATCAAGAATATTGGCTTCTTGCTCATCATATTATCAGCTTGGCTTTCAGCGCATTGATTTGCGACGAAAAAATAATTTCAAATTTACCATATATTCTTTGTGTTATCTAAAGATAATCCATATATTTGCACCCTCAAAACGGCAGATTCCGTAGCTCAGCTGGTAGAGCAATACACTTTTAATGTATGGGCCCTGGGTTCGAATCCCAGCGGAATCACTCTGATAAAAGCACCTCAAGTAGGTGCTTTTTTTATTGAATAAATTTCCGAAGGAAATAATGGAATGAAGGTCAATACAAATAAAGCTCGCTTTAATTTGTAGTGGCCAAATGAAATATAATGCGCAGCATTTATTCAATAAGAAGCAACGATTGAATGCTTTTATCCACTGCACGTCGATTCAATGGGATCTTTAATCCCAGCAAAGGACTTTTTCTTGTAAGATGAAGAACCGATCGCGCGATGAAAGCGCGCGAATCCCAGTAAAAGGGAGTTTTCAGAAGATAGATTAAATTTCTACTTCACAATCTTAACACAATTTACCCCTTGGGAACCGCTCGCCTTTAGGAAATATACACCGTTAGCAAATGCATGCGTGTCTAGAGTAAATTCTTTTCCTGAAAGCTCCATTTCGAATAGTAAGGCCCCGTTGGCATGATACAATTCGATTTTTTGAAGCGCTGTTTTAGCTGAAATGTGTAATTCATCTGAGAATGGGTTTGGGAAAGCCTGAACCGCTAAAGTATTTGCTAAGAGTTCTTGATTGGAAGCAGACGGTGCAAATCTGATGGGTTGTGATTCATAACAATCGCTTTGTATGCGCATCATGTCAAAATACTGTGCGTTAGCATTACTCATTGTTCCTTGACTCACTACCAATCCTGTTTGTAAAGAAACGCCATATATTGCAAGTCCTGAACTTGATCCTCCGATAAAATAGTAAATGAGATTGACAGGGTCTATGGTTGAACTACCATTGATCGAAAACGAGCCAACACCCAAAGATTGCGTACTGATTTTAGTGACCTCACCTGTAGTTGGGTTGACTTTTCCAAGATGAACAGCAGCAGAGTCAAATACTTGAGTGGTCATCATGGTTTGTGGGTCATAGAACTGTGAATAATAGTTCGTGCGAACCAAACCATACAAAGAAGTATCGGCACAGCTGTAGGTGAAATTATCGAAATACTGTCCTCCGTTTGGATAGCTTAAAGTAGGGTTCGAGAAAATACTTCCGTTGTACATATCAAGCCCTACTAATTGCGCTCCATTTGAGTAATAAAATACCATTTGATGTGGGTCTATGGCGCTTCCAGAAAAGGCAAAGCCTTGACCAATTGATGTTGGTGAGATCTCTGTGATGGTCCCCGTATTAGCATCAATTGTTGCCAAATACATGGTACCCATTAAGGCACCAGTTTGCGGATTTGGAATGTTTCTGCGCGACAACCCGTACATCAGTGAATCAGAGGTGTTGAATCTAAAAAGATCAAAGTAGCCAGTTCCGTTTGGGTTGTTTATTGCTGCTGTGCTGGTCACCTGTCCAGTTGTAAGATCAATGGATTTCAAACCACCGTCGCCAAAAAAACAAAATTGGTTCGTATAAGGATTCAAGGCAGCTCCTGTTAAATTTATACCAGATGAAATCGATATCGGACTAATATTGGTTGCAATTCCAGTAACTGGATCCATTGTGGCTAAAAAAACACCGTTAGGATTGTTGCGTGCCAAACCATACATCGTATTACCCAACTGAGAGAAAGAAAAGGTGTAGGTAAAACAAAAAAGGAGGACAAAAAGGATCTTCATAACGTAGAATTTGTGGGGAAAGTACAAAACTTAACACTACTATGAACAAACCACAACATTAAAAGTTTTATGCGCAGTAATTAGATGGTCCAATACTTTTTCCGCTTGATCTACTCCACCTCCCACACCATAAACTGGAACGGTGCTAAGCTTATTTGTTCGGCGTATTTTGACGTTTTAGCATCGAGTGCTTTTGCCTTTTTGATATTGGCATCAAAACTTACCGTTTGCACTTGATTCGAAAGGTTGACTGCTACGAGTACTTTTTGCTTCCCGTATTGGCGGAAAAAACTAAAAACTTCAGGATTATTATTTGCGGCCTGTTCATAGCTGCCCACCGCTAATGCAGCGCTACTTTTTCTGAGCGCAATGGTGCTTTTGTAAAAATTATACAAAGAGTTGGGGTCTTTGATTTGTTCTTCGAGGGAGATGCCATCGTTGGATTGCTGATTGGCGTTGTCCCACCATGGGCCTGAGTTTTTGTACCAAAAAGGCAGTCCTTCCCCTACTCCTGACGCATACCAATCGAAAGCCTCTCGTCGGCCAATATCGTTTCCGTCTGTATTTCCAAAAGCATAAGCAGTGCCCTTCATACCAATTTCTTGGCCATAATAGATGGACGGCACACCTCCAATGAGCAGCATGAGTGCGGCCGCTGCTTTCTGTTTGTCGAGTTCAAAATCTAAGGAGGCAAAGCGGTCGATGTCGTGATTCTCAATAAAGATGACTTGCTCTTTGCCTGCTGGTGTTTGTCTGAGGATCACCTCAGCATTATCTATGATTTGCTGCTTGTCAAAAGAAAGTATTGCTTTTTGTAAGCCAAATCCAAACATGCGATCAACCGTTGCTTTCTCAAAATAAGCAAAACCGTAATCGGCCCAATCGGCTTGTTCAGCAACAATCTTGACAGCCGGATTTGCCTTTTTAACGGCAGCAATTAAAGGTTTCCAAAATTCAGCAAAAAGGTTGGTGAGTGTTGGTTTGCCGTCGAGGTGATCCATGGCATGATCCAATCTGAAACCATCCACACCGTCATCAAATTTTCCGTCTTTATTCGGATCCAAAAAGTAGGAAAACAAAGCAATGTTGTAATCCAAGACTTTTGGGCTTTTTAAATTGACAGTGGTTACATTGATGATTTGCCCATCGTAGCCCTTCAGAAATCGGAGGTCAAAAACCATGGTAGCTGGTTGCAGATGTGCGGCATCATCGAACAAAAGGTAGTCAGCGTATGGTGAATTGAGGTTACCCACTGCATCTTGCCACCACAAGTGCTTTGAGGTGACATATTGGGTTTCCATATCGAGGTAAACTTTCATACCCAAACGATGGATTTCTTGGACAAGCTCAATGTAGGCTTGCATGCTGCCAAATTCAGAGTCAATGGTTTCAAAATTATTCGCAAAATAGTTGTGGTAGCAATCCGACTCATAGAGCGGAAATAGCAAAATAGAACTCACGCCTAAGTCTTGCAAATAAGGTAGTTTTTGACGCAAACCATTGAGGTCGCCTTGTAGGTCGCCATCGCTGTCGTAAAAACTTCTTTGACAAACATGATACATGATTTCACCACTTGGGGTCGCGCTTGTTTTTTGTGTCCAGGCTGTGCCTCCGAGTAGCATCAAACAGATGAAAAATAATTTTTGCTGCATAATTGAAGTTACTTAAATTGAATGAATTAGTGTGCTGTCATGTTAAATTTCAAGACGCCGCCCTTCATGATTTCCGTATAGTTAAACTCAGGTGTTGATAAGGCCTTTTGATTCAAGGTAGGCTGCTCATTGTAAATATTACGCTTAGAAAAATGAGCGGCTTTCATGACGAATTGCTGATCTTCTCCTAGTTGAATGCATGCTTTTCTTACTTGCGGGCTTCCAAGAACAAAATTTCCGCTTGCCGCATTTACCGGATAGAAACCGAGCGTTGACAAAATATACCAAGCACTCATTTGACCGCAATCATCGTTGCCAATCATGCCATCTGGTGTATTATTATGAAAATCCTGAACCACCTGATGAATGTACTTTTGCCCTGTTTTAGCCTGATTTGTGTAAGCATATAAATAAAGAATATGGTGGCTTGGTTCATTGCCATGCGCATATTGCCCAATCATGGCTTCTTGCCCAAGAAACTTATTTGCGTGCAGTGCTTCAGTAGTGAAAAAGGCATCTAGTTTCTTCGTAAAGTTTGCTTCTCCTCCTAGTATGTGCTTCAGACCAGCAATATCGTATTGTGCGGGTGTCCAGAAGTACTGCCAAGCATTGGCTTCGGTGTAATCGCCAGGGTTATTTAGCGGCGAGGTGGCCATCAGCGGGTCAAAAGGTGTCCGGAATTGGCCGCTCGTATTTTTCCCTCTAAAAAATGTCGTTGCTGGATCATATAAATTTTGGTAGTACTTGGCTCTTTTTTCAAATGTCAAATAAACATCGGACCTTCCAAGTTTCCTTGCCATTTCAGCCACACACCAATCGTCGTAGCCACTTTCAAGCGTTCTGGATACCGACTCATTGTCTAATTGATCAAAAGGATAATAACCATATTGATTGTATAGCTCCCAATTCGAATTGATATGACTTTTGGTGCTTGTTTCCAGCATGGCTTCCAGAGCGGCATTGGCATCAAATCCAATAAAGCCATTTTGATAAGCTGACAAAATCATGGGTATGGCGTGGTTGCCAATCATGCAATAGTTGTCTTGCCCCCAAGCGGTCCAGATCGGCAAAAACCCTTTTGCTTGGTGATGTAAAAGCATTGATTGAACAATGCCATCTATCTTTTCCGGAGCAATGATTTGTAGTAAGGGAAAAGCCCCACGATAAATATCCCAAATTGATAGCGTAGAATAATAGGCTTTATTTGGCGCTAAGCGAATGCTGTCATTCGCATTGCGATAACGACCATCTACATCTGCAATATTGGAGGGCTGCAACAGCAAATGATAGAGCGAGGTATAAAACAGTTCTTTCTTTTTGCGAGGTGCTTGAATATCGACACGATTCAGGTAGTGATCCCATTCTGCTTGATTTTGAATGGTCACACGATTGAAATCCCAGTGATTCAATTCGGCTTCCATATTCTGTTGAGCGCCTGCTACATCAACCGATGAAAGCGCGATTTTAACCTTCAGTACCTTTGAATCAGCCAACTGAAAGTCCAAAAGAAACCTTGGCGCCTTTTCATTGTCTTTTTTCAATAGTTCTTTTGAACTGATGAAGGGTTGATCAAAAGTAAGCGTGAAAAAATACTTGCGCTTGACCCAATTATCAGTTGAACAATAGCCGGAAATGGTATGGTCATTTTCAATTTTTACACTGCTTTCTATGACCAGTGCTTTGGCATCGTTTGGATCGAAGACAAAACGCAAGCCGTGCTGTAAATCCACCAAAACTTGAGCGGCGTTCTCTGGGAAGGTATATTGATGAAACGCAACGCGCTGGGTGCTGGTCAATTCAACCTTAACACCATCGTTTTTCGTGACCGAATAATAGCCCACCCTGGCTGCTTCTGTTGTTTTATCGTAGCCATTTTTACCTTGTTCTTTTTTCGGGTTGATGGGCAAGAGCAAGACATCGCCCATTTCATTGATGCCGGTTCCACTGAAACGCGTCTGCGAAAACCCCATTAGAAAAGTATCTTGAAACTGGTAGCCACTCGTATGATTCCAGCCGTAATCGCGGTTATCAGGGCCTGGCTGCACCATCCCAAAAGGCATAGAGGGCCCAGGAAAGGTATGGCCTGTGCCATCAGTTCCGATAAAAGGCTTGACAAAGCGGCTGTGCTGTTGTGCCTTGATGGCCGTCAATGGAAACAGCAAACAAATAAAGCCGTAGATCAGTTGCTTAGTTAAACGCATGAGGTTTTAGATTTGCTTGTAAATAGGCTTTCATTTCCAAATTGATTTGCTGTTGATCTGCGGTTGGTTCTAAAGTAAATGGCGCGCAAGGCATGTATGGGACAGGTCCAAACTCAGGTGTAATCGTGAAAAATGATTTTTTAGTTTTGCTTTGAAGGTCAATGATTTCTTGCCACCAAGCAAAGTAAGTATTTAAATGTGTGTTCCATTCGGGCGCAAAAGGATGCGTGACCTGAGCAGCTTGCGCTGAACCTACTCTGGCATGGATATGAACAATGTGCGGATAAATTTGCGAGAGCAAGTCCTGTTGATCTTGCAAGGTACTTTCTGAAACCACACAAAAGTGAGAAAAGTCAGCAATCAGCTTGAGCTCAGGAAGCGCCTCTAGGTAACTCAATAAGGTCTTTAGATGAAAAGAAAAACGCCCGCGATGTATTTCATGCCAAATTGGAATGCCGCTTTCTTTTGCCAAATTTTCTGTTGCCTGCAAGATGGCAAGGTTTGAAGAAAAATCAAAAAAATCTTTACCTGTATGCGAATTGATGGCGTCGGGTTGAAGCCCTATTAAAAATTCAAGGCGTTTGAGGAGGCGTTCTTGATATTGGGCTACTGTTTCTTGTTGCGGATCCAAAACTTGCTGCGCAATAAAAACGAAGTCTGGGTGGCTTGTTGACCTAATTTCTTCGATGCGCTTTAGGAATGCTTCTATAAAAACAGGATCATCCGGGAAATTGATTTCTACACCATCATAGTCCTCCTCGAGCACTTTATTTAAGAAATCCGTGGCGTTGAGCGTTTCACTGCCCCAAAAAGTACACAAATACTTGAGCTGCATATTTATTTCGAATAAAGTACCGGATTCAAAGGGGTGTCAATCACATCCCCTATAGTTGCGCCTGGGCACCAAGTGTGCCAATCGTTTTCTTGATTGGCGTTTTCTGGGGCCTTCAGTAGCATGTCTTTGTCCATATAAATGATGGTCATGACTTTTCTCATGTCTTGGGTGCTGTTTGCTCCTGCTCTGTGGAAGATCCAACCCGAATGAAAACTAATCTCACCAACATCAAAAGGCTCATTGACGTGCTCAAAATCAGTTACACGCAATTTTTTTTGAATCAGGGCTTCACTTTCGTCGCCAATTTCTAATTCACGGCCTTCCACAATCGCATGACTTCCGGCACTAAATTCTAAGGGGCCCATTTCTATTGGAGTGGCTTGTAAAGGAATCCAGGCCGTAACTGTTTTATCTGTGGCTAATGGCCAATAATATTGATCGGCATGCCAAGGTGTGATGCCGCCCCCACCCTCTTTAAACAAGGCTTGATCATGATACAAGCGCACGCCGTTAACTTCCATCAAATCTGATGCAATTTGCGCAATGCGTTTACTAAAAACCAATTCTTTCACCAGCGCATGTTCTCTCCATAGATTAAAAAGCTGTAAAAATGCCTTTCCGTAGGTGCTGCGCTCTTCCAAGGCGCGATCTTCTTTATTCATCAACGCTACTTGCTCTGAAATAACGTCATTGAAATATTGAAGCGCTTCCTCAGATAGGACTTGTTTAAGCTTGATGAACTGATGCTTTTTATAAAAAGCAATTTGTGCTGAAGTCAGGTCATAAGGTTTATTCAGCTCGGCTTCGATATGAACTGGTAAGTTGATCATGTTGTGGTAATTAGTAGGCAACTGAAATGCAATTAAAAATCAAAAATAGGCTTTCATTCTAAAAGTGATTGATCATATTTTATTGAATACTAATACTATATTGAATTCTTTTTAAATTTATAGCTTCGCATAGGTTTATAAAATACCATGAAAGCATTTTTAGAAGATATCCCTTCCAAACAGGGAGGCGCTAGTTTTTATAAAGCAAGACTCATAGTAGCCTCGTTTGAGTTCAAGTGGCATTACCATCCTGAATATGAATTGACATATATTGTTAAAGGGAATGGCTATCGGATAGTTGGAAACTCTCATGAGCCTTTCGCTGCTGGAGATCTTGTTTTGTTGGGCAGCAACCTGCCTCATACTTGGCACAGCAAAGCAGAAGATTCCTCTCCTTCTGAGGCCATTGTCATTCAATTTTCTAAAGCATTCATTGCCAACTTTTTAACGCTCAATGAAACAAAACCAATTGAAGCCTTGCTTGTTGCTGCAAAAAAAGGACTGCATTTTGAAGTAGATCCTGAGCTAGTTTTAGCTCTCAGGAATATGGTAGAAAGCCAAGCATTAGAAAGTGTACTGGACTTACTAAGGATTCTGAATATTTTGACTTCAAAAAAATACACAACACTCGCTAGCACTGAATTTCACAACATGAGTTCAAAAACCTTTGAGCTCCGTGTCAATAAAGTTTGCACGCATTTACAAAAGCATTTTGCAGAACCTATCACACTTACGCAAATTGCTGAACTCGTTCATATGTCGGAAAGTAATTTTTGCAAGTTTTTCAAAAAAGCCACTGGCGCCACCTTTTCAGATTATTTAAATGAGCTGCGCGTCAATGAAGCCTGTCACTTATTGTTAGCTACCGAGGATAAGATCCTTAAAATTGCCCACGACTGCGGATTTGATTCCTTGAGCTATTTCAATCGGGTCTTTTTAAAAAAAATGAAAGCCACGCCTTCTGTTTTTAGAAAGCAGCGTTCATAACAATGTCTACCCCTTTGGCTCCTCTACCCGACCATCGGCGTGCTTGGCGAAGCGACCAAGCTTCGGGTCATGGACTTGATCATAGCGACCCCATGGCCAACCACCAAATTGGGTTTGTTGGTAGTCTTGGAAGGCTTGATAGATCTCTTCTTTCGAGTTCATGACAAAAGGCCCATGTTGCACAACGGGTTCGTTGATTGGACGGCCTTGCAATACAAGCACTTTTGAAGCTTCTGAACCGTTGACTAAATGGCAAGTTTGACTCGCATCGACATCGGCAGCATGATAGTGCGCTATTTCTTGATTTCCTACTTTCAGGCCATTACCTTCATAGTAATATATACTGCGATTGACACCCACAGCTGTTGCCGGAAGCTCAAAGGTTGCGCCGGGTTCTAATTGAATGTTGTAAATAGCAACGTGATTATTGGTATCTGCAGCCCAAGAATTTGGTGGTGTTACTGCGGCCTTGTGAGTACCAAGTTGACCTACCAGGACTTCAATATTTGCTGTTTTGCCATTGGCTGCCACACTAAACTTTGGAACCGTTTCAGCCCACAACATTTTAAAATGAGGCTCGACCATTTTACTGCGCTTTGGCAAGTTAAGCCAGATTTGAAAAAGCTCTAAAGGATTTTCTTTGTCTTGATTGAGCAACGGAAACATTTCAGCGTGCTGTACCCCTTTACCTGCAGTCATCCATTGGACATCACCATTTCCGTAACGGCCTGCTGCACCCATGCTGTCGGCGTGGTCAACCAAACCGGTTCTTACAACCGTGATGGTTTCAAAACCACGGTGAGGATGCCCCGGGAAACCAGGCACTGTTGAGCCATGATACATTCTAAAACCATCTTTCACGATGAAATCTTGGCCCATGTGTCGGCCTTCAAAATGCTTTGGGTCAGGACCCAACTGAGCATTGCCCTTCGGAAAGTAATCCTCGTGGTGAACACAGAATAAAAATGGATCGAGGGTTTCCCATTGAAAACCCAGTGGTCTGATTTTTTGAATGAGTTGTGGCATTTCTTGTGTTTTGGTTTTTCCCCATTGATTGAAGGGAATGAATAAAGCACCACCTAGCCCTAGGCCAAGTCTAGAAAGAAATGATCGGCGTTCAAGTTTTGAGCTCATGTGCTAATTTTTGACTAAAGTATTTCAAAATTAGCTTTTGGCCATTGATTTACATCAAGAATTTAGACCTGCTCTAGCTTAAAGGCTGAAGTTTGATGGAATTTGAGGTCAGGGTAATCTTGTTCGGCCATTTGCAGCAAGAAAGGTGTCTCTGCTAAAAATACGAGGTTTTCATCTTTGTCGAGGGCCAAATATGATCCTTTCGCGCGTTTGAATGAAGCCAATTGCTCGTCGTTGTCGGTGGTGATCCAGCAGGCTTTGTAGTAGTTTCTTGGGACGAAACGACAATTGGCACCATATTCATGAATGAGGCGGTAATTGATGACTTCAAACTGGAGTTGACCAACGGTTCCGACAATTTTTCGGTTACCCGGTTGTTGGATGAAGAGCTGTGCTACTCCTTCATCGATGAGCTGACGGATGCCCTTGTCGAGTTGTTTGGACTTGAGCGGATCGAGGTTTTCGAGTTCTTGGAAAATCTCAGGAGAAAACGAAGGAATGCCTTTATAGAGCATCTTTTCACCGGTGGTGAGTGTATCGCCAATTTTAAAACTTCCGGTATCGTACAAACCAATGACATCGCCCGGATACGCGTCGTCAATGACACTTTTATCTTGAGCCATGAAAGAGGTTGGGTTCGGAAATTTCATGTCTTTATTGAGGCGCACATGGTGATAAAACTTATTGCGCTCAAAACGCCCAGAAACAATGCGTAAAAAGGCAATGCGGTCGCGGTGCTTTGGGTCAAGGTTGGCATGGATTTTAAAGACAAAGCCACTGAAACGCTCATCGGAGGGTTCTACCATGCGGGTATCTGACTCACGACCTCTTGGCGACGGCGAAATTTCACAGAAGGTATCTAGTAATTCTTTTACGCCGAAGTTATTGACGGCTGAGCCAAAAAATACGGGCGCCACCTCACCAGCCAAATAACGCTCGCGATCAAAAGCATCGTAAACACCTTCGATCATGTCGAGTTCTTCTCTGAGTTCAGCGGCAGGTGCCTCACCAATAATTTGATCGAGTTGTGGATCTTCTAAATTGGCAATTGAAAGGACGTCCTCAGCAATTTTTGTTTTGTTGGCTGAAAATAAGTTCAGGCCTTGCTGATAAATGTTGTAAACTCCCTGAAAGCGATCACCCATGCCGATAGGCCAAGTTAATGGGCGCACACGAATATTGAGCTTTGACTCGAGTTCGTCGAGCAAATCAAATGCTTCTTTACCATCGCGGTCCATTTTATTGACAAAAATGATCACCGGCGTATTGCGCATGCGACAAACTTCCATGAGTCTTTCAGTTTGGGCCTCCACACCATTGGCGCAGTCGATGACAAGTATAACGCTGTCTACAGCGGTTAGCGTACGAAAGGTATCTTCGGCGAAGTCTTTGTGACCTGGTGTGTCTAAGATGTTGATCTGCTTGCCGTTGTAACCAAAAGCCATTACGGATGTAGCAACAGAGATTCCACGTTGCTTTTCAATCTCCATGAAGTCAGAGGTGGCAGACTTCTTAATTTTATTGTTTTTCACAGCACCCGCCGTCTGGATCGCTCCTCCGAAAAGCAATAATTTTTCAGTGAGTGTCGTTTTTCCGGCATCCGGGTGGGAAATAATCCCAAAAGTTCTGCGGGTTTCGATGGCATCGTTGAATCTCATGTGGTGAAGTATTGAATATGGGTGGCTATGAATGCAAAAAGACCGCAGTGCGGTCTTTTAAAGTTTTATTTCAGACAGAAATTAAAATACTTCTGCAGCAGTAAAATGGAATTTACCTTCGATTTCTGCATTCTCGTCTGAGTCAGAACCATGAACGGCATTGCGACCTTTGCTTTCTGCATAAGCCTTACGGATTGTTCCGTCAGCAGCCTCAGCAGGATCTGTAGCACCAATTAAGGCACGGAAGTCAGCAACTGCATTTTCTTTTTCAAGGATAGCAGCTACGATCGGGCCGCTTGTCATGTACTCAACAAGCTCTCCGTAGAAAGGACGCTCAGCGTGTACTGCATAGAAAGCTTTCGCTTGCTCTTCAGATAAGCGCGTGTATTTCATTGCTTTGATGCTGAAACCAGCATTGATAATCATGTCGATGATTTTACCCATGTGCCCGTTTTCGATTGCATCAGGCTTGAGCATTGTAAAAGTTCTATTGGTTGCCATTATTGATAAATTTGGGTGCAAAGATACCACTTTTTTAAGAATCGCGAAAACCTATTATTTTGATTTCTTCGTGACAAATTCTACAATAATTCCGAGCGTAGGCTGAAGAATTCCGGATGCATTCTCGACGAACTTTGTTTGATAACGCGTTGGATCATTCGGATTAATTACTCCTTGCCCATTGGCATCAGTTTGCAGTAATAAAATTGGCGCCAATTGCGCTTTGTAGCCATAAACATTCTGCACATCAAAATAAAAGTTCATATTGAACTGCTTCAAATAGAGCTTTTTGTCTACTCGAATATTCAGCTGATGAAAACTACTTTCGCGTTGCGTGTTCAGTTGATTGTAATCAAGCAAACCAACTCCATTGATATTCCAGTTCGTGATTAAGCTCGATGTAGCGACGTCGTATGGCGTGAAGGGTGCTCCGCCTGAAAACAACCAGCGCATACCAAATTCCCATCCATTTTTGAAGCGCTTACCTCCTGTTAAAGAAACGATGTGTCGGCTGTCCCATGAAGTTGGGACGTAATTGTTGTTTTTATCTAAGAATTCTGAACGCACCCAAGTATAGGCGAGCACTGCATAAAACCCCTTGTAAAGCTTTTGCTGATAGAGGAATTCAGCACCATAACTGCGTCCAGAAGAGCTTGAGCTAACCGCTTCATTACCAACAACCCCAAAGTCAGAGCCAATATTGGCCAACGAAATCGAATCTTTTAAAGAGAACGGATAATTGCTGTATTGCTTTAAGAATCCTTCAAGCGTAACTCTTGCATTCCATTTCAATAGGTATTCTGTCCCGAGTACAAAATGATCGGCTTGGATATACTTAAGATCATTCTGTTGATTGACCAAAGTACCATTTGCTGAACGATACCCCAGAATAGTGTAGGACGGCAACTGATGATAGCGCGCCACATTGGCATTGATTGCCCAATCTTCAGTGAGTCGATAGGACGCAGAAATCATTGGTGAAAATTGATTGAAAGGATTGCGCATTTGAGCGCTGTAAGATGTGCCATCTAACCTGAGGCCTAAAGACAAGCGCAAGCGCTCATTTAAAAATGCTCGGCTCAATTGAGAAAAAGCTGAAAATTTATGGAGATTCAATTCAGATTCAAAGTCAAGTGTATCAGGTTGACCAAAAATGGTAAGCAATTGATAGGTGCTGTTGTAGTACTTGGCAAATTCATAACCGGCACCTACATTGAAACGCCAGCCATTTTTCAAATAAGTATGCTCAAAGCGCAACTTGTTTTCCGCTTCAAAAGAGCTATAGTTCTGTAAAAGATTTTGAGGTTCTTCAATGAGATTCTTGTAACGATAGGCTTCATTGTTAAGCATATTTCTACTTACTACAACCGTCTGAATTGAAGACTTAGAGGAATGCTGCCAAACTGCCCCCATTGTGTAATTCCACTGGCCCTGCATAGGTAAATTACCCAAAATAAAATTGTTGTATTGAATTTGATTGGTATCAGTAAGCCCATCGTTAACCGACTGATTTAAGCCAAATTGATCGAGCGCACCTAAACCAATAATGGAAATTTTATTTTTTGGATTGAGCTGAAAATTAAATTTAAATTGGTAGTCGTTGTAGGTGGGTAAAATGGGCAACTTCAGTGCAGCGAAAAGAAACTGTAAGTAGGAGCGTCTGACCGAAAAAATAAAATCGCCTTTGTCTCCGATCGGGCCATCAAAAGTTAGCGCAGCATCTGATGAACCTAGTGCAAAATTGGTAATGAGTGCGTCTTTGTTGCCATCTTTTTGCTTAAAAGATAACACCGACGAAAGCCCATTTGCTCTGTTGGCAGGAAAAGCCCCTGAATAAAACTCTACTTCTTTGATGAAATTGACATTGAGCAAGCCAACTGGCCCTCCACTAGCGCCTTGCGTAGCAAAGTGATTGATATTCGGAACCTCTATACCGTCCAAGTAGAACTTATTCTCGCCAGGTGAACCACCTCTGATAATGATGTCATTTCTAAAAGTAGCTCGGGCAGCAACGCCCGGCAAAGCACCAATAACCTTGCTTACATCGCGGTTTGCACCCGGAAGCCTTTCCACTTCTGTTGCACTCAATGTTTTCAATGAATTTGGTGATTCAGCTTTTCTTTGAAAGGGCGCAGCACTGACCTTTACTTCTCTGGAGGTCTGAACTTTTTCATCGAGATCAATTTGAAGGTCTGTAGGCCTTGCATTGGTCACGAGTACCTCAGACTGCACTTTATCTTCGAAACCTGGAGCTGTAATTTTAATTGTATAAATTCCAGGAGCTAAGGCTTCAAAAGTAAACCGACCTTCTACATCAGCAGCCTTAAAAAGTTGTAGTTCGACAATATTGATTTTGGCCGGAGAAACTGGTGTGCCATTGGCCGAATTGAGGAGTCTTCCACTTAATTGACCAGTTTGAGCAAAAGCACTAAGTGTGATTGTAGAAATGAGTAGTTGGAGAAATAATTTCATTTTGTTGAAGTTTGATATCGCTTTTGAGTAACAAAAGTTCAACAAAAAAGTTTAGGTCCAGCAAAATTTCTGCTAATCTTTTGGGATTTGATTGGTTCGGATCCAGTTCTGTGTTCGGTAAAAAGGCCCGATATAGCCACGCACATGCAATTGATTCGGTTGGTTTTCATCGAGCCAAATAGTACAAGTATAAAACTTGCCGTTGTCGGGGTCAAGAATGCTACCGCCAGACCACTGTTGGCCATCCCATTTCATTTTGGATAAAATCAGTAGGTTCATGACGGGCTGGTTATGTAATGCACCTTCACACTCGGTGCATTTAGAATTTGGGCCATCTTTTCCTCTTTTGTAGATATAAACGACTTTACCGTACAAAATACCATCCTTTTTATACAACTCGACAACAGACTTTTTGAGACCTGTGTTATCGTCTATAGTAATCCAATAACCGGTACAACTTTGCGCCCTGCCAATAAACGGGATGCAGAAAAAGCAAAAAACTAAAATTTGTAAAGCCTTCATTCTGAACAAATATCGAGAAAATTCTGCAGAATTCTTTTTCCTTGCGGCGTCATTATAGATTCTGGGTGAAAT
>JBEEKM010000001.1:0-151146 GCA_041168645.1 Bacteroidota bacterium | reverse complement strand
CTTCTTTTTCAAGCCATTTTTCTGCCGGATTTTCAGCTGCGCCAATTTCTCTTTTAAAGATGATTTCAGCCGCCCCCTTAGCTCCCATCACGGCAATTTCTGCCGTTGGCCAAGCAAAAGTGAGGTCTGCCCCTAAGCTTCTGGAGTTCATGACACAATATGCGCCACCGTATGCTTTTCTTGTGATTACAGTAATTTTTGGCACCGTTGCTTCAGCAAATGCATAAAGCAATTTCGCACCATGCGTGATAATACCGCGCCATTCTTGATCGGTACCTGGTAAGAACCCTGGAACATCTTCTAAAACAAGCAATGGGATATTGAAAGAATCACAAAAACGCACAAAACGTGCTCCTTTACGCGAAGCATCAATGTCAAGAACACCTGCTAAAGCAGCGGGTTGGTTGGCAATAATGCCGACTGTCCTGCCATCTAATCGTGCGAAACCTACCACAATATTTTTGGCGAAGTCTTCATGGACCTCTCTGAAACTGTTGTCGTCAATGAGGCAATCGATGACACGCTTGATATCGTAAGGAGTATTTGCATTTTCAGGTAAAATCTGTTCAATTTGTTTGAACTTACTTGCTTGATATTCAAAAACAGGTGTCAAAGGTGCCTCTTCATTGGCATTTTGAGGTAGATAAGTAATGAGGTCTCGGGCTTTGCGAATACACTCAACGTCATTGGCTGCCGTAAAATGGTTCACGCCAGATTTTTCAGCATGTGTTTTGGCGCCTCCGAGATCTTCTGAAGTGACTTCTTCGTGTGTCACCGTCTTGACCACATTTGGCCCCGTAACAAACATGTAAGAGGTCTCCTCCACCATGAAAATAAAGTCAGTTAGCGCTGGCGAATATACTGCCCCACCTGCACATGGCCCCATTATCAGGGAAAGTTGTGGAATAGTACCAGAGGCACGGGTATTTCTGAAGAAAATATCTGCATAACCACTCAAGGAAACAACCCCTTCTTGAATGCGCGCTCCTCCGGAGTCATTCATACCAATGATTGGTGCGCCGTTTTTGAGGGCCATATCCATGATGCGACAAATTTTTGCAGCATGCGTTTCAGACAAAGAACCACCAAGTACCGTGAAGTCTTGAGAATAAACATAAACCAGTCTACCATGAACCGTTCCGTAACCAGTAATGACGCCGTCACCTGGGAATTTTTGTTTATCGAGACCAAAGTTGGTGGAACGATGTTCTACCAAACCGCCAATTTCTTGGAAGCTACCTTCATCTAGGAGTAAAGAAATGCGTTCTCGGGCAGAGAGTTTACCTTGTTGGTGTTGCTTTTCGATGCGTTCTTGGCCTCCGCCATTGTGCATCTCTGCTCTTTTTTGTTCTAGTATTTTTTCTTTTGACATATGGATCAGAATCAGACAAATTTACAGAAATTAAGGCTGTAAAAAAGCTGCTTTGTTTTCAAATAAAATAAGAATCAGTAAAGCGCTCAAGAAGAACCAGATTTCGCTTTGCTCAGACCAAGCAAAAGCAAGTAATAGCAGGCTCATTATCATAAATATGAGCGCTAGAAACAACAGGCGAGTTCCTAATTTCTGAACTTGTTTGGCAGGGTCTGAATCAGGGTTGATCATTTTTTCCATGCGTTGCCTAGAAATTTCAGTGTAAATCAGGAGCGGAATCAAGACAAAACCTTGTGGTATCCAGAGCTCTTTGTACCAAAAAAAGGCAGAAAAATCTTTGGTAAAGCGCCATGTAGGATCTGTCAAGGTCATGTAAAAATGAGAAAGAATCACGAAGCTGAAAAAGAATAAAAGTGGCCTCAATAGAACTTGCCAACTTCTGGTTGCCGGACTCATGACTAAAAATCCTATGCGAATCGTGTAGTCAAAGAGGAGATAAAGCAAAATGAAATAGAGGTCCCAACCCCACCACAAAAAACCAAGTAGCGGCAACAGGCAATCTCCTAATATTTCACTGATGAGCTGCGCTTTTTTCATAATTTCTTTCTGAGTACTTGCACGCGATCTCTTGAGAGTTGGTAGGTGGAGTCTACTTTTAAGGCTTTTGCGTAACTAAAGAGCGCATTTGAAAGGTCGTTGCGATCTTCGTAGAGCAAGCCCATATTGTGATAAGACGGTATGTGTTGCGGATTCACCTTTACTGCTTTTTTGTAAAAAAACAAGGCGCTATCTGGCTGATTAAAACTAAACTGGGCCAAGGCTCCGAGATGAAAATAACCATCGGCAAACATGGAGTCAACACGGGTCATTTTTCGATAAAGGACCTGGGCCGCTTTTTCCTGCCCAAAGTTCTCTTTGGCATAGGCTAAGGCATAAATAACCTCTACGTTTTTTGGTTGCAATTGATAGGCAGTGGTGTACTTTTCAATACAGAGCGGATTTTTCTCGTATTCGTACAAAGACCCTAACAACAAATAAGTCATGTAATAATTAGGGTCTTGCTGAACGGCCGTTTCGTAAGATGAAATAGCGAGTTTCGTATTGCCTTCAAGTTTATATATGGTTCCTTTCAGAATATAGGCATCCCGGTAAGTTTTGTCGATGCGCAGCGCCTGATTGATGAATTTAAACGCGTTTTCGTGGTCATTTAAAAGTACGAGTGTGTTGGCCAAACCTACTAAGGCAGGTACGTTTTTTGGTTGTTTTTTGACCAAAATACGATACATCGTAAAGGCACGCATGATGTCGTCGGCACTCCTATTTGGTTTGTTGATCAAGCACTCTGCGTAAAGTACACGAGCAGATACATTCGAGGAATCTAGACGGAAGGCTTTGGCGCCTAATTCAAGCGCACGCTGAAACTCTAGTGAATCAATTAATTGATTGCCCTTATCAACGAGAAGACTAACTGAATCTGGGTATTTCTGTAACAACTGATCAAGGTTCAACTTGGTGTCAGGGTTTTTGCTTTTTGAACCACAAGAGCTCAGGACTAAACTAAAGGCAAAGAGAAAAATAAAAATGCGCATAGGACAAAATTAAGATTTTGATTTGGATTCTTTCTTCCGTAATTTTGTAACGTAAAAAAACAAGGTCATGCGTAGTAAATTTCTATTGATTTTAGGGTTGGTTCTCAGCATGCAAAATGTGCTTGCTCAAGGCTGTTCTCAATGTAAAATGTTAGCTGAGCAAGGCCACGGCCTCGATGAAAATAGTTTTGCGGGCAACATCAATGGCGGCATTCTATACCTCATGCTGATTCCTTACCTTCTTTTACTCTTTCTTTTTCGCAAACCAATTTTAGGTTTTCTAAAAAGCTTTTTCAAGGCGAAGGCCCATTAATCCCACTCAATCACTAACTTTCCAGTGGTGAGTCCTGCGCCCAAGGCATCGTGGGCTTCAAAAAAATCTTTTGCTTTATATGTTTTAATTTCAGGCAACTGCAACTTTTGTTGTTCGTACAGGCCCATCAGTGCTGACATTGCATTTTTAATCAATAAAGGATGTGCGTCTGCCAACTTCAGCATATTGACGCCCAAAATATTTTTAGACTGCATCATGAGCCCTATCGGCAAAAGGAAACCCATCTCCCAAAGAAATTTTAATTTCCCAAGTAGACCTTTTCTATTAGCAAGTTCAGAACCACCAAACAAAAACAAACGACCACCCGAACCCAATAAGCTCAGATCGGTTTTCGCACTTTTAGCCCCGATCGGATTGTATGCTACATCCAAAGTATGGCCTCCAAGAATTGCCTTCACTTGCGCTTGGTAATCATGCTTTTTATAGTTGATGACGTGTTGCGCACCTAAAGACTCAATGTAAGGAAACTTGTAATCTGAACCCGTACTCGCAATCACAGTAGCGCCACGCAAACGCGCGAGCTGAATCAAAAAGCTTCCTACTCCGCCAGCAGCAGCATGCACAAGTACTTTATCATTTGGCTGGATGGGCGCTAAGATATCGGTCATGTAATATGCAGTGACACCTTGAGTAGCAAAAGGAAGTGCCTGTGCAGCATGCATGTGCTCAGGGATTTCAAGGACAGCGTCTGCCAAGGTAATTGCATGTTTGGCATAAGCGCCAAAACGTGTAAAAGCCAAGACGCGTTTGCCCAAAAGTTGTGGTGGGGCATTTTCTCCCACTTCAATGATTTTTCCGACCAATTCATAGCCCAACACACAAGGCAGCGGTGGTGCTTCTCGGTACAAACCCAAACGGGCCATGACATCGGCATAATTGAGCCCAAAAGCCTCTACCTCGATGAGTACCTCAGCACTTTTAAGAGCGCTAATTGAAATTTCCTGTCTTTGAAAAGCCGTTTTAGCAGTACCTGTCTGCGTCAGGACAAAAGCCTCCGTTTGCATCAGAATCTGGCGGTGATACCTCCAATTACTTGAATAGGCTGAACAGGGTAGCTATACCAACGGTTATAGCGTTGCGCTGCTAAATTATTGGCTTGTAAGAAAATAGATACACGTGGTGTGTAGCGGTATTCTAAGCCCAAGTTAATGTCTACAATGGTTCCTAAATTGACATAATACTGCCCTTGATCTGTTGAAAGCGCATCAGGTGTGTCAGCAGACACAAGTGCTTTTCTTCCGGTTTCAATATTGGCGTCTAGCTGGCCATAGAATTTGTTGTTTAACTGATAAGAACCGCGGGCAATAAACTGCAGCTGTGGCAGATTCCAAGCAAAGGCCTCGTGGTATAACAAGAACATGTTGTAACGACCCAATACATCAATCTTTAGCTTTTCGCCATTTTGATAACTTACCGAGCCTTCAAAGGTGGTTTGTGAAAGCGTATCATAGATGACAGTGAGGTAGTTGTCATAGATAAAGTTGGTATCCGTAACAAAGAACGCTTTGTTTTCAATGTGCATAAAATGCACCCCAAGATTGAAACTCAATTGCTGGCTCAATGTCCCTTTAAACCCACCATAAATATCGTATGGGTTGTGTTCGTTGCGCAGCGCTACATTGGTTCTGATAAACGGATTTACGCTGGTTAAGCCTTGCAGTGTATTTTGCTTCAGACCACCCTTCAAACCAATGTAAGGAATAAAGATATTATTGAATAAGCTGTACTTAAACTCTGCATTTGGGTACACATAAAAATCAGTGCCGCTCTCATGAACATCGCCGGTAATCGTGACACCTAATTCAACTTTTAAACGGTCATTGAGTGCTTGTGTCCAAACACCTGGTCTAAAATCGATGATGGTATTGTTCTTTACAAAACCAGTGTCTCCTGGGGCAACGATAGTATCTACAAATCCTCTTCTATAGTTGTTATAACGCAAACCTAAATCAGCATAGAAATACTCGTATTTGTAATTATACCACGCTCTGGTTTTGAACTGCACATTGTTCTCTTTGCTGCGAAAAACCTTTGTTGAATCAAGTGGTCGGGTCAGAAAATTTTGATACGCTCCTTGAAAAGATAAATTCAAACGAGCAGAATCGCCTCTGAGCCAAATGTATTCAGCAGTTCCCTTACTGAGTTGGAATCTTTGCGCAATGGAATCTGCAGTAATTGTCGTGTTAGAATCTAAAGGGATTCCGTAGTAATGAAACCCATTATTCTGATAATAACCGTCGGCTTTGATCTGATAATTGCGCTCGTTGTAGCGCCCGTATAAATGGGCTGCACTGCGGTCATATTTGGCAGGTGCATAAAGCACTTTGTTGCGATCTTTGATGTCGCCAAAAGAACTGAGGTGCGTAATATTTGCACCGTAATGCAAGTTGCGAGACTGATCAGAACCAAAACGAATTTCGCCCAAAGGCATAATGACCGAACCAATTCCGGCCTTCACATAAAAAGGATAGAGTTTGTCAAGTTTCTCAGTGGTTTCAACGGTAGCTGCTTCAATAGTATCGAGCAAAATTTTGGTTTCAGCCTGAAAAAACAACAAAGGATAATCCTTGACAGGGCTTGCCTTTACTGAATCTATGATTTTAGGAAATTCTAAAATACGCGAGGCAGGCTCTACTTGCTGATTGGTTGTGGTATAGCCAACTAAATCCTCTTGAGCAAAAGAAGTGAGGATCAGACCAATACAAAAAATGGTGGTGGTGAATAACTTCATGTTTTATTCTTCGTTGATTTCGATTTTCATTTCAGGTTGCTTCTCTTCTGAAGCAGGCGGATTCTTCAATTGCATGAGTTCATCCCAAAGGTCAGACGCTTCAGACAATACGCCGTCTTGTTGATCCGGATAAAAATCAAGCACAGATTTCAAAGTTTGCTCTGCTTGGAATAGATCTTCGTGCGCAATGTGCACACGCGTTTGCAATAAAAGCCCTTTGGCTACCCAATAGTTGTAGCTCGGCTTCATTTTTAAAAGTGCTTTGATCTCTGTTTCAGCTTCGTCATACATTTTCTGACTAAAATAGATGTCGGCCAATAAATATTTGGCTTCAGAACCCATTGCTGTAGTCGTGTTTTTAACCAACCATTCTAGTGAAGTCTTTGCTAACTCATATTGTTTGAGGTGGTAATTTGCCAAGCCTTTAGCGTATTCTGCCTCTACTCTCAGCACTGGGGTGAGGGCAGCATTTTCTAACACGAAGTCAGCATTTGAACGCGCTAACTCATAGTTGGAACCCAAAAATGCACAACGCATGATACCAAGTTTAGCGTCAAAAGTACTTGTTGGTTTTGCTGCAACTGTTTCCAATTTCTGGTAATACTGCAATGCTTTTGTGTAATCTTTTCGGATGTAATGATAAGCGGCTGTTTTGGCAGCTGCATATTCGGCGTAGGTAGTCAGGTTGGTGGCTAAATACTTTTCAAATTGTTGGATGGCTGCCACAGAATCTTTGGTTCTTAGCAAGCTATTTCCTAGATAGAAATAAGTCTCGTTGACATAACGGCCATTCGAGAATTTGGTCATGTAGACTTCGAATTTCTCAACGGCTTCTCTATAATTGGTGTCTTCATAGGCAGCCAATGCCGGCGAGTAGAAAATGTTTTCTTTTTCTTCAGTAGAAATATTGGCACACGGATATTTATCAATGACCTCTGACGCTAAATCAGGTTTCTTCTGTGCATTGTAGACATCGATCAGGTTCATGACTACTTTTTTACAGATTTCGCGCTGCTGCTCATAAGTACTAAGAATCTCAAGGTAAGCAGCCTCTGACTTGGCGTAATCCCATTTTTTGTAATAGATATCTGCTACATCTAGTTTGACGTCAAGCGTATACGGTGACTTCGGAAACTCAGCAAGAAAAGTCTGATACGTACTGAGTGCCTGATCATAATTCAATTGGGAGAAATAAGTTCTCGCCAATTCATACTGGGCATTCATGCGGTATTTTGAAGCGGGTGCTTCTTTGAGCAATTTGGTAAGCGTTAAGGCTTTATCTGGCAGTTGGCCGTTGAAACCTTGGGCTTTTGCTAAATAAAAGAGTGCCTTGTCATTCAAAGGAGAATTGAGGTTGTAAGCCTGTTGATAATATTGAATAGCCTGCAAATTCTGCTTGTTCACATAATAAGCATCAGCCACGCGGAAAGTGGCATCTACTACTTTATTAGCTTTGTCCGGATTCAGTTGTAAATAGGTTCTAAACGACTGAATCGCTTCATCTCTTTTACCTTGATCTAAATAAGCATAACCGATGTTGTAATAAGCATCTACTTTTTCAGGCAAAGAATTAGAGGCTGGTGAATTGATGAAATCGCGGTAGGTGTTAATTGCCCCACTTAAATCATTTTTGCGGTAAAGAATATCGGCCATCCAATAACGCGATAGCGCTACCATCTGTGGGTCCATTGGATACGTGCTTACCTTTTTGTATGCCTCATAGGCATCTTGCATTTGTCCTTTTTGGAACAACTCAACCCCATAATTAAAGGCCACCGTTTGGTAGACTTTTTTGAGCTGCGCATCCTTTGAGGCCAATTTATCAATAGACTCTAGGGCTTTTGCAAAATTTGAGGTGTTGGTATAAACATTGACAAGGTATTGATACACATCTCTTTTGCGCTTTGACTCAGGGTAACGACTCAGGTAATTTTCAAATGCGCGTACCGATTCATCATAAGGGTTGATATCTACCTTAAAAGAAATAACGGCAAATTGAAAAAGTGCATCCTCCTGAATTTGAGGCAAACTATTCATTTCAGCAGCGCGTTCAAAAGCACTTCTGGCAGGCAATAATTTATTCAATTTGAGGTAGGCATCGCCAATTTGATACATCGCAATATGCCCTAGGCTATCTGAAACGCGGGTTACTTTGTCGAAATTCTTGATGGCTTTGTCGTATTGCTGTGTTTTGTAATAAGCATAGCCAAACTCGTAATAATCATCGCGGGTACCGCGGGCATTTTGATGGTATTTTTCTAAATAAGGAAGGGCTTGTTCAAATTTCCCTAACTGATAATAGGCATTCCCAATGATGTGCTGAATATCAAATTCATTATTGACAAAACTACAATTCAAGACAGTCGGAGCAAAGTCAATCACTTCCTGAAACTTACCTTGTTTGTAAAGAATTTGTGCAATGTAATAAGGTACCACACCACAATAAGTGGAATCTTTTTGCAAAGCTTTAAAACCTTCTAGGGCCTCTTGCAAAGAAGAACGTGTGTAACTGATGTGTGCGTAGTAATACAACGCCGGCTTCGCATATTCGGTGGTGCCTTCTTTGATGTCTTTAAACGCAAGATAGGCCGCATCTTGGTCTTCGTTTTGATAGGCCGAATAACCCAACTTGAAAAGTACTTCTTCTTTTTGCTCCGCTTTTAAATTTCTGACATTGATGTCTTTGTAGGCGCGTTGTGCGGCAATGAAATCTTCGTTTTTGAAATGATACGCCCCAATTCCTACGGCAATTTCAGTGCGATAATTGTTTTCTGGGTAGGTTTTATTGAAGGTCTCCAACAAGGGAATGGCATCATTGTTGTAAAGCTGCAAAGCAGACATCCCTTCATAGTAATGCGCCTTGATCAAAAAAGGATCGTGCTCATTGCGCTTGTTTTGCTGACAAGCATTGATGAAGGTCCTGAACTCTTGTTTGGCTTCGGCAAACTGAGCTTTAGTATACAAATCCTCGGCATTGAAAAAAGCCGCATTTTCACCACTGTATTTGGTGGATTCCTGCGCCCAAAATAGCATTGGGAAGCATAACAGGAAGACAAGATAACGCAAGTTACGATTCATAGTATGTAAAATTACTAGGGGCAAGAGCCCAATCTGCTCCCCTATCCAAAAGTTTTAAACCTGAATTTGTTAAGATAAAATCGAGTAAAATTTATTTTGGTTACGACTTAATGAACACATTTGTCTAAAATTATCGCTTGTGTCAACTGTTATCTCTCTAAGAAACGCCAAAATTTACCAACAAGAAAAATTGATTCTTGACAATCTCGACCTCGAATTGGAAGAAAAAACATTTGCCTATTTGATTGGTAAAACCGGAAGCGGAAAAAGTAGTTTGCTTAAAACGCTTTATGCTGAATTGCCGCTTACTGAAGGTACTGGAAGTGTTTGCGGCTTTGAACTTAAAGGCCTTAAACGCAAGCAAATTCCGTTCTTGCGCAGAAAAATTGGCATTGTGTTTCAGGATTTTCAGTTGCTCACCGATCGCAATGTCTTAGACAACCTCAAGTTTGTTTTGGGTGCAACGGGCTGGAGCGATAAAAAACTCATTGAGCAACGCGCCATGAACTGCTTGCAACTCGTTGGCATTGAGAAAAAGGCCAAAGATTTCCCGCATCAGCTTTCCGGAGGTGAACAGCAGCGTGTTTCAATTGCCAGAGCGCTCTTGAATAAACCCACCCTTATTTTAGCAGACGAACCTACCGGAAATCTGGACCCCGCGACCTCAAAAGAAATCATGGAATTGCTTTTGGCGGTTGCCAAAGAAGAAAACACAGCTATTTTGATGGCCACCCACGACATGCAAATGGTGGCGCATTTTCCGGGCAGAATTTTAGAAGTAAGCGAAGGAAAAGTAATCGAACAGCGCTAGGAAAGCTCCCCGACTACAGCTGTCGCTAAAAAATTCCGGATTGCTTCTTTTGGAAGATTAGCTAAAGCAAACATGCTTTTCGTAATGGCCGCTTCTGCTGTTAAGTCAGCACCACTAATTACACCCGCTTTTTCAAAAAATACACTGGTCTGATAGGCCCCTTGTCTGACCGATCCGCTTTGACATTGCGTAATATTGAGTACGATTCCGCCGGCTGCAATGAAGTCTTGAATAGCGCTTTGAAACGCTAATTCACTAAAAGCATTGCCAGCACCAAAGGTTTCGAGTATCACAATTTGAAAACTTGGATATTGCAACAAGGATGTGTAAGCAATTGTTGGAATACCCGGATAAAGTTTCAATAAACCAACCTGATTACTTAATGAAAGCTGACTTTTCAAACCCTTTTCATTGGTACGGAAAAGGCGTTCTTTAAACCACTCTAGTTGAACCCCAGCTTTGGCTAATAAAGGATAATTTGGAGACTGAAAGGCCTCAAATTGATGCGCCGACACCTTAGAGCTGCGATTGGCTCTAAACAAACAATATTCAAAATAAAGTGCTACTTCTTGTACCATGGGCTCGCCTTTGTCATCTTGAGCCGCAGCAATTTCAATAGCGGTAATGAGATTTTCTTTACCGTCTGTTCTGATGATGCCAATAGGGAGTTGTGAACCCGTAAAAATGACTGGCTTTTTGAGGCCTTGCAACATAAAACTCAAGGCGCTTGCGGTGTAAGACATGGTGTCAGTGCCATGAAGCACCACAAAGCCATCAAATTGCGCATAAGATTCCGTGATCCAACTGGCAAGTGTATGCCAATGTTCAAGCGTGATTTCTGAAGAATCGACAGGCTGCTCAAAACTTCGAACGCTCAGTTCTAAATCAAAGCGCTGCAGTTCAGGTATGTGGGCGTGTAGGTGCTCAAAATTGACACTTTCAAGTGCCCCTGTTTGGGCATTGGTGATCATGCCAATAGTGCCGCCGGTATAGATAAGTAAAATCTTACGCATGCTCGAAAGTAAGAAATTTTTCCAAGGCAAATAAACGAATGGCGTTGGCACTCGTGAGCGCCTCAATTTCTGGCACTGATAAACCAAGGCATTCGTGCAATTTGCCAACTACTTCGGTCATGTAAGCAGGTTCATTGCGTTTTCCTCTGTAAGGAACAGGTGACAAATAAGGGGCGTCTGTTTCGAGCAATAAGCGGTCATGAGGAATATGGGCAACTACCTCAGCCAAGCCCGCATTTTTATAGGTTAGAACACCACCTATTCCGAAATAGAATTGCTTGTATTTCAAAATGCGTTGCACTTGTTCTTTGCTGCCAGTAAAACAATGAAACACACCGCTTAATTCTGGTGTCCATTCTTCATCTAGAATGGCAAAAAGCTCTTCAAATGCTTTTCTGACATGAATGGCAATAGGTAATTTGAGTTTTTTAGCCCATTGTACTTGAAGCCTAAAAGCTGCTTGCTGTTCTGCTAAAAAAGTACTGTCCCAATAGAGGTCGAGGCCGATTTCACCAACGGCGCAGTAGCGCTCTGGCGCAGCGAAAAGCTGCGCCTCAATGGTGGCAAGTTCTTGCTCCCAGTTTTCTTTTACATAAGTTGGATGCAAGCCCATCATTGGGATACAATTAGTATGGGCTGCTGCTAAAGATTCAAGGGGCGCAATACTTGATACGTCTATATTGGGCAACAAAATAGCGCCTACACCCGAAGCACTGGCTCTTTGGAGCATGAGGTCTCTGTCGGCGTCAAATTCTTCGGCATAAATATGCGCGTGCGTGTCAATGATCATTGCGCTGCTCTTGCTGCTAAATAGTTTTCCCAGGCCCAAGCGTCGCGGATGGCGTCTTCAATGGTTAAGCGTGCTTTCCATCCTAATAATTCTTGGCCTTTGGTGGCATTGGCATAAATTTCTACAACATCTCCTGCTCTTCTTGGGCCAATTTGATGCGGCAAAGCCTTGCCTGTAACCTTTTCAAATGCGGCGACAATTTCAAGAACAGAACTGCCGGTGCCGGTGCCAATATTGACCGCTTCTAGCAAACCATTTTCTGCTTTAGCTAAAAATTCAAGGGCGGCTACGTGCGCTTCTGCAAGGTCTGTAACGTGGATGTAGTCTCGGATACAAGAACCGTCTCGGGTAGGGTAATCATTGCCAAAGACTGTTAAATAAGCGTGCTTGCCAATTGCTGTTTGCGTCACAAAAGGCAACAAGTTATTTGGTTTTCCAATTGGATATTCGCCGATAAGTGCTGATGCATGGGCGCCTACCGGGTTAAAATAACGCAAGTTCATGAGCTTGCTTTTGGCTGAACTTTTATGAAAGTCTGTAATAATTTGCTCGCCCATCCATTTGGTAAACCCATACGGAGATTCTGGTGCTTGTTTCGGGGTGCTTTCACTCACTTCTTTTTCACCTTTTGGCTCTCCATAAACGGTGCAAGACGACGAAAACACAAAGTTGCGCACATCGTGCTTCTCTAGCATACTGAGTACATTAATCAGGCCCACCAGGTTGTTCTGATAATAAGCCAACGGCTTCTCAACAGACTCACCGACCGCCTTATAGGCCGCAAAATGAATGACGCCTTCAAAGTTGTACTGCTCAAAGAGTTGGTTAAGTGCTGCAGCATCGCAAACATCGATGCGGTGTAAAATGGGCGCCGCGCCTAAAATTTGAGTGAGCCCCTCGAGCACTACCTCATTGGCGTTGCGAAAATCATCGGCGATAATTGGAGTGTAGCCTTTTTGCTGAAGTGCTACAACGGTATGCGAACCAATATAACCTGCCCCGCCAGTTACCAAAACAAATTTATTCATGAAACAAAGTTAGGGATTCCCTTTTTCTATGAACCCGATTGTGTTAAGTTTGTTTTTACTTATATGAAAGTTATCCTCATTTGCCTGGCGCTATTATTCCTTGAATCTAATGCAAATTTAGAGGTAGAGATCAATGGTATTCCGAATACAAAAGGAACCGTATTTATTGGGCTTTTCGATAAAGCAGCCAACTTTCCTACTTTTGGTAAGCAACTGAAAGGTGTCGTTTTAAAAATAGAAGGCAAACAATTGAGTTATACTTTTAAAAATCTCCCTACTGGCAAATATGCACTTGCCGTCTACCACGATGAAAACAAGAACGGCGTGCTCGATAAGAACCTTTTTGGTGCGCCAACAGAGGCCTATGGTTTCTCTAATAATGCCCGAGAAACTTTCTCAGCACCAAGCTTTCAAGACGCCAGTGTTGTACTTCAGGCCGATAAGAAAATTAGAATCTTGTTGAAATAAGAGAACTGGTTTTTACTTACTCAAAACTGATGAGTAAGCCACCCTTATCGACAACATCGCCTTCATGAATTTGAATGGCACTCACTACGCCGATTCCTTCGGCCTTAAGTACATTCTCCATTTTCATGGCTTCTAAAGACAACAAAGCATCACCTGGCTGTACCTCTTGACCAACCTTGACATGAATGGCAGTAACGCGGCCTGGCATAGGTGCTTGCATTTCTTTGAGTTTGCGCAATTTAGGTTTGTCTAGACCCATAGCAGCAATTAAGTCATCGAGCGGATGTCCTTTCTTCACTTGAAAAGTACGGTGATTGATACGGATTGTTAATTGACCCAATTCAGATTGGTCAGCGAGTAATTCTCCGTGATACTTTTTGCCTTCAAACTTGAGTTCAAAAAATTGGTGGTCAAACCACTTCACGGACGCTCCGCTAAGGGTTTGTGTTTCTTTTTGATCAATGAACCATTTATTCATTTGGGCTTATTTTATAAGTTGAATGGCGGTATCCGCCGCTGCTTCTATTTCTTCGGTTTTAGGCGCCGAACTCGTTTCAAATACAAGTGCATCTGCCAAAACCTCAGCACAAATATAGTGTTGATGAGCAAGTGCGGCAGCTTTTACTACGTCTGAAGTATCGAGCTTCACAGTAATGCGGTCTGTTACTTCGAGCTGGAGGTCCTTGCGCATATTTTGAATGCGGTTGACAAGCTCACGGGCCAAGCCTTCTGCTTTCAATTCAGGACTAATGCTGATGTCAAGTGCAACCGTTAGGCCATTTTCACTGGCCACTAACCATCCTGGGATATCTTGTGCCTGAATTTCGAAGTCCTCGAGTAGGAGTTCAATGGTTTGTCCGTCAACTTCACCTTTCCAAACTTGAGCTTGCTCTATTTGTGCGATGTCATCTTGACCAAACTGCTGAACCAATGCTGCAATGCCTTTCATTTGTTTACCGTATTTCGGGCCAATCGTTTTGAAGTTCGGTTTAATTGATTTCACCAAAATGCCGCTGTCAGACAACAACTCGAGTTCTTTGACATTGACCTCAGAACAGATGAGGTCAGTAACGTGTCTGAAATTGTTGGCCTCCTGCTCGTTGAGTACCGGAATCATGATTTTTTGCAGTGGCTGACGTACGCGAATGTGCTGCTTCTTGCGCAATGCTAAAACCAATGAGCAGGCTTGTTGCGCCAATTCCATTTGGCGCTCAAGTTGCGATAAAATAGCTGCTTGATTTGGGCTTGGGAAATCTGCTAAATGAACAGATCCTTTTGAATTATTTCCACTCACTTGGTTGAGGTCAGAATACAATTGATCCATGTAGAATGGCGCAATTGGAGCAGCAAGTATAGCCACTGTTTCTAAACAAGTATAGAGTGTTTGGTAAGCAGCTTGTTTGTCTTGGGCATCATCGTTTTTCCAGAAACGACGACGACACAAGCGCACATACCAATTAGAGAGTTGTTCGTTGACAAAGTCCTGAATGGCACGGCCTGCCTTAGTTGGCTCGTATTCTGCGTAGGCCGCGTCGACCTCAGCAATAAGTGAGTTGAGTTTAGAAATGACCCATTGGTCAATTTCTGGTCTTTGAGAAAGCGCTACTTCAGGGCCTGAAAAATCAAAGCCGTCAATGTTTGCATATAGGGCAAAGAATGAATAGGTGTTGTAAAGGGTTCCGAAGAATTTACGCTGTACTTCGGCGATGCCTTCAAGGTCAAATTTAAGGTTGTCCCAAGGTTGCGCATTGGTGATCATGTACCAACGCGTGGCGTCAGGGCCATATTTTTGAAGTGTTTCAAAAGGGTCAATGGCATTGCCCAAGCGCTTCGACATTTTTTGACCGTTTTTGTCGAGTACCAAACCATTCGAAACTACATTTTTGTAAGCTTTTTCATTGAAAACCATAGTGGCAATGGCATGCAAGGTATAAAACCAGCCACGGGTTTGGTCAACGCCTTCAGCAATGAAGTCTGCCGGAAACGCTGTTTTTTGATCAATGAGTTCTTTGTTCTCAAAAGGATAATGCAATTGTGCATAAGGCATCGCACCAGAGTCGAACCAAACATCGATGAGGTCAGCTTCGCGTTTCATGGGTTTGCCACTCGGGGAAACCAAAACAATTTGATCCACGATGTGCTTGTGGAGATCAATTTTTTCATAGTTGGCATCCGATAAGTCTTTGGGGTCAAAGCCAGCAAACGGATTAACAGACATAAAGCCTTTAGCTATGGACTGCTCAATAGCGCTAAGCAATTCGGCTACTGAACCAATACAAATGCGTTCGTCTCCTTCTTCGGTTGACCAAATAGGAATTGGTATACCCCAGTATCTGGAGCGAGAAAGGTTCCAGTCATTGGCATTCTCTAACCACTTTCCAAAACGCCCAGACCCAGTTGCTTCTGGTTTCCAGTTGATTTGTTGGTTAAGCGCCACCATGTCTTCTTTGCGCTCCGTTACGCGAATAAACCAAGAGTCTAGGGGGTAATAAAGAACGGGTTTGTCGGTGCGCCAACAATGTGGATACGAGTGCTCGTATTTTTCTACTTTGAAAGCCTTTCCTTCTTCTTTGAGTTGTATGGCAAGTTGAACATCTACTGATCTTTCAGGTTCTTGACCCGCATCGTAGTATTCGTTTTTGACATACATGCCAGCATAAGGGCCAAGTTCAGGTCTGAATTTACCTTGAAGGTCAACGAGAGGTACTAAATTCCCGCGCTCATCATGAACCAATAAACCAGGCACACCAGCTTCGGCAGCCACTCGGGCATCATCGGCACCAAATGTTGGGGCAGTATGGACAATTCCGGTTCCGTCTTCGGTAGTGACGAAATCACCACCAATGACACGAAATGCTGCCTCAGGATTTTCTGCAGGCTGGGCATAAGGTAAAAGTTGTTGGTATTTTAAACCGATTAAATCTTGGCCTTTGCAAGTACCAAGGACAAAATATGGAATTTGCTTGTCTCCGGCATTGTAAGTTTGGAGGTCTTCTTGATTTTCTACGGCTGCAAAGCCTTTTGAAAACTGATAACTCACAAGGTTTTGAGCCATAATCACTTGAATTGGCTCAAAGGTATACTGGTTGTAGGTTGCTACTAAAGCGTAGTCAATGTTTGGGCCTACAGTTAATGCTGTGTTTGAAGGAAGGGTCCAAGGTGTGGTGGTCCAGGCAAGAAAATGTGTTTTTTCAGCATGTGTAGCTTCAAATGGCAATTTTTGACCACTCAAAGCTTCAAACATGGCCACCACCGTAGTGTCTTTGACATCTTTGTAGCAGCCCGGCTGATTCAGCTCGTGCGAGGAAAGCCCAGTACCCGCTTTTGGTGAATAAGGCTGAATGGTGTAGCCTTTATAGATGAGGCCTTTGTTGTAAAGTTGAGACAACAACCACCAAACTGATTCCATGTATTTGGGCTGGTAAGTAACATACGGGTTTTGCATGTCTACCCAATAGCCCATTTGTAGGGTAAGCGCATTCCAGATGTCTGTGTAGCGCATCACGGCTGTCTTGCAAGCTTCGTTGTATTGATCTACACTGATTTTGGTGCCGATGTCTTCTTTGGTAATGCCCAATTCTTTCTCGACGCCTAGCTCGACAGGAAGGCCGTGGGTATCCCAACCCGCTTTGCGGTGAACTTGTTTGCCTTTTAATGTTTGATAGCGGCAAAAAATATCCTTGATGGCGCGGCCCATTACGTGGTGAATGCCCGGCAGACCATTGGCAGAGGGCGGCCCTTCGTAGAATACAAATGATGGCGCCCCTGCCCTTTGCGCAACAGATTGCTCAAAAATGGCTTCTTTTTGCCATTTTTCAAGGACAGCAGTAGCGATGTTGGGGAGGTTTAATCCTTTGTATTCAGGATATTTTGCTTTCATGAACGATTACTTTGTAAAGTCGCGAATTTACGATAAATCAGGCTATTTTTGCAAGATATGCTGCTCAAAACTAGGCTCCACGAACATTTATTTCAGCTACTTGAAACGCGCATTTCTGAGCTCAGCGTCCAAAGAACGCAAATTAGCCATGACAGCACAGAAAGCGGCAAAGGTTCTGCAGGCGACAAACATGAAGTCGGAATTGCCTTGGCCCAGCTCGAAATTGAAAAAATAGATGGGCAAATCAACTTGCTTCAACAACAACATGCTGCGCTAAAAAGAATAGATGCCCAACAGGCTCACACACAGATCCAAACCGGTTCAATTTTTATGTGCAATGAGCAATGGTTTTATTGCAGCATTGCCTTTGGACAGCTTGAATTTGAGCAAACTTCTGTTTTTTGTTTAAGTCCAGAAGCACCTCTTTATCTGGCGCTCAAAGGCAAAAAGGTCGGGGAAACCGCCCTATTGAATGGCAAAACTTGGAAAATCGAAGCCGTGTCATGAAAAAGCAAGAGTCTTCAGAAAAAAATCAAACAAAGGTTGCCATTATTGGCGGCGGTGCGGCTGGTTTTTTTGCCGCCATTTCTGCCAAACAACATTGGCCTCTAGCATCTGTCTGTATTCTAGAGAAGAGCAATAAGTTTTTGGCCAAAGTAAAAATTTCAGGTGGAGGTCGCTGTAATGTCACCCATCATTGCCCTGATATTCAAGAACTAGCCAAAGCCTATCCTAGAGGAGAAAAACAACTCAGAAAAGCTTTTCATCAATTTTCGGCAACGGACACGATTGAATGGTTTGAATCCAGAGGAGTGTCGCTCAAAACTTACCCAGATGGCTGTATTTTTCCCCTAGCAAACGATTCTCAGGTCATTATTGACAGCTTCCTAAAAGCTTGCAAGCAGTTAGGTGTTGAGCTCATGCTGCAGCAAACGATTTCAAAAATTGAACCGCTTACCAATGGCGTAAGCCTTGTACAAAACGAGCAAGAACAGTTTTACGACCGCGTCATTGTGTGCACCGGCGGACAGCCCAAACTCAGTAATTTAAATTGGCTAGAAGATCTTGGACTCGATATCATTGAACCCCAACCTTCTTTGTTCACGTTTAACATGCCCAAAAATCCAATTTGCGAATTGATGGGCACGGTGGTTGCGAATGCCAGTGCCAAGATAGAAGGAACAAAACTAACAGGCCGAGGGCCATTACTCATTACGCATTGGGGCATGAGTGGCCCTGCAATTTTACTATTATCTGCGTGGGGTGCTAGAATTTTAGCTGAAAAAAACTACCATTTTCATGTTTTGGTCAATTGGCTCGATGATGCCAAAGAAGACAACTTAAGAGCACAACTCGAGCAAACTAGCCAAGCCCAAGCGGGTAAAAAAATGAGCAACTGGAATCCGACGCCGCTAACCAATAGGCTCTGGCTGCATTTGCTCGAACGCAGCGAAATCAACCCAGATTTGCGTTGGTCAGAGTTAGGAAAAAAGGGGCTGAATCGATTGGTGAATACGCTGCTCAATGACCGCTATCAAGTGCAAGGAAAAACCACTTTCAAAGAAGAGTTTGTGACGGCTGGTGGGCTTTCGCTTTCAGAAATTGATTTTCAGACGATGCGTACTAAAAAAATACCGCAGCTGTCCTTCGCCGGAGAAATTCTAGACATTGATGGCATTACAGGTGGCTACAATTTTCAGGCAGCCTGGACCACCGGATTCATTGCAGGCAAATATGCCTTTGACCCCGATAAAGTGCTTTAAAATTCTGCGTTGAGCGGTGTTCTTGGGAACGGAATAACGTCGCGGATATTTGACATGCCGGTTACAAACATGACCATGCGCTCAAAGCCTAAACCAAAGCCAGCATGAGGTACAGTTCCAAATTTACGCGTGTCTAGGTACCACCAAAGTTCTTCACTCGGGATGCCAAATTCTTCACATTTTTTCAAAAGCACATCGTAGCGCTCTTCGCGTTGTGAACCTCCTACAATTTCACCAATTCCTGGGAACAAGACATCCATGGCGGCAACGGTTTTGCCGTCCTCGTTCAAGCGCATGTAAAACGCCTTGATTTGCGCCGGATAATCAGTTAAAATAACAGGACAATTGAACTCTTTTTCAACAAGATAGCGCTCGTGCTCAGATTGCAGGTCAATACCCCACTCTACTGGATACTTGAATTTCTTTTTCTTGTAATGATTTGAATTGAGTAAGAGGTCAATAGCCTCGGTGTAGGTGAGTCTTTTGAATGGATTTTCAATGACAAATTGCAAACGTTGCTTCAAGCTCATTTCTTGGCGTTCATTGGCCGGTTTTTGAGCTTGCTCTTGGGCTTCGCGTTCGTCTAAAAACTGTACGTCGGCCGCACAATTGGTAAGCACGTAGTTACAGATGTATTTTAAGAAGTCTTCAGTGAGGTCCATGTTTTCTTTCAATTCGTTGAAAGCAACCTCTGGTTCAATCATCCAAAATTCGGCTAAGTGGCGCGACGTATTAGAGTTTTCAGCCCTGAAAGTTGGGCCAAATGTATAAACCTGACCCAAAGCTGTCGCAGCAAGCTCCGCCTCGAGTTGACCAGACACCGTTAAGTTCACGGCTTTGCCAAAGAAATCTTCTTTGAAATCTACCTTTCCCTCATCGGTTAAAGGCGGATTTTTCGGATCAAGGGTAGTGACGCGAAACATTTCACCTGCGCCCTCAGCATCTGAACCCGTAATGATTGGCGTGTGTAAATAAAAGAAGCCGCGCTCATTGAAAAACTGATGAATGGCAAAAGCGACTGCATGACGGATGCGAAATACAGCACCAAAAGTATTGGTTCTGAAACGCAAGTGCGCTTGCTCGCGGAGAAAATCAAGGCTGTGTCTTTTAGGTTGCATCACGGTTTTCTGAACCTCATCAGGGTGCGCATCTCCTAAAATTTCAATATTTGTAACCTGTAATTCAACTGCCTGACCCGCTCCTTGTGAGGCCACGATTGTCCCGGACAAAGAAAGTGCTGCAGCAGTAGTAATGCGCTTTAGTAAAGCTTCATCCCATTGCTCAAAATCGATAACGGCTTGCAAATTGGCCATGCAAGAGCCATCATTCAACTGTACAAAACGATTAGATCTGAAAGCTCTGACCCATCCTTTGACAACGATTTCTTGACCAAGCAGGGCATCTGCTGCCTGCAAAATTTGCGCAATGCGATATCTTTCCATGTTGCAAAGTTAATGAATGTTTAAATTCTTTAAATCGTCTTCGCTGACAGTTGGCGGAAAGATCTTTGCTTTTAGCTTTGCACAAACCAAATTGGCTACGTTTCTAGCATCATTTTCAGTCTGAAAACCCTGAATGCCTGCTCTTCCAGGAATGCTTTGCTGATCAATGAGCATTTTACCATTCTGACTAATTTGATACCCCCACCCGTTGGCCGTTTGAAGCGTTTGAATGTCAAAACGACTGTTTTGTTTTGAGTAGTTTGTTGTTGAAGATTTTCGTTCCTGATGAGAAATTTTATCAATAGATTTCTCGCTCATATTATCCTTCGAAGAGGAAGCCGAACAAGACCATAAAAGCAAGAAAACGACTGAGAGTTGGCTGATTATTCGCATTTCACAAAAGTAGCAATTTGAGCTGTTGTGTTTTGCTCCCAAGCTAAGAAGTAAGTGCCAACGGGAAGGTGTTCAATATCAAGTGTGATATGGCCATTATGTTGTGCTGCAATAATCGAGTAGTTCTTCCCGCTTAAATCGGAACACACTAAATTTTCAACTGGAGAATCGGCGGCAAATTGAATATACATTGCACTTGGGTTCGGGTAAACTTTGACCTCAACCTTTTCGAGTTCTTTTTGACTTGCTGTACCACTATACCCCCAAAAATCATCCAGAAAAACACCGTTGTTGTATCCTGTGCCGATGTAACCCCAACCATCTAAATAAAAAGCAATTGCATTCTTTCTGCCGACTCCTGGTAAGTCAGCCCTTTGCGTCCAAGAGTTTAAATAATAGTTGTATTCCCAGAGGTCTTTATGAAAAGTATGAGCGGCATCCTCACCGGTTCCTAAATAACAAACCGGAAAAGCAGCCCAACCGCTGGCGCCAGAACGCGGGCTCCCTGGGAAATTCGCTTTTTGGATCCATTGATCGGTTATAGGGTTGTACATCCAAAAATCTTGACGCATGGTTCCGTCATCGCCCGTGCCTACAAAACCATAATCTAACATTGAAAAACCTACAGCAGCCTGTCTCGGTGTACCCGAAAAATCGGCAACCTGAGACCAAGCGTTGGTTGTCGGGTCATAGGCATAGAAATCATTTTGAAGGCCACTCAATGCAGATCCTGTGCCCACATAAGCCACCTGACCCACTACAAAACTAACGGCTTCTCTTCTTGGGGCACCCGTGAAGTTGGCTTTTTGAGACCACGCTTGTGTGGCAGGGTTGTATTCCCAGAGGTCATTCATGTAGGCAATGGTGGGCGTTTGACCCAACGCAATATAACCCTTTTGTTGACCTTCGTGGGTTAAGGCAAAAGCAACAGCTCCTACCCTTTCAAGTCCAGCTCCACCGTCGCCGCCTAAAGAAAGTTCGTCATCCCAGTCATCTTGGTCTGCTCGATACGAATACATTTTTCTTTTGTATTCAAATTCATCCATTCCGGTAACTGCAAATCCTTTATTTTGAAGTACAAATGCGCAAGCAGCTGATTTTGGAGGGCCTTTTACCGTATCTTTTTGCAACCAATAATCTTGAGTAAAAGCAAGCTGCACCAATAAAAGCATGCCTATCAAAAGGCTTAATTTTTTGAGCCTCATATCTTCAAGATTTTTTTGGTAAATACTTGGCCATCCTTTGAAATAAATCGCAAGATATAAGTCCCTGTTTTTAACTGTTCAAGGTCGAGGTTATTGGACTGTGCCATTAAAATCGTGTGCTCTTTTTGTAAGATGCCAGTTAAGCTCCAAATCTGTATTTTTTCAATTTGACCGGCAAGGCCTTGGATAGTCAAGACTTCCCTTGCCGGATTCGGAAAGATGGAAATGTTGGCTTGTATAGCTTCAATTCCAGCGTAGTCACAGGGTGCATATTCATAAAAACTTGCCTTTTTTCCACTGTAGCCTTTGCCAGTGCCCACAAAAGCTTTTTCGCCAATCGTAAAAGCAATGGCGCTTTTTCTTTCACTGCCGCCATAAGCAGCCCTAAGCGTCCAAGAATCTGTTTTTGGGTTATACTCAATGAGGTCGCCGAGTAAACCCCCGTTGTTGCCTAAGCAAACAAAGCCTCTGTCTTCAAGTGTGAATGTACTAGCCGCGCCACGCTCATAGCCCGGAAAAGCTGCAATTGGCGTCCATTGATTTGAGCCGGGATTGTAGCAATAAAAATCTTTTTTGAAGATGTTTTGGTCCACACCCATCCCGACATAAGCCTTAGATCCAACCACAAAAGCACACATTTGATAGCGCACGCCACCGGGGAAGGCAGCGCGCTGAATCCATTGATCATTACTTGGTTTGTATTCCCAAAGCTGCGAGCTATACGTTGCAGAACCCGTTTTGCCCGCGCAAATATATCCCTTGCCTTCAACTGAAAAGCCGGTTGAAAAATAAACACCATTGCCTCCCATCCCTGGAAAATCAGCAATAGCCGTCCAGGCATTCGTAAGCGGATTATAGCGCCAGAAATCTTTGAGCGTAAGCCCCGCTGGTGCAGATACGCTGTCCATTCCGGTGCCCACATAAGCGTAATTACCAATCACAAATGAAACGGCGTCGCGTCTTGCAGAACCTGGTAAGTCGGCCTTTTGTGCCCATGAATCTGTATTTGGGTCATAGGACCATAAATCTTTGTGAATGACCTCAGCAGTATCTTGTCCGCCAAATAAATATCCTTTGTCCATCACAGAAAAACCAGTAGCGCGCTCGCGTTTGCCCATGGCCACATCATTTCGCTTTGTCCAGACATTATATTGCGCTTGGAGCAAAAATGGAGCAAACAATAAAATTAGAATGAATATCCTCATTGTTTAAATAGCATTTGTTGCTTTAATATTTGATGTCCATTGGAAATTTGTAACAGATAGGATCCTGCTGGTAAATGTGCTAAGTCAAGTAACTGATGATCAGAATTGACGCTAGTATTAAATATCGTTTTTCCATTGAGCTGAATCAATGAAACTTTTAACGGATAGCTGCCTTGTGCACCATTTAAATCTATGGTAAGCTCATTTGAGAATGGATTCGGGTAAACCTTAAAATCTATAGTGATTTCATCGATGCCAATGGTGTTGTCAATTGGATTAAACTGCCAAAAATCGTTGAGATTTATTCCATTTGTGCCGGTTCCTATGTAGCCTCTGTCGTGAATCGCCCAAGCCACAGGAAAGCGTCTTTTGGTGCCTGGAAAATCAATTTCTCGACGCCAAGAATTGGAAGCGGGATGAAATGACCACACCTGCTCTGTTACTACGGCCAAAGCCCCGACATAACCAGAAGTCACGTAACCTCGTTGTTGAATAGCAAAACCCGAGCTTCCGCCTGTAGAATTACCCGGAAAACTAGCCCGTGGCACCCACTGATTATGCAACGGCTTGTACTCAAGTAACTGATTGCCGTACTTGACGAATCCACTGCCTTCAATCACAAATGAACAGGTCCAATTTCCAAAAGAGACCGGAGCATTCGCACATAAACTCCAGCTGTCTGTATTTGGGTTGTATTTTGCCAGCTGATTGGCCTGATAAACAAAACCTTGGTTGTTCACGGCAAAGCCTTGACTATCACCTGGGTTCGGCAAGATGCAATTGGCAATTTGTCCCCAAGTATTTGAAGCTGTATTGTATTTATAAAACTGCGTACTCAGTGCAGAGCCTCCACCCACAACCGGGCAATTATCTACAACAAAAGCAACTGAACCATGGGTTGCTACCGGAAAATCTGCTTTTTGTGTCCAGGTGTCAGCTGCGGGGTCGTATTCCCACCAGTCTTTAAATGAAATATCTTGGCCCGCACCGTTGATGTGCCCAAGCCCAATGTAGCCTCGATGTGAGGTCGCACAACCCGTGGCCCGATGTCGGCCAACGCCACCAACACTTGCTTTCTGGATCCAAAATTGCGCCTGAATCTGGATCTGTAAAACTAACAGGCTGCCTAAAATGAAAAACCTCATTGCTTTTGCCATTTTAGGATCTTGCCGGTCTCCATTTGCAAAAGCAAATAGGTGCCTGATGCGAGGTGCTCAAAATTTTGAGTGGAATCAGTAGCGGCATCAAAGGTGCTCAGTACTTTACCTTGAACATCTGTTAATTGATAATTCCCAGAGTTTTCTTTTACATTTAATGTCCCTGTACTAGGATTAGGATAGAGTTGAAAAGGCAAATCTGCACGTTCGTCTAGCCCAACATAACTCGCGTTAATTTGAATAGTATAATCGCCCGAAAAGGCTCCCCATCCTTCAACAATTATATATAGCGGCCCTAAATTTGTTGCATCAAAATAGAGTTCAGAACTTGGTGCGCACTGTGTGGCATCGTCATTATATGCAATCACTTGTCCGTTCATATCTACGACGCTTAAAAAAGTATCAAAACTCGACTCACATAAAGAGACATGTACGCTTTCAAGCAGTGGGTTTGGTTCGAAATAGTAATAAATGTCTGGAGAAGGATAAACAAAGTTTTGATTTGAATAACAAATCTCTGTCGATCGAGTATCCGTATAAGGCAAAGTATTCACTACGATTGCATCATTTTGATCATCTCCTGGATAGCCCGTGCAATTAAGTCCATTAGCGAGCGTAATACCGAAGTCAGTGACTGATCCCCACTGATAAGTTCCACAAGGATTCAAAGGCAAGGTACCTGCCTCACGTTGCATGACACGAAGGCGTGTGACACCATTGACAGCATTTGGTGGCACCATAAAGCTCCAAACTTGGACCGGCGCAGGAGGTGTGCCTGCCCATGTTCCTAAACTCTCGTAAGGGTCAAAGTTGCCGTTTTGGTCAAAATCTATCCAGGCTTCACCAACTCCAGCATAGTTGCCACCACAGGTGCCAAACTTTACAGAAATCGTGTAACTAGCGCCGGCATTGAGTGTGACATTGACATTTTGAGAGAGGTCTTGAAGCCCAACAATTCCTGGGCAACCTGTATAATTAATCGTGCCCACTACGCCATTGAGCACCACACTTTCGACATTGGAGTCAATAGTACTAGTAGGGCCCACATTGGTGCAATATTGAGCCGAAAACCCTTGACTTAGAAGTAGTAAAAGGCTAAAGTAGAAGTGTTTCATGTAGTAAGTTCTAAAAGCAAGGTACGAATTCCTGCTTAACACAAACTTAATACGGCCAGAATTTACTTGTTATTCCAATGTGTCATGGCCATGGCTAGGCCATCAAAAACGAAACTTTTCACTGCTTTACTAGCGGTATCAATGCGTTCTGGCAAGGCTTTGTCTTCGTCTGGTTTCCAGGTACCGAGTACATAATCGGCTTGTTTGCCCTTGCCAAAGTCGGCCCCTACCCCAAAACGCAAACGCGCATATTCTTGAGTATTAAGTAAGGCTTGTATGTCTTTTAAGCCGTTATGGCCGCCGTCACTGCCTTTGCCTTTCATTCTGAGCGTTCCAAAAGGCAGGGCAATATCATCTGTGATGACCAAAAGTTGTGTTACAGGGATTTTCTCGGCTTGCAGCCAATAATTGACAGCTTTACCTGAAAGATTCATGTAAGTAATCGGCTTGATCAGTATCAGTTGTCTGCCTTTGAATTTTGCCTCAGCTCTGAAAGCAGCTTTGTCGAGGGTAAACTGCACCCCTAGATCAGCTGCCAATGCATCGAGAACCTTGAAACCAATGTTATGACGGGTTTCAGCATATTCAGAACCCGGATTTCCGAGACCAACAATCAGGAATTTCATGCTACCAATTTGGACAAGAATTACACTTATCTTTTGATTTCAAATAAAAAAGTGCGCCAACTACGATATCGCGCTCGCCAAATAAAAATGTTTGCTTGGCATGAGAATCGTAATCATTGGGTCTGGTTTTGACGCGGTACTGATGAATGAGACCTCCAGAAATATTACCTGCAATAAAAACGTGTTTAAAAAACTCAGCGCGCAAACCTAAATGAGCTGATAACCCTAGCCCAGACAAGGAAACAGTTTCCATTGATTTTTGACCTGCAAAACTAAAGTCATTGAAAGAGAGAACAGGCCCTGCTCCTGCACCCATCATGGTGTTTAAGGCAAAGCGTCCTTTTTCAGATTGGTAAACTTTGAAAACATTGGTGAGCTGCAAATTAATGTAGTTGAGACCGTTTGTATTTTCGTAATGAAAGGTGCTTTCTTGTGTTGTGATAGAATCACCACTGTAGGTCCCCGACCAACCAGTTACTGGATCAATGCCTGGGTTAATGGTGCCACTGAGCAAGTAAGTTGGGCCGTGCTTCATGACATATTTCATGTGCTCATAGCCCAAAGAAAGCGCCCAATTTCTTTTAAAATTATAGCCAATTCTGACGTCGAACTGTGGTACAGTAAACATTTTTGGATCAATGTATTCGCTGAAATCTCTTGAAGGTCTGTCTACGGCCTGAACACCTGCTAAACGAAAATCATAGCCTGGACCAATGAAACGAATAGTGCTCGGGGTGTAAATACTGCGGTTGTAACCCCAATAGAAAAACAGCGTGCCTGGACCTGTAGATTTTTTTTGTGGCTTGTATTGTGCATTGGCTTGTCCTAGCAAGAAGAAGCTCAGTAGTACGATTAAAAACTTTCTCATCTGGTAATGATTTTAACCCATTCTTCTTGGGATAATATTTTCTCTAAACGATAATGTACCGTTTTGTCACTGCTGTACCATTCTACCAAACCAATATTTTGGGCAAAGACACTGGTTCTCAAACCAATTTGCTCCGCTTCTTTTCGGGTATATGGATTCAAAGTGGTTGCTCTGATTTTATCGGTAAAGTAAAGGCTCTTAGCTTTTTGAGAACCCATAAATTGGGCATTTTTGGTCGTCTTGTATTTTCTAAAGACTTCGTAAAGAATCAAGGTTGAATCTGTGAGTCCACTGAATTTGGAGGCAAACCAAGTTTCTTTGCTGAGGTCAAAAGGAAAGAGTTGATTTTTATAAAGCAAGGCTTTTTCTTTACTCTGATTGCGGTTCACAACCATTTGATCTTGAACGCTTAAAGAATCAATGTTGTAATTGATGGCTTCGCGCAAGCGTCCATCGCTTTCATAGACCTCTACAATAAGGTGAGGTCCTATGGCGTCTTCAACGGTGTAAATGCGATGGAATTCTTCATCAAGACCCTTTGCGGCATCGCGGTAAAGATAAATTTTAGGAAGCGTGTCTAAAGGATAGAAATACTCGGCTTGCGGATTCAGACTTGGATAGGCGACTTGAGCATCTTCATTGTTATTGATGATCACACCAACAACAGTGGCGCCTATTACTAAACCTAATATCCAAAGCCATTTTTTCATTTTGACATCTTTAAAAATGCAACTTCTTGCTCAGTCAAGTGGCGGTAGTAGCCGCGGGGTAAATCTTTTTTAGTAAGGCCAGCATACATCACTCGATCAAGCTTTAGTACTTGAAATCCGAGTGCTTCAAAAAGTCTTTTGACAATTTGACTTTTTCCAGACCTGATTTCTACACCTACCTCGTGATTCGTTGCTCCGTCAACATAGCTTGCTTCTTCAACCCTAGTGCGTCCATCTTCAAGATCAAGGCCACGCATTAGTTTTTCGAGGTCTTCTCGAGAAACTGCTTTGTTAACCTCAACATGATAGATTTTACGTGCTTGATATCTCGGGTGATTCAGTTTTTTGAATAAATCACCATCATTGGTAAACAACAAAAGCCCGGTACTTTCGCGATCTAATTTGCCCACCGGATAAATCACTTCGCGACATGCTTTCTTAACTAAAGACATGACCGTTTTACGACCACGAGCATCTTCGATGGTCGTGAGGTATCCTTTTGGTTTATTGAGTAGAACGTAGCGCTTGGTTTCTGCATTGATGGTTTCGCCATCGTATTGCACCACATCGGTTTTTTTGATTTTATAGCCAAGTTCTGTGATGATTTGGCCATTGACCGAAACCACACCAGTTTGAATCAGGACATCGGCTTCTCTTCTAGAGCAAACACCGGCATTGGCCAAGTATTTATTGAGACGCACAGCATCTTCATTGAAGGTAGGAAGTGGATCTCCTTTCTTCATTTTGATTTTATAGTCGATGTATTTGCGTTTGTCGCGGGCAGTCACTTTAGCCCCGTCTTTTGCGCCTTGTACTTTGGTCTTTGAACCAGCTTTTACGGGGCTCTTTTTGGGGCTCTGCGGACTTGATGAACGCTTCGTACCTGTTGATTTTGGTTGTCTCATTTGGATACAAAGATAGTCAAAAACGACGAGTGTCTTAGCGCTCCTGCAAGAGCAGGTCAATGTCTTTGATGAGGTCTGTTACTTCCTGAGGATTTGTGCCATCGTAATAACCCCTAATTCTTAACTGCGGGTCAATTAACACAAAGTTGTTCGTATGAATGAAATCACTGCCGGCGTCTCCTAAATTTTGGGCTTCAGCAGGCTTCAAAACAAAGAAAGACTTTCTTGCTAACGTATATAATGCTGACTTTTCTCCGGTAAGAAAATGCCATTGTCCAGTTTTTGCATGGTGAGCAGTAGCGTAGCGTTTCATTTGTTCTACTGTATCAACATCAGGGTCAACAGTGAAACTAAAAATGCCCACTTTGTTGTTGGCTTCAAATTTTTTCTGAACGCGCTGCATTTGCGAATTCATGATCGGGCAAATGCTCTTACATGTCGTGAAAAAATACTCAACCACACTCACCTTACCTTTCATGTCGGCCTCTGTAATGTATTTTCCATCTTGATTTTGAAAACGAAAAGCGCCAATTCTGTGTCCCATACCGATGCGCAGCATTTCAGGATCCACCATTTCTTCTTGGACATCGATTGGATTGATCACAGGAAGGATCTTGCTTCGACCTTCTCCACTTAAAAAATAATAGCCAATCGGCACTAAAATCATAAATAGTATGCCAATAAATAGAATCCGTCTCATGGTACAAATTTAACGATTCAACAAATTGTAAACTGTGACTTTAATCAACTCTTGACGCGTCTTGAGGTCTCCTTTCAAAATGGTGAAAGGTCGGTTAAAAGCGACGAGTTCTCGTTGGTAAATTTCATACAGCCGTTCCCGGTCTGAAGGGTTTTCACGCAGGGGGTCGGGCTCCCATGGGATATCTGGTGCACAAAGAAAATAGTGATCAAAGTGCTGCGCTGTCAAGGCTTGAAGCAACTGCTTGTCAACCCTTTTGTATTTTTCTGCTGACCAAATTTGAAAAACATGCATTTCAGTATCGGCCACTAATGTGCCATCAGGCCACCATGCTTGCTGACCTTTCGCCATTTCAAGGAGATCTGCTTCTTCATAATAGGGTCTTGTTTCCAAATAGGTACGGGCATATTCTTGGGCAAGTGGCCAATTAAAAAATGCAGCGCACCATGTGGCAAGTGTTGTTTTGCCACAAGACTCTGGGCCAGTAAAAGCTATACGGATAATGCCTTTTTCCATTTTCTGAGTCCGTTGAATGCTAAAATGAGGTAGCCAAAATATAAGAAACTGCTATACCACCAATGTTCTAGTGCAAACCAGATGGTTCCAGTGATGTTGATAGCAATCCAGATATACCAGTTTTCAAGGACTTTTTTGGTGGTCAACCATGTTGCAAGTAAGGAAAAAACAAAGAACTGCGCGTCTAGAATTTCTACTTTGGCGTTAGGCATCCAAATAGTGGGATCAAGAACTTTAAACTGGAAATACATCACAAATTCAAGAAAAACAAAACCAGCAATTAAACTAAGAAATACCCATTTCCAAATCGCCTTTTGCATGGCGTAAATCGGCATTTCATTTTGGGTTTTTGACCAAGTAATCAGTCCATAAAAACCAAGAATTATATAGGAAATTTGCTGACTAAACAAACCCCAGGTTCCATTTCTATAAAAGAAGAAAGCATAAAATGTGGCGCTCAAAATTCCGAAGATCCAGCCACTCGATTTTTCTTTAGCAATAAATAGAACATAAATAAAGCCAAGAAGCGCAGCAATAAATTCAATAATTGGCGTCAAAAAGTCAAAACCAACCATGCTTATCGAATCACAAGGACTTTAGCAACTTTGTTTTCACCGCCTTGAACATTCATGGCTGTCCAGAAAAAATAAACGCCAGTCGGGACTTTCTCTCCATTTGAATTAAGCCCATGCCAAGTTGCAGTACCGCCATTAGATTGGGTTTTGTATACGACGTTTCCGGCGGCATCTGTTACTTTAACGTCTGAGTTATAGCGTATTCCCTGAAGTGTAATTGGTCCGTTGTAATCTGGGCGTACCGGATTTGGGAAGACAGTCATTTGCTCATAAGTAGGGTCTTCATAGGAGGCATCAACGCGCAAGGAAATCAGACCTAAATCAGTGACAATATAGAGTTCGCCTGTTTCATGATTCATTTCAATATCATAAATGGTGTTTGAAACGATGGGCGAGTTTTCGGTGTTGTATTGTCTGATGATTTCGGTTCCGTCCGGGCTCAGTAAAATAAGGCCCGCATTGGCAGTTGCCATCCATTTGCGATTGCCACCATCAACTTCAATATCCGAAATGTGTGCCTCGCCAAGTACATACTCAGTGTTCCCCTCAAACGGGACTTTAATGCGCTGTGCATCGTAATCGCCAGGACTAGCATCAAAAGCACCGTTTGCATTATAAAGAACTGCAAAACCAGCTTCAGTGCCAATCCAAAGTTCACCGTCAAAGTCAGCAGCTAATGCTGTAATTTTATTAGAAGGCAAGTTTCCGAGAAATTCTCCTGTAAATAAATTGACGTACTGATCATCTGAAGGGTCATCTAGGGTGCCATTGTGATTGAACCCGGCCAAACCATTAGAATAGGTTCCCATCCAGACATGGTCTTGAAAGTCAATTTCTAATTTGGTAGTCATTTTATTAGATACACCTGAACCCGTGAAAAAACTAAGCCAAGTACCATCGTTTTGTAAAACTTTTAATGGCCTATCAGTGTAGCCGTTCAAGCACCACATGTTGCCGCGTTCGTCATATTTAACAGACGACACCAAAGACCAGCCATTGCCAATCGAAACTGGCTCTAGTGGTGAATTAGTTTGGTCGTAAACAAGGGTGTCTGATTCTGTAAGAACTGTAAGCGGTTTAAACGAATAGGTACTACTAGCAATCTCTTTTGCGTTTTTCGGGTTAACCGCGATGCTGATGAAATCCCACATTTTGCTTTCATCCCAAGATGTCACTTGAGGTGCGTTATGAGAGCGCCACTGACCATCTTCTAAAATATGAAGGCCATTTCTAGTAAATGCAGGCGCAATTTCAGCCTCTAACCTGCCAGAGCTCACTGCCAAAACTCCTTTTTGCCAATCCATAGCATAAACATACCGATTAGCCAAGCCTTCGATCAGATATCTTTTGCATGAATATTCGTTAATATGCTCTTGTAAGCCCCAAGCTTTGTCAGCGCCCCAGAATGCATTTTTTATATAACAGACGCGAGAAGTGTTTAGCCAACGGTCGAGTAAATTGGAAGAATAGGCTGTTTGCCACTGCGCATCCGCATTATAAAGCATGAAGCCACCATCTGTACTCACGGCCATTTGATTGCCTATGGCTTGAATTGAATTAATTTCTAACGAAAATGGCTGGTCAGTAACTAATTGTAATTGGTCGTTTACTAACCTAAAAACAGAATCTTGACCATAAGTTTCATCTTTACGAAGCACCCAAAATTGCTGGCCTATTTGCTGTAATTCAGCATATTTATTGGTGAGCTGAAATGGGAAACGGATGTCGCGGTCCCATTGAGAATAATCGGGTAAGGCAGGGTTTGTGCGCAAGCCTTTAAACATTTGGCTTGGCGTAAGCGCAAATATGGAATCTTGGCTAATGGCTACGTCCATGATGGGCTCTAGACCATTGGTCGGGTAATAGGTGTCTTTGATTTCGTCTTTGGCAGCATCGATCAAGACAATTGAAAAATCATTGGCGGCATAGACGTAAGCACCATTTCTTTCGAAATGATTGATGCGTTTGGAGTTGGCAATATTGGCCAATTTGATAGCTGGAATGTTAGTAATACTCCCCGACTTCCATTTGTCTATGTTTCCGTTGGTATAACCAATGTAGACCGCATCCTGGATAGGGTCGTGGTATAAACAACTAATAAAAACATCAGAAAGACCATTGAGTGAAGTTCTGAGCTCGCCTTCTTCAGTGTAAGGATTGTAAATATACAGGCCATTTTCTAGTGCAGTAAAAATGCGTTCTCCGTCCGAAACGATGTCAATTGCTTTTGCGCTAGATACATGGTATTTCCATGATTCCATCGGGATTTGAGCGCTGGCTATAAAAGAAAAGCACGTGAGCAAACCCGAAAAAAGGAAGCGAAGAAGCAAGATTTTAGTCATGAATGCTGTTTTCTTTAATGATGTAAGTTGGACGCTGCTTGCTTTGTACAAAGAGCTTGCCAAGATAGATACCCACGATACCAATTAATATCATTTGAATGCCGCCGATAAATAATACGGAAGCAATGAGGGAGGTCCAACCAGTGATGGCTTCAGAAGTGAACAAAGCCAAATAAACAGCATAACACCCATAAAGAAAAGCCAAACAAGCAAAAAATAAACCTAAATAGATGGACAAATAAAGTGGTTTTGCACTCGAAGAAGTAATGCCATTGATGGCAAACTGAAACATTTTAGATAATGAATATTTCGTTTGCCCACTATGGCGTTTCGCCGGAATGTAGTCGAGGCCAACTTGCTTGAAACCAAGTGTCGGAATGAGACCGCGCAAAAATAAGTCGGATTCTTTAAACGCTTTAATGGCATTCACAACCTTGCGATCCATGAGGCGAAAATCTGCAGTACCCTCTTCAATGGGGACCTCAGCAAGCCGATTAGCCAACCAATAAAAAAGTTTGGCGCTTTTGCGTTTGAAAAAACCAGTACTAGATTCGTCTTGGCGACGCGTGTACACAAGCTCGGCACCGTCTTTCCAAAGTGCATACATTTGAGCAATGAGTTCTGGCGGATGCTGAAGATCAGCATCAAGGCTTACAACCGCAGCTCCGCGGGCATGATCGAGGCCAGCTTTGAGGGCATATTGGTGGCCGAAATTCTTGCTAAACTGAAGGTATTGGACCTGCTTGTTTTCAAGACGAGCTTGCTTGATATTTTCAAGAGATTGGTCGGTGCTGCCATCATCGATAAAAATATACTCATAAGCGGTGCAGCCTATTCCTGTCATCGTTGCTTCAAGCCTTTGAATCAATAGGGCAATATTTCCTTCTTCGTTAAATGTTGGAATGATTACAGAAAGTTCGATATGTCCTGACTTGGGTTGCATGTAAAGCGAAATTAAGCAATTATCTGTTCTTTACCTCAGGTTCTGAGCCCAAGTTCAGGCGAATTCCGCCTCCTTTCCTTATATTTGCCTAAATTCTGCATTATGTCAGCAAATGAACGTATATCCACAGACAGAGCACCCAAACCAGTAGGTCTTTACCCGCATGCACGTCGTGTAGGCAACCTCTTGTTTTTGTCGGGTGTAGGCCCAAGAGTAGCCGGCTCAGATGCCAATGACTCTTCTGTGCCTGGCCTAAAACTTGACCACAACGGCAACTTCATCACCTTTGACTTCGAAGCACAGTGTCGCAGCGTCTTCGACAATGTTAGAGCAATCCTTGAAGCTTCTGGCTCTTCCTGGGATCAACTCATTGACGTAACCGTATTTTTGGTCAACATGAAACGCGATTTTCATACATACAACCGTCTTTACGCAGAGTATTTCAAAGACAACCTGCCGTGTCGTACTACAGTAGAAATTTCTTCTTTACCTACGCCTATTGCCATCGAACTCAAATGTATTGCCACTATTGAATCTTAAAACATGAGCGCATTTATCATCCGTATTATTCTTGCTGTTGTAGCTACCTTCTTTAATGTTTATCTGTTTGTTTCAGGCCATTGGGGTTGGGGAATCACTTTTATTTTCATCACAGCCCTAATCATTCTTTCTTTCTTCAGAAACGAAAACATGATTTTAGCGCTCAACCAAATGCGCGTTGGCAATCAAGATAAAGCGAAGGCCTATATCAACAAAATCACCCACCCACAGTTTTTGCCACGCAAGCAGCATGCTTATGTCCTATACCTCAGAGCAGTACTTGGTGCCCAAGAATTGGGTTTTGCAAACGCCGAACAATTGTTGCGTAAAGCATTGGGGCTTGGTCTTAGAACCAACGAAGACAATGCCGTGGCACGCATGCACCTTGCCGGTATTTGTGCACAAACAGGACGTCGTCAGGAAGCCTTAACTCTTTTAGCAGAAGCCAAAAAACACGACAAAAACGGCATGCTCCGCGATCAAATCAAAATGTTACAACAACAGTTGCAGGCAGCCCCATCAAAAAATCAAATGCGCATGGCCCAAATGATGGGTGGACGTAAAAAAACGCCAAAAATGCGCTAATATGTCAGAAAAAAAGCGCACCGTTGCGCCATCTTGGCCCGACTACCAATTACTCGATGCAGGTGGTGGCAAAAAACTAGAGCGCTGGGGTAAAATCATTACCATTCGCCCTGACATCCAGGCTTATTTTCATTCAGGCAAACCCTTCACAGAATGGCGAGCTATGGCCCATTGGGAATTTGTAGAAGTACCCGGGAAAAATGGCCGTTGGAAAGCACTCAAAACCGATGCGCCCACAGAATGGGTCATTAGTTTTGGCAGGCTCAAATTTGTGCTCGGGACCTCCACCTTTAAACACGTTGGCCTTTTCCCAGAACAAGCAATTAACTGGAACCATATTGACAAGCATGTCAAATCAGAAGATAAATTCCTAAACCTCTTTGCATACACCGGTGCAGCAAGCTGCATGGCAAGGCTTAAAGGCGCCGACACTTTTCATATCGATTCGTCAAAGTCCATTTTAAATTGGGCTAAACTCAATATGGACGAAAGTCGCTTACTGAATATCCATTGGGTTCTCGAGGACGCACTGAAATTTGCTGAAAGAGAAGCCAGACGCGGCAAAAAATACGACTACATCTTGATGGACCCCCCCGCTTGGGGCAATGGTGTCAAAGGAGAAAAATGGAAGCTTGAAGACAAAATCGATCAGTTGTTTGCAGCTTGTGCCGAAATTCTCGAACCTAGTGGCCGCCTCACCCTAAATACCTACTCTCCATCCATAGAGGCAAAACTGCTCACTGAACTAGCTGAAATGTATTTTCCAGGCCGAGCCGTAGACCAGTCAGAACTTTTCTTAGAAAGCCAAACAGAGAAGTCTTTGTATTGTGGTGAATTAGTACGCATTCATCCGCAAGACCTAGAGTAAGTCATTGGCTAAATTAGCCAGTTCTGAACGTTCTCCTTTTTCGAGCCTCACATTTGCAAATAAAGGTTGCCCTTGAAGTCGGTCAATTAAATAGGCCAAACCATTACTGTTTTCATCCAAATAAGGCGTGTCAATCTGATGCACATCTCCAGTAAATACAATTTTGGTGTTCTCTCCTGCCCTTGTAATGATGGTTTTAACCTCATGCGGCGTTAAATTCTGGGCCTCATCAATGATGAACATAATGTTGCTCAGGCTCCGACCTCTGATAAATGCCAAAGGCGTAATGACAATGCGTTTGGTTTGCTCCATCTCTAAAATGGCCTTGTATTTCTTCTCATTTTCTCCAAACTGAGACTTGATAAACTTGAGGTTGTCCCAAAGTGGCTCCATGTATGGGCCAATTTTATCATCGGCGTCTCCGGGTAAAAAACCAATTTCTTTGTTTGAAAGTGGCACTAAGGGTCTGGCCAAAATAACCTGGTTGAACTTTTTGTTTTGTTCCAACGCAGAGGCAAGTGCTAAAAGCGTTTTTCCAGTACCTGCTACTCCTTGCATCGCGACAAGTTTTACATCCGGATTAAGCAAAGCATGAAAAGCAAAGGCCTGCTCTGCATTTTTTGGTTTGATCCCGTATACAAATTCTTTTTCGATGCGCTCGATGCAATCGGTATGATGGTTATAGAATGCCAATGATGAGGTTTTGCCATTCTTTAAAATGTAATAACCATTGGTAACTTTTTTGGCGCCTAATAAACCATTTTCTTCAATACTGCCTCTAGTAAAAATTTCTCGAATCACTTCTGAATCAATGCCATCAATGCCATATTTACCAGCCGTTTCTATCTCTTGCGCATTAACTTTGCCTGTTTCATAATCTTCGGCAACCACACCAAGCGCCTTAGCTTTAATGCGCAAATTGATGTCTTTGGTAACTAAAACAACTTGTCGCTTGGGTTCGGTATCCATCAAATTCAAAGCCGCATTGATGATTTTGTGGTCATTTTTGCCCATGGCATAGACTTTCTCCGCATTTATCCCTGAGGGTTGCTCGTCCATCACCACCTTAAATTTACCGAGTGTTTTACCCAGCGTGATCCATTCTTGCAAAGAACCGCTTCCTGAAAGTTTGTCGATAAAGCGAATGACTTCTCTGGCTGAAAAATTCTTGGTATCGTTTCCGATTTTAAATTTATCGAGCTCTTCAAGGACCGTTATCGGAATGGCAACGTAATGTTCTTTAAAATTGACAATTGCATCGAAGTCGTGTAGCAAGACAGAAGTGTCGAGCACAAAGATTTTTTCCTTTTTTCGCATCCGCTTTTTTGTTTGAATATACTTTTTTTTCTGTTTGAAAAACAAGTTGCGGTGAAATTAAGGCTGCTGTGTGTTGTAAATGTTAGCTTTTGGTTAACAAGGGCTTAAGTGCTTGTTTAAGATCTGGATATTTAAAGGAAAAGCCCGTCTGTATTATTTTTTGATTGCTTGCTTTGAGGTCTGTTAATACGAGAAAAGCGCGCTCGCCAAGCAATAATTTTAATGTAAAAGCAGGTACTTTTGGTGCCCAAAGTGGTTTGCGCAGAAGCTGAGCAATATGCTGAGTTAATTCTAAATTACTATTGTTGGCAGCAAGTGCGTTGTAGGTTCCTTCTAATTGCTGCTCCAGTGCAAATACCATTAATTCGCAAAGATCATCAATTTGAATCCAGGGGCTCATTTGCTGCCCTGAACCAATTGCTGAACCAAAGCCTAATTCTATAGGGCGCTTCATCGCTGCTAAAGCACCGCCTTGAGCCGACAGCACCATGGCTATGCGTAAAACAGAACCCCTGACGTGATTCAATATTTCCTGATGGGCTTTTTCCCATTCCTGTACTACCGTAGATAAGAAGTCTTGACCGTAAGGCGCACTTTCATGATAGACTATTCCTTGTTCAGCCGCATAACAATTGACACCAGAAGCACCAATGTAGTAGTTCAATGACGGTAATTTGTCAAGCATTGAGGCTAAGAACTGTGCGGGTTCTACCCTGGATTTGATAAGTGTGGCTTTGCGCGAAGCTGTCCAACGTGCGGCTCCAATATTTTCTCCACACAAATTAATAATGCACTGAACAGCAGTAAGCTTCTCAATGTCAATTTGCTTTTGACTTGGATCCCAATAAACCTCGTGGCTTGCTTTCGGACGGCGCGTGAGCACCAATACGGTGTAGCCCTTTTTTTCTAAGAGTTGCTTTAGTTTTTGGCCGATTAGACCAGTACCACCAGCTATGAGAACAGTGGCTGCAGGTTTTACTTGCAAGTCCCCTTCAATTCCTGAATGGCGTTGTCCTTGCTCTGTTGAATGCTCTGACACAGTTTATCTTTTGTTGCCAAGGCCTTTTTAAGTGCGAGTGTGTCTTGTTGGGTTGCCCCGCCCGACCAAATTACTGCACTCAAATCATTGACCTTATTGGCTTGTTCTAAACAAGAACAATAAGCTTTGTTGTCTTGTTCGCAGGCACTAAACATTACAAGTAAAATTCCTAATAGTAGGAATGTGTATTTTTGACGCATCATCAAACAAAATTACAAATATTACGTATAGAGACTCTATGCTTAAAATATTCTTGGTCTTTCTTTTGATTTCAATCAGCCTCGGTGCAAAAGGCCAGGAGTGTGTTTCTGTTTTTAAGCCAAAGAAACAACTTGTCGCTTCAACTTATCTGTGCGTTGATGCCATGCAAGCAGATTTACTACAACTACACAAGCACATCTTACAAACGCATCCCAATCCCACCTACTACACCTCAAATACAGCACTAATAGAGGCCTATCAGGTAGCGAAATTAGCTTGCGAAAAACCACTGACCATGTTTGACTTCATGTTGGTGGTCAATACGTATCTTAATTCCTTAAAAGATTCACATACTGGGCTCAATCCTAAGGACTTTCTTTATCAAGTGAATGCAAATAGAAAAGTACTTCCTTTCTTCGTAACACAAATTGACGGTAAGTTTTATCTCTATGGCGGACATTCTGATAGTTTAAAGGCGGCCGATGAATTGCTAGCAGTTGATCAGTACCCCATTCAAACGCTTTATAATTTAGCATATGCATTAAGTATGTGTGAAGGCGCTGCAAATGCGGCACAACAAGAGGTTGCACTAGATTACATTGGCGTGGTCTATAACCTACTTCAAATGAGCTTAAAATCTGATAAGGAAGCAAAATTTAAAGTGGTTAAACCATCGGGGGATACGGCAACTGTAAACATCCCATATGTAGCCACATGGAAATACTTTTTATCGAGTATGACTGGGCAAACTAACGACGAAGTAAGCTACTATTTTGATGACAAAAATCGAGGGGTATTGACACTTGCATCGTTTCAGCCACTTTCCTTGCCTTTTTTTCAGAAGAAGGTCGATGAATTTTTTGCCGAAGTGGAAAAGCGCAACTGCGAAAATATTTACATCGATTTACGAGACAACTTAGGCGGCCTGCTTCGGGCAGAGGAATACTTGTTTAGTTACATCAATGTCAACAGCTCCCCGGTGCAAACCAACTACCTCTATAAAAGAAGTAATTATGACCGGTTTGCCTTGCTAAGCCCTTTGCAGCAGATGCAATTTGTAAACAGGGCTAAAAATGTATACCCCAATGGGCTCATCTCCAAAGAATACGACTTCTACCGCCTGCCCAAAGGTTCATTGTACACCATTTTATACGATTACGTTCCAACGAACCAACGCAATTACATCTATAAAGGCAAATGCTCGCTGATCATGAATGGAAACTCGATGTCGGCCTCTGTATTATTTGCCGCGTGGTTCAAACATATTAAGCGAGGAGATATTATCGGAACAACCTGTATGGGAGGAATGGGCGGCACTTTCGGAAACCCGGCAGCACTTACCCTGACAAATTCTCAAATTAGTGTGATTGTATCTACGCTCAAATTCACCCCGTTGCACATCAAAGAAAAGGTATTGCAACCCATTAGCCCAGACATTTGGCTCAAAATGAGCCGGCAAAATTTGATTGATCAAATAGACCCCTTTGAGCAGTATTTGCAGAATCTAGATTAAAGAAAGAACAGCATTGTTACAATCGCGTAACGCACAAACTTTCCGATAGTGATCAAGATAAAAGTTGGAAGCCAAGGCACCCTGAAAAATCCTAAACCAATGCCAATGAGGTCTCCGACAAATGGGAGCCAGCAGAACAAGGCCATCCAACTACCATAGCGTTGAATTTGAACTTGCCACTTATCAATTTTCTCGGGTTTGGCACCAAATTTTCTTAACCAATTCGGGTTCCCTAAATAACCTATTCCGTAATTGAGCCAGGCACCCATTGAATTTCCAGCTGTTGCCACAAGTAAACAAGCAATAGGTTCATAGCCATAATGAAACATGGTGGTCAAAAAGATTTCTGAGGCAATCGGTAAAATTGTTGCCGCCAAAAAACTTGCTAAAAACAGGCCGATATATCCGTATTCAAAAGTCATGTGTCATAAAAAAAGCCGGTTGCCCGGCTTTTCAAAGATTGGAATAATTGCTTAACGCTTTACAAATTTCTTTGTAAGTGTTGTTCCGTTTGTTTCAATCGCTACTGAGTAAATTCCGGCAGCCCAGCTTTCAGCATTAATGCCAAGTTCATGAGAACCAGCTGCTAAAGAATTCAAGCTTGTCGTTTGCATGATTTTACCAGCAACATCTGTTACTGTATAAGTAAGATCTGACGCATTTTGAAGGTCAAAACGAAGTGTTGCATTGCCTTGAGTTGGATTTGGCATAATTACAGCGTGGCTCAATTCATTTTGCTCAGAGACACTTAAGATTGGATCAAAGTTCATGCGAACCATTGGCGTATTGGTTGTGTAATACCAAGTGTTGTCAGCTAAATCTAAGAAGAATGAAGTTTGTGGCTCTGATTTACCTGCGTTAGATACGCGTAAACCTGCAGAATAAGAACCCGCAACAACAAGATAAGTAGCACCAGCTGTAACATCAATATAAGGCTCTAATTCCATAACTAAATTGGTGTTAAGGTTGTTACTTTGAATTGCAAGCGGCAATGATTCTGATTCGAAAACGAAATCTCCGGTTGTTGGGTCAAGAGAGTAAAGCTTTACAAAAACTTCTGTACCAACCGTTGCGCCATTTGCACCACCTGGTAGACGAATGTTAATAGCTTTTAAAGTAGCATCTTGGAAAATATCAAAAAGGTTTCCTACTTCAAAACCATCTGTACCATTGGTTGTACTGCCTGCAGGTGTACCGTTGTCACGTGCATAAATAAAGTCTGTAATAGCGAAGTCAACATTTGAAAGCACATTGTTTGCAGGAATATCATCAGTTGAGTCTGCTGTAATAGTACGTGTAATAGAAATGTTACCAATTGTTGCTGGTGGCGTATAGAACGTAGTGAGCTCTAATGCAGCTGTATCTAAAGACGCAATGCTCACTGGAGCTGAAGATCCTGTCCAGGCACCATTATTAGCATTGATATTGAGTTTAACGTTGTTTTGAGTGTTTACTCCACCGTTAAATACATCAGCTGAAAAACCAATTTCAGAAACTTGTTCGTCAGGAATTTGGTAGTAAGGTAAGCCTACAGCACCCCAGTAGTTTCCGGTAACGGATAAATCATTGGTTGGGTTTGTTACGATTTTCACATCGTCAATGTACCAGCCGTAAGTAATCCATACGTTCGGGTTAGCTGCTGAACCTGGGAAGTTTGTTGTCCAAGAAAAACGGATCCAGATCGGGCTTGGCGTACTCGGTAAGAAAGTAGCTAAGTTGATGATTTTTGTATCTGGGTTGGCATAAGCAGAACCTCCAGCAGCAGAAAGAACTGATTTATCGAGGTTGTTTCCTACTGTTGTAAAAGTAACCCCATCTGTAGAGATTTGGATTTCTTGAAGGTCGTTGAAACGCGCTCCGTATTGTTGAAATTGAATAGAAACTTGATTGCTTCCACCCAAAGCAGCGATGTCAATTGCTTGGGCTGTTGTCATGGTGTAGGTTACATTAAGTGCTTGAGTTGCAGCTTGTGCATCACCATTTACCAATTCAGCATTGTTTCCGCCTGAAGTAGAAGAAATTCCGTTGGCAGACCACCAACCTTCAGTGGTATTATTGATGTTCCACCCGAATTCAGCTCCGGTTTGTCCTGAGTTGTCAATTGTCCAGTTTGCAGGAGTTGAAAAGTCATCAGACCATAGGGTTACGCCGAGAATTTTTTCGTCAGCAGGTGCTTTAGTGAGCTCTTTTGGGGAATTCACTAAATCTTGGAATGTTTGCATGCGCGGTGCTTTTTGAGCAAAAGCCACTGAAGAAAGCGCACTTACAAAGAGTAAAAGTTTTTTCATTTTAACGTATTTAGGTAATAAAGATAAGGAATTCTAAGCGTCCTTCAAAAAAGGCAAATTATTACGGCCTTCAATTAAAGCATCAGCACTGATATGAACAACGTAAAGACCTTCTTGTTCTTGGGGTGCAAGCAATTCATTTCCAAACATATCTATGGCCTGGCTGTGGCCATTATAATTCAACTGATTGGCGTCATTACCCACACGATTACATGCCAACACATAGCATTGGTTTTCGATGGCCCTTGCTTTTAATAAGCTATCCCAGTGCAAAATCCTTTTTGAGGGCCAATTGGCAACATATAAGAGCACATCGTAAGTGGCTTGCTCATCATTGTGTTTATTGCGACAGAGTTCCGGAAATCGCAAATCATAGCAAATCTGCAAATTGATTTTCCAATCTTTGTAAGCTACTATAGTCTGATTTTTTCCTGCAGTAAAATATTGATCTTCTCCACCCAAACCAAACGATTTTCTTTTGTCGTAGGTATGAATCAGGCCATCAGGTGAAATAAATACCCCGCGATTGAAAAAATTTTGTTTTTCTTCAATAATTAATGACGTGTAAATGGCACAATTTCTTGAGCGGGCAAGCTCTGTTAAAATTTGAATTGAGGGGCCATTCATTTCTTCTGCAAACGAAACATCCATCGTGAAGCCTGTCTGAAACATTTCTGGCAATAGTAACAAATGTATATCTGTCTTTTGCACCGCAAGTAACTCGGAGATTTTTTCAAAGTTGGCTTGCTTATCTTGCCAAACCTGATCAAATTGTAAGATGCCTATTTTTAAATCTTGCATAACTTTTCAATGGCTTCTTGAAGGGTTTCATCCGTTTTCGCATAGCAGAAGCGAATCAAGCTGGCATCATGCGCATTCGCATTAAAAACCGAAATGGGAATAGCTGCTACTCCGTGCTTAATTGTAAGTTCTTGACAGAACTCTACATCCGACTGTTTGGATATAGCTGAGTAATCAGCTACCTGAAAATAACTACCTTCTGCCGATAGCAAAGTGAATCGGCTATTTTTCAATTCTTCTCTAAATAAATCGCGCTTTTGCTGATAAAATGCTGATAATGTATTTACATCAACCAAGTCTAAATAGGCAGCTAAGGCATGCTGCGCAACACTGTTCACACAGAAAACTAAAAACTGATGGACCTTCAATATTTCAGTCATTAGTGCCTTTGGGCAGACTAAATAGCCAACTTTCCAGCCTGTAATATGAAAAGTCTTACCAAAAGAAGAAACAACAATTGAGCGTTCTCGAATAGCATCACGCTCATGGATAGACTTGTGCTTCTTCTCAAACGTAATAAATTCATAAACTTCATCTGACAACAAGTGTAAGTTTGGAAAACGTTGCATCAGACCTTCAAGTGCTAAAAAATCAGATTCTTGCCAAATTTTACCGCTTGGATTATGCGGATTATTGACAATCAACAATTTGGTGCGCTCGGTTATATTGGCCTCAATTAAATCCCAATCTGGATCAAAAGTTGCTGTCAAAGGCAATCGGATGGCTTTGGCCCCTGCAAGATGCACAGGTGCTTCATAGCAGTCATAACTCGGATCTAGAATGATAACTTCATCACCGGCGAAAACAAGTGCTTGAATGATTGTAAAAATTGCTTGCGTTGCACCTGCAGTGATTAGTATTTCATCTGGTTGAACTGCGCGTTTATATTGCCGGTCAATCAAACCTGCAACTTTTTCACGCAAAGTAATGAGACCCTGAAGTGGCGCATACTGATGCGCGTTCTCTTGAGAAACCCTTACAAGCTGTGCCTGTAATTGCGGATCAATTGGAAAGTTAGGAAATCCTTGAGCTAGATTGATTGCACCATGCTTTTGAGCAAGTGCAGACATCGTGGTAAAGATAGTTGTGCCTACATGAGGCAACTTAGAAGCTGACATTTTACTTCAAGCCTGAATCTCTAGTTGAAATCTTGAGTGACTTAATAATAAATTCAGTTCTACGATTCAACTGATGCTGCTCGTCTGAACAATCAGATTTCGCTTTGCGACCCTCACACGGACAAGCTACCTTGAGTTGTGATTCACCATAACCCTTTGAAGTCAAACGACCAGGGTTAGAAATTCTTGCCTGAATGTAATCAGCGGCTGATTTAGCTCGTCTTTCTGAAAGGCTTTGGTTGTATGCCATGTTACCCTTGCAGTCGGTATGAGAACCAAGCTCAACTTCAATTTTTGGATACTTATTCATGAAAGCCACAACTTTATCAAGCTCAACAATTGCATCTGCTCTGAGGTCGGACTTATCGAAGTCATAGTAGATAGATTTCAAACCGAGTAAAGAGGTAATCTCCATCTCTAAAGAAAGTGGCTCAAGATCTAAATCTACTAAATCACGAACACTGATAACATTTGAATCTAAAACTTGGTAATCAAAGAAAACCTCTTTTGTTACATATCCCTCTTTTTCTAGGTAAACTTTGTAACGATGTTTGCTTTCAATCATGAGTGAATCACGCTTCTGCGTCAATACACCTAAATCATCGGTCATGGCAGTAAGCAACTCTATACCTGTTGAGTCTTCAACAATTCGGATTTTAACCCCAGATAAAGGTAAAAGTGTTTTTTTGTCTTTAACTACGTAATCAAGTGTTTTGTCTAGGAAACGATCACGCAATTCAAAAGCAAAAATATCATCTGTCTCACCAGAAGTTTGGCGATTACTCGTGAAATAGCCGTGCTTATCGTCAGTAAACATGATAGCTAAATCGTCATAGGCTGTGTTAAATACAGCACCCATGCTTTTAACCTCAAGATTCGTCAAGCTAAACAAATCATAACCACCTTGACTATTGTGCCCTTGTGAAGAGAAATAAAGTGTATTCTTGAAAACGAACGGAAACACATCGTTTTGAGCAGTATTTACCCCTCTAACGGCTTCTTTCTGCCCAAACTTGCCATTTTGGAAAGTACAACGATAGATATCCATACCACCTACTCCACCTGCCATATCAGAAGCAAAATAAAGCATGTTATTAGCTTCATCATAGAAAGGATGGGTAGTGTTGTGCTTATCGTTGTTATAAACAAATGGTAATGGTTTAGACCATTGACCATTTTTTGCTTTCGTTGTGTAGTAAATAGTTAGTTTTTCGTTCTTATCAGAACCATAATTGTTTGTAAAAAACAATATATCACCTGCCTTATTGGAAGAAATCGGCCCGTCGTAAAAACAAGTATTGATGTTCATAGCCTCTCCCGTCTCAGCGCTCACCAACATTGGCGTCTTGAGTGCACAACCTTCAACCTTATAAAGGTCAGAAAAAGGTTTTTTAGCAAACTCATCCATGTCAACTTCATCGCAAGCATTGATTGCTGCAGACAACACATAGAGGTCACCTGCAAACTGACGCACTCCGAAGTCATCTTGCTTCGTATTGAAACAAGCAGGAGTTAATAAAACATCTTGCTGAGCAAGCGTTGTAAACAGTGTCAGAACTGCAAAATATACTAGCGATAAATAACGCATAAGAAAGAGCTATATCAATTGAAGAAGCGTGGACCCTGGCAACGGCTAGCGTTGTTATTGAACTTGTAACGTAAAGCTACCTCATGTGATTGGATAGCAACACGGCTCAAGTTTGAAAGTGGGTACGTGTATGAATAACCTACATAAAAACGTGATCCGAAGTCATAACCAACAATAGCACCTACTGCACTATTCAACTGGCAGCTTAAACCTACGTCAAGACCATTTTTGTTAGTAAAGATGGCATTCATGTCTACTGTCCATGGCAAACCGTCCATATAGCGAACGACTACGTTTGGACGAAGGCTCCACATAGCACCCATTGGCGCAGTACCACCTACATATCCTAAATACCCTCCACGGTTGTCTACAAAAAGACTCATGTCACGGTCGATGAAATCTAGGCTACCTACTCTTGGACGAGCAAAACCAAAATATACATTTTTGTGATAAACCAAAATGCCATAACCAGCGTTGAACTGTAAACCAGTGGACATATTGCTTAACATATCCGGATCTAAAGCCTCAGTTGTTATCAAATCTGTGAGGTTTACTGTTGTGTTACCTGCTATTGCACGAACACCTAAAGCAACCTTCCATGATTCGTTCAACTTTAAATGGTACGAACCATTAACCGCAAACTGAGTTGACTTTACTGGACCAGTTTCATCTTGTAACAATGTTACACCCAAACCAAAATTGTTAAGGATATTAAAGTTACCAGACAAGGTCATGGTTTTTGGAGCACCACGCAAACCAGTCCATTGAGAATTAGCCAAGGTAGTAATGTCATTATACCCATTTGCACCCGCCTGAGCTGGGTTCAGCATTAAAGCGTTGAATTGGTTCTGACGATAGTTAGGATCTTGTGCTAGCGCTTGAAAGCTCGCTAGAACTACACCTATTGCAATAAGAATGCTATTTGTCTTTTTCATAACGTAATTGGTCAATGAATTACTATTGTTTTACTCGGTTGATATAAACGTAACCACTCAATTGTTTACCACCATCTAGGGTCAAAGTATAGTAGTACGTTCCATCAGGAACTGCTACACCATTACCCATCAAGGTACCATCCCAGTCGTTAGCATAAGCTCCGCTGTAGTAAACAAGTGTTCCGTAGCGGCTGTAAACAGCCATTTCTTTTGTATTGTATCCTTCAAGTCCTGGGATCACCCATGTATCGTTGATGCTGTTTCCGTTTGGTGTAAATGCATCTGGAACGTTAGGGCCTGCAAAGTCAGCACCACCGCATGCATCAGAGGCAATCACATTGATCACAACCTGAGCCTCAGACTGGTTACCACTGTTATCTGTTATTGTTACAGTAACTGTGTTGAAACCAACTTGACCACAATCAAATGTTGTTTGATCAATCGTTACTTCAGCAATACCACAGTTATCAGATGAACCGTTATCAATCGCTTCGAAAGTAAGAACTCCTACTCCGTTTGCATCAAGTTGGACAGCTGCTGACTGAAGAACCACTACAGGAGCCTCAGTATCTACTACTGTTACATTTTGAGTAACTGTTGTAAAGTTACCTGTAGCATCAGTAATAGTCCAAGTTACAACTGTAGTTCCGATAGGGAAGCTAGCAGGCGCATCATTCACGATAGAAGCAATTGTACAGTTGTCAGTAGCTTCTGGCGTTCCGAGGTTTACACCAGTTGCATCACAGAAGTTGTTAGTATTCACAGTAACATGAGCAGGAGCAGTAGCCTCTGGCGCAATTTGATCAACCACATTTACTAATTGTATAGCAGTTGCAGTATTACCAGCACCATCCGTTACAGTCCAAGTTACTGTTGTTGTTCCGATTGGGAATAATCCAGGAGCGTTGTTAGTCACTGATGCAACTGTACAGTTGTCAGAAACTACCGGAGTTCCGAGCGCTACACCCACTGCAGTACATCCTAAGTTAGGATTAACATTAACGTTTAATGGAGCTACAATGATTGGAACTACAGCATCACCAATTGAAACTGTCATAGGTAATGAAGTTACTGCACAGCCGTTAGATCCAGTTACTGTAACATCATAAGTGCCACTTTGTGTTACTACGATACCGTTAGTCTGTTGTCCTGAGTTCCACTGGTAGTTAGGAGCATTTGAAGAGAACAACGTTACTGTTTCACCTGGGCAAACTGTAGTTGGGCCAGCAGCAGTAATAACCGGAGTTGCTGGACTGTTAAGTACAGTAACTGAAGCAGAGACACTTGAGTTACATGCTCCGTTTGAAAGCGTGTAAGTAATTGTAGTAGTACCTGCATTGATACCAGTAACTAAACCAGAGTTGTTAACTGTAGCAACAAACACATTTGAAGAGGTCCATACACCCCCTGGTGTAGCTGAACTCAATGTAATTGTTGAAGCCTCACATACTGTATTTGAACCAGTAAGTGCTGCTACAACCGGTGTTGGAAGTACAGTTACAGTAACTACTGCTGAGTTAGATGTACATCCAGCAGCGTTAGTTCCTTGAACATAATAAGTACCACTTTGAGTAATTGTGTTGCTTGAACCAAGTGTACCATTACTCCAGATATAAGAAGCAGCACCAGTTGCATTCAATGTAACTGAACCACCTTGGCAGAAAGTCAATGGACCATTAGCAGTTGTAACTACCGCTGGGTTAGCATTAACAGTTACTACGTTAGAAGCTGTATTTGTACAACCATTAGCACCTGTAACAGTTACAGTGTAAGTGTTAGAGTTGTTGACAGTTGTAGAAGCAGTAGGCGCACCATTTGACCAAGCATAAGAAACACCACCACTAGCCGTTAAGGTAACTGTGCTACCTAAACAGATTGTTGAACCCGTTGATGCAATAGCAGCATTTGGAAGCGCTAGAACGTTAACAACTACCGGTGCACTTGTTGCAAAACAACCATTGGCGTTTGTAACAGTAACTGTGTAAGAACCTGATGTTGTAATTGTTCTTGCTGGAGTTGTAATTGTAGAGTTAGCCCAAGCATATGATGTTCCACCTGAGGCTGTTAAAGTTACAGAACCTCCTTGACAGAATGTCAATGGACCATTGGCAGCAACCGCTACAGAAGGAAGCGCATTAACAGTTACAACTTTAGTAACAGTATTGCTACATCCTGCCGCGTTTGTGATCGTGTAAGAAATTGTAGCTGTACCTGCTCCAACACCGGTAATGATACCGTTTTGAGCAACTGTTGCTACACTTACGTTACTTGAAGACCATACACCACCTGGTGTTGCAAAGTTTGTTATTGTTGATCCAACACAAACTGTGTTTGGACCACCAATAGGAATGTTAACTGGAATTGGATTTACGTTTACTAACATGGATGATGTAGTTACACATCCTGAAGTGTTAGTTACAGTATAGTTAATTGTTGCAGAACCAGCTGCTACACCAGTCACTGTTCCGTTAGCAGAAACAGTTGCAACAGTTGCATTTGAAGAAGTCCAAACACCATTTGCTGTTGCATTTGTTAAGATAGAAGTCGATCCAACACATACATCGTTTGCACCTGCAATGGCAGCAACAACTGGAAGTGCATTTACTGTAACCGTTACTGGTGCAGAAGATGCTGTACATCCATTTACATTTGTTGCCGTTACGGTATAAACTCCTGAAGTTGATACTGTAAGCGTATTTGCAGTTGAAGTTGAGTTAGACCAAGTGTAAGAAGTTCCACCTGTAGCAGTTAATACAACTGAACCACCTTGGCAGAATGTCGTTGGACCACCCGCAGTAATAACTGCTGTTGGAAGCGGATTCATAGTTACAGCAAACGGAGCAGATATTGCAAAACATCCATTTGCATTTGTTACAGTAACTGTTAAGTTAGCTGAAGCCGTTACGTTAATACTTTGAGTGGTAAGGTTATTAGACCAAACGTAAGTCGAACCAGGAGTTGAAACCAAGGTTACAGAACCACCTTGACAGAATGAGTTACCATTTAAAGATGAAATTGTAGCTACTGGTAAAGCATTGACAGTAACTTGAGTACAAGCAGATGTTGTTGAACATCCATTTGCATTTGTAACTGTTACTGAATAACATCCAGTAGTTGATGCAGTTATTGTTTGTGTCGTAGCACCGTTAGACCATAGGTAAGATGATCCTGAAGTTGCAGTTAACGTTACCGAACCACCTTGACAGAATGTTGTTGGGCCGTTAGCAGTAATTGTAGCTGTAGGTAAAGCATTTACTACAACAGCAACTACACTTGATGTAGTTACACAACCTGCTGCGTTAAATACTTGAACTGAATAGTTACCAGCGGTGTTAACTGTGATCGCCTGAGTTTGTAAACCATTAGACCATAAGTAAGAGGTACCAGCAGAAGCTGTTAGTGTAACTGAACCACCTTGACAGAAAGTTGTAGCACCACTAGGTGTAATTGTAGCAACTGGAAGTGCATTCACATTCACATTCGCCGTTACTACTCCTGTACAGCCAACACTATTTGTTACAGTGTAAGAAATGGTAGTTGAACCAGTAGTTAAGCCACTTACTACACCTGTAGAAGAGACTGTAGCTACCGCAGTGTTAGAGGAAGACCATGCGCCACCAGCAGTTGCACTTGCCAATTGAGTTGTTGACCCAAGACATACATTCGTTGCTCCGGTAAGAGCAGCGACAGTTACTGGTGTTGAAACCGTTACAGTATAAGTGAACGGTGTTCCTACACAAGTTCCAGCTGTTGGAGTAACAGTGTAGACCACTTGCTGAGCTGAAGTATAAGCATTTACTAATGTCTGAATGATTGAGTTTTGAGCTGTATTAGCGTTTGTCTCACCAACAACGTTAGGATTATCTACTACAGTCCAAGTGTAAGTAGTTCCCGCAGGCACTACATTCGCACCACCATTCGTTGGAGCCAAAGTTACAGCAACACCTGAACAAGCATTGTTAGTTTGTGCTGGAATTTGAGGAGTAGGATTAACAGTTACGGTTACAGTAAAGGTTGCACCAGTACATCCACCAAATGTTGGAGTAACTGTGTAAACTACTGTTTCAGCAGCATTTGTAGTGTTTACTAAGTTTTGAGAAATTGAAGACTGAGCTACTGCTTGGCTCGTTTCGCCAGTTACGTTTGCATTGGCCGCAACTGTCCAAGTGTAGGTAGTTCCAGTTGGTACTAGATCAGAACCAGCTGTTGTTGGACTAACCGTAAAGGCCGTTCCTGAACAAATTGTCGCTGTTTTGTTAGCGATTACTGGAATAGGATTTACTGTAACTGCTACAGCAAAGGTTGAGCCTGCACAAATACCTGCTGTTGGTGTAACAGTATATGTTACGAGCTCAGCATTTACAGTTGTATTTGTTAAGGTTTGTGAAATATTATTAGAGGCTGTGGCTACTGCTGTTTCCCCTGTAACGTTTGCATTAGGAGCAACAGTCCAAGTGTAAGTAGTACCAGCTGGCACAACACCATTTGTTACGTTTACAGGAGCAGTAGTAAATGCTGAACCTGAACAAATCGTTGCGGTCATGTTGTTAATTGCCGGACGTGGATTTACTGTAACAACCACATTAAAGCTTGAACCTGTACATGAACCACTTGTTGGCGTAACTACATAAGTTACGTTGATAGGTGCGTTAGTAGCGTTTGTTAGTGTACCACCAATTGTTGTTTGAGCAGTACCTGAAGCTAAACCTGAAATACCAGTGATAGCAGCCGGTGCAGACCAAGAGTAAGTTGTCCCTGTAGGCACGATGTTACCACTTCCGTTTATAGGAGCAACACTGAATGCAGCGCCAGAACAGATAGTAGCAGCTTGAGCAGTAACAGTAGGTGTTGGGTTAACAGTTACAGTAACTGTAAATGTTGCACCAGAACATGAACCAGAAATTGGTGTAACAGTATAAACAACAGTTTGTACTGTATTTGTTGTATTTGTAAGTGTTTGACCTATTGAAGATACCGCTGTAGTTTGGTTGCTAGCTCCGGTAACGTTTGCGTTAGGAGCAACAGTCCAAGTGTACTGAGTCCCTGCAGGTACAACGTCTGAACCAACTGTTGTAGCAGTAAATGCAGTTCCAGAGCAGATTGTTGCTGTTTTATTCGCTACAACAGGTGTAGGATTAACAGTAATTGTATAAGATTTCGGAGTACCTGAACATGAAGTTCCATAGGTACCATATGTCAATACAACAGCCAATGATTTACCAACTCCGCCACATGGGTCACCAAAAGTAGCATTGTTTGCTGGAATGGTTACCGTAGTCTGACCTACCGCTAAGTTCTGAACAACTGAAAGAGATGAAGATGAATTACATGTTCCTAAAGTGTATGAACCTAGAGTACCCGTTGGATTACCATAAGAAGCAAACTGCACACCAGTAAAATATGTTCCTGCTGGTGCAGTCAACGTTACACTTCCGTTCTCGGCAGCTTCAGCGAAAACTGTTCCCATGTTACCTCCAAATACTGGAGTAACAGTTACTGTTGAAGTAACGGCAGTAGCACCGGCATTAACTGCTGTGAATGTAGGGATTGTACCAGTACCTGAAGCAGCTAAACCAATTGTTGTATTTGAGTTTGTCCAGTTATAATTAGTGCCTGTAGTTGCACCAGTTGGAACAACTGCTGCATTTGATGAACCAGCACATACAGTTTGGTTAGTGAAATTGTTTACTGTCGGTGTTGGGTTAACTGAAATTGTGAATGTAGTGGCAGGTGCACTTGTACAACCACTATTTGTTCCCGTTACAGAAATTGTAGCAGTTACAGGTGCAGATCCAGTGTTTACTGCAGTAAAGGCAGCAATATTTCCTGATCCTGTTGCGGCTAAACCAATTGATGGTGTGTTATTTGTCCAAGCATAAGTGGTGCCTGTTAAGTTATTTGCAAAAGTAATCGCGGTTGTTTGTGAACCGTTACATACAGTTTGATTGCTAATTGCAGTAATGATTGGTGAAGGATTAACTGTTACGTTTACTTGATCTTGAGCAGTACAGTTGTTAGCGTTAGTAACAGTAAGTGTGTATGTTGTTGTGATTGGTGAAGTAGTTGCGTTTACTGCTGTAAATGCAACCCCGTTTGTAACAGAGTTGTTCCAAGAATAAGTACCTGTACCAGCTCCTGAAAGTGTTACTTGAGCACCCGCACAAACTGTTTGGTCTAAACCAGCGTTTGCTGTAGGTAATGCATTGATAGTAACCGAAGCTGTTCCAGATAATGTATTTGAACATGAAACGTTTGCTACAGATACTAGGTTTAATGTTTGAGCAGTAGTTGCTGCGTTAACGGTAACTGTCGCTGTACCTCCAGCTGCAATAGTTGCAGTTGTGTTTGAACCACCGTTTAAGTTGTAAGTTACAACGTTACCAGCTGTACCAGTAATCGTGAACACCGCATTAGCCCCACTACAAATCGCTGCAGATGCAGCTGCAACTGTAGCTACAATTTGCGGGCCTTGTGTAATAGTAATAGAAGCAGTTGAGTTTTGACAGAAGTTACCATCTGTTACAGTAAGTACGTATGTACCTGCACCAATGTTTGTGAGGTCTTCTGTTGTTGCAAAGTTGACACCGTTCTTTTTCCACTGGTAAGTGAAAGCTGGCGAACCACCTGTAATAGTTGCGTTGATCGCACCGTTTGTACCTTGGAAACAAGTAACGTTAGTTGAAACTGTTGCAATGTTGATTGCAGGAGGTGAAGTTACTACTAGGCTTGTCAAAGTTGCAGTACAAGAATTTGCATCTGTAACAGTTACAGCATATGTACCAGGAGCCAAGTTAAATACTTGATCTTGAGTTGTAGATGTAAAGCTGTTAGGGCCAGTCCAAGCATAAGTGTAAGGGCTAGTGCCACCAGAAACAGAGATGAAGTATGCTCCGTCTGTTGTGTTTGCACAAGACGCCGGAGATGAACCATCATCAGTAAGCGCTAAAACTGTTGGTTGAGTAACCGTTCTTGATACAGTTACTGTACAGTTATTAGCATCTTTTACTGTAATTGTATAAGTATTTGCCGCTAATCCTGTAAATACATTAGAAGCTTGGAACGTTGTTCCGTTTGAAGAATAAGTGTACGGAGCTGTTCCGCCTGCAGCAGTAACAGTAATTGTACCATTAGAACCACCAAAACATGAAACGTTTGTATTAGTTGCAGTTGCAGTTAGAGCAGTTGGTTGAGTAATTACAGCAGTTGCTGTAGTTGTACATGAGTTTGCATCAGTTACTGTAACATTATAAGTTCCTGCCGGGCGACTAGAAATATTTGCAGTTGTTGCTGTAAATGAAGTACCTGTCCAAGAATAAGTGTAAGGTGAAGTACCACCAGTAACTGCTAAAGTAACTGAACCTGTAGAAGCACCATTACACAGCACATTAGTAATTGTTGGTGTTGCTACGAGCGCATTAGGCTGTGTAATTGTTGTTGTTGTAGTTTGTGTACAGTTGTTAGCGTCCTTAACTGTTAAAGTGTAAGTTCCGGCAGTCAATCCTGTAAATGAATTGGAAGCTTGGAACGTTGTACCGTTTGAAGAATAAGTATAAGGCGCTGTGCCACCAGATGCAGTAACTGTAATAGTACCATTTGAACCAGCATTACAAGAAACACTTGTGTTTGTTGCTGAAGCAGTAATTGCAGTCGGCTGATTAATTGTAGCTGTAGAAGTAGTTGTACAAGCGTTGCCATCTGTTACAGTCACGTTGTAAGTTCCTGCCGGACGAGCTGTTAAATCTTCTGTAGTTGCAGTAAATGAACTAGGGCCAGTCCATGCAAATGTATAAGGTGTTACCCCGCCTGTTACTGTTAAGTTAACAGCACCAGTAGAAGTTCCGTTACAAGTTACATTTGTTACCGTGTTAGTTGCAGCAAGTACTGCTGGTTGAGTAATAGAGGCAGTTGCTGTAGTTGTACAGTTGCTGCCATCTGTAATGGTTACGTTATAAGTACCTGCAGAACGACCTGTTAAGTCTTCAGTTGTTGCTGTATAAGAACTTGGTCCTGACCATGCATAAGTATACGGAGCGGTTCCACCTGTAACTGTTAGGTTAACAGCTCCTGTAGTTCCACCGAAACAAGCAACGTTGGTAGCTACTGCAGAAGCAGACAATGCAGTTGGTTGTAAAATAGTTGCTGTAGCAGTTTGCGTACATCCACCTGCATCTGTAACTGTTACGTTATAAACACCTGCTGGACGAGAAGATAAATCTTCAGTAGTTGCAGTGAAAGAAGCAGGACCAGTCCATGCATAAGAATAAGCAGTACTGTAACCACCTGTAGCTGTAATGTTAACCGCGCCTGTTGAAGCACCGTTACAAGCAACATTTGTTACTGAAGTTACAGCAACAGCTAATGCACTACCAGATTGATTGATTGTTACCGAAGCAGGAGTAGTTGTACAGTTGTTAGCATCTTTAACAACGATGCTGTAAGTTCCTGCAGCAAGACCAGTAAATACGTTCGATGCTTGGAATGTTACACCGCCGTCATTTGAATAAGTTTTTGTTCCTGTTCCGCCTGCGGCAGTTACAGTGATTGTTCCGTTTGTTCCACCAAAACAAACATCAGTTTTTGCAGTAGTTGCTATAAGTGCTGCTGCAGGTTGAGTAATTGTTACGTTAGTAAGCCATGTCTCAGATGGACATGTCGAACCTGCGTCAACTGCAGTTACACTATAGGTTCCTTGTGGAACGGAAATTGAGAATGGATAAACACCAGCAACTGGTGCACCCGATGGAGTTACTTGCGTGTAAACTTGGTTAGTTGTTGTATTTGTTACAACCAAACTTCTTTGGCTTGTTCCACCAAAGATAGAAGCCGAAATAGAACCATTACCACCAAAGCACAAAGCGTTAGCACCTAAAGACGCGGCTGTCAAGTCGATTGCAATAGCATTGTTTAATGTAACAGAAGCGGAAGACACAGCTGTCACATTACAAGCGTCAGTAACTGAAACCACATAATTACCAGCGATTAAGTTGGTAGGTGCGTTGGTGTTTGCAGGTGTTGTTACATAAGCACTTCCGTTTCTAGTCCAAGTATAAGTGTATGGAGCCACACCACCTGTTACAGCAACAGTCATGGAGCCATTTACAGATGGGCTACCACAAGGCTGATCATTGACAGTTAGCGTAACTGCAGTTATTGGATTTGGACATTGTGCTAAAGCAGTTGTAACAGAAATTAAAACTGCTGTTAACAATAACGAAAAGCGATTCAAAATAGTAGTTTTAGTATTCATACGTTCAGGTATAAATTGTTCATGAGAAGATGAAACCAATACGGTTTTTGACGTTGTGAGTTGAGAATTTGTTGTAGTCATTCGATTCATTTCAGTACTCATGTTGTTTACTTTAAATAAGTCTTGTTCAATTGAACACAAAAATAGCTGTAGCACAACGTGCTAAGCCTCAGTGTTTTATGCTGTTTTTTATTCAATTCTTTTATTGTGCTGCGATTCAAATAGTTAAAATCTAGTTAATGCAGTACGTGCAAATGTATGCAAAAACTTATAACAAACAAAAAATGATTGTCAGTTTACAAATTAAGTGGGTCTTTTTACTGGTATAACTTTGAATGTTTTTGTTTTTCACACACCTAAATGTTAAAAACCAATTCAACAAAAAAGGCGGGCCTTGCGGCCCGCCTTTACAGCTTACTCTAAGCTAATTATTGTTTGATCAATCGTTGGTTGAAGATCTGTTGTCCTGCTGACAATTTAACAGTGTAAACTCCAGTAGTTAGGTTGCTGACATTGAGTTCAGCAAGCTCGTTGCTGAAGCTGCCTTTGTTTACCGCTAGCACTACTCTACCACTCATATCGATCAATTCGATTTTGTCAAGTGCTAAACCTAAGCTGTTGTCAACAAATACTGTGCTGCTTGTTGGGTTAGGGTAAACCACAAAGCTTCCTGCAAGTGTTTCGATTCCTGCAGTGAAATCACAAGAACCATCTACAACAACTAATACCGTAGAAGTGTCTGCCGGGCACACACCGTTGCTCACGATATAATCATAGTTAAAGTTTCCTGGGATATTTGACGCTGTATCAATGTTGCCAGCAATAGGGTTGTTGCTTGGGTCTAACCAGAAACCACCGAAATCAACTGTTCCGCCAAGACCGGCAAGCAAGTTGAACGGTTCGTTTTTACACACTGTAAATGTTCCGTTTGTTCCTGCGCTAGAGGCTGGGTAAACATTTACATAAGCATTTGACTCATCAGAAGCACAGCCATCTTGCATGGTATAAGTGAACTCAAACATTACCGTTGCCAAACCTGTTGAAACAAAGTCTGAACCTTGAAGACCTAAAGTAGGAATGGTTTGTGACCACGTTCCACCAATTTGGTAGTTTGCAATTCCATTGAACAAGCTAACAGTATCACCGTAGCAAATCTCTAGTACCTCGCCCTCTACTCCAGCATTCAAGTCGATTGCAGAAATAGCAATTGCATAGTTTCCGGCAGTATTGTTGAATGCATCGTGAAGGATGTAATAAGTATCACCTGGGGTTAAACCACAAATGGTAAAGTTTGGTGCCTGATTGGCTCCGTCGAGGTCGTCGTCATTTGCTCCTTGAAGCGTAAACGAACCAGTGATGGCACAATCTGTAGCTGCATAAACCGCAACTTGACCATTGTAGTTTAGTGCTGTTGAATTGATGCGAACATTACCTGAAGCAGGAGCTGTAAATGTAAACCAAGTAGTAAGATTCAAGTTTTGGTTGTCCCAACCTGTAGTCGTTTGTGCGCCTGTTGCAGGCGGCACAACTGAAGCTTCAGCTGGGTTAACCGTTGCACCTGTGTTGTTAAAGATATACGGATGACCATCTACCGGAATTGCAGCAGCATCACACATGTCGTTGTTTGTCATTGGCATTACTATCGGAATAGGCCCGATGAAGTAAGAAGTATCCTGACCACAAACGGATTGTAGGTAAATTTCAAATGACTGACCAGCAATAAATGATGGATCAACCAAAGTGTCTGTGGTATTAGCATCAATAACATATGTTGTGCCTGAGGCAAATGACATCCCTGCCTCTACTAACTGCATATTGAAACCTGTAAGTGGCAATACAGTTTGAGCCCAGTTCCAGTTTGTCATGATGCTATCTACCGCAGAAGTAGCAGTAATCCCTGTTGGGTTGGCACAATCTGGTGCTGGTAAAATATTGATCACGTAATCTTCTGTTTCACCAGAACCCATATTTGTACATGCGTCACCAGGTCCATTTTGGTTAAAATTACCTCTTGAACGAACGCGCATACCTGTATTTCCTGTCATGGCTGTCATTGGAATTGTAATATTTACAGTCCCGGTTGTGTTACCAGCAATGTTAGTTCCTACTTGCGTCCATTCAGTTGGCTCATAAGAACCACTGTGATTATAGTCAATCCATACAGAAACAATGGCTCCTGTGTATACTAGTGGTGCCTGAATCGTTACTCCCATAGAATAATCCATCCCTTGAATGACATCTGGACCAGTCGTGAATGCAGAGTAGTATGGGCTAGCAGTTGGTTGCGTTGTTGAGGTGTTATTGTTCCAGAAACTTGCACCGCCATTTCCGAAGGCAACGTTATCCATTAATGAACCGGCGCCACCAGCATTCACAGTGTTACAGTAACATTGGAAGAATGGTGTTGATAACACTAAAACAGAAGTTGAAGTATCTGATGCTGACGAAGTAGCGCATGTTAAAACACAAGCAAAATAAGTATCAGCAGAGATATTGGTACTATGAGTTGAATTATTGGCGCCTGTAATCGCTGTCCAAGGTCCTGAAGCAGAAGGAGCGGACAACCATTGATAGCTAATTCCTGAAGCTACAGTGGCGCTATCTAATGAAAGGTTAACTGGAGCTGAAGGACAAACAGTAGTTGCTGATGCAAGAGCATCTCCTGCATCAGGTGTGCCTGCACAAGGAGTAGCGGCAATGATATTGATCAAATAATCTTCGGTTTCACCATACCCATAAGTTAAACAAGGAGCAATTGGCGTCCAAGATGTTGCTGAATATCCTTCAGCACAAATTACACGCATAGCCGTATTTCCTGTCATGGCAGTAATTGGTATAGTAAAGGTTCCGTTAACTGTTCTTGGTCCCATGGCAGTAGCTTGCTCAATAAATACAGCCTCACCTGCATCTGTAAAAGATCCGTTATGATCAAAGTCAATCCAGATTCCGATACCATTGTTGTAATATGGCGCACCATCACATTCATCTTGAACAACTGAAAAAGCCACTGACTGACCCGTGGTAACCGTCGTAATTATTGGTAAAGTCTTAAAGTTAGAATAACCGCCAAGGATTGAACCCGGTCCTGGAGCAATGGTTGTACAAGCATTTGTTGTAGCATAAAGCGGATCCGTAGAACCACCATTTACAGTTACATTATAAATTTCTTCATCATAAATAGCTGAAGTAGCTGCAGAGTTACAATAGCAATTTAGGAATGAATTCATGTCTACAAAAACTTGTGCTGAGTAAGCAGGTGTTCCTGCGCTACAAATTACTTCACAACGGTAATACGTTGGTGTCGATTGTGTTGTAGAGAATCCTCCGTTAGTTGCACCCGCAATGTTTGTCCATGGACCACCTGATGTGGCAGAGCTTTGCCACTGATAAGTAAGACCTGATCCTACAGAAGCACCGTTTAATGAAAGGTTGATATTTTGACCCGGGCAAGCCATTGCCGGGCTACATTGTGCTGTTCCTCCTGCTGCTGGATTTGTACATGCAGCTGAAGGGCCCACATATGCGACAGTTGTAGTTTGACAAGCTACCGAAGTTGCACAGGCAGCATTTTGTGCCCAGTGTGCATAGTAAGTTCCTGCAACTGTAGTTGACCAAGTTAAAGGAGATGCTCCGAAAGCAACTACTGGGCCAGTTGCAGAACCTTGTGTAATCGTAACGTACCCTGAGTTAGTAATTGAACACGTGTAAGTTGTAGCAGCTGCCGCACTGTTCAAAGGAGAGTACTCTCCAAAAAATGAACAGGTGCTGAAGTTAACTGAACCAGTAGTTGGTGCAGTTGCAGAACCATATTGGCTCGTCATGACACATTGTGCATTGACAACCCCGGCCAGCAAAAACAAAGCCGCCAAGAATGATTGAATTTTTGTTTTCATTTGAGTAGTATTAGTCTTGGTTATTGTTTAACGATACGTTGGGTAAGTACTTGGTCACCAGTTTGAATCGTTACGATATAAACGCCTGGTGTGTAGGCCGAAAGATCGAGCACAGTTTCTTGCTCAGCAACTTGTTGACTTGACAACACTTTACCGTTTAAATCAGTTAAAAGAACTTTTGCGTTTCCGGCAGTCATCCAGGTTACTTGAACGGTGCTTCTTGTTGGGTTCGGATATAATTCAAAACCAGCTGCTAAGTCAGTGATGCCAGCTGTGAAGTCACAACCTGCATTGACAACTACCGCAACAGTTGTTGATTCGTCAGGGCAAACACCATTACTTGCTGTGTAAGTATAGTTGAAAGTTCCTCCTGAAGTTCCTGAAGTATCTAAAGAACCAGCAAGGGCAGCATTTGCAGGGTTGTACCATACTCCTGTGAGATCGACAACACCGCTAAGACCTGAAAGCAAGTTAAACGGCTCATTTAAACATACATTGATAGTACCACCATTTCCTGCATTTGGTGCAGAGAAAATTTCAACATAAGCATTTACTTCGTCAGAGGCACAACCGTCTTGCATGGTATAGGTGAACTCATAGTTTGTTGATGCCAAGCCGTTTGTGTTGAATAAGTTGTCATTTAAACCTAAAGTAGGCGTGGTTTCTGACCAAGTTCCTCCTAATTGGTAGTTCGCAATTCCTAAGTAAAGGTTTACGGTATCACCGTAACAAACTTCAAGTGCTTCACCTTCTACCCCTGCATCTAGTACGATTTCATAGATAGAAATTGCGTAGTTACCAGCAGTTAGTGTAAATGCGTCGTGCATCATGTAGTATTCTGTTCCTGGTGTAAGGCCACAAACCGTGAAGTTAGGAGCTTGGTTAACACCACCTAAATCATCATCATTTGCTGCTAGCATTTGGAAAGACGGAATGTTGTTACAAGAAGAGGCGCTATAAACCGCTGCCTGACCATTGTAAGTAACACCTGTACAGTTGATGCGAACAGAACCTGAAGCAGGCGCAACGAATTTGAACCATGTAGAAAGCTCTAAGTTTTGGTTAGCCCAACCAGTAGTTGTTTGTGCACCTGTTGCTGGAGGCACAATTGAAACTTCATTTAAGTCAAAACCAGCACCGGTATTATTAAACACATAAGTGTTGCCATCTACCGGGATTGCTTGTGCACCACAAATAGTGTCGTTAGTGAGTGGCATAATGACATTGAATGGGCCAATATAGAATGATGTATCTTGACCACAAACTGCTTGTACATACACATCGAATGTCTGACCAGCCATAAAGTTAGCACTTGAGATGGTGTTAGACGTATTGTTGTTTAAGTTATAAGTAGTTCCTGAATAAAGCGCAGCGCCTGGCTGTGTCAATTGAACATTGAAACCAGTTGAAGGGTACTGAGCCGAATAAGCCAACCATGACCAAGATGCATTTATGTTGCCAACAGTAGTTGTTGCAGCAAGTGCACTTGGGTTTGAACAGAATGGTGGTGTTGTAAAGCTTCCTTCTAAACCAAAAGATTGTAAACCAACTGCACAATCAGCATAGATGTAAACATCGTATGTTGTCAATTGATCAAGGTTTGTTAGGATAACAGAGTTAGTAGTTGAGGTAACCGTTGTTCCACCTGTTGCAGGGTCAAAACCAGTTGGGCCGTAAATGATTGTCCAGTTGTTTTCATTAGCAGCACCTGCTGACCAAGTTAACATCGCTTCATCTGGAGCTACATAGCTTGTAGCAAATGTGGTTGGTTTCGGACAGTTTGTGTAATAGAAGTGAACACAAGAGTTATCTTGGAGGTATGCAGTATTATTCATCGAAACATTGACATTGTTCGGGCCACGTAAACCAATTTCAGCATCGGCACCGTTGTCCCAACCTGCATTACCCATTTCTACATCATCATAGACATAGTAAATTTCATTGGTTGCTTCTTCAATAACTAATTGGAAAGATGCTCCGTTAGTTGGTGTTGGAAAGCCGTAATGAGGCACGTTGTTCCATTGAACGATGAATTTGGCATTTGGCGAGTTTCCTACTTGACCGTAATAAACACCATTTGGTGAAGTTGCTGTACCTAAATCTTGAATATAAGGGAACAAGCCGTTTCCAAATGCAGGCATATTATAATTTACCTGAGCCGCTGTGGTGCCTAAGATTACACCACCGTTGTTACCAATAGTCATTGTGTTAGTAAGGATTCCTTGGTAAAGGAAGGTAAATGGAAGCGTCACACCTAATTCAGAATCATCAGTGAGGTTTGCGTTAGCTGCAAAACCTGAGATGTCCTCATAACCCGCTGTAGGGCAAGCGTTGTCCCAGTCTACATATTGACCTTGGTTATAGGTGTTCCAAGTAATTGAAGGCGTCCAGAATGAAGTGTCACCCGGAGTACAAATTCCTGAAATATAAGCAGTGTAGAAAGAGTTAGCTGTTAAACCTGTAATGGTGTAAGGGTTAGTAGTAACAATAACAGTTGTTCCGGTACCTGGTGTGAAACCTTGTAAGCCATATTCAATTTGCCATTGTGTTTCAGAACCACCTGCTACCCACTCTACCTGAGCAGTTGTGTTGTTCGCTTGAATAAGTGAGAAGTTTGTTGGTTGCGGACACGTAGGTGGCGCTGTAATATTGACTAAATAATCTTCTGTTTCTCCCCAAGCATAGGTTCCACATGGGTTGATGTTTCCAATTGCCCAAGTTTCTACATTGACAACACGCATCATGGTGTTTCCTGTAGGGACACCTGTTGGAATAGTAATGTTGCCTGTTTCAATATGTGGGCCACTTACCATGGCTGCAGAAGCATAAACTTCTTCTCCTGGATCAGTGAACTGACCATTTTGGTTGAAGTCGATCCAAACTTTTGTGCCGTTAGTGTAGTTTCCGCCACAAGTACCAATTTGAATTGAAAGAGGATAAACCACCCCCTGGGAAAGGTTTGTCGGTGTTAAGCTTGTGTAATTTGAATATTGACTTTGAACAGAACCCGTACCGCCTGTTGTTGTACAAGTTGAACTATTGTTAAGCGTATTGAGCGTTACATTGAAAATTTCTTCATCCCAAACTGAAGTCGCCTGACTGGCACAATAACATGCTAAGAATGAGTTTGTCGTGATTCCAATAACTGAAGATGTTGCGCTTGAACCTGAACAAGTCACAATACACTGATACCAAGTGTTAACAGTTTGAGAAGTGATAAAGCTAGGCGTAGTTCCTGCAGGAATGTTTGTCCATGGACCTGTTGCACTTGGTGCAGATTGCCATTGGTAAGTAAGACCGGCAGCTTGTGTAGCACCAGTAAGAGATAACGTATAATTGACACCAGGGCAAATTGTAGTTGCGGTTGAAGCAGCTGTACCCGCTACTGGTGTTCCTGTACATGATGCAGATGCAACGACTACAAAATCGTAATCTTCACATTCTCCATAAAATTGGTTAACCGGGCAACCATCTAACGCCGCAGGAATGCCCGCATAATTACAAAGTACACGCATGCGCTTGGTTCCTGCAGCAGCAGAAAAGGGAACCGTTACTGTTGTCGTATTTACAGCAACGCCTGAACCTGGGGAAGTATAGACCAATTCTCCGGCATCTGCAAAACTTTGGTTATTATTCCAATCAATCCAAACCCTAAAGCCTTGGCCCCAAGTTGGCCCTGCTTGCATACTTAAGGTAACATCTTGCCCCTGCAGTTGTGTTACGGCTTGACCAGTAGTGTACGAATAATAACCCACACTACAGCCAGAGGCGTTATTAGTAATGTTTGTTGAACCTCCTGAAGTGCTGAAGTTCAAGATTTGATCTCCGAATGAACACCCACTAGAAAAGGTGGGTGTACAATACTGAGCCATAGCTACAGAGCTAACAGCTGAAAGAACGAGAAACAAAAATTTGATGTAGAGTTTTCTCATAAGTTGAGTTTTAATAAAAATAGTTTTAGTCAAGCCAAATGTAATATTATTTTATCAATAAAAAAAGGGGCTTCGGCCCCTTTTAATATGTTTGAAGTAATTGTCATTTAGCCGCTTACTGTTTTATAAAGCGTTTGTTTAATGTTTGGCTTTGATTTCTCAAACGAATGGTATATATACCGGTAGCAAGTGTGCTGACATCTAAAATATTTGTGTGATCAGCACTTACAGCAGAGCTCAATAAGATTTTCCCGTTTTGGTCAAGAACTTGAATTTGATTCATCTGTAATTCACCGTTCATTTCAATTTGAATAACATCAGAACTTGGGTTTGGATAAACGTTCCAAGCATTTGCTAATTCATCAATACTTGCTGTGTAGTCACATGATGCATCAACAACAACCACAACATTTGAGGTGTCATTAGGGCAGAACGGGTTTGTAACAACATAATCGTAGTTAAATTGGCCGCCAATATTGCCTGAGGTATCTAAATTGTTAGACATCGCTTGGTTACTTGGGTTATACCAAGTTCCGCCGAAGTCAACATTGCCTCCAAGACCTAATAATAAGTCAATTGGCTCATTCAAACAAACAGTGATGCTGCCGTCTTGGCCTGCGCTTGGCATGGCGTGTACGCTGACTGTTGATGTCGCTTGGTCTGTTGCACAACCATCGCTCACGATGTAGTTAAACGTGTAAGTCTGTGAGGCGTAGTCTGTAGAGTTGAAGTCTGATCCTTGTAACACTACTGCCGGTGAAGTGGCTACCCACTCGCCGCCTAATGTATAGTTGGCAATGCCTAAGAACAAGTTCGCTGTCTCGCCGTAGCAGATATTCAAGACCTCGCCTTCTACTCCAGCATAAACGCTCACTTCGCTGATTGCGATCGTGTAGCTGCCTGCTGTGCCTGAACCATCATGTAATACGTAGTATTCAACACCTGGTGTCAATCCACATACCGTGAAGTTTGGCGCTTCGCTTGTGCCATCGATTTCGTTGTCGTTGGCGCCTTCTAGTGTGAAGCTTGGTACAATGCTACAGTCTGTGCCATAGTAAACACCTATTTGACCGTTGTACTCAACACCGGTTGCATCAATGCGTACGTTTCCTGATGCTGGGGCAATAAACTTAAACCATGTCGTGTGGTTCAAGGCGTCGTTGGCCCAGCCTGTTGTTGTTTGTTCACCTGTTACTGGTGGAACAATTTGTAATTCTTCTGCAGATACAGTAGCGCCTGTATTGTTGTATGTCAAGCCTGGTGCGCCAACTACAATTGGATGTGCGCCACATGCGTTGTCATTGGTAATTGGCATGATCAAGCTGATTGGGCCAACATAAGCTGATGTATCTTGTCCACATACCGCTTGTACATAAACATCTACTGCCTGACCAGGATACCACGCTGCGTTGAAGGTAGTATCTGTGAAGTTGTTGTCTAATGCATAAACTGAGCCTGTATACAAGGCAGAGTCTTGGGCAACAACCTGAAGGTTAAAGCCTGTTGACGGATAAAAGCTTGTGTATGGTGACCAGCTCCAGCTGCTCATTAAGCTGTCCTGACCTGCAGCACTTGTGAAGGCCGTAGGGTTTGAACAAATTGGTGGCGTCTGGAAGTTGTAGAACAAACCATTACTTTGTAAACCTCCTGAACAAGATGCATAAATATACATGTCGTAGTTGCCTAGTGGAATCAAGTTCAATAACTGAACAGAGGCGCTGGTTACTGTTAATGTAGTACCGCTTGTGGAAGGGTCAAAACCTGCAGGGCCGTATACAACTGTCCATGAAGTCTCGCCAGCTGCACTTGCCGTCCAGGTGAATGCCGCTTCGTTAGGGAATACATAAGATGTTGTCAAAGCAACAGGGTTCGGACAATCTACATAGTAGAAGTGTACACAGCTGTTGTTCTGTAAATACGTCTGGTTGTTCATAGATACGTTCATGTTCTGAGGGCCGCGTACACCGATCTCGGCGTCGGCACCGTAATCCCAGGTCGTTGCATTACCCATGATTACGTCATCATAAACATAATAGATCTCTTGTGTTGCTTCATCGATGATTAACTCGAAGGTAGCACCGTCTGGAATAATAGGAGAGTTCCAACGAGGTAAGTTTTTCCACTGAACCACAAACTTACTATTTGGCGAGGTTCCAATTTGTTGGTAGTAGACTCCTCCAGAACCCACAGGGTATGCAGTATAAAGTTGCTGAATGTAAGGATACAACCCATTGCCTGCTTCCATAACTAAATTTACCTGAGCAGTGGTAGTTCCTAATTTCATACCACCATTATTTCCAATAGTAGCATTTGTGAACAAAATACCTTGGTATAAGAATGGGAATGGAAGGGTAACACCAGCCTCTCCTAAATAAGCAAGATTTGCCGCAGTTGCCGCAGCATTTGCGCTAATATCAATAAACCCAGTTGACGGACACTCGTTGTCAAACTGAATATATTGCCCTTGGTTATAGGTGTTCCATGAAACAGCTGGGGTCCAATAAGAAGAATCTCCTGCAGTACAAATGGCACGCACATAAGCTTGGTAAAAGCTATATGGAGTAAGGTTTGTCAGGGTATATGGATGTGCTGTTACAGTTACAAACGTTCCAGTGCCAAGCGCAAAACCTTGTGGGCCATACTGAATTTGCCATTGCGTTTCTGTTCCAACAGGGTTCCAATCAATAGTAGCATTGTTTAATGTAGAGCTCACCAATGTTGGTGCCGAAGGCTGTGGACATGTTGGTGGTGCTACAATTTGTACAAAATAATCTTCTGTTTCACCCCATGTGTAAGTTCCACAAGGATTAACGCCTGTACCCACAGTTGTCTCGACATTCACCACTCGCATGCGCGTGATGCCCTGAACTGCATTTGTAGGAATTGTAACTGTTCCGGTTTCTAAATGTGGTCCATTTGTAAATGTGGTAGAGGTATACACCATTTCTCCTGGATCTGTAAACAAACCGTTTTGGTTGAAATCAATCCAGGCTTTAGTCCAGTTATTGAAGTTTCCGCCGCAAGTGCCTATTTGCACAGAAAATGGATATATAACACCTGGTGCTAAGGTTGGTGCTGCAACGGTTGTTGTAAAGTTAGAGTAGTTACTAACGACTGAACCCGGTCCAGGGGCAGCAACTCCACATGTTGAAGTATTATTTAAGGTGCTTAAGGAAACATTTAATATTTCTTCATCTGCTGCACTTGTTGAAGCAGAATTACAATAGCAGTTGACAAATGAATTGGTAGTTACGAAAAGTGGTGTTGAAGTAGAAGAGCTACTTGTAGCTGCACAAGTAACAATACATTGGTACCAGGTATCGACAGTCTGCGTGGCAGCATACCCAGGCGTAGTAGCACCAGGAATGCTTGTCCAAGGGCCAGTTGCACTTGATGCACTTTGCCATTGGTAAGTAAGGCCTGAGGTGAAGGTGGCGTTGGCCATTGTAAGGTTAAAAGGCACAGATGGGCACACAGGGTTTGTGGCAGTAGAAGTAACACCAGCATTTGGTGTGCCAGTACATGCCGTTCCCGAAATAAAGGTAATACCTCCTACCAAACCGCGTGGATAATTTACAGGTGTTGCCGGATAAGCTCCTCCTGCCCAACTGATGCCATCTCCTGTAATGATATTTACACCTCCTGCAGAAAAAGTATTTAATCCAGCTCCAGAAGTAAGTGTCATGTATTGAATAGTTGTTCCAGAAAAAGCCAATTGGTAGGTTGCGCCTGCAGGTACAATTAAACTTAAGTTGGTTAATGCTGGAACTATTCCATTAGTCGTATTTGAGTTTGCGACACCAGTAGCTACGGAAATCCAACCGTTTTGGCCGGCTCCTACAATGCCGTGATCCCAAGGCGCTGCCACGTCAACTAAAGGTGTTGTTCTGTACAATAACTGCAAGTTATTGGCAGCATTGGTGCCCAAATGACAATTGACGCCTGTTATAATGATGTCATTTGTGTTAGTATTCTGCACGTTGAAAATAATCGAGCTAGCACCATTATTATTGGTGTGGGTTGTGTTTAGTGTGATTTGTGCTTGAGCTACAAAAACACTTAGTAAAACAACAAATAGGGAGAATAACTTTCTCATGATTTCGTGGTTCAGTTGATTAATTTTTAATTACGCGTTTAGTTGACAACACGCCGTTCTGATTGATCACTAAGTAATACATACCTGTAGATAACTCAGAAAGGTTGATTTGCATTTGCTGGTTGAGGTCTGTTTGTTCGATAACAACTTTTCCATTGATATCTGTTAGGTAAATTTTTCCCATCAAACCATTCGCTTCAATGTTGAGAACTGAATTAGTTGGATTTGGATATACGTTCCATGCATTTGCCAATTCATCAATATTCGCCGTGAAGTCACATGATGCGTCTACAATAACTAATACATTCGCTTGGTCATTAGGGCAGAAAGCACTCTCAACAATATAGTCATAGTTAAACTGCCCAGCAAGTGCACCTGAAGTGTCTTGTGCACCCGGCATTACTTGGTTCGAGGCGTTGTACCAAGTACCTGTCATGTCTATGTTTCCTGATAAACCGTTCCATAACACAAACGGCTCATTCAAACATACTGTGATGCTGCCGTCTTGGCCTGCGCTTGGCATGGCGTGTACGCTGACTGTTGATGTCGCTTGGTCTGTTGCACAACCATCGCTCACGATGTAGTTAAACGTGTAAGTCTGTGAGGCGTAGTCTGTAGAGTTGAAGTCTGATCCTTGTAACACTACTGCCGGTGAAGTGGCTACCCACTCGCCGCCTAATGTATAGTTGGCAATGCCTAAGAACAAGTTCGCTGTCTCGCCGTAGCAGATATTCAAGACCTCGCCTTCTACTCCAGCATAAACGCTCACTTCGCTGATTGCGATCGTGTAGCTGCCTGCTGTGCCTGAACCATCATGTAATACGTAGTATTCAACACCTGGTGTCAATCCACATACCGTGAAGTTTGGCGCTTCGCTTGTGCCATCGATTTCGTTGTCGTTGGCGCCTTCTAGTGTGAAGCTTGGTACAATGCTACAGTCTGTGCCATAGTAAACACCTATTTGACCGTTGTACTCAACACCGGTTGCATCAATGCGTACGTTTCCTGATGCTGGGGCAATAAACTTAAACCATGTCGTGTGGTTCAAGGCGTCGTTGGCCCAGCCTGTTGTTGTTTGTTCACCTGTTACTGGTGGAACAATTTGTAATTCTTCTGCAGATACAGTAGCGCCTGTATTGTTGTATGTCAAGCCTGGTGCGCCAACTACAATTGGATGTGCGCCACATGCGTTGTCATTGGTAATTGGCATGATCAAGCTGATTGGGCCAACATAAGCTGATGTATCTTGTCCACATACCGCTTGTACATAAACATCTACTGCCTGACCAGGATACCACGCTGCGTTGAAGGTAGTATCTGTGAAGTTGTTGTCTAATGCATAAACTGAGCCTGTATACAAGGCAGAGTCTTGGGCAACAACCTGAAGGTTAAAGCCTGTTGACGGATAAAAGCTTGTGTATGGTGACCAGCTCCAGCTGCTCATTAAGCTGTCCTGACCTGCAGCACTTGTGAAGGCCGTAGGGTTTGAACAAATTGGTGGCGTCTGGAAGTTGTAGAACAAACCATTACTTTGTAAACCTCCTGAACAAGATGCATAAATATACATGTCGTAGTTGCCTAGTGGAATCAAGTTCAATAACTGAACAGAGGCGCTGGTTACTGTTAATGTAGTACCGCTTGTGGAAGGGTCAAAACCTGCAGGGCCGTATACAACTGTCCATGAAGTCTCGCCAGCTGCACTTGCCGTCCAGGTGAATGCCGCTTCGTTAGGGAATACATAAGATGTTGTCAAAGCAACAGGGTTCGGACAATCTACATAGTAGAAGTGTACACAGCTGTTGTTCTGTAAATACGTCTGGTTGTTCATAGATACATTCATGTTCTGTGGGCCGCGTACACCAATCTCTGCATCCGCACCGTGATCCCAGGTCGTTGCATTACCCATGATTACGTCATCATAAACATAATAAATCTCTTGTGTTGCTTCATCGATGATTAACTCGAAGGTAGCACCGTTAGGGAAGATTGGAGAATTCCAATGAGGGATATCTTTCCATTGGATGACCAATTTACTATTAGGAGATGTGCCTACTTGCTCATAATAAATACCGCCACCAACTGCGTAAGACTGAGCTAATTGCTGTACGAAAGGATATAGACCATTTCCTGGTTCCATTACGGTATTTACTTGTGCTGCTGTGGTACCAAGCTTAACACCTCCCGTGTTACCAATTGTTGCAGTAGTAACTAAAATACCTTGATATAATATAGGGAATGGTAGCGTTAAGCCGACTTCGCCTAAATAGGCAATGTTTGTATATGTTGCTGTACTATTAGCGCTGATATCTATAAAACCTGTAGATGGGCATTCGTTGTCCCATTGAATATATTGTCCTTGGTCATAAGTATTCCAAGAAACGGCAGGTGTCCAAAAAGAAGAGTCACCTGGCGTGCAAACCGCACGCACTCTGGCTTGATAGAAACTATAAGAATTTAATGAGCCTATTGTATAAGGATGAGTGGTTGTATAAACCAAAGTTCCTGTACCAGGAAGAAAGCCTTGTGGGCCATATTCTATTTGCCATTGGGTTTCTGAACCACCTGGAGTCCAATCTATAACCGCATTGTTCAAACTCGATGAAACCAAAGTTAAAGCTGTTGGTTGTGGGCAAGTTGGCGGTGCTGAAATATTGATCATGTAATCTTCAGTTTCACCCCAAGTGTAGGTGCCACATGGTGGAGGAGTTGCATTAGATTCGATGATTACAACACGCATGCGAGTAAGCCCACTTAAAGCAGTAGAAGGAATTGTAATATTAAATGGCACGTTTACTGAAACTAAAGATGGCAAAGAATTACTTGCATCATATAGCAATTCATAGGTATCAAATTGCCCGTTGTGGTCAACATCAATCCAGACTCTTGTTCCATAATTATAAGTCCCTCCCGAACAATTCATTAGGTCAAGTTCCATTGGATACGTAACGCCTGGAGATAACAAGGTTGAAATGCTTGTGTAGTCGGAATACATACCATTACATCCTGTAGAACTATTGTCAATTGTGTTCAATTCTACACGTTGGATATCACCATATGTAGTGGCCGTTGCGGTGCTAGTACAATAACAATTATAAAAACTGTTAGTAGTAACACCAACTACTGTTGAAATTGCAGTAGACGAAGAGGCAGTACAAGTAACGACACACTGATACCAAGTGTCTACAGTTTGGCTAGCTTGGTAACTGCTGTTTGTTGCACCGGCAATATTTGTCCAAGGGCCAGTTGCACTTGGTCCGCTTTGCCATTGATAAGTAATTCCTGATGCAAGCGTGTTTCCTGTTAAAGACAAGTTAAATGGTACGCTAGGACAAACTGCACTAACTGAAGCATTAGCAGTGCCTGCTACAACTGTACCAGTACAAGCAGTACCTGGAACGTAGTGAATTTTGATGTTTGGTCTGTTGTTTCCGTAGGTTGTAGTCAGAGCTGTAGTGGCAGAGCCAACAAGGTTTGATGCCCAGCCGATAGCCATACCAGTAGCTGTTTCGCGGTAAAAATTATTTGCGGCACTTGCTACCCCCGCATAAACGTGGTCAGTCATGACTTGGAGAGTCCCTCCAGTGTAGATGAAAGGAGTTGTTAAAACAAAGCTCTCCCAACCCGGACCAGCTGAAGTAAATCCTTGGGTGGTACTTAGATAAGCAGATGTGGCACCGGCTGTCACCGCCCCCCAAGTTGTACCCGTAGTAAGGGTAGTAGCTGAATTATTTGCTAATAAAATTTGAAAGGTGTTCGGGGCCGTAATTGTTCCAGATGCCTTTTGCCACTCAATTTGAGTAATCATTGAACCTGGAGGAATGCCTGACAACTCGGTTGCCGTATATATGTAGGCGTATTTTGAATAATTAAATACCGAAGCCGTAGAACTTCTGTAATAAGGCCCATACAAATAACTTGAGGCCGCTGTTGAAGTACCAATTTGTACAAACTGGGCTAATCCAGCTTGGACAAAAAACATACAAAATAATCCAAAAATGTAGAGTTTTCTCATGATAAGATTTTAAGATTATAAAGATAAGGAATCCAAAATAAAAAAGCCACCCCGAGGGGTGGCTTTCGAATATTCAATAGGTTTCAATTATTGTTTAACAACTCTGAATGTTTGTACAGAATCTGCAGCAGTGATGCGGATCATGTATACACCAGTTGTCATGGTCATAAGATTCAAAGTTGAACCATTTGAAACATTTGTTTGGTCAATTACTAACTTTCCTTGTGCATCAAATACTTGTGCAGTAGCAGTAAGGTCCGTAGGCATAGAGATGCTTACCTCACCAGCAGTTGGGTTAGGCTGAACACTCATGGCAATTTCAGCCAATTGCTCAACGCTTACTGCATCGATTGTGATACAATCAGACTGATCTGAACAACCTTGTGGTGTACTTACGATAACTGCATATGTTCCATTTGCTAAGGCATTGAATGTTGCAAAAGAAGCATTTGGTACAGCAGTGCCCGTAGCACAATTGATCCATTGGTAGTTATATGATCCTGGCGTAGCTGTAATTGTTACGTCTCCTACTTGTGTAGCCGTTGCTACTGGTGTAGCGTTTACATAAACTGTTACTTGGTCAGTGCCTGCACAGCCATTAACTGTTGTGCCTGTAACCGTGTAAGTAGCAGTTGTTCCAGGAGCAAATGCAGCACCGTTAGAAATACCACCTGTCCATTGGTAAGCAGTTGCACCCGTTGCTGTTAATGTAACGTCTGAACCAGCACAAATTGTTTGGTCATCACCAGCATTGACATCAGGAATAGCAACGACTGTAACCGTAACTTGATCTTGGTTTGTACAATTATTTAAACCTGTAGCCGTAGCTGTGTAGGTAGTAGTTGCAGTAGGAACAAATGCAAGACCGTTGCTTACGTTTGGAGTTAACCAAGTTACGTTAGCATTTCCAGATGCATTCAATACAACCGATGAACCTTCACAAATAGTTTGATCTGGGCCAGCGTTTACTAATGGAATTGGCAACACGTTCACGTTGGTTGCACTTGAAGAGCTACCACAAGCATTTGTTGCAACATAAGTCAAGGTAACCACTACAGGGTCATTTGCCGCTGGCAAATAAGTAATGGCTGCACTTGAAATGTTCGGTGTAATTGTACCATTACCATTTGTTGTCCAGAAACCACCTAAGCTGTTTAATGGAACTGCACTAAAGGTAGCGGCAGCATTCGAACAAACTGTTTGAGGCGCTGAAACAGTTACAGATGGGCCTGTTGAAACGTTTACTTGAACTTGGTCAACATTTGTACATCCGTTTGCCCCTACACCTGTTACAGTGTAAATCTGAGATGCTGTAGGGAAGAAAGGAACGCCTTGAATCACGTTATTAGTCCAAGTGTAAGAAGCAGCACCAGTTGCGTTGAGCGTAGCACCAGTTCCCGAACAAATCGTTTGATCAACACCAGCGTTTACAGTTGGCAACGCCAATACAGTAATGGACATTTGATCTTGGTTTGTACAACCATTCGCTCCAACTACAGAAACTGTTAAAGTTTGCGAAGATGTAGGTACAAACTGTGAGTTATTTGCATAACCACCTGTCCAAGTGAATGGGCTCACAACTGCAGTTGGAGAAGCCAATGTAGTTGTCGCATTCAAAATTATCGGTGTACCTGCACAGATTGTTTGGTCTAAACCAGCGTTTACAAGTGGCTGTGGTAAGACGTTTACAATAACTACATCTTGGTTTTGACAACCGTTGATGTTAGTACCTGTTACGGTGTAAGTAGCAGTTTGTGAAGGGAAGAATGGAGTTGCATTAGAAATTGACAAGTTAGGGTGAGTAGTTACCCATGCGTAAGTAATAGCACCAGAAGCTGTAAGGGTAGCCGGAGATGCATTACAAACTGTTTGGTCAACACCAGCGTTAACTACTGGCAATGCGTTCACAGTTAAGACGGCTTGGTCGTTGTTCGTACAACCCACTGAGTTTTGAACGTTTACTTGGTATGTATATGTTCCTGCTGCAGTTGGTGTTACAACTAATGTACCCGTTACAGGAGCAGAAATACCGCTATTTGCATAGTTTGTCATGGTCCATGTATATGGTGCCAAACCTGTAGGAGCAAATGTTGCTGTTTGGTTCAAACAGATTGTTTGATCCACACCAGCATTTGCAACTGGAATTGTAGAGTAAGTAATCAATACGTCGTCTGTATCGACACAACCATTTACATCAGTACCAGTCACTACGAAAGTTCCTGTTGCACCAATTTGGAAAGGCACTGCATTTGTTACACCCGCTACCGGGCCACTCCAAACGTAGTTTAATCCTGTCCCAAAGGTTGCTGAACCTGTTAGCGTAGCAGGCATTGTTGGGTTGTTAGAACAGATTAACTGATCCACACCTGCATTGACAACTGGGAGTGGATTGATCGTAATCGTATTCGTTGTAGAAGCTGTTGTACATCCTGTTGCAATGTCAGTCAATACAACATTATAAAGTGCTGTAGTTGGTGTAGTGCCTGTATTTGAAAGGGTCAATGAACCAGTAGCAGCTGTAATAGCAGGCGTTGTAGCCCAAGCATAACTATAAGCAGGTGAAGCACCTATTACCTGAAGATTAATAGCGTAATCTTCAGTTTCACCCCATGTATAAGTACCACATGAGTTGATATTCGCTGGAGTTGTTTCAACACTTACTACTCTCATGAGGGTCAATCCTGGAACAATACCTGTTGTAGGAATTACAATTGTAGCTGTTTCCGTATGAGGACCATTTGTTGTCGCTGGAGAAGTATAAATTGTTTCACCTGCGTCAAGGAAGTCTCCATCTCTGTTGTAGTCAATAAATACCTTTAAAGAGTTACTATAGTTTCCATTACAAGTTCCAATTTGAACCGATAGCGGATAAGTACTTCCAGCAATAATATTTGGTGCAGGCACCGTTGTTGTATAATTTGAATATTGATTTATTAGTGATCCAGGACCTCCGGTAGACGCACAAGTAGATGAATTATTCAATGAACCAAAGGTTACATTCCATACTTCTTCATCAAGTAAAGATGTAGCATTACTTGGGCAATATCCTATTGGTAACGTTTGTGGACCTGTTACTAAACTTGTAACATTTAAGTTTACTTGGCTATTGTGACAAGGTGTAACTGGAGTCGCTGTTGTTGCAACTACGTTTGGATTCGGGTTCACAACAACAGTTTGTTGTACTTGGTTACTACAGTTAGCATTCGTTCCTGTAACTGTATAAACATAAGTACCTGCTACAGTAGGCGTCAAAGATCGTGTCGCACCTGTAGAAGGCGCAGACATACCTGAACCTGGATATGAAGCTGTATTCCAAGAATAAGCGTACACAGGAGAAGCAGTAGATGAAGCTGTCAATACTATATTAGCACCTAAACAGATTGCTGGAGTTACACTTGTAGCAATGTTAATTGCTGGTGGAGCTGTAACTGTTACAACAACAGGAACCAATGGGCTCAAACAACCGTTAGTTCCATTCTCATTAACATAGAATGTTGTAGTTGAAGATACGATTGAAGGATAGGTAGATGGACCTGCAGCAATAGGAGCACGCTTGATCACGATGTCGTCGAGTGTTGAACCTGAAGCGATACCACCTGAGCGTGAACGCCATACATATGCCCAGTTAGCTTTGTTCGCGTTAACAAAAGCTGCTGGAAGCTGAATGTTGGTGAATGCTGGCGTACCGTTGATTGTCATGTTCAAGACACCGGCAGCGTTAATAGTGATCAAAACATTTGAAGTAGCGCCAATCCAAGCCGTATTTGGCAAGTATGCCAATACCCCTGGAGTTGTAGGTGTTTGACTCACTACGTCACAGTTGTACATGAGGTAGATCCCTTGCGTGTTCCCAGCATTTGTGTATGAGTCGAAAGCAATTTTCAACTTAGTACCTGTACCGTTTTCAGCATTTGGCGTTGTTGCCAACGCATTGACGTCATCACCAAAGCTGAATGCCATACCATCAGCTGTGTTCGCTACACCACCTCCTGTACTTACATACTTAAAGGAAATCTCATGAGCGTTTGTGTTTACACCTGAAGCATTTACCGTTAAACCACCACTTTGAGACAAAATATTTGGATGTAATACTAATTCTCCAGCTGTCACGGCAGCAACACCTGACAATAAACCATTTGTAATTGTAGATGTAGAGAAGTTGTTTGACCAGTAAGTAGCAAGTGGGCCATAGTTAGACGCTTGTGCTGAAGTAGTTCCGGCAGCATTTGTATACCAGTTAAAAGCACCTGTACCTCCACCTCCGTTTACAGAAGCTACGCTTGCTGTAGGGATTTGGAAACCACAATGTGTAGAGTTAGTTACAACCGGAGCTGTAGGTAAAGTTAAAACTGAAACAGTTGTTGTGCTAGAGGTTACTTGACAACCTGCTGCAGAAACTAAAGCTGAATAAGTAGTGTTCGCTGTCGGAGAAACAGATTGTGGATTGTTAGTACCTACGGTTGTAGCCCCAGCAGACCATACGCTCGCTGTAATTGCAGGTACGCTTCCACCACCATTGTTAGATGAAACGATGTTCAACATATAATCTTCATATTCTCCGTAGAAAGAAGCTCCTGTTACTTGAACATATCCTGTGATGAGTGTCTCCATGGAAACAACGCGCATACGTGTTTGACCATTCAAAGCAGTTGCTGGAATTAAGAAAGACCCCGTAACTGTATGAGCTCCGGCAACTGTAGCAGCAGGTGCATATGCCATTTCACCTGCATCTGCAAAAGATCCATTGCGGTTGTAGTCAATGAAAATAGCCATTGAGTTTTGGTATGCAAAACCTGTTGTTAAACTTGAAAGTGAGAAGTTATAGGTTTGACCAGCATTCATAGTATAAGGACCAAATGCTGTAAAGTTTGAATACGACCCTGCAGTTCCTGTTGCCACACCTATTGTTCCGGTAAGGTCATTGATTATCGATGTATTATTTAAAATCGTAGTCGAACCTTGGGTAATTGTTACGTTTCCGAGGTCTTCATCAAACGTTGGTGATGAAACTGAAGGAATTGGATAATTAGTTGCAGGATTAGTATTTGCTAAAGCAACAGCCAAAGATGAAGACTGACCGTTACAAATTGTAGCTGGCGTTGCAGAAGCAACGGCTACTATTCCTAATAATGGTGCATCGCCATAAGATGGTCCGTTAAATAAAGTAGAAGCAGCGCTGTTTGTTGCTAAAACTGACCAGGTAACAATTGCATTGACCGGTGTTGCAACTGGAATAGTTCCAGTCCAGGTTGTACCACTTGTGTTGGTTAATGTAATATTTGGCTGTGCCACACCGTTAAATGCATAACTCAAGACTGCAGAAGTAACCGCACTTCCTGAAGATGCAATATTAAACGTAAAAGCGTGTGTTGAAGGTGTACAAGAAACAGCAACAGACGGGTTTGAAGCCGTGATTGTAATTTGAGGAGCTGTAGTTACGCCATTGAATTCAAAAGCACCGCGGTCAGGAGCTGCACCAGTACCAGTATAACCTGTGTTACCAGCACGAACCACGTTTGCGTAGTCGTTGGTAATTCCAGCTATCTGAATTGCGCCACCCTCAACTTGCGTATTGATTCCGGCAACTGGCTTCAAGAAGTCAGCGCTTGATGGAGTCAAACTTATAAAGAATGAACCTGCAGTAGAATAAGTGAAGGCTTCACCTGTCATGCTATATACATCTCTAGGTGTTACCCAAGTTTTGTAGTTAGCAAGCGTTTGCTGAACCACTGTGCCCTCCATGTAAATTACACGTGAAGCGCTTGGTGTACCTGCAAAGAACATGTTGTTATTTGAGCTTGCATCAAAATTGTTCAACTGCGTAGCAGTTGATCTTCTGAAAGCAGCTGTAACACCAGCACCCGTAGGAGTTGAAAGGTTGATTACAATATTGTTGCGCAAAACTAAATTCGCAGAGGTAGCTGTCGCACTTGATGTTTGGAAAATACCTGAGGTTGAAAAGGCTGCACCAGTTGATGTCGCATTCAAATAAATAGTATTATAACTAACATTATGTGTTGTGGATGCTGCAGTAGCAGTAATAGAAATACCTCTGATGATATCAGCTGTAGCAGAGTTACCTGCCGGTGTTTTTAGATCGCCGATAACGTTATTAGTTACATTGGTAACACCTGAAACAATGTTAATCCCAAAAACACTACCGCCTGCATTTGTTGCAGTGAGGTTGGCAATTTTGTTTCTGTTAAATGTGATTCCTGAACCACCTGTTTGGTATATCCCGCTGATGTTAGATGCACCTGTGGTTGTAAGACCAGTGACAGAGTTACCATATACATTTAAGCCAGCGTTGAAAGATGCGTAAATTCCATAAGTTGTTCCAGCACAAGAAATAGTAGATGCTGTGTTATTATAAAAAGATGAGTTAGCATTTCCACTGCCTACGAAGAAGCCGTAAAAAATACCAGTACCTGTGTAGTTGATATTTGACATCGTATTACCAAATGCCGTCATATCGGCATTAGATAGATAGAATGGGTATTGGGAAGAAGTTCCTCCCATGGTGTAACCAGCAATAGTATTATTTGCTGTGGTACCATTACCTGTGTTGTAGATACCATAGAATATACCCGAAGTTTGGGTAAATGAACTAATTGTATTGCCGTTCATGTTGGCTGTAGCGGCCGTACCAAAACGATAAATACCATAAGTTGACCCTGTACTAGCAGCGCCATATCCTAACGTATTGTTATTGATATTCATGAATCCTGTTGCGGAAGTACCAGAGCTATAAATAGAATATTTTGAACCTGAAGTTGTAGTTAAGTTAACATTATTGTTATTCATGTTGACATCACCATGATCTGAGCTTGAAGACAACATTAAACCGTAAATAAGGTTTGTCCCTGCAACACCGCCGTTAGCCATGTTATTTACCGTGTTGTTATTTACATTGACATCATGATAATAAATCATATAAACACCATAACACGTTGCGGTTGAATTACCACCATACTGTTGGATAGTATTACCGGTGATATTGATGTTCACATCGTAAAGATCAAACGGTGTTGAAGCTAAAAAACCTCTAACATAAATCCCATTGTGAACATTCTGGATGGTGTTATTACTAAATGTTAGGTTTTCATTACGACCACCAACAGTAGAAAGAAAAATACCTGTAGCACTTGTTGTAGTAGAAAGCGCATCGTTGTTAGAAGACATGATACCAGTGGTTACACCTGCTGTACCGCGGTTCATGGTGATGGTGCTATTAGTAATGGTTACGTTTTTACAACCGTTTGTGCCACTTACTCTTCGTAAGTAAAAACCGTATTCGATACCTGTAGTAGCTGAAGAAGCAACAGAAGCGGTTAAGTTGATGCCATTGAAAGTCAAGAAATCTGAACCTTCTATAATAATGATCGCATCGGCTTGTGCGCCCAATACGGTTGAGGTAACTGTACCAGCATCTGTTCTAGTGATCACTGGGTTAGCGCCTGTTCCTGATTTTTGAAAAACAATTGGGTTAGCAGCCGTACCTGTTGCCGTAATTATTAACGGTGCAGTAATAGACTCTGTGTAACCAGATGCAACGTTGAACGTTACACCTCCCGTACCCACTCCCTGAGTGTTCAGGTCTGCGATTGCTGCAGTAAGGGTAGCGTAGTTTCCTGGAATTGTTTTGGTACCAGTAAGCTGAGCCAACAAATTGCTCGTACTCAATAGCATCAATACAACTGCAAGGATGTGTAGTGATTTAAGTTTAGTAGAAATACGCATTTTATAGAAGTTTTAAAATCTAGATTCGCAAATATATCGTTAAATATCTAAAAAACAAAAATTAAATTCTATTGACAATTTTTATGACTTTCATGTACTTTTGAAGCCATGAAGCAAGATAAAAATCAAATTCGCGCACTCGTTTGCGGTTCAACTCAAGGTATTGGTCTAGCCATTTCACAGCAATTGGCAAAAAATGGACTATCTATTTGTCTGACAGCAAGAAGCGAAGATAAACTCAAGCAAGCGCTTGCTACCCTTGATGCTTCTCAAGGACAGTCGCATTCTTATTTCATTTCAGATTTTACGCAGCCTGAACTTTTGAAAGTCGCGGTCGAAACCTATTTAATCAATAACCCAGCGCCTACAATCCTGATTAACAACACGGGTGGTCCAAAAAGTGGGCCCATTGTAGATGCCGATCCGTCAGAGTTCCTCGCGGCATTTAACCAACACCTGATTTGTAATCATATTTTGATGCAAGCGCTGGTGCCGCACATGAAAGCTGCGGGGTTCGGAAGAATTGTCAATATCATCTCGACTTCAGTTAAGCAACCCTTACCTAATCTAGGTGTGTCTAATACGATCCGCGGAGCAGTGGCCAACTGGAGTAAAACTTTAGCCAATGAACTTGGTGGGCACGGCATAACGGTAAATAACGTACTTCCGGGAGCCACCAACACCCAAAGACTCACAGAAATTGCCAGCGTAAAAGCAAATAAAACCGGAGAGTCGGTTACAGACATTCTAACTGAAATGGGGCAAGAAAGCCCTATGAAGCGCATTGCTGAACCAGAAGAGGTTGCTGCCGCAGTTGCTTTTCTCGTATCAGCTGAAGCTTCCTATATTAATGGTATCAACTTACCTGTTGATGGCGGCCGCACAAAAAGTTTGTAACTATAACCTTTTTAAGTTTTTATAAAAATAAGCTTGGCACTCCAGCTTCTGGCCTATTTATTTTTACGATTTCTCTTTTCTAAAAGGGAGCGATATGCAAATAATATCGGGAAGCCAAACAGCAAACTAAAGGCTAACATGTAACCGCGTTTGGTCAAATAAAAATCAACAACTTCGGTCATTTCTGAAGGTTCATAACCCATGCCTAAAAAATAAGCCAAACTCAAAGGGGCCTGAAGAATATATTGCTTCCCTCCTCTTTCGTAGACGATTTCACCTTCAAATAAGTTTGGGCTGATAAAAATGAGCAATAAGGCGATGCTTAAAAAACTCAGGACAAAAACAAACCAAGGTTTGAGTAAGTATTGCTTCAATTGATTCATGTAGCAAAATTACCTTAAATCTAGCTATTTTCGCAGCGCTTGTTATGAAACAGATTGCTTACTTGTGTTTGTCAAAAGGTTGGGGTGGTTTAGAAATGAATCAAATACGCAATGCAAAAGCCATGCAAGACCGCGGACACAATGTGCTGATTTTAACCTTGAATAATAGCGCGACGCTTTTCGAAGCCCAACAACAAAACCTACCTTATTATACGTTCGAAAAAAAACCAACCTATTACCAATGGTTTTTTGCCTGGAAAATTGCACGGTATTTAAGCAAGGAAAACATCAAACATCTTTTCTTTCGCAATAACCGAGAGATGAGCCTTGCAGCAAGTATCGCTTTTTTCTCCAATCGTAAAATCGAGGTGCATTATTTTATGGAAATGGCCCTCGGCGGAAGAAAAACGCAATGGTTCAGAACCCTCCGGTATGCTTTTTTTAGTACTTGGAATTGCCCCTTGCCTTATTTAGTCCTACAAGTCAAAGAAAATGCCCGCACGAACAACAGCAAAATCAATTTGATCCCTTCCGGCTTTCACTTTTCTACCGATACTATACCGGATCAAAAAAGTGCGCGTTTCAAACTTAAGTGGCCTGAAAAATCCAAAATATTAGTTGTTGTAGGCCGCCTCGATCCAAAAAAACGGCAAGACTTTGTTTGGGATATGTTTTCAAAAAGACAAGCTGAAGACGAATACCTCATTTTTGTTGGGGCAAGCACAGCAGACGAAGCGCCGGTGTTTGAAAAAGATTTACGCGTCAAAATCAATGCGCATCCTAAACGCAAAAGCGTACTATGGGCCGGATTTCAAGATGATATGCAGGCTGTTTATGCAGCGGCCGATTTAATCATCATGGCTTCCGCTTTCGAAACTTTTGGCATGGCTACACTTGAAGCACTCGGCACGGGCTGCCCTGTGGTTGGATCTAATACCGGCGGAAGCTCAGAATTACTTGAATTATACGGCGGTGGTTTAACTTTTAAAAAGGAGCGTCAGGAAGATTTATCCGAACAAATTGATCAAGTATTAAAAGGTGCTTTTCCGGCAGTGAAAATTGAGCAACTCAAACAACATTTCAGCTTTGAGCACGTTTGTGAGCAAATTGAAAATAAAGTGCTCATTTAGGTTTGCGCTCAATTTTATTTAAATTCGTCTAATGGACCTCTACGCTTCCAAACAACGCTGGAAATTTTTACTCATTCTGCTTTCTTTACTGATCGTTGGGGCGAGCTTGTTTTATTCCAATCAAAGCATCCGTAAAATTGGGGTGCGCGAGCGAAACAAAGCGCAACAATGGGCCATTGCGCTGCGCAAAAAAGCAGAACTCGTCGATTTAAGCAGTCAAATTTTTACAGCACTCCAAGAAAAGGAGCGTCAAAAGATGGAGCTTGTTGTACGTGCCAATCGGACACTTTTAGATGCTTCAGATTTGAGCATGAGTCAAGATGTAGATTTTGCTTTAGATGTTATCGAAGCCAACAAAGACATTCCCTTTATTTTACTGAATGACGACGGGAGCATTTCTCAATCGAGAAATATAGATTCAAGTATAGATAAAACCGCCATTGCTGCTTTAGCCAAAAATTGGATTTCAGAGGGGCGTTCCTACAAAATTCAGGTCTTTGAAGACATGTATATGACGCTTTGCCATGGTTTTTCAAAAGAACTTTTGCGTTTACAAGCACATTCAGACTCTTTGATTCAGTCTTTCAATGCAGACTTAACCGATCAAAAGAATTTGCTGCCTGTTTTACTCTACGATCCGCATCATAAAAAAGTCGTTGCCAGTAACTTACCAAAGAAAGCCTTGGCGCCAAAAAAATTAGCCCAAACAATGGCTGCAATGGCTAAGCAGTATCCGCCAACTGAATTAACCTATAACGGAGAAAGTAAATTACTCTATTTAAAAGACAGTGAAGAAGTACAACAACTGTTTTGGCTTCCATACCTTCAATTTGGAATCCTTGGCCTGATTGTCCTGATTGGTTACCTTTTGTTTTCCATGTATCGTAAGGCTGAACAGAATCAAGTTTGGGCCGGAATGGCCAAAGAAACAGCGCATCAACTCGGCACGCCATTGTCTTCCATGATGGCTTGGGTGGCCCATCTTGAACAGCAAGATATTGACCCTATGATTCCAAGAGAAATGCACAAAGACCTGGAGCGTTTGGAAAAAATCACAGATCGCTTTTCAAAAATTGGCTCTGGGGCAAAGCTCATTGAAGCGGATCTTGCGCAAACGATTGAAAACAATTTGAATTACCTCAAAGCCAGGCTCTCACAAAAAGTGGACATCCAATTTGAACTGCAGGGCGAGCGGCCGTTAATGGTCCAACACAATGCCTCCTTGATTGAATGGGTCATTGAAAATATTTGCAAAAATGCTGTAGATGCCATGGAAGGAATTGGTTCTTTGCGCATTGAAGTCTTGGAAGTAGCCGAGTGGGTGCATATTGATATTTCTGACACGGGCAAAGGACTCACGCCTAAGCAATTCAAAACCATTTTTGAACCAGGATACTCTACTAAAAAACGCGGTTGGGGGCTAGGGCTTACTTTAGTTAAGCGCATCGTAGAAGAATACCACAAAGGCAAAGTGTTTGTTTTGCAATCTGAACCCGAAAAAGGCACAACATTCAGAATCAGCTTGCCACACTAGACCGCAAGCAACATTATTCTAATTATCTTTACGACTCAAATTAAGACTATGGAATCGCTTATCCTGACCGAAGTTCGCAATCAAATTGCCTATATCACCATAAACCGCCCGCAACAGCTCAATGCGCTCAATAAAGATACCATTGCAGCCTTGCACGATGCACTTAAAACAGCTAATGATGATACCGCCGTGCGCGTGATAATCTTAACCGGCAGTGGTGAAAAAGCATTTGTTGCCGGAGCCGACATCAAAGAATTTGCAGACTTCAATATTGCACAAGGCGGAGAATTGGCACAACACGGACAAGCTTCTTTATTTGATTTCATTGAAAATTTATCTACACCTGTTATTGCTGCTGTCAATGGCTTTGCATTAGGTGGCGGCTTAGAATTAGCGATGTCCGCACATATTAGAATTGCAAGTTCAAACGCAAAAATGGGTTTACCGGAAACTTCACTTGGTGTTATACCAGGCTACGGAGGCACACAACGCCTCGCACAACTGATTGGTCGCGGTAAAGCCAACGAACTCATTTTTACAGCCGGAATGCTTAAAGCAGACGAAGCCCTACAATGGGGTCTTGTGAATGCTGTTGTCGAACAAGAAGAACTTATAGGGCATTGCGAAACAATTGCTGCCAAGATTGTCAATAATTCACCTTTAGCTATTGCTGCAGCAATCAAATGTGTCAATGCTGGTTTTCAAGATGGTGTCAATGGCTATCATGTTGAAATTGAAGAATTTGGCAAATGTTTCGGCACCAAAGATTTCAAAGAAGGTACTACCGCATTTCTAGAAAAACGCAAGCCAAACTTCAATGCTTAATGGCTAACCCGATTCGGAAACTAGCTGGGCAAACCGCCATTTACGGCCTACCATCAATTGTTGGGCGCTTGCTCAACTATTTACTAGTTCCGCTGCACACATACTACTTCGCAAAAACCGCCGACTACGGTGTCATTTCTGAATTATATGCATGGGTAGCTTTTTTGATTGTGCTGCTCACCTTCGGCATGGAAACTGCTTTTTTTCGCTTCTTACAAAATGAAGGCGACAAAGAAAAGGCCTACAATACCGCTTTTTGGTCGGTTGTTGGGGTCAATATCATTTTTTACGCCACGCTGTTGTTTTTCAATAATGACATCGCTAATGCCTTGCTTTTTGAGGGCCACAACGAATATGTCGTATTGTTGGGAAGTATCGTCATGATTGACGCTATTACTGCCTTGCCCCTTGCCAAACTGCGTGCTGAAGAAAAAGCCTTGCGTTTTGCGAGCATCCAAATGCTAAGCATCGGGCTCAATATTGGGCTTAACCTGATTGCCATGATTTTCTTCTTCAGTGCAGAACGCCCGGAAGAAGGCATCTTATTCATTCTATTAGCCAATCTTGTTGCGTCTTTAGCCAAGCCAATCCTACTTTACGATCATATTTTTAGAGTGCGCTTTATTAAAGATTGGGCCCTGTATAGACGCATGTGGATTTATGCCGTTCCCCTCGTCATTGCAGGTTTTGCCGGCATCATCAATGAAACCTTTGACAGAATTTTACTGAAGCATTTACTCTACGACCCTTCTATACCTGAATCTTTAACTTATGCTGAATCACAGGTAGGTATTTACAGCGCTTGCTACAAATTGGCCATGCTCGTCACCATTATTTTACAGGCCTACCGCTACGCAGCTGAACCTTTTTTCTTCCGTCAAATGCAAAACCAAGACCGCAACACCATCTATGTGAAGGTCATGAATCTTTTTGTGGCAATGGTTTGCGCGGTATTTCTAATGGTGAGTCTGAATTTGGATATTTTCAAGCACTTTATTCAGAAGGAAGCATATTGGGAAGGCTTAAAAGTGGTGCCAATCTTATTGATTGCCAATGTTTTCTTAGGTATTTACTACAATCAAAGTATCTGGTATAAACTCAGCGGTAAAACGCAATATGGCGCCTATATCACCATTGCCGGAGCATTAGTAACCATTGCCATCAATGTGTATTACATCCCGAAATACCAATACATGGCCAGTGCATGGGCAACGCTGATTGTTTACGGGCTACAAATGACGCTTTCTTACTTTTTAGGCCAGAAACACTACCCAATACCTTACAACCTTAAAAAATTCTTCCTTTACTTGGGTTCAAGCCTTGTGCTTTTTTGGATCGGGAGCCAGGTTCAATTTGAAAAAAGTATCCTGAACCATTTTGTACACAACTTGCTCGTACTTCTCTTTGTCGGCTTTGTTTTTGCCCTTGAAAAAAACAATTTGAAAGCAAGCAAAGGGCACTAACTGAACTTTTTCTGCGTTAAGATGTTTCTTTAGCTACCGAAACGCTTAACTTTGTTACTATGTCAAACCATCCGTACACACCCGGTCCACTACTAGCTCAAATTACCGTCCCGAGTGATTTACGTGAAAAGTTCGGACAAGAACAACTTCCTCAAATTTCCCAAGAGTTAAGACAATACATCGTCGATGTAATTTCTGAAATCGGGAACTCCCATTTTGGCGCATCCTTAGGTGTAGTAGAGCTCACAGTGGCTTTACACTATGCTTTCAATACGCCTCACGATCAACTTGTTTGGGATGTTGGTCACCAAGCTTACGGACACAAAATTTTGACAGGACGCCGCGAAAAATTTCATACCAACCGCAATAAAGGTGGTATTTCGGGGTTTCCAAAACGCTCTGAATCTGAATACGACACCTTTGGTGTTGGGCACTCCTCTACTTCAATTTCTGCTGCGCTCGGTATGGCGGTTGCTAATCATTACAAAGGCGAAACAACGCGTCAGCACATTGCAGTTATTGGCGATGGCGCCATGACAGCAGGTTTGGCTTTTGAAGGAATGAATCATGCTGGCTTCGAAAAAGACGCCAATTTGCTCGTCATTCTCAACGACAACTGCATGTCTATTGACCCAAATGTCGGGGCACTCAAAGAATATTTAACTGACATTACTACATCGCATACCTACAACAAGGTTAAAGATGAAGTCTGGAAATTATTAGGAAAAGTTTCCAAATTTGGCCCAGATGCCCAAACCATTGCTTCTAAAGTGTCTCATGCATTGAAAGGCACGCTGCTGAAGCAGTCTAATCTTTTTGAAGCGCTCAACTTCCGCTATTTTGGGCCTGTAGATGGACATGACGTCATTGGGTTAGCAAAAATCCTAGAAGATCTCAAAGATATCCCTGGCCCGAAAATTTTACATTGCATCACAAGAAAAGGTGCCGGATACAAATTTTCTGAGGAAGGAAATCCTACAAAATGGCACGCGCCTGGTGTATTTAACAAAGAAACGGGTGAAATCGTCAAGATTGTTCCGAAATCACCAGAGCCGCCTAAGTACCAAGATGTTTTTGGCCATTCAATCGTTGAGTTAGCCGAAAAGAACGAAAAAATCATGGGTGTTACGCCCGCAATGCCTTCTGGTTGTTCCTTGAACATCATGATGCAAGCCATGCCAAAGCGTGCTTTTGACGTCGGCATTGCCGAACAACATGCCGTAACCTTCAGTGCTGGCTTAGCAACCCAAGGTATGGTTCCGTTCTGCAATATCTATTCTTCTTTTATGCAACGCGCCTTTGACCAAGTCTTACACGATGTCGCTTTGCAAAATCTCAATGTAGTTTTTTGCCTTGACCGCGGTGGTTTGGTTGGTGCTGACGGTGCCACACATCATGGCGCCTATGACCTCGCATACATGCGCATGATTCCAAACATGGTGGTATCCGCTCCAATGAATGAAGAAGAGCTGCGCAACCTCATGTATACGGCCCAATTACCCAACCAAGGCCCTTTTTCTATCCGTTACCCACGCGGAAACGGCGTCATGACTGAATGGAAAACTCCTTTCAAAGAAGTTAAAGTGGGGCAAGGTAGAAAGGTAACTGCCGGTGACGACATCGCCATTCTAACCATTGGGCATCCCGGAAACTTTGCACAAGCCGCAATCCAACAACTCAAAGATTCAGGCGTTTCAATTGCACATTACGACATGCGTTTTGTCAAGCCGCTTGATACTGTTCTTTTACACGAAGTATTCGCTAAATTCTCAAAGGTCATCACTGTTGAAGATGGTTGTTTAATGGGAGGTTTTGGCTCTGCAGTACTTGAATTTATGGTCGATCAAAAATATCAAGCAGAAGTCATCAGACTAGGTATTCCTGACGAATATATTCATCACGGAACCCAAGAAGAACTCTGGGCTGACTGCGGATTTGATACCAAATCAATTGTAGCGATCATTTCGAAAATATTCCAACTTAACCAAGAAAAAAATCTGCAGCAACATATCGGTTAAAACCAAATTATTGTAATTTGGACCAAAACTTTAACCAATATCATGCAAAAAACGAACTACAGCGCCTTCGCTACGCTGATTGTCATCTTTTTCTTTTGGGGCTTTGTTGCCGCCAGTAATGACATCCTAATCCCCGTATTCAAAAAAGCACTTAATCTGTCACAAAGCAAAGTACTCTGGATTCAAAACACTTTCTATGTTGCCTACACAGTAGGTTCACTCATCTATTTTGCAGCATCTTCCTTACTCAAAAAAGATTTATTCAACCGAATTGGTTACCGCAACGGACTCGCACTAGGGCTTATCGTTTCTGCACTTGGAACGCTGTTGTTTATCCCGGCTTCTTCAAACGGAGGGTCATTCCCAATGCTTCTTGGTGGATTATTTATCGTTGGAATCGGTTTTGCTTTTCAGCAAATGGCAGCAAATCCTCTTGCCATTCAAATGGGTGACCCAGCCAAAGGTAATGTACGCCTCAGTATGGCTGGAGGCATCAATAACCTCGGCACAACCATTGGGCCTGTCATCGTGTCTTTTGCCATTTTTGGTAGCCCAAGCGGGCCATCAGAATTAGATTTGAATGCGGTTCAAATACCCTATTTGGTACTAGGCGCAGTATTTGTCCTTGCTGCTTTATTCTTTAAGTTTTCAAACTTGCCTGATCGCATTGGCGAAGATAGCTCAAATGAGCCTGGTCAAGTATGGAGTACACTTCGTGAACCGCAAGTGCTACTCGCTATGATTGCCATTTTTATTTACGTAGGTGTTGAGGTAGCGACTGCCAGTAACCTACCTGAATTCATGAAACAACATTTAGGCAAAAAAGAAAGTGAAGTTGCTCCGTTTGTATCGTTGTTTTGGGCCAGTATGATGATTGGTCGCTGGGCCTCTGCAGCTGGTGTATTTGAAAAATCAAAAACATTTAACCGCATGATGGGTGTAATTTTACCGCTAGTGGCTTTTGGAATTTTTGCGCTTGCCAATACTATTGGTGGCTCTGATATTTCAGCATTAACACCTTATCTAGGTTTAGTGTTTGTATTGATTGCCGCTGACTTTATTTCAAACGGTAATCCAGTGCGTCAAATTATTCTTTACTCAACACTCGGTTCCTTAGCGTTAATCATCGGTATTTTTAGTTCGGGTTACGTGAGCGTATTTGCCTTTATTTCAGTTGGCTTATTCTGCAGTACTTTGTGGCCGTGCATCTTTACGCTAGGGATTGCCGGTTTAGGTAAGCGTACCAATACAGCATCGAGCTTACTCATTCTTATGATTATGGGTGGTGGTTTCGTTACTTTAGCACAAGGAACCTTAGCAGACGACAACCTACTTGGCATTCAACAATCTTATTGGGTGGGCGTTGCTTGTTTTGCTTATTTGATTTATTTTGCAATTCGCAGCTCTGCTATTTTAAAAAGCAAGGGTATTCAAACTTTTGAAAGTACTGGAGCCGGACACTAAGCTTATGTATAAAATAGAATTCAACGACTTTTTTACTTCTGCGTTTTCTGTTGACTGCATCATTTTTGGTTACGAAGCAGGCGAAATCAAGGCGCTATTGATTAAAAGAGCGATGGAGCCCTATGATAATTATTGGGCCATCCCTGGAGATCTTGTGTACCCGGATGAAGATCTTCCGGTAGCTGCCGAACGCATTCTCAAAGAATTAACCGGCTTGGATCATATCCAAATGCATCAATCTCAATCATTTGGGCATCCAAACCGTCACCCACAAGGACGCGTCATTACCATTGCACATTTTGCTTTAGTACGCATTGAAGATTTTCATGTGAAGGCCTCCTCTTGGGCAGACGACATCAGTTGGGTTTCCATGAACGATATGCCTACTTTGGCTTTTGATCACAACCACATCCTTGAAAGCACCTATGAAATGCTGAAGCAAAAGCTTTTGAACGAGCCTGTCTGCTTTGATTTATTGCCCGAGCGCTTTACACTCAGTGAATTTCAACAACTCTACGAATACGCTTTCCAACAAGAAATGGACAAAGCCAACTTCAGAAAGAAAATTAAAAACATTCCACTTATTGCGCTTAACGAAAAACAACAAAACGTCAAGCACCGACCAGCAAAACTTTTTTCTTTCGATCAAACAGCATATACAGAACTTAAAAAGGACGTCGGGTATAGTTTCAAAATGTAGAAATTTTGACTTATTGTATTTTTTACAATAATATTTGTATCTTCGAGTCTCGCTTTCACTCTAAAAGAAGCGTTAAACAGGTTAATAATCAGGAAACGGAGAGGAGTGTCTCCGTTTCTTTTTTTGTAAAACACTGATTTTCTGAACAATTACAATTGTTATTGTTCTTTTTACAATAATTAATTTTTTTCTATATTTATCCCACTCTAAAACTAAAACGACTATGATCAGAAAACTCGTCATGGCACTGCTGTGTTGCATCGGTGTCTCGCAAGTCTATGGACAGGCCAAAACTGTTAGCGGAACCATTCTCAATGAACGCTCAGAAGGTATTCCATATGTCAAAGTGCTTGTAAAAAATACAAGTAAACCCGTTCTCAGCGATGCGCAAGGGTTATTTCAAATTTCAGTAAGCAATCCAGACAGTGCCATATTGGTATTTACAGCGATGGGCTACGAAAAACTTGAATTTGCGCTGCTTGGCAAAACCAATATTACGGTGAAGCTAGACCAACAAACACAAGACACTAAAGATGTCGTAGTAGTTGGTTATGGAACAGCAAAAGCCAAAGAATTAACTGGTGCTACCTCTAAAGTAAAAGGTGAAGACATCGAAAAAATGAACATGACCCGTATGGATCAAGCCCTTCAGGGTCAAGTTTCTGGGGTTACTATCTCGAGTAACTCTGGTTCTCCGGGTGGTTCATCAAATATTCGCATCCGTGGTTTGTCTACTTTCGGTGACAATGATCCACTTATTTTAGTGGATGGCGTGGTTTATGATTCAGAAGGACTAAATGCCTTAAACCCAGCTGATATCAAATCTATTAACGTCTTAAAAGATGCTACTGCCGGTATCTACGGAGTTCGCGCAGCAAACGGCGTCATCATTGTTGAAACGAAAAATGGCGCTATTAATCGCAAGCCAAGTATTGAATACAATGGCTATTACGGGATGCAACAAACTGCTCGCCGCCTAGATTTATTGACGGCAGAAGAATATGCAGTAATTAAAAATGAAGCCTTCGCATTTGGAGGTCAGGCTATGCCTTTTTCCAATACCAGCCTAGGAACAGGCACTAATTGGCAAGACTCTGTTTTCAGCAAAGCACCTGTTCAAAGTCATAACCTTTCATTAAACGGTGGTACGCTTAATACGCGTTATTCGATTGGTTTGGGCTATTTCAACCAAGATGGAATTGTAGGTGGCGATAAATCTAATTTCGGTCGTTACAATGCCCGCTTGAATTTTAGCACAGATATGTCTGACAAACTCAAACTCAATTCTGTGCTTCTATTTTCTTCAGACATGCGCAGTACTTTACCAGAAAATGGTATTGGATCTGTGCTTTACAACACCATTAACGCCTTCCCGAACGAACCAGTTTATAGTGGTCCAAACACTTTCTCTTACATGGAAGAAGTGAGTGATATCATCAACCCAATTGCCCAAATTCAGAATCAATACAACTGGAGTACTGCTAATAAATTCGTTGGAAAAGAAGAATTCATCTATGAATTCAACGAGCATTTATCGTTGACCAATCGCTTTAATTACAACTATGCAATGGTCGATGCCAAAGTATTTTCTCCGCTTGTTTGGTACGGCGATGGTAAATACGCCAACACCGCTGCTAATGCAGACTTAGAGTCACCTCAGGTGGAAATTGCAGACAGCGTTTTTATCGACCGTGGAGCCGCTGTATATGAAGAGCGTTCGACTTTCCTTGACCTCAACTATGAAGCATTCTTAAATTATAATAAAACCTTTGGTGAGAATCACACTGTCAAAGGAACACTCGGTGCTTCTATTTTCAAAAGAGACGGAGAGTCTTTGAGTGGTGTGGCTTTCGGTATTCCGAATAACTCACTTGCTTATGCGGATATTTCTGCCAACACAGCGCAAGGCGGATTTCTAAATAATACCAACTCTTGGGAATTTACTGAAAGACTTGTTTCTGGTTTCTTGAGAGGTGAATACGCTTTCAAAGAAAAATACTTGATTTCAGGGATTTTACGCCGTGATGGTTCAAGCAAATTTGGCCCAAATAGCCGTTATGGTATCTTCCCAACTGTTTCGGGTGCATGGCTCATCTCAGACGAAGAATTCTTCAAGAGCAAAAGCATCGATTTCTTGAAACTGCGCATGAGTTATGGTGTTTCCGGTAACGACCAAATCCCAAACTTTGCTTACCGCGCTTTGCTAAACGGAGAAGGGGTTTATGTTTTCAATGACCTCATTACCCAAGGAATTGCGATCGGGCGCCCAGCCAACCCAGATTTAAAGTGGGAAACAACGCGTCAATTCAATGTTGGTGTTGATCTCACCTGGTTAAAGGTGCTCAACTTCACAACAAACTACTTCGTTAAGAACACGTTTGATTTATTGTTCCAACCGGATGTTTCTGCACTTTTAGGCTCTTACGGACCAGGTGGCTACCCGCCAATTATCAATGCAGGTGACGTTTCTAACAAAGGGTGGGAATTTGAAGTCGCTTACCGATCAGATGCAAAAAACCTTTTACAAACTAACCTCAGCTTTAACTTTACTTCTATTAACAACCAAGTAGTGAGCGTACCAACGGGTGTAGAATACATCCCAGGAGCTAGCTTTAGCGTTGGAGGTGATGTCGCAACACGCTTCCAAGCTGGCTATGAAATTGGCTACTTCTTCGGTTACGAAACTGCGGGTGTCTACCAAACGCAAGAAGAAATTGACAACGCTGCCGTTGTTCAAGAAGGTGCTCAACCAGGAGACCTCATCTTTGTAGATCAAAACGGCGATGGCAAGATCAATTTCTCAGACGACTCTGACAAAACGTATCTTGGCTCAGCAATTCCTGACTTCACGATGGGTTTTGCTTTCAACTTCAAAATCAAAAGTTTTGACCTTTCAGGAAATGTTTATTCAGCAATTGGCCAAGAAATTATCCGCAACTACGAGCGTCAACAGCCTTATGCCAACCAATTGGCTTACGTAATTGACCGCTGGACAGGACCAGGTTCAACAAACGAACATCCTCGTCTAACTACCGGCCCTACAAACAATAACCTCTTCTCTTCTTACTATGTAGAAGACGGTTCATTTGTAAGACTTCGCAATGTCCAATTCGGATATACCCTTCCTGCAAGTGCGGCAAGAAAAATCCATGTTGAAACATTAAGAATTTATGTCGCGGCTAATAACTTGCTCACCCTGACGCGTTACATGGGCTTTGATCCAGATCTTGGCTCTTCAAATGTGTTGTCAGCAGGTGTTGACTACGGTATGTATCCGCAAGCCCGCTCAATCATGAGTGGTATTCAAATCAAATTTTAAGCTGAACGTCATGAAAAAACTGATTTTTACTTTAGCTACAATTGCAACCCTAGCTGTGTTGCCATCTTGTGAAAAATTCTTGTCTGTTGATCCGCCCTATGCGCAAGATGCAGAAAACTTCTTCCAAACCCCTGAAGATTATGAGCGTGCACTTGTCGGCGCTTATGACCTACTCCAAAGTTCTTTCTTGACACTCTGGATCGGTGAAATTGCTTCTGACAATGCCATTGCAGGTGGTGAAAGTGTCAATGACAGCAAAGGTCTACACGACATCGATAACATGACTCATGGTGGCGTCAATGTGGAGTTGCGCAATGTTCTCAGATGGAACTACACGGGTATTACGCGTGCCAACTACATTCTTGAACACAAAGACAACATAGATTTCCCTAGAAAAGCACATATTCTTGCTGAGGCGAAATTCTTGCGAGCCTATTACTATTTTGAACTTGTCAAATACTTTGGTGACGTTCCGCTCATCATTGACAAGCGCATTGGTATTGAAGAAGCAAGAACGATTCCGCGCTCTCCGAAAGCCGAAGTTTATGCCCAAATCGAAGCAGATTTAGTTGCTGCTGCTGCCGTGTTAACTCCGGTTGCTGCGCAAAAAGGAAGAGCAACTCGCGGTGCAGCCAAAGCACTCCTCGGAAAAGTTTATTTGTACCAAAATAAATTCACTGAAGCTGCTGCAATTTTTGATGAAATCATTGACTCAGGACAATACAGCCTCTACCCAGACTACAGCCAATTATTTAGCGTAGCTGCTGAAAATAACAGCGAAACCATCTTTGATGTTGAATATACTGGTCTTGAAGGTGGTAGCTACGGTTGTCTTATTTGCCTTGAAGGAAATGCAGCCGTTGGTTTCCAAGGAATCAGACAATACACTGGCCCTGTTTATGGTGATGGCAACTCTTATAACTTGCCGACACCAGAACTTTATGCCGCGTTCTCACCTATTGACCCACGCAGAGCAGCAACAGTTCTTGATATCGAGGCCTTTATTGCTGCACAAACAAATCCGGCGTCAATTACTTATGCAATTGGTGCGGGTGGCCACACAGGTTACTACAACAACAAATACATCAAAAAACAAGGTGAAATTGGTTTGCCTGATAACGACCTCACGAGCCCTGTAAACTACCGCGTTTTGCGTTATGCCGATGTGTTACTAATGGCTGCAGAAGCGCATTATCAACTCGGAAATCCAAGCAGAGCAACGGCTTTAGTGAATCAAATCCGTCAGCGCGCAGGTATCCCGGGTGCGTCTGTAAATAGTATTGAAAAGGTTTACAACGAAAGACGTTTAGAGCTTTCAGGAGAAGGCTTGCGCTTTTTTGACCTCGTTCGTACGGGTCAGGCCGCACAATATATCCCTGGATTTGTTGTTGGTAAACATGAGGTATTCCCTATTCCACAGGTAGAAATTGATTTAGCCGGAGGAACATGGAGCCAAAACCCAGGTTATTAATCTTTAGCAATTAAAAGCCATGAAAAATTTATTCTTAAGCATCCTGACAATTGCGCTAGGTTTAGCTGCATGTCAAAAATATGAACCTACACTTGGTGATCCGCCTAGCGCAGCTGACGCTGAGTTTACGATGTCTCCGTCGGCAGCAAATGTCAATGTGATTGAGCTCAGTGCCAACAATCCTAACATTCAATGCGTTTGGGATTTTGGTAATGGAACAAAAGCACAAGGTCCAAACGTAACGGCAACTTATCCATATGCAGGTACCTACACGATTAAACTCACTGTTTTTGCTAAAGGTGGCAGCCGCAGTTCAAGTCAAGTAGTAACTATTGCCAACGATGATTTTACGCTGTTAAACAACCCTTACTATACTTTACTTACCGGCGGGGTGAACGGCCCTGGATACAGAATTTGGGTGATTGATTCAGCCGCTTCGGGGCACATGGGCGTTGGTCCTGACCCAGAAAGCGCACTTGGGCCAATTCCAGAATGGTGGGCTGCCGGAGCCAATGAAAAGCCAGGTTGTGGGCTCTATGATGACAAATACATTTTCTATTTGAATGCATTTAAATTTGACATGATTACCAATGGAGATGTCTACGTGCACAATTCTTTAGCCGCATCGTTTCCGGGTTCTTTCCAAAACCTAGCTGACTACACAGCGCCTTATGCAGATCAATTGAATGAGAGTTGGTTATTAACCGAAGGCACTGAAACTACCATCACCATTTCTAACAATGCCTTTATTGGTTTTTTCACGGGTCCTCGCGTTTATAAAATCATCAGCTCTACAGATTCTACGCTTAATTTACAGTACGGACACCATGCAGGTGGCCTCAAGTGGTATCTTAAGTTGAAAGCACTGCCGTAATTAAAAGAGCCTTCTTAAATTTCAAACTATGAAAATGATCTTATTTACCATTTTAAGTATTGCTTTAATGGCCTGTCAGCCTGATGATGTGAAGCCTGCTGGCAAACCTAGTAATTTACAAACGCAATTGACCATCACAAATGGCGAAGTACATGTGCAAGCCACTGCAGATAGCACGAATTTTTTCACAATTACCTTCTTCGATGTCAATGATACCATTACCGTAGAAAGTAAAGATGGTGAAGCCACACACATTTTCAATACCAGCGGAACCTACAAGATTCGTACACGTGCACATGTGATGCAAAATGATTTCATCGAACTCAATGAAGAAGTCTTGATTGAAATCAGTACAGGCAACTCAGGCGCGCCAAACTCAGGGTACATCAGCCCGCTGAGTTATCCTGGTTATACCCTCGCCTGGAGCGATGAGTTTAATGGAAGCAGTCTTTCTAATGACTGGACCTACGACCTCGGAACAGGAAGTTGGGGTTGGGGGAATAACGAACTTCAGTATTACAAGCAAGATAATGCAGTGGTTGCCGATGGTTTACTCACCATAACTGCCAAAAGCGAAACGTTTAATACTTCTAATTACACATCAAGTCGAATCAAAACCCAAGGCTTAAAATCATGGAAATACGGGCGCATTGATGTGCGCGCTGCACTTCCATATGGTCAGGGAATTTGGCCAGCTATTTGGATGCTCGGAGACAACATTACAACTGCCGGATGGCCAGCTTGTGGAGAAATTGACATCATGGAACTCATTGGCGGTGCTGGTGCTAATGACCGCACTGTTCATGGCACAGTGCACTGGAGCAATAACGGTTCACATGCACAATATGGTGGCAGTAAAAGCCTTACCTCAGGTAAATTTGCCGATAACTTCCACGTATTTTCAATCGTTTGGGATGCCAATTCTATTCATTGGTTACTCGACAACGTAGAATACCACAGCATTGATACCAACCCTGCTGAAATGAATGAATTCCGTGAGAAGTTCTTCATTATTTTGAATGTTGCAGTAGGAGGAAACTGGCCAGGATCACCAGATGCTACTACCACTTTCCCACAAAAAATGTTTGTAGATTACGTTCGCGTCTTCCAATAAAAATCTCATGAAAGTATTGTCTTCTCTTTTAGTACTCGTTATTCTTTTTGGATTTAACAGTACTGAGCAACTCTATTTTACAAATCCTACGGATCAAGACATTGAAGCCCTGATAGCCAATATGTCCATTGAGCAAAAAGTTGGGCAAACCTGTCAAATTACGCTTGATGCTATTTATCAAACAGATGAAAAAGGGCAAGCACTGAATCCGGTACAAATTGATCCAAAGAAGCTCGATGCAGCCATAAATACTTTTCATGTTGGTTCCATTTTGAATGTCGGGGCACATACCTTAAGCCGCGATGAATGGACTACCATCATGAGTGCTGTTCATCTTCCTTACCTCAAAAAAGAAACAAACATTCCAATTCTATATGGCATCGATGCTATTCATGGTGTCAATTATACCATTGGCGGCACGCTATTTCCTCAAGAAATTGGCTTGGCTGCAACTTGGAATCCGGCTTTAGCTGAGCAAATGGGCCAAGTAACTGCCTATGAGTGTCGCGCTTCTGGTATTCCTTGGAATTTTTCTCCCGTACTTGATCTAGGGCGTCAGCCACTTTGGTCGCGTCATTTTGAAACACTTGGAGAAGACCCTTACCTCTGTACCCAAATGGGAGCTGCACTTGTAAAAGGTTATCAAGGATCTACAAAAGAAGTAGACAATTTTCATGTAGCAGCATGCCTCAAACATTTTGTAGGTTATAGCGCAAGCTTTAGTGGCCGCGATCGCACTCCAGCCTGGATTCCAGAAAAATACATGCAAGAGCTTTATTTTCCTGCGTTCAAAGAAGCGGTGGCGCAAGGAGCACTAACGCTCATGATCAATTCAGGTGTTGTGAACGGTATCCCTGGACACAGCAACTACCAACTTTTGACGAAAACACTCAAACAAGATTGGGGCTTTAAAGGCTTCGTTGTTTCAGATTGGGAAGACTTCATTATGTTGCATACCGTACACCGCACGGCTCCATCATTAGCAGAGGCGGCCATTCAGGCCTTCAATGCCGGAGTAGACATGAGCATGGTTCCATCAAATCCGCAGTACAAAACCTATTGCCAAGATATGGTTGCAGCAGTTAAAAGTGGAAAAATCAGCATGACCCGTCTAGACGACGCAGTAAGAAGAATTTTGTATGTCAAAAAACAACTTGGCCTTTTTGGCAATCCAGTTCCAAACCTTGACGAATACACACTCTTTGGTGGTGAAGACTTCAAAAAAGCTGCTAAAACTGCAGCCCTAGAATCAATTACATTGTTGAAAAATGAAAATGCTGCGCTTCCTTTGTCTGCAGGCCAACGCATTTTAGTCGCGGGCCCAGGAGCAAACAGCCTCAATATGCTCAATGGTGCTTGGACACACACTTGGCAAGGACTCGACACAAATTACAATACAAAAGGAGCTTTAACCATTTACAAAGCGCTTACACAAGCATTTCCTGCTAACAGTATTTCTCATATTCAGGGCGTTGAACTTTACATGGAAAAAGACTTTGAAGCATCAAGGTTTCTCGATATCGCTGCCTACAAAAAAGCGCTCAAAAAAAATGACGTCATCGTCATTTGTGTGGGAGAATTGCCTTCCACTGAAAAACCTGGTGACATTCGCAGTTTACAACTCGACGACAAACAAAAAGAATTGGTGCGCTTAGCCAAAGCTGCCAATAAAAAAGTAGTCCTTGTGTTACTCGAAGCCAGACCAAGAATCATTCACGACATCGAGCCACTTTGCGATGCCATTGTACAAGCTTACTTACCAGGAGATCAAGGTGGAATTGCAATAGCAGAACTTTTTTCTGGTAAAGAAGATTTCAGCGGTCACTTACCTTACACATATCCTCGCTACGACGGCGTGATTGAATTCTATGACCATCCGCGCAGCGTTGACCGCTCTAAATCTGGTGACTTTTCGGCCTACAACCCTCAGTGGGACTTTGGCTTTGGTTTGTCGTATAACAATGCGCAAATCGGTAAAGCAAAATTTGAAAGCAAGAATGAAAAAGACGGAAGCTTTACCATTTCCGTAACAGTCAGTAACCCAAACCAAAAAATGGTTAAAACACTTGTTCCAGTTTATCTCAGTGATCTTTATGCAAGTACAAGCCCTGAAGGAAAAAGACTCATCGGATTTACTAAAACAACCTTAAATCCAGGTGAAAACAAAACATTATACTTCAAATTTGATGCAAATAGCCTCAAACGCGTAGCAATTGATGGCAAATGGCGTGCTGAAAAAGGCACATTTGAAATAAATTGTGGCGAAGGAAAGCTCGTTTTTGAATTGGAGAACGACATAAATTTCGATTGATTATTAACGTATTAGGCCCTATTTTTCTTGCTTATTGTATTTTTTACTATATTTAACGCAAACTTTCTAATTTAGAAACTCTAAAACCCCTAAAAATTAACAACATGAAAAAACTGTACTTTTTGCTTTTTGCACCAGTTTTAAGCCTTACCGCACAGGTAGAAGGAACATGGAAACTCGCTCCACAAGCGGGTGCACTCGGTGTTGGTCCTAACCTTGGCGATATCAGCTGGTGGTCTAACGGTGCTGGTGATGTCACCACACGTGCTTGTCTTTTTGACGACTCAGTTAAATTTGAAGCTAACGGAACCATGACGCATTACATGAATGGCGCTACTTGGCTCGAAGGATGGCAAGGTGTTTCACCTGACGCATGTGGTGCTCCTGTAGCTCCGCACGTTGGTGGTGCTGCAACTTATGCTTATGACGCTACAGCCGGAACACTTACCGTAAACGGATTGGGTGCTCACCTCGGTTTAGCAAAAGTTATCAATGGTGCTGAAATCGGAAGCCCTGCTGCTGCTGCAAGTTCTATTACTTACAACGCAGCTATCTCTAACGGCGGAAACACTATGACACTAGATATCAACTTTGGTCCAGGATGGTGGCGTTTTGTTTACAACAGAACTGTTCCGCTTGCTGTTCAAGATTACCAAGTTAAATTCCGTGTAGACATGACACAATACACTGGTTCTTTAACTGGTGGTGTATTTGTAAATGGTTCATTTAATAACTGGTGTGGTACTTGTAACCCAATGACAGACATGGGTAACGGTAACTGGGAAGTAACGCTTCCTTTAGCTCCAGGTGCAATCGAATACAAATTCACTATTGATGGTTGGAACGCACAAGAAGAATTCACTGGAACTGAAACTTGTATTGACCCGATTAACGATGGTTTCAACAACCGTTACCACGTTGTAGCTGGTGATATCAATTTACCAAATGTATGTTTCGCAAGTTGTGATGTATGTACTAACGACATCACTTTCAAAGTGGACATGAATGACTACGTAACAGGTGGTGGTTCTACTACAGCTGGTGTATTCTTAAATGGTACGTTTAACGGCTGGTGTGGTACTTGTACACCAATGACTGACGCTAACAACGACAACGTATGGGAAGTAACTGCTCCAATTGCTGCAGGTAACATCGAATACAAATTCACTGTAGACGGATGGAATGTTTCTGAACAATTTGTTGGTGGCGAATCTTGTACTGTAACTAACGGTGGTTTCACTAACCGTGCTTATGCAGTTACTGCTACAGCAACAGTTCCTGAAGTTTGTTGGGAAAGCTGCTCTGATTGCTTGGCTGGTGTAGAAGAATTGAATAACTCAGTTTCTATCTACCCTAACCCAGTAAACAGCATCATGACTATCAAAGCTACTGACGCTATGCAAAGCATCCGCATCCTTGACCTTACAGGTAAAGTAGTTGCAACAATTGCAGGCAACGGTCTAACTCAAGAAATCAATGTAGATAGCCTCAAAGCAGGTGTTTACACTATCCAAATTACTACTGCTGCTGGTAACAGCGCTAAGCAATTTGTGAAGAAATAAGAAGTTGATTGATGAAAAGGAGGGGTTCTCAAAAGGAACCCCTTTTTTTGTGCTCAATAATCGACAAGCTATCCTTATTTTTGCAGCATGGATCACGACATAGAACTCCGCTTTCAAAAACTTCAAAAACACCTAGAAAAAGACTTCGGCCCTGGAATGGACATGTCGGCCTTTTTATTTCTAGTAGGTGTCAATGAATTAGGGATGGGGCACCAAACGTTTTCTAAACAGCAAAAAATGGAGTTAATGCATATTGCCATTTGCACACTCCTTGAGCCGTATGGCTATTATACATTTGAAGGAAGAGATGCCGACTTGTGGCCACATTTCACACTCAATCAGCAACTTCCTTCGCTGAACCATCAACAGCAACAACATCTGCTTAAAGAAGCGCTACTTGAATACTTCATTAAAAATGAATATTACCAAGAATAATTCGAACCCTTTGCTTCTGATTCCGTAATTTTGTAGCAATGTCTGAAACGCCACTAAAAAAGCCATCAAAATTCAAAACTTACTTGGTATTTACCAAGTTTCGTTTGTCTTTCTTAGTGATCTTATCTGCACTCACCGGATATCTATTTGCAGGTGGCAAAGACCTCACTGAAATAGCTTACCTCATGCTTGGCGGTACACTAGTTACCGGAGCATCTAATGGCGCCAATCAAATCTGGGAACGCAACCTAGATAAAATCATGAACCGCACCAATAGAAGGCCGCTACCAACCGGTGAAATGTCTCTAAGAGAAGCCTATATAATTGTCATTTTGTTCCTTTTATTCGGCACTTATTTACTCTGGCTTATCAATTTAAAAAGTGCCGTGCTCGGTTTACTTGCCTTTCTGAGTTATGTTTTTGTCTACACGCCACTGAAGCAGGTTACTCCTTGGGCCGTTTTTGTAGGGGCCTTTCCTGGAGCTATTCCACCATTCTTAGGCGCTATTGCTGCAACCGATGCCTTTGGTTTTGTTCCTGGTGTACTTTTCTTTGTTCAATTTACATGGCAGTTTCCACATTTCTGGGCCATTGCTTGGGTTCTCTATGACGATTACAAAAAGGCAGGTTTTAGTTTATTACCCTCAAAAGAAGGGAAAGGCAAAGCTTCGGGCTTCCAAATTATGGCCTACTCACTAGCGCTCATCCCATTTAGCCTCATGCCTTGGTTGCTTGGTTGGACCGGCGTTATCACTCTTATAAGCGCCAGTTTATTAGGCATTTGGTTCTTTTATTTATCTTATAAATTATATCATAGTTGTGAAACTGCCGATGCGCGTAAACTCATGTTCGCTTCGTTTGTTTATTTACCGATCATCCAATTTATTTATGTGTTTGATCGCACCGATAATTTTATTGAAATTTTAAATAAACTGCCATGAATAATGACCTAAATCCAGAAGTCAAAGAGAAAATGAAGAAAAATCTCGTCTATGTCGGGATCTTCAGTATCGTTATGCTATTTGCCGGCCTCACCTCCGGATATTATGTATCAATGGGGAAATCCTTTTGGCTAAAATACTCCATGCCGTCAGGGTTTTACCTCAGTACCCTCTTTATTGCCTTGAGTAGCTTGACCTTTTGGTTTGCCATTCAAAGTGCTAAAAAAGACCGTCAAGGGCAAATTAAATTAGGCATGGCTGCTACGCTCATTTTTGGGCTCGGCTTCATTTATTTCCAGTTTCAAGGGTACAAACAACTTGTTAAACAAGGGATTAATCCTGTTAATGACATCCTTGTTACTAATGGCCGTTACGGAGATTATTACGAAGTCAAATATAAGGGCCAATTAGTGGCTGTCGATGGGAACGAATTTCTCATCAATGGCAAACCGATGAATGACCAAGACTTCAAAGAAGTACAAAGTTTCTTTAAGCAATTTGAGAACTCAAATCGTCTGACGTCACTGCGTCTCAAAGAAACCAATCAGAAAATTGAACTCTTCTATAACGGTAGTCCTGTACTTTACAAATCAGGCAAACTTTATGCTAATGACAGCACCCAATTCACCTATACAGATGAACTGCGCTTAAGTGAACTCGCACTAAATATCCGTGACAAACGCGGCGATTTCTTTGCAAGAGGTCAATACGGTAAAGATTTCACGATATATTATTCGGGCAAAGAACTACAGTACGAGAACCGTCAGTTGAAATACAATGGCACCGTATTAAAGCCGCACCTTATGCTGAGCGCCATGCAATCAGCTGATTCCGCATCTTCTTATTTGTATCTCATCACCTTCGTGCATTTACTTCACGTCATTATCGCTTTGCTTTATTTGCTCAAAGTTGCAATTGCTTCATTTTCAGGCAAATTCTCTTCACAAAACCACCTATCACTTCGCCTAAGTAGTATCTTCTGGCATTTTTTAGGCCTATTATGGCTCTATTTACTCGTGTTTTTGATTTTTATTCACTAAACTTGCACAAAAATTTTTCATAAAAATGGCCGGACATTCTGCACAATTAGACGCCAAAACACTGTGGGGAGGAAAAGAATCTCCTTTTCAAACAAGTTATGGTAAATTGATGATGTGGTTCTTCCTTGTGTCGGACGCACTTACATTTAGTGGCTTATTAATTGCCTACGGCTTCACCCGTCATGATGCACAAGATGCATGGCCTATCGGTGAAGAAACTTTTAACTCAATGCCTTTTTTAGGTCATGGCTACCCACTTCTTTACGTAGCGCTCATGACCTTTATTCTCATCGTATCTTCTGTAACTATGGTTCTTGCCGTAGAAGCAGGACACCGCATGGATCGCAAAGGTGTAACCAAATGGATGATTGCTACCATTATTGGTGGCTTCTTTTTCTTGGGTTCACAAGCATGGGAGTGGTCTCACTTTATCCACGGTTCTGAGTTTGGTAAAATTGAATTAGCCGATGGTTCTGTTGCCATTGTAAAAGGTCATTTTGGCGAACTTGAAAGTTTCCAAGTACTAGAGGCTGGCAAGAAACACAAGGTTGGCGCTATTATCAAAGACGACTTAATGCACCAATATCAACATGCTGCTGAAAAAGGTCACTTAGAGGCTGGTAAAATTCATTTAGCTGATGGATCTGTTGCTAAAATTAATAAGGCTCATGACCATGACATGAAATTGATCATCAAAAAAAGTGGCAAGACCTACAAGGTTGGTGGCAAAGAAATTGAAGGCAAACAGGCTGAAAAACTATATTACGAAGCGCTTTACTCAGGCGAAGAAAATCGTGTTATCTATGGAGCTAACATGAAGCAAAACGAATATGGGCCACAACAATATGCTCAGTTCTTCTTCTTTATTACCGGTTTTCACGGTTTTCACGTATTCTCTGGTGTTATCATTAACATCATTATTTTACTTGGCGTACTATCTGGTACATACCACAAACGCGGACACTACGAAATGGTTGAAAAAACTGGTCTTTACTGGCACTTCGTTGACCTCGTTTGGGTCTTTGTATTTACCTTCTTCTATTTATTGTAATTCTCCAAAGCTTAGCAGATCATGGAAAGAGACGACTTAATTGAATACTCCTTACACGGACATCACGACGAAGCTACAGGAAAGAGCATTCGTCAAAAAATTTACAAAGTAACCTTACTTCTTACAGTTATTACTATTGTAGAAGTTTTCATCGGGGCAAGCATCAAGCAATCTTCAGATTGGTGGACTACCGTAAAAATCATCTTCATCTTGCTAACACTATTAAAAGCAGGTTACATCGTGATGGTTTTTATGCACCTTGGTGACGAACGCAAATACTTACGCAACGTTATTCTTATTCCCTATTTCATTTTTGTTCTTTACCTCATCTTTATCGCCCTTTGGGAAGGTACAGCAGTAGGAACAGCCTGGGATAAAATGTTTCCATAATTATGGAAGATAAAGCCCCGAGCCGCAGTAAAGGCAGATCTATACTAGCACTGTCTTTAGTTTTTGGTCCAGCGCTTTTTCTCATTTTTATGGCAACGCGTGGCTGTGACCACCGTTTCAAAGAATTAGCAGATTATGGGTTGGTGCAAGCACCAACCTTTACTGTTTATAACCATCTCGGCAAGCAAGAAAAAAATCTCAAAGATTACCAAAATCAGGTAGTACTGATCAATACCTTGCAAACCACCTGCCCATATGACTGCGGGCTTGCCTTTTTCCCCCTGACCCAAAAGATTTACAAAGATTTACGCACCAACAAACGAAAAAAGCTCAAACAAGTGCGTATGCTCTCAATCGTGGTTGATTCGCTTGGGAATCCTGTTTCTGAAAAAGAGCTCCTAGATATTCGAGATATGTTGCGTAGCACTGTAGAAGGTTATGATCCTGAACTTTGGCAACTTGTTATAGCCGATCCCAAAGACTTTTTCAACCACAAGAACAATGGCGTAGATCTTATTGTTAGAGATAAAAAATACTTTGGCGGTGTTTCCTATAATGAACTGATCATGTTACTCGACAAAAAAAACCACCTCAGAATGGTTTTGAATGGTCATACAGAAGGCATGATTCGAACGATGAAAGAACACCTTGGTCTTCTCATGAAACAATATGACAAAGCTCGCGCAAAACGTTAGTTTTCTTTTCCTTTTTTGCTGTTCACTGACCATACTCAGCTCGTGTCATGAAGAGCCCGTCAAAGCACTTCCTATTCTAGGTAACTACGACCTCAACTATAGCCTCAAAGATGGAAAACAAGTCATTGATACCATTTATCAAACCATTCCAGATTTTCAATTCTTCAACGAAGATTCCATAATTGTCAATAAAGCAACTTTCAAAAATAAAGTTTGGATTACAGAGTTTTTCTTTGCTACCTGCCCTTCTATATGCCCGATTATGAATACGCAGCTTAAAAACGTTGAAAAAGCACTACAGCGCTATTCAAAAGACCTGCAGTTCTTGTCATTTACCATAGATCCAAAGCACGACACACCGAGTATCCTCAAAGCACACAAACAAAAACTAGGTATTCAAAATAAAAACTGGGCATTTTTAAGCGGTAATGAAGCCTTTACGCACCAACTTGGCATTGAACACTTTCTTATTTTTGCTGGTCGAGAAGATGAAGCCCTTGGCGGCTACGCACATTCTGGCGCTTTTACGCTTGTCGATAAAAAAGGACAGGTGCGTGGCGTTTACGAAGTGGTGCAGCCAGACCTTAGCGTCAACAAAAAAGAATACCAAAGATTAATCAAAGAAGCTAAACAACTATTTCAAGATGAATACAATTACACCAAAGAATAACTCAGGGCTCAGAAAATGGATAATTGCCATTTCTATTGTCATTCCTATTGCTGTGGCCGCACTTTTTGCCATCAAAATTGAAGGGGTTGACTTTTCCTTCTTGCCCCCTATTTATGCCGGTATCAATGCTGCAACAGCTGCCTTACTCATTATGGCATTAAGATTTATTAAGGCAGGAAACGTGCAACTCCATCAAAAAACCATTCAAGTAGCACTTGTCTTGAGTGTTTTATTTTTGCTGTGTTACGTTGCCTACCACATGACCTCAGATTCTACGGTCTATGGTGACTTAGATGCTAATGGTCAATTGGATGAAATTGAAAAATCTGCAGTAGCTTCTACCCGTTTGGCATATATCATTTTGCTTTTATCGCATATCTTTCTGAGTGTCGCGGTTATTCCTGTAGTGTTGTTTACCTATTTGCACGCTTGGGAAGGGAACTACCAAAAACACAAAAAATGGGCAAAATTTGCTTTTCCTATTTGGTTGTATGTCGCGGTAACCGGTGTCATCGTTTATTTCATGATCTCTCCATACTACGCTCACTGATTTTTAGTTAACTTTAATCTAAAATCACACGCCATGAGCTTAGCTTACATACACCTTCTTAGTAATCACTTACCTATTTTAGGGTCTTTATTTGGTGTTTTACTCCTTTTTATAGGCTATTTCAAGCCTTCCTTACAAACTGCTTTTAGTGCTTATTTCTTAATGGTTATTAGTGGTCTTGGTGGTTTCATCGCGTATTTCACTGGAGAGGCTGCTGAAGAACACGTTGAAGAATTACCCGGTATATCACATAACTTAATTCACTTGCACGAAGAAATGGCTGAGAACACACTCATCTTTATCTTTTTGCTGACGGCAGCAGCACTACTTGGGCTGTGGTCGCAACAAGCCAAGTGGGAAAAAGCGAAGCAAATCCAATTATTTGTCATGATAGTAGGCATCATTGCATTTATCCTTTTCGCATTTACCGGATATTTAGGTGGACACATCAGACATGGAGGATAATCAAGAAAGCAAACAACATCGCTACGACAAAGCTTACTTACGCCTAGCCGCAAGTTGGGCAAGGCTTTCTCATTGCCAGCGCAAACAAGTCGGAGCAATTATCGTTAAAGACGCCATCATTATTTCTGACGGTTACAACGGTACCCCAGCAGGCTTTGACAACTGTTGCGAAGACGAAAACAACCAAACACATTGGTACGTCTTACACGCCGAAGCAAATGCCATTCTAAAAGTAGCCAGATCTACCAATAATTGTAAAGACGCTACCTTGTATCTTACACATTCTCCATGTAAAGACTGCAGTAAATTGGTGTTGCAATCTGGCATTACTCGTTTGGTTTTCCAAGAAGCCTATAAAGATGTTTCTGGTATTGAGTTTTTAAAATCTGCAGGCCTGCAAGTTCAACAAATTGAAAATATAGACGATGTCTGAGGAAGGTCCTAAACCCTTATATTGGCTGCCTGCGCTGCTCACTTTTGTTGCTGCCATTGGGCTATGGGCGGGGGCCGAATTACTCGGGTCAAATACCGTGAACAGCAAAGAAATTCAAAAGCTAGATCAAATCTTTGAGTTGCTAGATAACCAATATGTAGACAAAATCAACAAAGAACAAATCTTTGAAGAAACCATTTCTGAGCTTCTCCACAAACTAGACCCACATAGCAATTACGTTTCAGCCAAAGACATCAAACTACTCGACGAACAAACGAATGCATCTTTTGGTGGCATTGGCGTTCGTTTTTTACTCTTCCGTGATACCATTTGTATCACCCACGTAAACGAATTATCTCCAGCGCAATTAGCAGGTCTTCAAAGAGGGGATCGCATTGTAGCCATTGAAAATAAAGCCGCTTGTGGAAGCTTCATGACCAATGAAAAAGTCATGAACCGCCTGAAAGGCGCAACAAATACCAAAGTGAATGTTACCGTTTACCGCAAAGGGAAAAAATTAAAGAAAACGCTAATAAGGGGCATCATTCCAATTCAAACCGTGAATTGCTCCTATTTGATTGCCAAAGAAGTGGGTTATATAAAAATTGCCCAGTTTTCGGTGCCAACTGCCAATGAATTCAAAGCAGCTGCAGCCCGTTTGTTGCAATCTGGTATGAAAAAACTCGTACTCGATCTTCGTGGAAACGGCGGCGGAACGATGGAAACAGCTATTCAAATTGCCGATGAGTTTTTACCAGCGAAGCGCGTATTATTAAGCTCGAAAGGTTTACATAGTGCTGAAAAAAAGTATCCTTCTACAGCAGGTGGCTTGCTTGAAAATATCAAAGTTGTAGTACTCATTGATGCACAATCAGCTTCAGCGAGTGAAATTTTAGCCGGCGCCTTACAAGATAACGACAGAGCCACAATTATCGGTAGAAGATCCTACGGTAAAGGCCTCATTCAACAAGACAAACGCCTCAGCGATGGAAGCAATATCCGCATCACTATTGCGCGTTACTACACGCCTTCTGGCAGATCTATACAAAGGCCTTACAAAGAAGGTTATGAAGCCTACAAAGAAGCAGAAGAACGCGCATATGCCGATGAATACTTCAAGCCCGACTCTAGTATTTTTGTCGACTCTTTGAAATATAAAACCCGAAAAGGTCGAACTGTATATGGTGGCGGTGGTATTATGCCTGATGTCTTTGTGCCCGGCGACACAACCGGGACTTCAATGTATCTTACTGAATTGCTCTGGGCTGGTGCCTTTAACGCCTTTGCATTTGATTACTTGAACCAGCACCCGAACAATATGGGCCTCAATCAATTTATCAATGAATTTCAAGTCAATGATGCTTTGCTGAAATCCTTTACTCGTTTTGCACAGAAAGAGTTTAATATTGTTTTTCAAGCAAATGAGTTTGCGCATAGCAAAAAACGAATTGCCCAGAATCTAAAAGCTGAAATAGCGAGCCATCTGTTTACAGAAAATGGATATTACCGGGTAGTTAATGCCCAGGATAAAGAGATTCAACGCGCGCTTAAGCTATTGTAGTTTATTTTCTGTCTGTTAAAAAGACGGCAAAAATAATTCCTAGAATAGTAAGAACTGCGCCTAATGCCCACCAAAAATTAGAATCAAATTGTGCTAGTGCTAACATGGCTTTCCGATTTTGTTCTCTTAAGTTATCTCTAAAATTGTACCAAAATTAAAGAGATGAACAAAAACCTATTTTCACTGAACAAGTTGGTCCTTTGATAGAATATAAAAAGCTATTTAGTTATTCTTGAGCCATTTATAATGCCAATCGTGGGCAAGCAAATAATAGGTGCCGGGAGGCAAACGCTCCAAATTATAATTTGACTTTCCTCTTTCTGTTCTGAGAACCACTTTTCTATTGATATCAACTAGGGTCAAAATTTCATTGAATGATTCAGGTAAATGCAAGGTGTTATCAGCAAAGTAAAATCCTGGAGCAAATGCATCTATATCTACTGCCATGATATCTTCAACAGACCAACTGTGAAGCTTGGCCGGAATTGTAATGACTGAACTAATTTGTTCACTACTGATAAATCCTGTGTTGGGGCCGGTTAAACACAGACCTTCTGTCTGACCCAAGCTAAGTGCCGAACCCAACTCGATGCGCATTCTTGTGCCTTCGAAGAATCCAACAGGAGCATTCCAAAACTTCCACATGAATGAATTATACAGTCCGCTACTCAATTGCTTGTAGCCAAGCAAATAAAGTTCTTCGGTGTTCTGATCGTAGGCAGCATCTGTTATGAGGCCATCTACTTCAAAAGAGTCTACTAATTGGGCGGCAATTGTGTCTTGCCAAGAGCTAGGCAATACGTAGTGTTTTGTCCAGAGATTTTGCCAGTTTTTTGAAAAGATATGGAGTGAATCATTTTTGTAAACAACAGCTTCTGCATCAAAATTATGTGCGTTAACCGGCAAAGTTCCGGAAGCTTGGTCAGGGTAGAAAAAGGTAGCTTTAGTCGCAAATAAAGTATCTGATAAATTAAGTGATACTCTTGGAATCTGATATACATCAAAAAATTGGCGATTTCCCATGTTATTGCCAAAGTCCATGATAAATAAGTCACTTGCAGACGCACACAAGGCTTCCCAATCGACATTTTGGGCATTGGCTACAAACCAAGTTTGAAGGGTTTGGGCATTTGTCGGGTTCAAGGCTTTTAATGCAGGCGCATTTCCGCTGTCATTCATTGAGAATAAGGTATCATTCAAGAATGCCAAACCCGAGCTCTCTTCATTTCCAGGGCTTAAATTGGCGACAAACTGAGGAGCGATTGCTGTAGTGGGCAAGGTAACGCCTTGTTGTGCACTCAATAAAAATGCAAACCAAATATTTACAAAAAACAGCAGGGCTTTCATTACAAAACTTTCTCTGACCAATTTGTTTGTTCTTCGTCGGTCACTAAATTTAGTTCGTGTAGGGTTTCAACTACATGTTGAATATCTTTTTGATCGACATCTAACTGATCAGACCACTCGGTTTTAGATAACCATGACGTAACCTCATCTTTTTTGAGTGCATATCGCCACGCTAACACCTCAGCAGCATCCTCACTATTTTTTAATTCTTGAGCCCTTTTTTGAATGATTGGCAAAATAGCTTGAAGCAGAGCGGCCTCGTGCTGAAGTATTTCAGTTCGGACCGCAATTACAAAACATGGCCAAGGCGTCAAAACTTCTCCAATGCGCTTGCACTTACCCTGATCCACAAATGGTTGGGTGGTGTACTTCTCCCAAAGAAAACCTTGTGCTTCATCATTGTTTAAGGCCCATAAACCACCATAGACGTCACCAACAACATTGAAACTGAGTGCTGTTGGGTCCCAGCCTCGTTGTTTGGCAAGCACATAAGACATCAAATGCGAGCCTGAGCCTTCTCTTGAAATTGCAAAGGTGCTGGCATCTAGGTCATCAAGTTGATTGATCCCTTGATTGATCGGAACATGGACACCCCAGATCAAAGGTGTTTTTACGTAAACGGCTATGATTTTCGCATCAAGGCCTTTTAATATAGCCCTTGTGATTCCTTCCGTTAAAAGTACAGCAATGTCTAGAGTTCCGGCCTGTAATCCTTTGATCATTTGCCCTGTTCCACCGGTCATATCTGACCAATGCAGCTCAATGCCTGCCGCTTTAAATTTGCCTTCTTCAATTGCAAGCCTCCATGGTAAATTAAAGTGCTCTGGTACACCACCAATTTTTAGTCTTTTCATGGCTCTTGCTGATTGAAGTACTGACGATCGTATAAATTTTTATAGTGCGCATTCAGCGCGATAAGTTCATCATGTGATCCTTGCTCAATAATTACGCCTTTTTCCATGACCACAATTCGATTGGCCTGTCTGATCGTTGACAAGCGGTGTGCAATAACGATAGAGGTGCGGCCTTTTGTTAGTTTTTCAGTAGCGGTCTTAATGAGCATTTCGCTTTCTGAATCGACACTTGACGTGGCTTCGTCAAGTATAAGTAGTTCTGGATTATAAACAAAAGCCCGAATAAAAGCTAGCAATTGTCGCTGCCCTACAGAAAGCGTGCCCCCTCTTTCGCCGATTGGTTGCTCGTACTTAAGCGGCAACTGATCAATGAAATCATGAGCCCCCACCGCTTTTGCTGCTGCAATTACTTGTTCATGAGTAATGGATGGGTCTCCGAGCGTAATGTTATTAAAAATGGTATCTGAAAACAAAAAGACATCTTGCAAAACAATCGCAATATGCTTGCGCAATGTTTGTAGCGCAATCTCTTCAATGGGAACATCGCCAATAGTGATTTGCCCCTCTTGATGTTCGTAGAACCTACCAAGTAAATTGACCAGCGTTGTCTTGCCAGATCCTGTTGCACCAACTATTGCTACTGTTTCCCCTTTTTTAATGGTGAGGTTGAGCTGCTTTAAGACCGGTTGGCCTTCCACATAGGCAAATTGAACGTTTGTAAATTTGAGGTCTTGATTGAAGTCTATTGCTGTGTGTTTCCCGTCTGTTTGGATATCCGTTTGTTCGTCAAGGACGGCAAAGATGCGCTCGGCCCGAACAGTTCCTCTTTGAAGGACATTGAACTTATCTGCCAGCATACGGATAGGCCTGTACAATTGACTGATCCAGAATACAAACGCAAAAATTTGCCCAAACATGTTGCGCACCTCTTGGTCTGATTTTCCACTTGCATGAATAGCGCCCCAAACCAATAATGACGCAATTGACAAGGAGCTGAGCAATTCAACTAGCGGGAAGAAAATAGAGTTGGCCCAAACAGCCTTGATGTGTGCGCTTCGGTGCGCTTTATTGATTTGATCAAATGTATCTGCTTCGTTCTTTTGGCGATTAAAAAGCTGCACCAAGCTCATGCCGGTAAGTCTTTCTTGAACAAACGTATTGAGCTTCGTAACCGCAACTCTTTCTTGCTGAAAACTGCCTTTCATTGCGCGCGCAAAAATCCGGGTCGACCAAATTAAAATGGGCACTGGAATAAGTGTCATGAGTGCCAATTGCCAGTTGGTCAAGAACATAAAGAGAATGATCAGGGTTAACGATAATAAATCAGCAGCGATATCCATAACGCCTGATGAAAATACCTCGGTGATGGCCTCCATATCTGAAACCACGCGTGTAACCATTGCACCAACAGGGTTTTTATCAAAGTACGCCACGCGTAATTGCATGAAATGTTGAATGACTTTTTTTCTTAGGTCTCTGATGACCGACTGCGCTAGCAAATTGGAAAAGTAAGTTCCGATAACTTGCAACAAAGCTTCTAATAAAAGCATGAGCAACACCAATAGGGAGCCCAATAAAAGCAAATTTGCGTTTTGATTTTTGACGAGGTAGCGCTCAATGATCTGGCCAATAACGTAGGGTCTGGCGGGAGACAACGCAGCTAATAGAATTGTAGTTGAAACCGCAATTATTAGATATTTTCGGTAGGGTCTTGCATAGCTTAATAAGCGTTTGAACAAGGAATATTGCAGCTTTTCACTCATTTGTTTACAAAATTACTTCTTAATTCCTTACCTTTGCATCCAATTTCAATTAAGGTGGGCGTTAAAATTTTTGCTGGACGAGCTTCTGAACACTTGGCTTCTCAAATTGCTAAGTCTTTTGGTACGCCATTAGGCGACGTTAAAGTAAGCGTTTTTTCTGACGGAGAATTTCAGCCTTCGTTCGAAGAAACTGTTCGTGGTCAAGACGTCTTTATCGTTCAATCCACCATGCCGCCTACTGAAAACCTCTTTGAATTATTACTTTTAGTTGACGCAGCACGTCGCGCTTCAGCTCGTAAAATCATTGCTGTGATTCCCTACTTCGGTTTTGCACGCCAAGACCGCAAAGACAAACCAAGAGTTGCTATTGGTGCTAAACTAGTAGCCAACATGCTTATGGCTGCTGGTGTAGACCGCGTCATGACCATGGATCTCCACGCAGACCAAATTCAAGGTTTCTTTGAAGTACCCGTAGATCACCTTTTCGCCTCTACCCTGTTTCTTCAAGAAGTAGAAGCCCTAGACCAACAAAATTTAGTAGTTGCCGCGCCAGATGCTGGTGGTGCTAAACGCGCAAATTCATACGCCAAAAAACTTAATTGTGGTTTGGCACTTTGTCACAAACACCGCAAGAAAGCCAATGAAATCGCTGAAATGACAGTTATTGGCGATGTTGTCGGAAAAGATGTTGTGATCATTGACGACATGTGCGATACCGCCGGAACACTCACCACTGCTGCTGACCTTCTCATTGAAAAAGGCGCAAAAAGTGTCCGTGCCTTTACCACCCACGCAGTCTTGAGTGGTCCTGCTTTTGAGCGCATTGAAGCGTCCAAATTAACCGAACTGATTGTTACCGACACCATTCCGTTGAGTAGACAAAGCAGTAAAATCCGCGTACTTTCTGTAGCTGATCTTTTTGCCGATGTCATCAAACGTTTGGTCAACAACGAATCTATCAGTTCTCATTTCGTAATCTCTTAAATTAATATAAACATGAAAACAGCACATTTGAGCGGTTCGCTCCGAGCGAACGTAGGGAAGAAGGATGCTGCGGCTTTGCGTAATGCAGGCTTAGTTCCTTGTGTGCTTTACGGTCAAGGTGAGCAAACTCACTTCGCAGTAAAGCGAACAGAAATCGACAAAATCGTTTTTTCTCCTGAAGTTTATCAAGTAGCACTTGACATCGAAGGTAAAAAAGCAGTCGGTATCATCCGTGAGTTACAACAACACCCTACCAAAGACACCATCCAACACGTAGACTTCTACGAATTGAATGACACAAAAGAAGTTCGTGTAAAACTACCAGTTCGTATTACAGGTTCTTCCCGCGGTGTAATGGCCGGAGGTAAACTCATGACCGTTTTCCGTCAATTACAGTGCGTTGGTCTTCCAAGCGCTTTACCTGACGCGATTACTCTTGACATTACAAAACTTCGCATTGGTCAATCGATCCGTGTAAGCAGTATTGAAATTCCAGGAGTAAAATTCCTTGACCCTGCAAACGCAGTGGTTGTTGCCGTTAAAATGGCTCGTGGTGCTGTTAAAGGTGCTGACGCCGGTGACGACGAAGAAGAGGAAGAAGCATAAGCATCTTTTGATTAAATTAAGAAAACCGTCCTTGTGGCGGTTTTTTTTTGTCACTTTTGTTCGTTAATTTCGTTTCCATAACTATGACCCAACCTCGCACCCTTATTATTATTCCTACTTATAACGAGAAGGACAACGTAGCTCAGATGGTGCAAGCAATTCTAAGCTTACAGCAAGGGTATCATATTTTATTTATTGACGACAACTCTCCCGATGGCACCGCTCAACATATTGAGATGCTAATGGAAAGACATCCAGAGGTTTTTTTAGAAAAACGCCCAGGAAAATTAGGCTTAGGAACGGCCTATATTCATGGATTCAAATGGGCTTTGAAAAGAGATTACCTTTTCATCATTGAAATGGACTGCGATTTTTCCCACGATCCAAAAGACTTACCAAGACTCTTCGCCGCTTGCCAAAACGGTGCAGATTTAAGTATTGGCTCTAGATATGTTCGTGGTGGTAGGGTCAGCAATTGGCCGCTCAAGCGCATTTTAATGAGTTACTTTGCGAGTGTATATGTACGCCTCATTCTCTTTATCAATATAAAAGATACCACAGCGGGGTTTAAGTGTTATCAGGCCAAGGTTTTAGAAGCCATACCGCTAGACAAAATTCCATTTAAGGGTTATGCTTTTCAAATCTGCATGAAATATGCCGCGCTCAAACTTGGGTTTAAAGTCAAAGAAATTCCTATCACTTTTGTGGATAGAATTGTGGGTGAATCTAAAATGAGCAAAGGCATTTTTAAAGAAGCGTTTTTTGGCGTTTGGGAAATGAGAAAAATGAAATGGAAATGAAAACGATACTCAGAAACGGCACCCTCATTAACGAAGGCAAAAAATTTGTTGCTGACATTTTAATCGCTAACGGAAGAATTGAAAAAATTGCAAGCAATATCGCTTTGCTTGAACAGGCTGAAGAAATCAACGCTGAAGGCTTGTATATTTTGCCAGGCTGCATTGACGATCAAGTGCATTTCAGAGAGCCTGGCCTCACTCATAAAGGCAATATTTATTCAGAGTCAAGAGCCGCTGTAGCTGGTGGTATTACCAGCTTTATGGAAATGCCCAATACCGTTCCTAATGCACTCACTCAAGAGTTATTAGAAGACAAGTATCAAATTGCAAGTCAAACAGCATTAGCTAACTATTCATTCTTTATGGGTGCGTCCAATGACAACCTAGAAGAAGTGCTAAAAACCGACACGTCTAAAATTTGCGGTGTAAAGGTTTTTATGGGCTCGTCTACGGGAAACATGTTGGTTGACAAAGAAAGTGTTCTAGAGGGCTTGTTTTCACGCGTGGGGGCGCTTATTGCCACTCATTGTGAAGATGAACACACCGTTAAATCTAATCTTGCCTTATTTCAAGCCAAATACGGAGACAACATTCCTGTTAGTGCGCATCCACTCATACGCAGTGAAGAAGCGTGTTACCTTTCGTCTTCAAAAGCTGCTGCGCTTGCAAAAAAACACAAGGCGCGCTTACACATCCTACACATTTCCACCGCTAAAGAAACTGAACTTTTCGACAACAGCCTGCCTCTTGAGCAAAAGCTCATTACAGCAGAAGCCTGTATACACCACCTATGGTTCAGTGATGCCGATTATCAGGACAAAGGGAATTTCATCAAATGGAATCCAGCGGTAAAAACTGTGCAAGACCGCGAAGGTATTTGGAAGGCATTACTCGATGACCGCATAGATGTCATAGCCACCGATCATGCGCCACATACGCTTGAAGAAAAATCACATGCCTATTCGGCTGCGCCATCGGGTGGGCCGCTAGTTCAACATGCTTTGCTTGCCATGCTAGACAAGGTTCAAGAAGGCCGCATTTCAATTGAAAGAGTGGTTGAGAAAATGGCCCATGCACCTGCCACACTTTTTAGAATTGAAGAACGTGGTTTTATCCGTGAGGGTTATCACGCTGATCTTGTTTTGGTGAAACCAGAAGCAGGAGAAGTGGTGACTAAATCAAATGTACTTTACAAATGCGCTTGGTCTCCGTTTGAAGGCCACCAATTTGCCCACCAAATTCACAGCACTTACGTGAACGGTAATTGTGTATACAACAATGGTCAGATTCAAGAAGGGTCTAATGGCCAACGTCTTGCATTTTCCCCAAGATGAAAAAGCTGCTTTGTTTAATCCTCCTTTTTGTTGGTTTCGCTTGTGATCAAAATCAAGTCCCGAAGGAATTTGTGGGTCTTGAGCAAATGAGTGTGCTCGTTGAAGAAATTAGCGTGCTAGAGGCTTACTACCAAAGCACCTACGGTGTTCCTGGACAATATAAAGAAGCGCTCGACAAAGCGGTGGAAAAAACGCTTAAAAAACACAATTGTAGTTTTTTGAAGTTCAAAAAGAGTGTTTATTACTACGCAACGCACCCAGAGTTACAGGCCTTGCTCAATGAAAGCACGATGACGCGCTTGAGCAGAAAAATTTAGTGTTCAAAACTGTGGTGCTTAGCCTCTACTTTTGAACCAAAAAAATGTGAGGCTTTTGCATTAAAAACAGTTGGCGTCTCTGACGTATAAAAACTCAAATCTCCGTTCTTACTGAGTTGTGTATCCATTTCGGGGTGCATTTTTAAATAGGTGGCGAGTTTTTCAGCCACCAAAGGCCCTTGTGGAATGACTTGGATAGTTGGACCCACTAATTCCTCGAGTTGTTGCTGTAATACCGGATAATGCGTACAAGCCAAAAGAATGGTATCAATAGATGGGTTAGTGCTTAAAAGCTGCTGTACATCTTCCATGATGAATTGACGGCCAGCCGGATGCTCGTATTGTTGGTTCTCAATCAACGGAACCCACATGGGGCATGCATGTTGATGGACCTCAATCTCAGGGGCAAATTTGGCCAATTCGATAGGATATGAATTCGAAACTATTGTGCCCTGTGTACCAAGGATCCCGACATGATTTGAGTGCGTAAGTTCACCGAGTACTTCGGTGCTTGGCCGAATCACGCCGAGTACACGATTGGTTGGGGAAATCTTTGGGAGATCGTTTTGTTGTATAGTGCGCAATGCTTTTGCTGACGCTGTATTACAAGCCAATATGACCAAAGGACAGCCTTGTTCAAAAAGAAAATTGACCGCCTCAAGCGTGAATTCATAAACTACATCAAAAGAGCGATTTCCGTATGGTGCCCTGGCATTGTCGCCGAAGTAAATAAAATCGTATTGCGGTAATTGTGCACGAATGGCAGACAAAACTGTTAAGCCGCCGTATCCTGAGTCAAAAACACCTATTGGGGAACGCTTCATTTAGATCAAAGCTAACAAAAAAAGGGCAACCGATGGCTGCCCTTTTCAATGATTTGAATGTGTTATTTTTTGGCAGCTGCTGCATCAAGTAACAACAATTCAACAATAACTTCATTAGTGATGTCTATACCGCCTTTAGAATACATGGTAGCAGAAACATCAATGACATAGTTCAGTTTTTTGCGCTCAGCAATGATTTCAATTGATTTTTGAACACGGTCAAGAATTGGTGCATTGAGCTCTTCACTCATCAATTGAAGACCTTCTTCTAAAGATGCTTGTGTAGCTTCAAGCATTTGCTGCTTTTGCATCAATTTGCTCTCTTGAATCTGACGCTCTACTTCAGACATTTTGTCTTTGTTAGTCATGTAAAGTTGGTATGCTTTCTGAAAGTCCGCATCCATTACTTGTAATTCTTGCATTCCTGATGCTTTCAAGGAATCTAACTTTTTAATAGCCAACTTGCGTGAAGGCAAAGTATCTAAAAGTTTTTGTGAGTCAACGTGGGCAATTTTAGACTGTGCAAAGGTGTTTAAACCTAAAACAACGAATAGTCCGAGTAATACATTTTTCATTTTTCTGTTTTTTATTTTGAGATTCCCATTTCTTCGAGCACTTCATTTGAAATGTCGAATTCTTTTTCTGCGTAAAGCAAATTACTTTGATTCGCTTTGTCAAAAACGAATGAATAGCCTTCGCGTTTTGCCACTTTTTTCATGGCTGTAAACACGCGATCTTGTATAGGTTTGATGAGTTCTTGGCGCTTCTGAAAGTAGTCTCCATTACTGCCAAAATGTTGAGTTTGTAAATCAATGGCTTCTTGTTCTAGCTTCTGAATTTCAGCCTTGCGTTTCTCGCGTTCTTCTTTAGGCAACAAGACTTCTTCGCGGTCGTATTTGCTTTTGAGGTCTTTTATTGTTGCGTAGCGATCTTCGATTTCTTTGGTCCAACGCTCGGCCATTTTGTCTAGGCGTTCTTTGGCCTCAGCATATTCAGGAACATTCTCTAAAATATAATCAGAGTCAATATAGGCATAGGATTGTGCGCTTGCCATTCTCAAAGAGAAGACAAGTAACAAAAGCACAAAATATTTTAAGTTTTTCATAGACCTGCTAAGAACGACGAAGATACCAATTTATTGTGAATGCTACAATTCCCCTAAATTCATACCAATTGTAAAGGTTAACTTAGGATAGTATCCTTTTGTCTTTACATCTAGATCAGAACCTGAGCCAAAACCGTCTGCCCAAGAATCGAGCTGATCGAAGCCAAAACCGTAGTCAAGCCCAAGCATACCGAACATAGGTAAGAATACACGGATACCCACACCAGCAGTTCGTTTCACGTTAAATGGATTGAACTTTTCGAAACTAGGATAGGTATTCCCTGCCTCTAAGAAAGAAAGTGCATAAAACGTAGCTTGCGGATTCAAAGAAATGGGGTAACGTAATTCTAGTGTGTATTTTGCTACAATCGGGTCTCCTCCTGGAGTAGAAAGTGTGTTGTCGTCATAGCCTCTGAGCGCAATGATTTCACGCCCCAAAAATTGATTGGCACCCATTCCGGTTAAACCACTTCCGCCCATTACATATCTGTCAAACGGATTGACGCCTTTCTGCTTGTTATAAGCGCCCATGTAACCAAAACCAAAACGAGACATCAAGACCAATTTTTTATCTGGCGTAAGCGGGGTATACCATTCTCCTGTGAGTTTCAACTTAAAATACTCTAGATACTTAAAGCGCTCTTGCGTACTCATAGTGCTGAAATCCTTTTCAGGGCCAAATAGCGAGTAAGGCAAAGTTGCAGTAGAAGTAAAAGTGAAGTTGGAGCCGTTCTGTGGATATATTGGGGCACTCACAGAACTTCTTTGGAGCACATATTTGAATGCGACATCATTGGCGTAACCTTTTTGAAATAAAGGAAAGAAGGTGTAATTCTGAACGTCGTAATACTTGTAGAAAAGCTCGTAGGAAGCAATAAAGTAATCATCGGGCCATTTCTTGCGACGACCCAATGAAACGCCGGTAGCCGTGATAGATATACCGCTGTAGTCTTTATTGGTGCGCAATAAACCATTTTGTGAAATCGCTGAATTCGAAAGATAATAAGTAAGGGAATTTGGTTTTTTGCCACCTAACCAAGGTTCAGTAAACGAGAAGTTATAACCTTGATAAAAGCGCCCTGTTGATTGTGCCCTGATAGAAAGTCGCTGCCCGTCTCCACCAGGAAGTGGTGACCAAGCCTCTTTTTTAAAGAAATTCTTGGTAGAGAAATTGTTGAAAGACAAACCTAGGGTTCCAATGATTCGGCCCGAAGTGTTCGGCCCGGCACCACCATAACCACCAGAAAGCTCAATCTGATCGCTTGACTTCTCAGCAACGACATATTCTATGTCAACTGTGCCGTCAGCAGGATTTGGTTTTGGGTTTACTTGAAAACCCTGCTCATCAAAGAAACCTAATTGCGCAAGCTCTCGCTGAGTACGCATGATATCTGCCTTATTGAAGAGGTCACCGGGTTTTGTTCTGATTTCACGAAGAATAACGTGGTCATTGGTTTTGGTGTTTCCGCGTACAGTTACGTTTCCGATATGCGCTTCTTTACCTTCAATAATTCGTATTTGGTGATTAATTCGGTTGTTACCAACTCCTGTTTCAACTGGTGAAATTTGGAAGAATAAATAACCGCGGTCCATGTAAAGCGAAGAAATATCGCGACCATCACCGTTACCATATAGCCTTTGTGCAAAGAGGTCTTTGTTGTAGAGGTCGCCGGGTTTAATTCCTAAAACTGTGTCGAGAAAACTAGATCGGTATTTGGCGTTGCCAATCCACTCGATGTCGCCGAAATAGTATTTTTCTCCTTCAGAAATTTCGATGCGAATTTTCATGTTCTTGTCATCGAGCATGTATACGCTGTCTTTGACGATATAGGCATCTCTGAGACCTTCCGCATTAAACTTAGCCAGCACGGCCTTCTTATCTGTTGAATAGCTGCTTTCAGTGTATTTAGAGCGCTTGAAAATTCGCAGAGGGCCTTTTTGTTTGGTGTCTTTCATGGCCAGCTTAAGCTTCCAAATAGGCACTGAAGTCACTCCTACAAACTCGATTTCTTTAATGCCGATTTTAATTCCTTTATCAATGTCAATTACAAAGATTTCAGAATTGTTAATGAGTGTGTCTGTTTGTCTTGCAATTTGAACCTTTGCGTAATAGAACCCTTTGTCACGGTAATAACTTCTGATTTTACTTTTGGTCTCAAAAATCAGGTTTTCTGTTATCGTTTTACCCGCATAAAGCGTGATTTCTTCTCTGAGTTTGTCGGCTTCTCTTTTGTTAACTCCGACAAAACGAAACTTTGAAAGTTTAGGACGTGGACTCAATTCTATAACGAGGTATACAATACCGGCCACTTCTTTTTCAGCATATATAGCAACGTCAGAAAATAAGCCTTCAGCCCAAAGATTCTGGATGGCTTTACTAATTTGCTGACTTGGCAAGGTGATTTTTTGACCTGTTCTAAGGCCCGCAATCAGTTTAATGGCTTGATGGTCATAGTTGTCTGCACCCACTACGCGCACAGGACCAATTTCAAAAGTTTGAGGATTGGCGTAGTCAAATGTAAGACCACCGAGCGTATTGGGTGTTTGAGCCCATAGATTTGAGCCGACAAAAACGCTAAGCAAACAAAATAGTATAAACCTCATCAAGCTTTTTTAATTTGTTCTGAAACCATGCCAAACCTTCTTTCACGCTTTTGGTAAGCACCAATAGCTTCTAATAAAGCCTCTCGACGAAAATCGGGCCAGTGTGTTTCAGTAAAGTATAATTCTGTGTAAGACAATTGCCAAAGCAAAAAGTTACTAATGCGGCACTCGCCACTTGTTCTGATTAATAATTCAGGGTCAGGGATGTCTTTGGTTTGTAAGAGCTGTGCAAAATCTTGCTCTTGAATTTGATCAAGACTTTTAGCTCCGTTTTGAATGAGCTCAGCTAGCTTTTTAGAAGCCTCAAGAATTTCTTGTCTGGCAGAATAATTAAGCGCTAAAACAAGGGTTAAATTCTTGTTGTTTTTGGTGCGCTCCATGGCGGCCACTAAAGAATCATAACAATTGCCTGGTAAGCCCTTGATATTGCCGATAGTAAGCAAGCGCACTCCGTTTTGGTGCATTTCATCTACTTCGTTTGTGATGGCCTCTACCAATAAATTCATTAGGCCTTCCACTTCTTCACTTGGGCGAGACCAATTTTCAGTAGAGAACGCATACATGGTTAAAAAGGAAATGCCGATTTCTCTGGCCGTTTTAATCACCTCTTTTACAGATTCAACACCCGCTGCATGACCAAATAAACGATGTTGATCCTGTTTTTTAGCCCAACGTCCATTGCCATCCATGATGAATGCAACGTGTTGGGGAATGTTTTGTAAATCTATTGTGTCTTTGTAATCCATTGGGCCTAACGAAAATACGTATTCTTTTCGGAGAATGTCATAAAAAAAGGGAGTGGTTGAACCATTCCCTTTTACAATTATTTATTGTTGGCTTAGTCAGCCAATACAATCAGTTTATTGTTATTAAGTTCAGCAACGCCACCTTTGATTTCAATTGAAACATTTGAACCTGAAACCAAAAGATTTGGGCTCATTAATTCAGCTGTTCCTTTTGTTTCAAACTGAAGTGTACCTGTTTTGAGAGAGGAAATAATAGGGGCATGGTTATTCAAAACTTGAAAAATACCGTCGAGCCCTGGTAAGCTAACGCTGTTTACTTCTCCTCGGAAGAGGTTTGCTTCTGGTGTGATGATTTCTAGTATCATTATGCTTCAGCTAACATTTTTTCTCCGGCAGCAATTACGTCTTCGATGCCTCCTTTGAGGTTAAACGCTGCTTCAGGATATTGATCAAACTTACCATCTAAGATGTCGTTGAAGGCCTTGATTGTATCTTGGATATCAACGAGTACCCCTGGGATACCTGTAAATTGCTCAGCTACGTGGAATGGTTGCGACAAGAAACGTTGTACACGGCGTGCTCTGTGAACGACAAGTTTATCTTCTTCAGATAATTCATCCATACCAAGGATAGCGATGATGTCTTGAAGTTCTTTGTAGCGCTGCAAAGTAACTTTAACGCGTTGTGCACAGTTGTAATGCTCATCACCTACGATTTCTGGTGTAAGGATACGAGATGTAGAATCTAGCGGGTCAACGGCAGGGTAGATACCAAGCTCAGAAATTTTACGAGAAAGTACGGTTGTTGCATCAAGGTGGGCAAATGTGTTTGCCGGAGCCGGGTCAGTAAGGTCATCTGCAGGTACGTAAACCGCTTGTACAGATGTAATTGATCCGTTTTTCGTTGATGTAATACGCTCTTGCATGGCACCCATTTCAGTTGCCAACGTTGGTTGGTAACCTACTGCAGATGGCATACGACCAAGAAGTGCAGACACCTCTGAACCAGCTTGTGTAAAGCGGAAGATGTTGTCAACGAAGAAAAGGATGTCTTTACCTTGTCCTTCACCGTCGCCATCGCGGAAATATTCAGCAATTGTAAGACCTGAAAGGGCAACACGCGCACGTGCTCCTGGAGGCTCGTTCATTTGACCGAAAACGAAGGTTGCTTTAGATTCTTTCATTTCGTTGAGGTCAACTTTTGAAAGGTCCCATCCGCCTTCTTCCATAGAGTGCATAAATGCATCACCATATTTAATAATTCCTGATTCAAGCATCTCGCGAAGAAGGTCATTTCCTTCACGCGTACGCTCTCCTACACCAGCAAATACAGACAAACCACCGTGTCCTTTTGCGATGTTGTTAATCAATTCTTGGATAAGTACCGTTTTACCTACACCCGCACCACCAAATAAACCAATCTTACCACCTTTTGCGTATGGCTCGATAAGGTCGATTACTTTGATACCTGTGAAAAGGATCTCAGTTGCAGTTGAAAGTTGGTCAAATTTTGGAGCTTCACGGTGGATTGGTAAACCCTCAGCGTTGTCCATTGTGTTGATACCGTCGATTGCCTCACCAACCACGTTGAAGAGTCTTCCTTTGATGCGGTCTCCGGTTGGTACTTTAATTGGAATACCTGTAGAAATCACTTCCATTCCGCGCATGAATCCGTCTGTGGAATCCATGGAAATTGCACGAATAGCATTTTCACCAACGTGTGCCTGAACCTCCAAAACTACACGGGTTCCGTCAGCTTTGTACACTTCAAGTGCATCATAAATGTTGGGAAGCGCAGTACCGCGCTCAAATCGAACGTCCACAACTGGACCGATAACTTGTGAAATTTTTCCTTTTATTGTTGACATCAGCTGTCTTTTAAAATTTGGGCACAAAGATAGCAGTTTTTATTTGTTTAGTTGCCAAACAAACCCAAGATTTTTTAAGTGCGCTTGGTCTCGTCTCTTAAAAGCAAGAAACGAACTGGAAAAAATGTGAATAAAAAAGACAACACACTGGCAGCTAGTAGGATGTTGATGAAATCGGCTGCCTTGAAAACGATAGGAAATGGCACGTTGGCACCGGGAACAATGAGCCAACCAAAAACTTGTTGTGCCCAACAAATGAGCAAACCGAGCAATAAGCCAATACACACACCTAAAAAAGACAGCATGAGGCCTTCAAAGAAAAAGACTTGAAAACGCTGCTGTTTATTGAGGCCGATTGATTTGAGCACAAGAATATTTTGTTGTTTCTCGTGAATCAGCATGGTCAGGCTAGACACCAAATTAAAGGAGGCCAAAACAAAAACAAACAAAAGCATCACAAAAACAATGAGCCGCTCAGACTGAGAGGTCTTGAAAATCAGTTCGTTCTTTTCATAAATCGTTTGAACCAAAAAATCAGGACCCAACAAAGCCTGTATTTCATTTTTAACCAACTCTAGTTTCGAATTATCCTTCACGTAAACCAATAAATGCGAACAAGAACCCTGAAGATTTAGTAGATCCGCAGCTAAATTGTAATCCCACAATAGTACTGAACCATTTAACTCTTGATTGTAATTAATGGCCCCTTCTACAAAGATCTGTTGTAAATGAAATGGTGTCTTGCCAAGACGCATTTTTGCATTGCGTTTGGGTGCATAAAGTTGAATGTCGTTCTGATCTGAACCTAGACCTAAATTCAATTTTGAAAAAAGGTCTGCGCCTAAAAAAGCAAAACCTTCTTGCTCCAAACTACTGACGCCTACTTGGTTAATAAGATGCCTAGAAACCTGTGCGTTCTTTAAAAATACCGGGTCTACAGCATGCATGTTTGCGTTGATCCAGCGTTGGTTTTTTCTGAGCACTACAAGTTCTTCAATTTCTTTACTAAGTGCCGTAATCTCTGGGTTTTTAGCAAGCGCTTTGGTGTCGACCTCCCTCAAAAAAAAGCTTTTTCTTGCGACGTGTGAAATGGTAATGGGCGCATCAAAAGAGGTGTAGAGCTTTGAAATCATGCCCTCAATTCCATTGAAAGCAGAGAGTAAAATCACCATTGCGGCCGTACATATAGCAATGCCCACCACTGAAATTCGTGAAATAATACTAACGATCGAGCGCTTGGAACGATTAAAAAGGTAGCGTTTTGCTATGTAAAAAGAAGTGCGAATGACTTATTTTTTGAGAAGTTCGTCAATTTTATTGGCGTAATCTAGTGAGTCGTCAATGTGGAAAACGAGGTCTGGAATTTTGCGTAAATTTTTGAGTCTTTTCCCTACCTCAAGTCTGATTTTTCCTCTGTTTGTCTGAATGCTTTCTAAAACTTCTTTTTTGTCTGGGCCCGCAAAAATACTGAGGTAAACCCGAGCCAAACTTAAATCAGAGGTTACGCGAACTACCGTTACACTGACCATCGCACCCAAACAAATTTCACCTGCTTGGCGCTGAAAAAAAGTAGCTAACTCCGCCTGAATGACGGCTTCAATTTTTTGTTGACGTATCGAACTCATAATGCAAAGGTAAGAATACTTGTTGTGCAAGGTCTCATCTCAACAAAAATGTATCTTTGTGTCAATGTCTTATTACAGAGAAATATATCGCTACACATTCAAGTACAAAGGTCTGGCTTGGGCCACTATCTTATTCAACCTGCTCTTTGTGATCTTCAACTTGCTTTCGCTTGTATTATTTATTCCGGTGTTGCAACTCATTTTCAGAGAACCAAAAGAACTTGTTGTTCCACCAATACCAAAATATGAAGGTGGTTGGTCGGGTATATTCCAATACATCAATGACTACTACAATTTTCAACTTTACGAATTTGTTTCTATTTCTCCCCGTTCAGCATTGCTTTATGTATGCGTGAGTGTGCTGCTCGCTTTTGTGCTTAAAAATGTGTTCAGGTATGCAGCTGTTTGGACGCAATCAGAAATTAGAATGGCAGTAGTCAGAGATGTGCGTTCTGCGCTTTTTGATAAAGCACTTTCTTTACCATTGGCTTACCACAGCAATGAGAAAAAAGGCGATCTCATGGCCCGAATGAATAGCGATGTCAATGAAATTGAAGTGGCGGTGGTGAGTTTGCTCGAATTAATATTTCGAGAACCACTTGCTATCCTGATCAATCTCTTGACGCTCATTTACATGAGTCCAAAACTCACATTAATTGCCTTACTTTTATTGCCCATTTCAGCGTTTGTGATTTCTAGAATTGGTAAAAGCCTAAAAAGAACAGCAAAAAAGACCCAAGAACAATTGGGTTTTTTATATGCGTCAATGGATGAAAACCTAGGCGGAATCAGAATTATTAAGGCTTTTAATGCCAGTCAATACATTTCAAACTCTTTTCAAGAAAAAAACAACCAGCATCAAAAATTGGCAACAAGAGTTTTCAGAAAAAGAGATTTGTCTCCGTTAGTCAATGAAACCTTAGGCGCTGCCGTGTTGCTAGCTTTGGTCTTCTTTGGTGGAAGCCTCATCCTTGATGGCAAACAAATCGGATTAACTGGTGAGGTTTTCCTCACCTATATTATTGTGTTTTCTCAATTTCTGAGGCCCATTCAAAGTGTGTCTAACAACATGGCCAACATGACCAAAGCTCAGGCTTCGCAAGACCGGATCAACTCTTTGCTCAATGCCCACGACAACATTGTCGAAGACAAGAATGCACTAGCTAAAACTAGTTTTGATAACGATATCCAATTTAAAAATATCGGTTTTGCTTATCAAGACCAAGCGGTTTTGGCCGATATCAACTGGACTGTTAAAAAAGGAAAGCTGGTTGCTATCGTTGGTGAATCAGGAAGTGGAAAATCAACACTAATGGATTTGTTGCAGCGCTTTTATGACCCAACAAGCGGAAGTATTGAAATCGATGGGCTTGACATAAGCAAACTCAGCATTCGAGATCTGCGTGCCTTGATTGGTGTAGTCACTCAAGAATCGATTCTGTTTAACATGACCGCAGCACAAAACATTGCTTTTGGAGATGACAACCCCGATTTTGAAAAAATTGTTCAAGCAGCAAAAATTGCCAATGCATTTGATTTCATAAACGACCTTGACCAAGGATTTGAGACTCTTTTAGGTGAACACGGTAATAAGCTTTCTGGTGGTCAAAAACAACGCATTGCTATTGCAAGAGCGGTTTACAAAAACCCAGCTATTCTCATTCTAGATGAAGCTACCTCTGCACTTGATACTGAATCAGAAAGTTTAGTGCAACAAGCCTTAGAAAACCTAATGTTAGAGCGAACCTCATTTGTCATTGCACACCGCTTATCTACCGTAAAAAATGCCGACGAAATAATAGTTTTGTCAAAAGGAAAAATAATTGAGCGCGGAAAACACCACGAGCTTTTGAGTATGAACGGGCACTACAAGCGACTTTGCGATTTGCAAGGTTTATCATAACAAAATTCTATTCACCTGTGTTACAGTTTAAATGTCTTAATTTGATTAACTTTGAGTTTTTAATAAAGAAATGAACAACACTAACATACAGTTCTCTAAAGAACACAACACAGAGTTTTACAAAACTCTGAAGTCTAGAGTAAATAACTACTTCAAAGACAACAACATATCAAAACAGGCCAACGCGGCCATGGTTTTCAAAACCTTTGCCCTTTTGGCGCTTTTCCTTACCCCGTACGGCTTTCTTTACTATCAAGAGCTTCCTACTTTGGCCTATATTGGCTTGTGGTTCGTCATGGGCTTTGGTATGGCTGGCGTAGGGCTTTCTGTCATGCACGATGCCAACCACGGTGCCTACTCTAAAAAAGAATGGGTGAATACCTTAGTAAGCAACGTCATGATCATTCTTGGAGGTAGCGCCAGAAACTGGAGAATTCAACACAACGTTCTTCACCACACCTATACCAATGTTACAGACCACGACGAAGACATCGACCCACCTGTATTCATGTTGCGTTTTTCACCGCATTCTAAGCACTACGCCATTCATAAATTCCAACACCTTTATGCTTGGTTCTTTTATGGCATGATGACGCTTTTCTGGTTCCTTTCGAAAGACTATATCCAAGCTTTCCGTTACAAAAAGAAAAACCTCATTGCTGCGCAGGGTGTTACTTTCGCACAGCATATGGCGGGCATTTTGTTCTTCAAAGTTCTTTATGCTTTCTTATTTCTTGCCCTACCTATTTACTTCGGTGGTGCATCTTGGTTAGTGAATGCACTTGGGTTCTTGCTCATGCAATTTATTTGCGGGCTAATCTTAGCCATGATCTTCCAACCTGCGCATGTCGTCCCAACCTCCACGTACCCAATGCCAAATAACTCTGGTGTTGTTGAAGCAGATTGGGCAGTTAGCCAGCTTTTCAACACAGCTAATTTTGCGCCAAAAGCGAAGTTGTTTTCTTGGTATGTTGGTGGTTTAAATTATCAAGTAGAGCATCACTTGTTTCCATCTATTTGCCACATTCACTACAACAAAATTTCTAAAATTGTTGAGCAAACCGCAAAAGAATACAACCTTCCTTACCATTCTTACAGCACCTTTGTTTCTGCGCTTGCAGATCACACCCGCATGTTAAAGAACCTCGGTAAGAAAAACCCTGTATTGGCCTAATTCATGGAGCCTGATGTTTTGCATCAATATTGCATGCAAAAATTAGGCACAGAAGCCTGTTTTCCTTTTGACCAAAGCACACTTGTTTTCAAGGTGTTCGGAAAAATGTTTGCGCTTCTTGATATCGACTCCTTTGAAGGGATTAATTTAAAGTGTGACCCCGAAAAATCCATCGATTTACGCGAACGCTACACAGCCATAAGGCCAGGTTTTCACATGAATCACAAGCACTGGAACACCATAGATTTTCATTCAGATGTCGCTGATTCGCTCATATTTGAACTGATCGATCATTCATACCAATTGGTTTACCAAGGTCTACCAAAAAAAGTCCGCGATGAAAATCCGCTTTGATAAATACATTTGGTGCGTTCGTCTGACCAAAACGCGTTCGTTAGCCACAGAACTCATTTCAAAGAGTAAGATCTTGCTCAATGATCAAATCGTTAAACCTTCTCGGGAAGTTAAAATTGGAGACCTAATTGTAGTGCAAAAACACAGTGCGCGCTTTGAGTATAAAGTACTAGACCTAATTGACCGAAGATTAGGCGCGCCTTTGGTAAAAGATTATATTTTAGATCAAACAAAAGAAGAAGAAATTCAGAAACTAAAGGTTTACCAAGAAGCGCAACGAAACTACCGCTTAACTGATGGTAAGCCCACAAAAAAAGACCGCCGTGAATTGGATCGCTTTCTTGATGATTGGTCTGAATCTAACTAATTTCGTCAGCGAGAATTTTATCGGCCAAAACAGAACTAAGTTTCACGTAACTTTCTGATGTCCAACCACCTACGTGCGGAGTGAGCACCACATTTTCTGAATTGATTAAATAAGAAAACGAACCTGGCAACTCTTGCTCAAAGAATGACTCAAAGCTTTTTGACTCAAACTCAAGTACATCCAAACCTGCTCCTTTGATTTTTCCATTTTGTAGCCCCTCGACTAAAGCCGCGGTGTCTACTATTTTCCCTCGTGAAAGGTTGAGCAGATAAAATGGCTTCTGCATTGATGCAACAAACTCCTTATTGAGAAAAGACCTTGTTTCTTTGTTTTGTGGAATATGAAAACTGATGACGTCCGCTTGCTCTAAAATTGCATTTAAAGTACACTCCTGAACAAAGTGATCTCCGAAACCAGATTTGTATTTATCGTAAGCTAAAACACGAACATCAAAGCCCCTGAGCTTTTTAGCAAATGCAGCCCCATTATTTCCATAACCAATAATTCCGACTGTCTTGCCATCCAATTCTTCTCCGCGATTTGATTCGCGGTTCCACTCTCCTTGACGAACCTCTTTATCCGCCTTTTGTATTTTGTGTAGCAAAGACAGCAGCATGCCGAGCGCATGTTCAGCAACCGCATTTCTGTTACCTTCCGGAGAATTATAAACACGAACACCTAAATCTTTGCATATTTTGATGTCTATGTTTTCTAGACCAGATCCTGATCTGGCAATAAACTTCAAATTTGGACAAAACTTTAAAAAATCAGTATCAATCGTGAATCTCGAACGAATCACGATGCCGTATGCTTCAGGCAAAATTGTTTGAAGTGTTTCTATGTTTGTTTTGGTGTGTTGTAAACAAACCATTCCTGCTTGTTCAAGTTTTTGTTCTAAAACAGGATGAACACTATCAATAAAAATTACTTGCTTGTCCGCCATTGGTTAAAATTAGCCAATTTTTCAACGAAACGAGAAAAAAACGGCTTTTATAGACGCCTTTTAAGCGCACATCTAACACTTATTAAGGTGATTGCGAATAAACGCGAATGAAGCGCGCTTAAACACGCTTAAAAAGGGTTTTTAACGACCTAAATGGATTAAAAGCACTGAAATATCGCTAGGAGACACCCCAGATACGCGAGAAGCTTGCCCAATGGTCGCCGGTTGAATGCTAGATAATTTTTCCTTGGCCTCAATACTTAGACTTTTGATTTGTCTAAAATCTAACTCTTGGGGGATTTTCAAATCTTCTAAGCGCAGTAATTTTTGTGCTTGCTCTTCTTCGCGTTCGATGTATCCTTCGTATTTCAATAAAATCTCTGCTTGCTCAACAGCTAGCGGATCATTTGCTTTTACCATCTCAACAACAGCTCTAATGGGCTCACTAATTGCTACTAAATCATCTAGAGAAATATGAGGCCTTGTTATTAATGAAGCAGCCTTAACCTGTTGTGTAATTGGGGCAGACTCTTTTTCCTCGAGCATTGAATTTGCTTCGGTTGGCGTTACGCCAATCTCTCTGAGTTTAGATTTAAGAAGCTGTGTTTGTTCTTTTTTATTTTCTACGCGTTGCAGGTCGTCGTCACTCGCCAGACCTATTTGGTGACCTAATGGGGTAAGGCGTTCATCTGCGTTATCTTGTCTTAACAGAATTCTAAACTCTGCCCGACTTGTAAACATTCTGTAAGGCTCATTGGTGCCCTTCGTAATGAGGTCATCAATTAATACTCCAATATAAGCTTCGCTTCTAGACAAGATAAACGCTGGTTTTTCGTGTGCATTTTGATGCGCATTTATTCCAGCCATTAAACCTTGGCAAGCCGCTTCTTCATAGCCGGTTGTACCATTAATCTGACCAGCAAAGAATAGGTTCTTAATTAACTTCGTCTCGAGCGTATGACTCAACTGAGTTGGTGGGAAATAGTCGTATTCAATGGCATAACCCGGTCTAAACATTTTGGCGTTTTCAAATCCAGGGATGCTTTTTAAAGCTAAATATTGTACGTCTTCGGGCAGGGAGGTTGAGAATCCATTTACATAGATTTCTACCGTGTTCCAACCTTCTGGTTCTACAAAAATTTGATGGCGTTCTCTGTCTGCAAACCTTGAGATCTTATCCTCAATACTAGGACAATATCTTGGACCTGAACTTTTAATCGCTCCATTAAACATTGGTGACCTATCAAAACCCGTTCTTAAAAGATCGTGTGTTGTTTCGTTTGTATAGGTAATATGACAAGGTAGCTGAGTACTGAGCGCAGGTGTAGATCCATAGCTAAACTTAGACGGGTTTTCATCACCGTGCTGAACCTCCATTTTAGAATAATCCAAGCTTCGTCCATCAATTCTAGGTGGGGTTCCAGTCTTCATTCGTCCAGCCACAAAACCATGTTCTACTAAAGACTCAGTTAATCCAATGGCTGCTTTTTCTCCTGCTCTACCACCTCCATATTGTTTTTCACCAAGATGAATCAGTCCATTTAAAAAGGTTCCATTGGTAAGAACAACTGTAGTTGCGTAGACTTTTGTGCCCATAGCAAGCTGAACACCGATTACCTTTTCCCCTTCTGTAATGATACCAACACACATATCTTGCCAGAAGTCTACATTAGAGTTTTGCTCGAGTAAATAACGCCACTCTAAAGAAAACATGACCCTGTCGTTTTGTGTTCTTGGAGACCACATAGCCGGCCCTTTAGATCGGTTTAGCATTCTGAATTGAATAGCGCTTTTGTCGCTAACAATTCCAGAACCACCGCCAAGCGCATCAATTTCTCTGATAATTTGGCCTTTAGCAACACCACCCATTGCAGGGTTACAACTCATTTGAGCAATGGTGTTCATATTCATGGTGATCAGCAAAACCTTGCTACCCATTTTTGCAGCTGCATTAGCCGCTTCACAACCGGCATGACCGGCTCCAACCACAATTACATCGTATTTACCTAACATAAAGAGAAGTGTTCCACGTGAAACAACAGCGTTTAATCTTAATTTGTTTCACGTGAAACAAACAATTCCAAATAATAATTTTCTTTTTTGCGCATCAGTTTTTCGTCAGCAGCAGATTTATCCTTATAACCACACAAGTGAAGGAGCCCATGATAAACCACTCGATTGAGTTCTTCTTGAAAAGAAACACTCAGTGTATCTGCATTTTCTTTTACGCGGTCAAGGGAAATCATGATATCACCAGAAACTTCAGGAAACACTGAATAATCAAACGTGATTACGTCCGTGTAATAATCATGATTCAAATATTGCTTATTTACTTCTAGCAAATAATCGTCATCAGTAAAGACAACCGAAATATCTTTCAAGGCCTTACCCTCGCTTTTAGCTAAAGTTTTGAGGTTCTGTTTAAGTGTCGTTTTAGAAATGAAACCAGGGATTTTTACCCCTAGATTGATAATTTGTATCATTTCTGAAAGTATAGATTAACTGTGTTTCCAGAATTAACAAACTCAACCTCGTCGGCCAAATTCTTCATTAAGAATACACCTCGACCGCTTTCTTTGAATATGTTTTCTGGGGCTGTTGGATCGGGAAGGGCTTCATATTCAAAACCTGCACCTTGATCTTTTACCTGTATACAAAATTGTTCTGGGTCATTTAGAACACTAATGGTAACGTTTAAATCAGGATTGTTTTTATTTCCATGAGAAATGGCATTATTGACCGCCTCAGAAACTGCAATTAATACATTTCCAAAGGCTTCGTCATTAACGCCTAAGTCTTGACACACTGTACCAACTAATTTCTCCACATCTATAAGAGATTGATAATCAGATGGTAACACCAATTCTGTAACAATATTTAATCCTTCTTTCATACGCTAAAAGTCTGGAATTAAAGTTGAAGATATTGATCGGCCCGTTGCTTATAATAAGGTTGTAATGCAGGGTCAAATCCTCTCAAAAGTTCAAGATTATTCCATTTTGACCTTTTATACTCTTCAAAACGAATTTGGTTACCTTTTTGCACATCTTTTCCGCTCTGAGATTCTCTTTTTTCTTCAAAGCCTCTTTGCATCATTGCCTTCTCGCTTTCAAGCAAGCGTGTCATGATTTCTTTTTGACGTTGTACAGTTTGTTGATCTACTCTTTTCAGTAATAATTCTTTTTCTTGTTCTTCGAGTTCTTTAATGAGTGGATTAAGTTGATTACCAAGTCCTTTACCTTCTTTATTCATTTCTTGACGCAATTGTTCAAGGCGCTGCCTAATTGCCGTTTGCTCTGCAGCCATTTTAGCTAATTCCTTACTTCCAAGTCCTAACATTCCTTGACCGGGTTTACCATCTTTTCCTGGCATGCTACCTGGTTGCTGCCCCGGTTCTTTACCACCAGGCTGTGATCCTTTTTGCATTTGCTCAAGTTGTTTTTTAAGCATTTCCTTCATGTCACCTGGAGACATTGATTGCCCTGATTTTGGTCGACCCTTACCCGGATTATCACAACTTCCACTGCCATCCATTTCACCACTCATTTGTTGTTGCATTGACTGTAATGCTTCATTGAGTAATAGTGCAAGATTATTATATGAAGTCATGGTCATTTGCTGATGCTTTTCAATCTCCTTTTTCTGGTGATCATCTATGGCTTCAATGGTTAAATTCTGATGTAGCGCAATTGCATTCAATTCAGCATCGATGAACGTAGCTATTTTAGGTTGTCTTTTAGCCAAGGCTAGTAAACTATCCCGAATGATCTTGGTATCGTCAATAATTCTTTGTTGTCTGCGACCTAATTTTCTATAAACGGGATCTTTTGTACTTATCTTCAAAAATCTCTTTTGAACGTACTCTTGATCAAAACTAAGCGTTAATAAACCTTCAAGGATGGCTCTGAGCGCATCCATATCTTCCTCTTGTTGCTTTTGCTTAGACTGTTGTTGTTTGGCATTTAATTGAGCTGCCATTGATTGCATACCTGAAGCCGCTTGTTTCTGGTTTTCACCAGCCTTCTTATTTTTACCTTCAGAAATTTCTTGTGTTGCTTCCTTCAAATCTTGTTCAACTTGCTGCTGTAAGTTTTCCATGATATCTAGATCTAAAGGCCTTTCTAGTTCCTTATTTAGTTCGTTTAATTCTTTTAAATCTTGCTTAATATCGTCGAATTTCTCATTGAGTTCTTGTTGTTTTTTAAGTAAGTCCTCTTTACTTAATTCGCTATTCTTTTGCTCTAAATCTTTTTGTTCTTTTGCCAAAGACTCTAGTTGTTTTTCAAGGTCATCTATGCGCTCATTGACTTGCATTTTCTTAAGCATTTCTAAACTTCTATCGAGCTGTTTTTTCATATCTTCACTCGACTGATTGAGTTCATCTAGCTTCTCTTTTACATCTTCCTTATTTTGCTCACTGAGTAATTTTTCTAGCTCATCAAGTAATTTTTTGAGCTCATCATCCATGACTTCTTGAAGTAATTTTTCAAGTAAATCTTGCTTTTCTAATAATTCAAGATCAAGTGGAGAAAGTTGATTTTTTTCTTCAGTGCTTTGCTCCATTTGCTCTAACGTTTCTTTTAACTGGTTTTGAAGTTGTTCTTGCTGTTGCTTAAGCTCTTGTACTTTATTTAATTTATTCCAGTTGGTATTCTTATTTTGAAGTGATTCCTTTTTAAGTTGTTGAACATCTTTTTGAAATTCCTGACTTTTCTTTAAAATATCCTGAAGCTCATCTATTTGTTTGGTTTGTTCTTCCTGACGCTGCTCATTTAATTCGTCTAAATTCGGTAACTCATAAGTTCCTACCTGACTTCTTGTTGATTTACTTCCGTTTACACCATCGTTATCACTGACGATGAAATAGTATTTAATAACATCTTGTAATTGAATTTTTTCACGTTTGAAATCTACAGCAAAATCAAAATTTTGAGCCGTTCCTTTTACCGCCTGTACTGGCATTTTTTCAGTTCTTTTTTGACCATTTGCACTTTCAATTGTGTAGACAAATTGTAAATTATTCAAACCGTAATCATCCCTTACAGACCCAGAAAAATACTTCCTACCATCATATACAGAATCTTGTTGTTCAGAAACTTCAATTAATGGAAAAGCATCTTTTATAACCGTAATTCTTGAATTTGTGGTATCTCTTTTTAATGTTTGTTCATTGGTAAGAATAAAAGAGACTTTTACATTATCAAGTAACCTTTTATTAAAAGAGCACAGCGATCCTTTGAATTTTTCAAGTTGACCATTCCACGAAACTGTAACTAACTTCGTGTTTTTTGCTTTGAGTTGCCACTGAATTTGTGTTCCTTCAGGTAGGTTTAAATCACCAACATTTTGAAATGTTTGAGGTGCTTTATTCAAGTACTTTGGATAAGAACATATAGCATTTAATACACCAATAACAGATTTTTTTGTAACCCGAATGAGTTGCTTTTGACTACTAAATTCATTAGTACTTACTTGATAAGTTAGACTTTCATTTAACTTTTGAATTCGAGCTGAAAACCTATTTTTTTTGAGTTGTTTCATTAAAAACTTTCCTTGGCTCGAAACCAAATAAAGTTGCTTTGGCAATTCATTAAAACCAACATTGGGCTTTACTTTTACTTCAACCAGGTAATCTTGACCTTCTTCAATACTTTGCTCCTTATTTAAAAATTCAAAAATAAATGGATTTGGTTTTTCAAATACTTGATTGTAAAGTACGACGCGTTGACTTCCTTGTAAAATTAACTGGGGTAAAAACAAACCTACACTGACAAACAAAACGAATAATGGTAATAAATACTTCAAGTATTTACGATGGTCTTGATAGCGCAGTGCTGATTGAAAAGGAATAACACTTAACTGCTCTGATCTTTGAATGATACTAGCCTGTAAGAGTTCAATATTTCCATCTCTTGAAGATAGACTTTTGTGTAATTGAAGTGTATTCTTTAGTTTATCTGCGACTTCTGGAAAGAACTGTCCTATTATTTCAGCAGCTTGTAAATGGTTGATTTTTTGACCTAAAGAAAATAATTTGCTCAATGGCTGAAAAATGAGCTTTAGAAATAAAGCTGCATGAAGGAGTAAAAAACCAAAGAAAAAAAAGCCTCGGATGGTAGTTGAAAAACGTCCAAAAAACTCGAGTGAAGAGGTAATTAAAAACGTACTTATGAAAATGGATAAAAAAACTAAAATACCTCTTAGCAACTGATACTTGTAGTACTTTCGTATAAAAGCATCTATTTCTTCAATAAGAGATTGATAGTTTGAATTCATAGTATAAAGCTAATGTTTCAAAAGCGTTCAGCAAAATTAGCAGCTTAGCTCAGGATTAAATAATATAATATTTCTTTTTATTTAAATTTTTAAAGAATTTACTATAGTTATTAAGGTTGTTCATATGTGTATAAAAATTAATGGGTTTGTTTGTTTATCAGTTAAATCCACATTTACCAACAATATGTAAACATAAAAAATTTTATAAATATTTGATATTCAAACAATTAAAACAATAATCAACAAAAGTCTAATTATCAGCTTTGTTTATAAAACGCCAACAGCTTTACAAACAATCTATACTTATATCGGTGTATAAAGAAGGTATAACATCGGTTAAAAAATGATGCTCGAGTCAATCCTATTTTGGATTGTAAAAAATAAATCAAAAACCAAAAAAGGTTATCATGGTTTATAAACATCTTTTAAACGCCATTTATAGAAAAGGGGTTTATAAGTTGAACGTTTTTATTGACTTCTGGAACCAATATAAATGAACTTGTTAGCAAGTTTATCTTTATTCTAGCTAATTTTACCAAAAAAAACATGATTCCGATAGGTTGTGATCACGCAGGTTTTGAAACAAAACAAGCAGTTATAAAACATCTTCAAGCAAATGGATTTGAAGTCAAAGATTATGGATGTTACTCTGAAGAAAGTATAGATTATCCAGATTATGCACATCCTGTAGCCGAACACGTTGAAAACAACCCTGGAACTCTTGGTATTCTTTTGTGTGGATCAGGAAACGGCATCAACATGACCGCCAACAAACACCAAGCCATTCGCAGTGCGCTTTGTTGGAAAAAAGAAATCGCAGAATTAGCTCGTCAACACAATGATGCCAATATCATAGCTTTACCGGCACGTTTTATTTCTATTGAAGAAGCAATAGAAATGGTTGATGCTTTTCTTAGTACTGAATTTGAGGGTGGCAGGCACGCAAAACGCGTAGATAAAATTTCTTGCTAATTACTTTTAATTAGAATTTCAACCCTCCTGTTTGCTTCCTTCTGTTCTTCGTTTTGAGGATTAGCGTATACTGGTTTACTATCGCCAAAACCAATAGGAAACAAGCGATTGGCTGAAATCCCGTTTTCAACTAAGTACTTTTCAACCATCATAGCTCTTTGTTTAGAGAGCTTTTTAGCTTCTCCTTCTCCTTCCTCCCGGATATTTACATGTCCGTGTATTTCTATAGATACTGTTGGGTTTAATAAAAGGAAGTCGCGCAAACGATTGAGTTGAGGATAAGATTCTTCTAAGATTTCCGGAACACCCGCCCCAAAATAGACCTGTTCTAATTTTGTAAGTTCTCCTTTTTCAAATGCGTGGAGCTTAATCGTATCTGAATTAGTGAGGCCCATCGGAATGCTTTGTTCCTTAAATTCTAATGGGAAATATCCTGGTGCATCTATTTTTAAATTGACTTTTTTAAGCTTTTGCGCCAAGTTTAAATATAAATCTGAAGCAAAATAAGTTCCATTAAGGTTGGCGTTGCCTTGAATAATTATTCTACTAGAAATAGGCTTTAGGCTTTTATCATCGCGAATAATTAGGCTGTATTTTGGAAGCGCATCATCATAAACGAGGTTAAGTTGGTGCCGGAGATCTATTTGGTCATCAATAATAAATGAGCTGGTTACCTCAAGATTCACCTCGGATTTAGGCTTATTCTCTATAACCAAGGTAATCTGTTGATTCTTTTCAACGCGTTTTTTTATGTTTTGATAATTCCCACTAGGGATGCTTTCATAAGTCAGTTTTTCAATAGAGGAACCATTACCCGTGAGTTCACAGATAGATTCGTTGGATAAATAAATTTTACCACCGAAGTATTCTGTTGATCTCAAATTGATGATGATGTCGCCGTCGTTTGGCGCGATGAAAACCAACCAAATTTGATTGTTTTTACTTTTTCCTAAGAACTTGACTTGAAACGTACCATCCAAAGGTGCAAAGACCGCGCCCTTACACTGATTATATGATTGGTCCTGAGCCCAAAAGGATAGGCTAAAGAAAAAAGCGAAAAAAATACAAAGAGAAATTTTCACAAGCCTTTATACGCCTTATTTGATTTTAAGTTTCAAGGAGCCAATGAGTTCAAGATCAATACTTATATGATCTTCAGAGAGCAAAAGGTCATTTACATGCAATGAATTGACAACAGCTGAAAGCCAAACCCCCTTGCTGATTTCTCCATTCATTTGCTGTTCTATAGCAACCTTTGTTTCATTCATAATAGGATTCAAGTCAATATCAAAGCCGGAGACCATGAGTTCTTTAAGTTTTGAATCGAGTATCCATTGTGCCGAATGCAGCAAAACGCTTTTGGTTTGAATATCGTAATCAACATCTTTGATTTTAAGGTGCTGTTGTTCGTCTATGTAGGGCGTTACAATCAAAAACACGCGGCCTCTTTTGGTACCAGAGAAATCAACAGCAAGCACTAAGCGCTCTTTCTGTGGGCCAAGTAGAACGACTTTATCAATTTGAATACTACGTTTATTTGTAATTTCTATGGTTTGTTTGCCGAGTTCTCGCTCCAGTATTTTGTTGATAGAATCATATAATGCAATGCTTCTTAAGTGAATGATACTTTGTTCATTTTGTACCTGAAGAGGCGTATTCTTGGGTAAAGCAACACGTGGTAAGGCTAATGAATGAGTTGAGAAAACGGGGTTTGCAGTAATTTGTGTTAAGAAAGTTGCGCGTTTTCCATTGTTTTCAAGGCGCAAATTAGAGATCCCAATTGTGTTAGGCCGCAGATAGAAATAGCCGTATGGTGCCACCAAAATAGAGTCTTGTAATTCACTCCAAACCTCGTTTACTGTTTGCCGAACCGGCGCACTTTCAAGTTGTTTGTCGATATCTTTTTCTAAATCGACCAGTGATTTTCGCACTTCTTTTTCGATGGTTTCTGTTGCATTGTATTGGAAAACCGTGATTTTGCAAGGGTCAATAAGTCGGAAATTTTCTAGCTTGGTTTGGGAATTCAGTTTAAAATCGTTCCCAATGTTAACTTTACTTTCGTACTTGATTTCAACTCTTCGTTTTGGTTCGCCAACACCACAAGAAGCGTAAAGCCTCGGAATGACACAGGAGGGCTCACCGAACAACTCATGACAACTAGGACAATAAGATAAACTTAGGTCAAAACGTCCGTCTATTTGGTAACTAATCGTATTGTGTTTGAATTCAAAAGAAAGTGGTTCTCGCTCAAAATTGTATTTATAACTGATGCCTTCGCATTGTTTTTCTTCACCGCTAAACTTAAGGTCTAATGAGCTTTCAGCTTCTTTTAAATAAGGCTGTAGCGCAAGTTCTGTGGCAATTTGAATGGTTGAGGGTTCAATTGTAGAGAGCTCGGCCTGCAAATTTTTAGAGTCAAGAATAGGTGATGGCGCTTGTATATTTTTACAAGAAAACAAAACAAGCAAAAGAAACAGCGCGCTTATTTGTTGTTTCATTTGATAGGTTTGAGCACAGCCCTTTGTAAAAAATTCACGCGCATTGATTCAACCACGCCTTCCGCTTCTTCAATAAAAGGACTTGTATAAGCAGCTTTCTTTTGACCGCCGCTAATTTCAAAAACCAAGTTTGAATCTTGTTTACAAAGCGATGAATTAAAGAACATGCCACTGAGTTCATAATGATCAAATAAGCAATTACCCATGCGCGTCATTACGATGAGCAAGCTGTCGCCTTCGTCCATCCAAAGCTTCTCGTTGGTTTCATCATATACAATATGATAGGCCTTTGTGCTGAGCACCTCTCCCTGTGGACTCAGATAAGACATATTGTAGATCCAATAGTTCTCTCGGTCCATTATTTGTAGATCTAATTGGACACCAACAAGTTGTTGCAACCCTGTAGGGCTATATATTTCCATTTGGCCTTCATAGCGTCCTAACCATGAAGAAGGCAAGCCCTTTTCGAATTCATGAATAGGAGTGTTTTGCCCGAAACAAACAGAACAGAACAGAAGTATAAAAAGTAAGCGCATAAAAAAAGGGGCTTAAGCCCCTCTAATTTAATTCATTTTTGCTTGCAAGCCTCTGTCGAGTGCATCTAAAAACTCTTCTGTATACACATAGTGTTCGCCGTGGTTGACTTTGTTCCCGTGGATACAAACCGCAAGGTCCTTGGTCATGATGCCGCTTTCTACAGTTTCAATACAAACGCGCTCGAGTTCATTACAGAAGTCAATCAAGGCTTGGTTGCCATCTAGTTTTCCTCTGAACGCCAAACCGCGTGTCCAGGCAAAAATCGAAGCAATTGGGTTTGTGGAAGTCTTTTTACCGGCTTGGTGATCGCGGTAGTGACGTGTAACTGTACCGTGTGCAGCTTCAGACTCCATGATTTGCCCGTCTGGGGTAATTAATACAGAGGTCATGAGCCCCAAAGAACCAAAACCTTGCGCAACGGTATCAGACTGAACGTCTCCGTCATAATTTTTACAAGCCCAAACAAAATTTCCATTCCATTTAAGAGCAGAAGCAACCATGTCATCGATAAGGCGGTGCTCATATACGATGCCTGCTGCTTCAAATTGTGTTTTGAATTCAGCTTGATAGATTTCTTCAAAAATATCTTTGAAGCGACCATCGTATTTTTTAAGGATGGTGTTTTTAGTAGAAAGATATAAAGGCCATTTTTTGGTTAAAGCCATATTGAAACAGCTTCTTGCAAAACCAGCAATAGACTCATCGGTGTTGTACATCGCCATACCAACACCATCTCCTTTAAAGTTATAAACTTCAAAAGTTTGGGTCTCGCCGCCATCTTCTGGTGTAAAGGTCATGGTTAATTTACCCTTCCCTTTGAATACAGCGTCAGTAGCACGGTACTGATCACCGAAAGCATGACGACCCACAATGATAGGGGCAGTCCAGTTGGTAACTAAGCGCGGTACATTTTGCATGACGATAGGCTCGCGAAAAACAGTTCCGTCTAAAATATTTCGGATGGTTCCGTTTGGAGACTTCCACATTGATTTGAGGTTGAACTCTTGAACACGCGCTTCATCAGGTGTGATAGTAGCACATTTGATACCTACTTTGTATTTTTTTATAGCCTCAGCAGCGTCAATTGTAATTTGATCGTTGGTTTCATCTCGCTTTTCAATTCCTAAATCGTAGTATTTGATGTCTAGGTCTAGATAAGGTAAAATGAGTTTGTCTTTGATGAATTTCCAAATAATGCGGGTCATTTCATCGCCGTCGAGTTCTACTACTGGGTTGGCTACTTTAATTTTTGACATGATAAATATTTATGTACAAAATTAATGAATATTATGCTCTGCTAAAGGCTAATAAGTCAATATTTGACGAAGATTAGTCCATAGAACCGATCATTTTTGATGGATCAACAATTTGGTCGTATTCTTCTGCGCTTACGTGACCCAAACCTACAGCGGCTTCTTTAAGAGTGGTGCCGTTTTTATGCGCATATTTTGCGATTTCTGCTGCTTTGTAGTATCCAATTTTTGTATTGAGTGCTGTAACCAACATGAGTGAGTTGTCGAGGTGTTGTTTTACTACCGGCAAGTTGGCTTCAATACCTACTGCACAGTTGTCGGCAAACGATACACAAGCGTCACCGATAAGGCGTGCTGATTGCAATACGTTTGCAGCTATGACTGGTTTGAAAACATTGAGTTCAAAATGCCCGTTAGATCCAGCTACACTAACCGTTACGTCATTTCCCATTACTTGGGCACAAACCATGGTTAATGCTTCAGGTTGTGTCGGGTTAACTTTTCCTGGCATGATTGAAGATCCTGGTTCGTTGTCAGGGATGATGATTTCACCAATTCCGCAACGCGGGCCAGAAGAAAGCATACGGATGTCGTTGGCAATTTTCATGAGTGCGACAGCGGCTCTTTTTAGCGCGCCAGACAATTCAACCATAGCATCGTGTGCGGCTAAAGCTTCAAATTTATTGGCGGCTGTAATAAATGGCAGGCCTGTGAAGTCAGCAATTTTTTTAGCGACCAAAACATCGTATCCTTTTGGTGTGTTAAGACCAGTACCAACAGCAGTTCCGCCAAGTGCCAATTCTGCTACAGCAACAAGCGCATTGTTAATTGTGCGCACAGAGTTGTCAATTTGGGCAACGTAGCCGCTAAACTCTTGACCAAGGGTGAGTGGAGTTGCATCCATAAAGTGGGTGCGGCCAGTTTTTACAACATCTTTAAATTGTTCCACTTTTCCTTGCAGAACTCCACGCAAGTGTAAAAGGCCTGGAAGCGTTGTTTCTACTGTCATTTTATAGGCAGCAATGTGCATGGCAGTAGGGTAGGTATCGTTTGAGGACTGCGATTTATTGACGTCATCATTAGGATTCAGTACTTTTTGCTCGTCTAATAAAGTTCCGCCTTGAATAATGTGTCCGCGATTGGCAATCACCTCATTACAGTTCATGTTTGATTGCGTTCCAGAACCAGTTTGCCAAATAACCAACGGAAATTCATCATTGTGTTGACCCGTTAAAATCTCGTCACAAACTTTGGAAATCAAGTCTCGTTTTTCAACAGGAAGTACACCAAGGTCGCAGTTGGCGTGTGCAGCCGCTTTTTTAAGGTAGGCGAAAGCATGAATAACCTCAATGGGCATAGACCCCTCCGGACCGATTTTAAAGTTATTGCGAGAACGTTCGGTCTGAGCGCCCCAATAGCGATGAGCAGGTACTTTTACTTCGCCCATTGTGTCTTTTTCGATGCGGAATTCCATTTTTTCTTGTTTATAAATTAATTTGTGTAATTTTGAACTGTTTTCAACTGCAAAAATAATAGAAGATGAGCACTTTCGGTATTGTAATGTTTCTTTTAATTGGCGGAATGGCCTTTTGGATGTTGTTCTTTTTATTAGGATTTATCCTACCTTATTGGTTAACCCTAGGTCTTTTCGAACAACTTCGTCCAAAACGAATCTTTGACGAAAAATCGAAATAACATTATTTCATTGAACCGAAAGCGCCATGAGGCGCTTTTTTTATGCCCAATTTTGGCATTTTAAAATTCCTTAATTTCGAAGCATCAAATTCAACATCGCTATCATGGAAATAACACCAGAACTCAAAGAGAAACTTTCCTTACTTCATGAAAAATATGCGGCACTTGGAGAAGATTTCAATGCTTATCTAGAAGGATTACTATACGCTGATGTTACCACTTACTGGGATTACATCCAACTCGACACGCTTTTGAGCCTTCAAAAGCCGAAGACTTCGTTTCCAGACGAGGTTGTTTTTATCATGTATCATCAAATTACCGAGCTCTATTTCAAATTAGCACTACGTGAGTTTGAAGCACTTGGAAAAATTCAAGCACCAACAAAAGCACACTTTGTTGATCGCGTGGGGCGTATCAATCGTTATTTTGATGCGCTGGTCAAGAGTTTTGAAATCATGATTGATGGCATGGACCGAGATGAGTTTTTAAAATTCAGAATGAGTCTTTTGCCCGCGTCAGGTTTTCAGTCAGCACAATACCGTGAAATCGAAATTTTCAGTACCGACTTTATCAACCTCGTTGCAAAAGATAAGCGAGATGAATTGCGAGCTGAAAATACGATTGAAAAGTTATTTGAACATATTTACTGGAAAGCGGGCGCTACTGAAGTGGCAACAGGCAAAAAAACCCTGACGCTCATCCAGTTTGAAGAAAAATATAAAGATCAGTTCGTCGCTCTTGGTGAAAAATGCAAGAACAAAAATCTTTGGCAAGTTTACCTAAGACTTTCTACAGAGGATCAGGCAGATGAACAAGTAAAAAATGCATTGCGTCAAAACGATATTAATGTCAATATCAATTGGCCCCTTGCACACTACAAATCAGCGGTAAGATACTTGGCAAGAAAAGACCATGATGTCCCTGCAACCGGCGGAACCAATTGGCAAAAGTACCTGCCTCCTCGTTTTCAAAAGCGCATATTTTATCCAGCATTATGGACTCAAGAACAACACGAAAATTGGGGGAAAGCCTGGGTAGAAGAGGTGCTTCAATAAGGGTAATGATTAAAAAGTTGAGGCCCTAAATCGGTTTTAAATAGATTTTTGAGAAGTCTATAATTCCAGATTCAGAAAGTTCAAAACCCCTGACAGACAACTTGTTGAGCACAAAAAAGTCTTCGGTATAAATCGGAATCAAAGCATAATCATTCATGATTTCACTTTCGCAGATTTTTTGAGACAATTTGTGCATCGGACTCTGATCATCTGCAAAAATTGAAGCCAAATAATACTGGTCAACTTTTGTGTTTTTATAAAACAAAGGCCTTTGAGCGCCACTATAAAAAAGTCTCAAATACGATTCTTCACCCGGATAATCACCTACCCATCCGCCGCGCCAAATGTCTATATCAGTATTATATAAGTTTTCACCGACGCTGCTATTGTAAATCAATTTGAGTCTAATTCCTAAATTAGTTAACAGCATATTTTGGACAGCCCGACACCACGCATCGGCAACAGAGTTTTTAGGCCCGCCAACTGCTAAAGAAAGAACAGGAAACGTCCTTGCTGTTGAATACCCTGCTCTGACTAAACATGCTTTTGCTTCTTTGTTTTTATCGGCTTGGCCTTTTTGCAATAGTTCATTTTGCAGGGCGAGCAATAACTCATTTCGATACCCTTTTCTTTCAGGAATATAATGACCGATCATCGGGCTTCCCTCTCCTTTTAGATCATTAGCACAGATTGATCTAGCATCTATTGCTAGGCTAATTGCTTTTCTAACCAACTTGTTTTGTAACGGTCCACGCTCAGCATTAAAATAGAGATAGTGAATTTTCGAGGACGGCTTGATATAAACTTCATGTAAGGGGTTTTTCCCTCGTTGGGCATCTTGCAGGGTTCCGAAGGCTTTTGGCAATTGATTGACTGGCAAGTCAAATAATAAATCACTGCGATTTTCTGAGAAAAGTCGGTGTTCCATTGCGCTTGAAACACCAGTAAATACTTCAACTTCATCAAGATAGGGAAGTTGGTTTCCAAACTTGTCTTTTTTCCAATATTCGGTATTGCGCTTGAAAAGAAGTTTCGTTTTTTCTTGAGATTCGAGATAAAAGGCTCCGGTTCCTATGGGGTGGTCAATTAATTTTTCCTTGTAATAAACACCAGCTTTTTGACTCAAAACGCCTAAACCATTATTAGACAATAAAGGAAGAAAGTGATTGTAGGGTCCGGTGAGTTGAATGCTTAATGAATAACGGTTCAATACTTTAATACCGCTAACTATTTTTTCAAAGGGAGAATAGTTTGCTTTATAATACGCTTCAGCCCCTTGAATAAGACCGATTAATAAATGGCTTTGTTGGTTAAAAGGCAGTGAAGAGCACGCATAGCTGAGTGTAAATGCTAAATCTGCTGCGGTGAGTTCTTGCGATTCAAATCGGAAGCAAGCGTCGTCCGCAAAAAAGATGTGTTTTCTTAGTTCGACTGTTATCTTTCTTTTATCTGCAGAAACCTTGATGCTTTTTGCTAAATTGTAATCCCAGCCTTTACTGTTGTTTGAAGCCAGAAGCGCGGGCTCAAAAACCAACTGTTGAACACGGTGGTAATCGAGTGTATTAGAGGAAAGAGGAAATAGCTTTTGAAAATTCTCAATACTGCTGAAACGAAGTTTTCCTCCATAAACAACTGGTCCTTTAATCTTGTGGTTTTTTGACAACGCAAAATAGAGGATCATTCCGCTAAGCGCTAAACCGAATATTACCCAGAAGATTTTATGGTGCTTCATCTATAGCAACAAATGTACATATGTTGCTCCATAAAAAAGGGGGTTCGCAACCCCCTTTTATTATTTTTTATTTGCTAAGTGCATGAATCCGTGGCCCTTCACTTCCTGACCATTGATGCCCGTGGCAACATAAGTGTAGAAGTAAATGCCTTCTGTAGCTAGTTGACCGTCAATTGTACCATCCCATGACGGGTTGTTGTTGATGAGGTCCACAGAGCTTCTTTCGAAAACAACATTGCCCCATCTGTTGAGGATTGTTAATTGAAGTGTTGTTACATTCTTCGTGCTCAAGAAGAAAGCTTCGTTGTTGTTGTCAAGGTTTGGTGTAAATACATTTGGCGCAAAAACTTCTGGTTCTGGAATGATACAGGTACCGTCATCAACTGTAGCGAGTGGGTTGTAATTGATGGCCTCAGGGTTAGTACAACCACAGATAAACACTGTAATGTTTGTGCTAGCTTGATCTGTACATTGTGCACCCTGTAGAGCAGTAAGTGTTACCACATAAGAGCCTTGTGAGGCATCGTAAGTCATGCTAATTGGGCCAGCTGAATTTGAAGTTTGTCCGTTTCCAAAATCCCAGGCATAGGTTTGAGCATTTTGACTGGTGTTGGTGAATGTGACGTTGATAGGATCGCAGCCTTCAGTTACGGAGGCGCTGAATTGAGCTACAGGTGGGTCTAAGAGGTCCACAAAAGCACTGTCTGATACCGAACACACGTTGTCTTCAACGGTAATGTAATACCAGCCAGATGGAATGTTTTGCCAAACAGAAGCATCAATAAATCCGTTTGGTCCTGGGCCAGTCCAGGTGTATTGCGGTACGCCTTGCAGGCCAGATGCTTGAACTGAAACGTAGCCTGTCGGAACACAGGTTGAAGGCCCAATGTAAATAGTATCAATGGCTAATGTTTGATTCATCGTGATAGTCACGGTGTCAGTTTGGGTAAAATTACAGTTGTCAGTTGCGGTTACTAAATAATACATGGTGCCATTCTGACTAATGCCAACCGAAATGGAATCATTGGTGCCCACCGGCGTGCCGACAAGGTTTTGCCAAGAGTAGTCATATGGTGCATAACCACCGGACGCACTAGCGGCTAGCCAAACACTATCTGTTGCGCAAAACACAGTTGGGTTGTTGCCACTGATGTTAATGATGGGCCCCTCACCAATGTAGATGGTTCCGGACGAGGTAATGGTGTCACCGCAAGGGTTGATCAATTGAACAGTAATCACAACAGATTCAAAACCTTCGTTGATGCCATCTTGCGTAGGTGTTAGGTTGATGATAACGGTGTCTTCTCCTGGTAAAAAGGTAATAGGGTTTGGAAGCGTGTTGTAGTCAATGCCTTGTTGCGCTACACCGCCAATGGTGTAGTTGATGATTAAAGTGTCGTTTACTTGTCCTGGAGGGCGTGTAAAAATGAAGTCAGCGTAGGTACAGCCCTCAATAATGGTAGTATCTCCGGAAACAGTTGCAACTGCAACATCAACCGCGGCAGAGCTGAATGAACCAGCTTCTAGGAACACGCCGGAATCGAAAGATTGGTCACCAACATTTGAAATAGCCAACTTGATGTGATATAGTTGGTTGCATTGAACACTTGCAGCAGCTGTCAATAAAACGGTTGTTCCGTCGTATTGAATCGCATCACCATAAGTTAGCGTTGAGGCGTTCTCATTGAAAACATAATATTGTGTATTGTTGACATCACCTACATTATTGATAGTAACCGGAATGCCACCCGGAATTGTGGCGATATTGGTTCCGCCGTTCGGGTAGCCAGCAAGCGTGTAAGGACCGGTAATTCCAGGACCCCAAAGAAAAAGTCCAAATGCATCATTAAATGAGGATGGTGAGAATTCAGGGTATTCGTCAGAGCCAAACATATAGTTAAACACAAGCGTGTCTCCAGAAGGAATAAAGTCAAATTCCAATACAACACCGTTGGTTACGTTTCCGGCCGCAATGTCGTTGAGGTGTGGATCTGTAGATACGGATGCCGTCGGAGGATTATTATTGGTGAATGAAGAAGCATTGTTTGGCCCAACTGCTGCCGACGCATTACCAGTAGTTAAAACGAGTCCGTTACTGATAGGAAACAGAGGATTGGTATTCGTAAAATAACCAACATTTCCTTGAGGCGTATTGGCTAATGCTGGGTTTCCGTTAATGGTCACGTTGAAAGCGGTTACGCCAAATCCGAGCAAAACGTTGTCAACGAGTTGTTGTGGAGTTTGTGTGGTTGCTACTGAAATGGGCTGGGCAAAAGCCACACCAAATGAGCAAAACATGAGGAGTTGTAGTAAGTGTTTCATATGCGCAAGTTGTCGGTTAGACGGTAATTTTGGCAAATTAGTTGCAATACAAAATTAATATAATCAACGACGTAGCAAAACACGGCGATTTTTCGCAACTTTGATACATTGAATTATTATGGAAAAGACACAGCAATTTATTGGCCAAAACAAAGAAAAATTTGTGGCCGAACTCTTCGATTTACTCCGCATTCCTTCTGTTTCTGCCGACCCTGCTTTTCAACAAAATGTCAAGGCTTGCGCAGAATTTTTAGCTACACATTTTAAGCAAATAGGCCTCGATGAGGTATGCATATATCCAACGGCAGGGCACCCTATCGTTTATGCCGAAAAAATCATTGACCCGGCCTTGCCTACGGTTTTGGTTTATGGTCATTATGATGTGCAGCCAGCTGATCCACTCGAGTTGTGGCACAGCCCAGCGTTTGAGCCAGTAATTAAAACAACCGAAATACACCCGGAAGGTGCCATTTTTGCCAGAGGTGCTTGTGACGACAAGGGGCAATTTTTTATGCACGTCAAGGCACTTGAGGCCATGTTAAAAAGCCAAGAATTGCCTTGTAATGTGAAACTCATGATTGAAGGTGAGGAAGAAATAGGCAGCCCTAACTTAGCCATTTTTGTCAAAGAAAATAAGGCAAAATTAAAAGCCGACATCATTTTGGTATCAGATACAGGCATGTTGGCAAACGATGTGCCTTCTATAACCACAGGTTTGCGCGGCCTCAGCTATGTTGAAGTTGAAGTCACTGGCCCGAACCGAGATTTGCATTCCGGATTATATGGGGGTTGTGTAGCAAATCCGATCAATATCTTGACGCAAATGATTGCGAGTCTCCACGATGAAAACAACCACATTACGATACCTGGTTTTTACGACAGGGTGCAAGAACTCAGCCCAGAAGACCGTGCTGAAATGGCCAAGGCCCCTTATTCAGAAGAGGCCTATTGCAAAGCCCTTGACCTAAAAGCAACACACGGTGAAGCCGGATACAGCACCATGGAACGGGGGTCTATCCGACCAACTCTTGATGTCAATGGCATTTGGGGAGGTTACACCGGTGAGGGAGCCAAGACTGTTATTGCTTCCAAGGCATTTGCAAAAATTTCAATGCGCCTAGTTCCGGATCAAGATCCCGAAGAGATCACAAGACTGTTCCAAGACCATTTCGAAAAAATTGCCCCAAATAGCGTACGCGTAAAAGTATTACCTCATCATGGAGGAGAACCAGTTGTGACGCCAACCGATTCATTTGCTTATGATGCTGCAGCACGAGCCTATGAAAAAACCTTTGGAAAAAGACCAATTCCTGTACGCAGTGGTGGCAGCATTCCAATCATTGCCATGTTCGAAAAAGAATTAGGTTTAAAAACAATATTGATGGGCTTTGGCCTTGACAGCGATGCCATTCATAGCCCGAACGAACATTATGGTTTATTCAATTTCTACAAAGGCATTGAAACCATTCCGTATTTTTTCAAAAATTTTAGTCAGCAATAAAGATGTTTAAAAAGTGCCTATTTATTGCGTTAGGTTTTGTCTTATTTTCTTGCGCAAGTCTTGAAGAACCAATTGAACTAGTGAGTTACGACGGTTCGCAAATTAAGCAATTTACTGGTCAAATAGTTGAATTTAAGGCAGGGTTTCATGTCCAAAACAAATTATTTGTTCCTGTTAAAATGAAGCCAGGTTCTTTTGAGATTTTTGTAGATCAACAAAAAATCGGAACACTTTACCTGGATCAGGCGGTTAAGCTTAAAGCCCACAAGGAAACTGAATTGCAAGTGCCACTTCGCTTGATACCAGAGCCAGGCTTCATGACCACGCTTTACAAGTCTGCAAAAAAACCAGAGGTTCTGACCAAAATAAGCGGTTATCCAAAGGTGGGTGTCTTTTTTATCTATAAAACAGTGCCGATTTCTAAAGAAGCCAATATTCAACCCCAACAGTTTATTCCCAATCTCCCTATTTTCTAATGCTTACACCCGCCGCACCCAAAAAACTGTTTTTGCTTGATGCCTACGCCTTGATTTACAGGGCTTATTTTGCTTTTGCAAAAAACCCAAGAGTGAATTCGAAAGGTGAAAATACATCTGCGGCTTTTGGTTTTACAAATGTGCTCATCGATGTTTTAAAAACCGAGCAACCCACCCATATTGCCGTTGTTTTTGATCCGCCGGGTGGTTCTACCCAAAGACAAGAAGAGTTTACTGCCTACAAGGCGCACCGCGAAGAAATGCCCGAAGATATTCGCTCCATGATTCATCCGATCAAGCAAATCGTAAAGGCATTTAATATTCCGATTTTGGAGGTAGCAGGGTATGAAGCAGACGACGTGATTGGTACAGTCGCCTTGATGGCTGAAAAACATGGCTTCATTACTTACATGATGACCCCAGACAAAGATTACGCGCAGTTGGTCAGCCCCCAAACATTTATTTACAAGCCCGGAAGAGGTGGCAACCCACCTGAAATTTTGGGCATCAAAGAAGTCAAAGAAAAGTTTGAAGTAGAAGACCCGATTCAAGTCATTGATATTTTAGGTTTGTGGGGAGATGCTTCAGACAATATTCCTGGTATCCCTGGAATAGGTGAAAAAACAGCTAAGGTACTTGTAGCCAAATATGGTTCGATGGAAAATTTGTTTGCCAATGTTCAAGACCTAAAGGGCAAACAGAAGGAAAACGTCGAGAATTTTCAAGCGCAGGGCCTGATGTCAA